>NZ_JAIVAH010000007.1 GCF_020171745.1 Prescottella equi
GTTTTGCGCACTTATCGCGCGTCCCGGCCCCTCCGGGCCGCGATAAGTGCGCAAAACGCGGGGGGACCGAGGTTCCCGACGGGCGTGAACCGATTCGCGCCATACCCGGCGCAGACCAGCCGGTTGTGTTTGGCTTGACGGGTCGATCCCGCCGCCGAACCGAGGTTGGTGAGCCGCTGTGACCAGCATGGACGAACACGCCGGGTTCTCGGAGCCCGTCAGTCCCGCACTCGCCGTGCGCGCGGACGGGCTTACCCGCAGCGGTTCCCTGGGGCCGGTCTTCGGCCCCGTCGACCTGCGCATCCCGTTCGGCGGCCTCGCGGTGGTCCAGGGATTCGCCGGATCGGGCCGGACGTCGCTGCTGCTGACGCTGAGCGGGAGGATGCGGCCGTCGTCGGGCAAGCTACGGGTGCTCGGACGCACCAAACCGGCCGCGATCCGCGCCGTCTCCGCGATCGCCGGATTCGCGGGCATCGACACGATCTCCGAATCGGTGACCGTGCGCGACCTCATCACCGAGCAGATCCGGTGGGACGCCACGTGGTACCTGCTGATCCGCCGGGCCGGACAGCGTGAACTCGAGCAGGTGTGCGCGCCGGTCTTCGGAAACCGCCCGCTGCCGAAGCTGACCGACTACGTCAGTGATCTCGGTGAACTCGACAGCATGCTGCTGCGCATCGCCGTCGCGAACACGAAGGTGCCGCCGCTGCTGCTGATCGACGACCTCGAGCAGGTCCGTGAGGAGCAGGATCGGGCGCGACTCGTCGAACACCTCGCCATGCTCGGGGCACGGCAGACGGTGATCGCGTCCGCCGTCAATCCGCTGCCGCCGAATTCGCCTGCCCACGAATTCCACCCGCTCTCGGACGTCGCACCGGAAGGCGAGGAGTAGCCATGCTCGCAGGGATGTCGCTCGGCACCGAACTCAAGCGGTTCTCGCGCGGTCTGATGCCGCGGGTCGCGCTGGTGACGATCGTGCTGATGCCGCTGCTGTACGGCGCGCTGTACCTGTGGGCGTTCTGGGATCCGTTCAGTGCGGCGAACAAGATCCCCGTCGCCCTGGTCAACAGCGACCACGGCACCGTCGTCGACGGCAAACCCCTGAACGCCGGCGACCAGGTGGCGCAGGGCCTGATGGACTCCGGGGAACTCGACTTCCACGAGGTCACCGCGTACGAGGCGTCCACGGGCGTCGCGGACGGGCGTTACTACTTCTCGGTGACCCTGCCCGGCGACTTCAGCCAATCCGTGGCCTCCCCCACCGGGCCGGACCCGCAGAAGGCCCGAATCATCTTCACGTACAACGACGCCAACAACTACCTCGGCACGATCATCGGACAGAACGCCGCCCAGCAGATCCTCAACGTGGTGGGCGCGCAGATCGGCGAACAGTCGGTGGACCAGGTGCTCGTCGGACTCGGGGCGGCCGGCGACGGCCTGCGCAAGGCCGCCGACGGCGCCGGACAGCTCTCCACCGGCGCGCAGGCCGCCGATGCCGGTGCCCAGCAACTCGCGGGCGGATCCCGCACCCTCGCCGACGGCCTCGGGACCGCGAAGGCCGGTTCTACCGCCCTCGCCGACGGCACCGCGCAGCTGTCGGCGGGCATCGACACCGCATCCGGCGGCGCGTCAGCGCTCGCCGGTGGCCTCGACCAGCTCTCCGGGGCGACCACCCAACTCGGGGACGGGGCGGGGCAGGTCAGCGCCGGGGTGAACCAGCTCGTCGACCAGGTGACCGGCGCGCTCGGCGCGGTGCTCGACCCGGCCACCCGGGCGCAGCTCACCCAATTGCGGGACGGCGCCCAGCAACTCGCCTTCCAGCTCGGGGACCCGTCGAGCCCGTACCGGGCCGGGATGACGCAGGCCGTCGGCGGCGCCGGACAACTGCGCGACGGACTGACCCAGCTGCAGGGAGGCGGCCAGCAGGCGGCGTCCGGCGCCCGCACCCTCGACGACGGCCTGGGCCAGTTGTCGAGCGGCGGTGAGACGCTGGCGCAGGGCGCCGGGCAGCTCGCCGACGGTACGACCCAGCTGAAGGACGGCTCGGGAGAACTGGCGTCGCAGTTGAAGGAGGGCAGCGAGCAGGTGCCGCAGTGGGATCCGCAACAGCGCACCGCCGTCGCGCAGACACTGGCGGCGCCCGTCGCACTGGATCAGCAGCACGACAACCGCGCCAAGACGTTCGGGACCGGGTTCGCGCCGTTCTTCCTCCCGCTGGCCCTGTTCGTCGGCGGCATCATCACCTGGATGCTGTTGCGGCCCATCCAGAACCGCCCGATCTCGACCGGGCTGGGCGCGCTGCGGGTGGTGCTCGCGTCGTACTGGCCGGCCGCGCTCATCGCGATCGCGCAGGTGCTGGTGATGTACGTCGTGGTGCACTTCGGCGTCGGCCTGGTCCCGGTCTACGTGTTCGGCACCATCGCCTTCCTCGGCCTTGTGGGCCTCACTTACATGGCGCTGATCCAGGCATTCAACGCGATCTTCGGCCCCGCCGTGGGCCGCGTCGTGACGCTCGCGTTCCTGATGCTGCAACTGGTGTCGGCGGGCGGCATCTACCCCGTGGAGACCACCGCGAAACCGTTCCAGATCCTGCACCCGTTCGACCCGATGACCTACGCCGTCAACGGACTACGACAGCTCACCGTCGGCGGCATCGACTCGCGGCTGTGGGTCTCGATCGCGGTGCTGCTGGGCCTGCTGCTCGCATCCCTGGGCGCGAGCGCCCTCGCGGTGCGGCGGGACCGGACCTGGACACTGATCCGGTTGCACCCGCCGATCGAGGTGTGACCGGGGACGCTACCCGCCGGGGGTGGGCGACGGCGGCGTGCTCGCGCCCTCCGACGGCTTGGGCGCCGGTTCGTTCGACACGCACTTGACGATCGGCACCGGGTCGTAGCGGACGGTCCGGGTGTTGCGGGAGATCTCCGCGCCGGTGTTCGCGTCGGTGATGATCCGGGTGTCACTCGTGGTGAATCCCGGTGCGCCGCTGGACGGCACGCAGTGCGGCCCGGCCGGCAGCGTGATCGTGTTGGGAGAGGTCTGGTTGCTCCGGCCACCGGTGACGGATTCGACGTCGACGGTCTTGGTGCCCCAGACGCGCACCGTGATGTTGGAGTTCGTGCCGATGGTCTGGATCATGACGCCCGTCTTCGACGGGTTCTTGAACTTGAGGTCGATCGCGCCCTCGAACACCGTCGCCTCGCGCGCTGCCGGGTAGCGCGAGATGTAGTAGCTGTGCTCGGTGTGCTCGACGTCCTCCATGCCCGCGAAGTACGTCGCGTTGTAGAGGGTGGTCGCGAGCTGGCTGATGCCGCCGCCGACCGCCTTGTCCGGACGGCCGTTGTTGATGATGCCCGAGTCGACGTAGCCCTGCGCCGAGCCGCGGGGTCCGGTCTCGGCATCGAACGAGAACGTCTCCCCCGGCTTGACGATGACGCCGTTGATCGCGCTCGCCGCGAGCCGGATGTTCACGCCCGACGCGTATTCGAAGCCGCCGGTGGTGAACTCGCCGATCACCTCGCGGATGCCGAGCGCCTTCGCGCCGTCGGTCGTGAGCGCGGGCTCGGCCGGCTCGTAGATCGCGGGCGTGGTCCGCGGCCCCGACGCCGCCAACAGCGTGGGCAGCGGCTCGAGGGTCTTGGGCCACTGCACCATCTCACCGGTGACCGACGGGATCACCTCGGGCGACCCACTCGCCACGCTGATCTGGGCATCCTTGGGCTTGGTCTCGGTGCTCGCGAGCTGCGGCGACAGGATCGCGGTGGCCGCCTCGACGTTGTACTGCGGCGTCAGTCCGCCGCTGCCGTCGGGCACGAAGCTCAGGACCTTGCCGACCTGGTCGCGCGGCAGCGTCGCGACGACACCGTTCTTGCCGGTCACCTCGACGTTCGCCGACACGGCGGGCGTCGCGACGTCGCGGACCGCGGTGTCGACGCCGGCCTGTGTCACGGTGACGTCGACGACGTCCACCGGCAGATCGACCGTGGTGCCGTTGGCCCAGTCCGCGACGAAGGTGTCCTTGGCGGGCTCCACCTGTAGGTTCTGCCCGGGCTGCGGCGCGATCGGCACCACCTCGGTGCCCTCGAACACGACGTTGCCCTCGCGCGGCGCGCGATCGGACTGCTGCTGCACGCCGACGATCGCGCCCGTCAGCGCGGCATCGTCGACCGTGGACACCACACCGATCTCCTGGTTGGTGAACAGCGACGACAACCGGGTGAACGGGTTGATCGGCTGCTCGCCCGCGCGCTCGACGGTCGCGGACCAGTCGATGCCCACGCCGGCCTGCGCCGGAACGATCGAACTGTCGGTGGTCCCGGCGCGCACCGGTACCGGCTGATCGACGCGGGGACCGAGCGCCGCCCGCAGCGTCGCCTCGGCGTCCTGCGGATCCTGCCCACCGATCTCGACACCGGCGACGGTGACCCCGCGGGGCACCCGATCCGACGACACCGCGAAGTCGACGGCGTACGCGACGACCGCCACGGCCGCGACACCGCCCGCGACGGCGGCGTACTTCACCCAGCGTCGCCCACCGGACGCATCCGGGGAAGCACCCGCCTCGGCTCCCGCTTCCGGCGCCGACTCGGGTTCCGGCTCGTCAGCGGCGAGAGGTGCCGGCTCGTCACCGGCGGGAGGTTCCGGGTCGGTGGGGGTGGCCGCGAAGACCTCGGTGGGCGCGTCGGAAGAGTCCGCAGAGGCGTCGTCCGATGCGTCGTCCGATGCCGCCGCGGGCACCGCGGGGAGGATCTCGGTGGGGTTGTCGTCGGGCTGGGGGCCGTTCGGACCGTTCTCCCGGCCGTCTCCCTGGTCGTTGACGCGGTCGCGCTCGTCGCTCATGAAGGGCCCTCCTGCCGAACCGACACCGTGCTGGGCCGTCGCATTACGTGTTCTCCCGTGAGGATAGTCGCGGTGACACGAACGCCCGGTCGGGATTTCCACCTGACGGCGGCGGAAGAATCATTCCACGTGGTCTGCCGACCCTCGAACGCAGAGTGGCTCCGCGTCGTTGCCAGGTCGGGGGTCAGGCAACAACGCGGAGCCAACTGGATTATCGAACCCGTACCGGGAGCGTTACAACTCACTTTGCGAGTCGTTCGGTTTCCCGGACGAACGCGGCGGTCAGACCTCGACGATGGCCGTGACGCCCTGACCACCGGCCGCGCAGATGGAGATCAGGCCGCGGCCCGAACCCTTCTCTGCCAGCATCTTCGCGAGCGAGGCGACGATCCGGCCGCCCGTGGCCGCGAACGGGTGCCCGGCCGCGAGCGACGACCCGTTGACGTTGAGCTTGGACCGGTCGATCGACCCGAGGGCGCCGTCGAGACCCAGGCGCTCCTTGCAGTACTCGTCGGACTCGAACGCCTGCAGCGTCGCGAGCACGACGGAGGCGAACGCCTCGTGGAACTCGTAGAAGTCGAAGTCCTGCAGAGTGAGACCGTTGCGCTCGAGCAGGCGCGGGATCGCATACGTCGGCGCCATCAGCAGGCCGTCGCCGCCGTGGATGTAGTCGACGGCCGCGGTCTCGGAGTCGACGAGATGCGCGAGCACCGGCAGGTTCCGCTCGGCCGCCCACTCGTCGGTGGACAGCAGCACCGCGGACGCGCCGTCGGTCAGCGGCGTCGAGTTGCCGGCCGTCATGGTCGCGTCGCCCAGCTTGGTGCCGAACACCGGCTTGAGCGTCGCCAGCTTGTCGACGTTCGAATCGGGACGCAGGTTGTCGTCGCGGGTCAGCCCCAGGAACGGGGTGACGAGGTCGTCGAAGAAGCCCCGGTCGTAGGCGGCGGCCATGTTGCGGTGGCTCGCGGCGGCCAATTCGTCCTGGTCCTCGCGGCGGACACCGAACTCCTTCGCGGTGATCGCGGCATGATCGCCCATCGACAGCCCGGTGCGCGGCTCCCCGTTGCGCGGGATCTCGATACCGAGCATCGACGGGCGCACCTGGCCGAGCAGCTTCACGCGGTCCGCCGCGGTCCGGGCGCGGTTCATCGACAGCAGGAACTCGCGCAGTTCGTTGTTCACGCCGATCGGCGCGTCCGACGTGGTGTCCACGCCGCCACCGACGCCCGCGTCGATCCGCCCGGACGCGATGGCGTCACCGACCGCGATGATCGACTGCAGGCCGGTGCCGCACGCCTGCTGCAGGTCGTAGGCCGGGGTGTAGGGGCTCAGCGCGCTGCCGAGGACACACTCGCGCATGAGGTTGAAATCGCGGCTGTGCTTGAGGACGGCGCCGCCGACGACCATGCCGAGCCGCTCGTCCTGCAGCCCGAAGCGGCTGACCAGCCCGTCGAGCGTCGCCGTGAACATGTCCTGGTTGGACGCGTGGGCGTAGGCCCGGTCCGAACGCGCGAACGGAATGCGGTTGCCGCCGACGATGGCGACGGGGCGAAGCTGCCGACCACCGGACTGCGGTGCGGATGCCGGCTTGGCGTTGCGGTTACGGGCTCTGCTGGTCACGTCGGTCTCCATGTAGCTGGGGGATCTGCTCGAGATCCGCATGTCGATCCGCCTCGGCGGTGGTTCCTACACTCGACATCTAACTTACTGCAGAGTAAGTTCAATGTCGACACCGCACCCGGATGCACGGGTGCCCGATTGCGACAAAGAAGGTGGACCGTGGCAGCCAGCAAGGGCGCTCCCGACCTCTACTCACAGTTCCTCTCGTCCGCGCCGGGCGCGTTCATCGCCAAGCAGGCCGGGTTGCCGCAGCCGGAGAAGCTGCGCCGCTACAAGGCCGGCGAGCCCGCACTGGCCGGCCCGATCCTCATCGGCGGCAAGGGCCGCCTGGTGGAGCCGATCCGGGAACTGCTGTCGGACTACCCTGCCGCGCAGCCGCACGACGACCGCTACGGCGCACTCGTGTTCGACGCGACCGGCATCGGCCAGGTCACCGAACTGGTGCAGCTGTTCGAGTTCTTCCAGCCCGTCATCCGCAATCTCGCGTCGTGCGCCCGCGTCGTCGTGCTCGGTACCACCCCCGAGCTGACGTCCGGCGTCGACGAGCAGATCGCCCAGCGCGCGCTCGAGGGCTTCACCCGCAGCGTCGGCAAGGAGATCAAGCGCGGATCGACCGCTCAGCTGGTCTACGTCTCCCCCGACGCCGCACCGGGCCTGTCCGGCCTCGAGTCGACGCTGCGCTTCCTGCTGTCCGCCAAGTCCGCGTTCGTCGACGCCCAGGTCATCCGCGTCGGCGCCGACGACTCCGTCGCCCCCGCCAGCTGGGACCGCCCGCTCGAGGGCAAGGTCGCGGTCGTGACCGGCGCCGCCCGCGGCATCGGCGCCACCATCGCCGAGGTGCTCTCCCGCGACGGCGCGCACGTCGTGTGCGCCGACATCCCGGCCGCCGGCCAGGCGCTGTCGGAGACCGCGAACAGGGTCGGCGGCACGTCGCTGGCCCTCGACGTCACCGCCCCCGACGCGGCCGACAAGCTGGCCGAGCACCTCACCGAGCGCCACGGCGGCGTCGACATCATCGTGCACAACGCCGGCATCACCCGCGACAAGACGCTCGCCAACATGGACGAGGCCCGCTGGAACAGCGTCCTCGGCGTCAATCTCCTTGCCCCGCAGAAGATCACCGACGCCCTCGTCGCCAAGGGCCTGCTGCGCGAGGGCGGCCGCGTGATCGACGTGTCGTCCATCGCCGGCATCGCGGGCAACCGCGGCCAGACCAACTACGGCACCTCGAAGGCCGGCGTCATCGGCCTGGTCCAGGCCACCGCGCCGGTGCTCGCCGAGAAGAAGATCACCATCAACGCCGTCGCCCCGGGCTTCATCGAGACCGCGATGACCGCCGCCATCCCGTTCGCGACCCGCGAGGCCGGACGCCGGATGAGCTCGCTGCTGCAGGGCGGCCAGACGGTGGACGTCGCCGAACTGGTGTCGTACTTCGCGAGCCCCGCCTCCAACGCCGTCACCGGCCAGATCGTCCGGGTGTGCGGCCAGTCCCTGCTGGGCGCGTGATGGCGGGCCGCAAGAGCACCCTCGTGCAGCTGCGCGAGCAGCCCGGCGCCCTCGACAACTACGCCCGCGCCGCCCTCGGTGCGCTGCCGTTCGTCAAGCCGTCCGGGCGGCGCAGCCTGCCGCAGGAGACGCTGGCACTGTCGGGTCTGCGCGTCGACCCGGACAACCTGGCCGCGTACGCGAAGGTGTGCGGGCTGCGGTTCGGCGACACCCTGCCGATCACGTACCCGTTCACGCTCGTGTTCCCGACCGTGATGCGTCTACTCACTGCACGCGAGTTCCCCTTCCCGGCAATCGGTTCCGTGCACACCGACAACGTGATCGAGCAGCTGCGCCCGATCTCGGTGAGCGAGCCACTGGACCTGAAGGTCCGCGCCGAGAACCTGCGCCCGCACACCAAGGGCACGCAGGTGGATTTCGTCAGCGAGATCTCGGTGGGCCGCGAACTCGTGTGGCGTCAGGTCAGCACGTTCCTCAAGATGCACCCCACGGGCGCGCCGAAGGAACCCCGGACCGAGCACAAGGCCGAGGTGCCGCCTCCGCCGACCCGCACCCTGCGGGTGGACCAGAAGACCATCAGCCGGTACGCGGCGGTGTCGGGCGACCGTAACCCGATCCACGTCTCGTCGCTGGGGGCCAAGGCATTCGGCTTCCCCGGCACGATCGCGCACGGCATGTGGAGCGCCGCCGCGGCACTGCAGCCGCTCGAGGGCCGAGTGCCCGACGCGGTCACCTACAGCGTCCGCTTCGGCAAGCCGATCGTGCTGCCGGCCACGGTGAACGTGTACGCCGACCGGACCGCCGACGGCTGGGATCTGGCACTGAAGAACCCCAAGAAGGGCTACCCGCACCTGAGCGCGACCCTGCGCTGACACAGCCGACGCCCGGGCGCCCCCGCATCACCGCGAGGGCACCCGGGCGTCGTCGTTCCCACTGCCCGATTTGCGCTACTGCCCGAGTTCCGTTCGCAGACGCTCGTTCTCGGTGGCCAGTTCCGCGTTGGCCGCCTCCAGGTCGAGGATCTGCCGGATACCCGTGAGATTGACGCCCGCCTCGACCAGTTCCGACACCCGGGACAGCCGGTAGATGTCGTCCTCGCTGTAGCGTCGCGTGCCACCGCCGGTGCGCGACGGGTTGATCAGCCCACGCCGCTCGTACAACCGGAGAGTCTGCGGACCGATTCCGGTCAGTTCCGAGGTGACCGAAATTCCGTAGACTCCGCGGGTCGAGCGGGGCGGAGACTGTTGCGTCATCGTGGCCTTCATATCGCGTCGAGTTCGGTCGCGCGGGAACGCGCGTGCGGGCAGTTCACCCAGCCCTGTCCAGAAATCCAGGGCCTCGTCTTCGCACCGTCCGCGAGCTTGTGCTGACAACTCACCGTAGCACCGACCCCGCATCTAATGTGCGGCGGTGGACGAAGATTCCCTGTGCTGCGGATTAGGGGGAACCGGCGTCGGGAATCACACGTCGTTCGGGGTGCTCAGCTCGCCGAGTTCCATGTCCGCCTCGATCCGATTGCCGGTGCGGCCGAGTTCGGCGATCGCCCGGTCGAAGGCGTCCACCAACCACTGATGCTCCGCCGAGACGAGCTCGTCGGCACCGCCGTCCGCGACCGCCTGGAAGAACCGCACGGTCCAGTGATCGGCGGCGGCGTGGTCGTCCGAAAGCCCGTCGACCTCGTGATTGGTCGCCAGCAGGAAGCGGTTGTACTCGAAATCCACGCGGATCGCGTAGCCGGCGCCGGTGTTGACCACGCTCGCGGGACGATGCGTCGCCGCCGCGAGCACGGTGAGCGCGTCGGCGTAGTGATCGGCGTGTTCGCGGGTTCGTGGCACTTCTGTCACCTCTGTCGGAAAGACCACCGCAAGGGATGCGGCGGCTGGGGACGAGGTACCGCGGCCCGAAAGCCCTCGCGATCACATCCCCGCAACGAACGTTACGCGTCCACCGGACCGCAACGGTGCGCCAGCCGTCGCAAATCTCGCCGATCCGACACGCGCGAACAATCCCCTCCCACCAGCGACGAAGATCCGATCCACGCGTTGTTTCAATTAATCTGCTTTGACGGACACAGATTTTGTTGTACGGTTCAGGAGTCAAAGCTTCCAGATGCAAGCGAAGAAGAGTGAGACGGAGCTGTCAGACCAGGCCGCACCAGCGGCGGACGGATGCACTCCCCCCACCGGTCTTCCGAACCCGGGCAGCGAGCCGAGAGGCCTCGCCCCCACACCGGGTGGGCCGTATCAGAAGAAAGGATGACCACACGTGAGTGCACACCGCTCGGCCGCCGCAGGCCGCTCCTCGGCGACCTGGTCGCTCAGCACCGAGGAACTCAAGCGTCGACTCGACAGCATGTTCGCCGACGTCCCCCACATGGACGACACACCCGAACTCAGCGCCGCCTGACGGCACCAGACGCGATCGACAGTCCACGAAGAATCACGAGGAGCATTCGATGACCGGAATCAGCCCGAACCTCGCACCCCTGGCCGACACCTGGGAATGGCAGCAGAACGGCAACTGCCAGGGCATGGACGAATCGATCTTCTTCCCCCCGACCGGCGAGCGCGGCAACGCCCGCATGATGCGTGAGCGGCGCGCGAAGGCGATCTGCGCGACCTGCCCCGTCATGAAGGCCTGCCTCGAGCACTCGCTCACCCTCCCCGAACCGTTCGGCGTGTGGGGCGGCATGGGCGAGTCCGAGCGCGCTATCGCCCTGCGCGGACGGCGCATCCGGCAGCGCCCCGCGGCCTGACCGGCATCGAGCTTCTCCCCTACCGAAAGAACGCCCCCTACCAGAGCAACGTCCCCTACCAGAGCACCGCTCCCCTACCGAAAGCGCAAGGTACGCAACATGATCACTCTCGGCATCATCCTGCTCGTCATCGGCCTGCTCATCAAGATCCCGATCCTGTGGACGCTGGGCGTCATCGCACTCGTCGTCGGCGCGGTACTACTGATCCTGGGTGCCGCGGGCCGCGCGGTCGGTGGCCGCAAACACTGGTACTGATCGAGAGAAACGAGTGGCCCCGGGCAGCAAGCCCGGGGCCACTCGCACGTTCGGCAGGTTCTACTTCTTCTTGGTCGGGCCCGCCAGACCACGCCACGCGAGACTGTCGAGCAGGTCGACGGCCGCGTCCACGTCGATCTCACCACCGGCCACCCGGTCCGCGACCGCCTCGCCGGCGCCGACCAGTGCGACCGCCATGATGGAGAAGTCCGTCCCGGCGTCGGGATCCTTGGTGCTCGACTCGAGCAACTTCGCCGTCAGTTCGATCAACCGATCGCGACTGCTCCCGACCTGCGACGCGAACGTCTGCTGACCGATCGCCTGCCGGTACAGCACCATCCACGAGCGCCGGTTCGCGTCGACGAAGCCGAGGAAGCCGGTGAGCGCGGCGCGCAACTGTTCGCGCGGGGGAAGGTTGGGATCGCCCGCCGGCGAGATGGCCTCGACGAACCGCACACCCTCACGATGGATGCACGCGGCGAACAACTCGTCCTTGGACCCGTAGTAGAGGTACAGCATCGGCTTCGAGATGTTCGCCTTGGCGGCGATCGCATCCATCGAGGCGTCGTGGAAGCCGTTGTCGGAGAAGACCTCGATCGCAGCGTCGAGCATCTGCTGCTCGCGCACAGCCCTCGGCAGCCGCTTGGTGCCTCCAGCCATCATTCCTCCAACCACAGGTAAGAGATGCCATCTTACTCTAGGGTAAGAAGATCAACGGTCACCCCATTGTGACCCAGGCGATCCTCAGCAGCTCACAGCGCCCTTCGCGCGCGCGACGGTGAGTACCGACGCGTCCACCTGAGACTGCGGCAGCCGTCCCTTCGCGACCGCGTCCTCGAGATGGTCCAGTACCCGGGGGACGTCGTTCGTCGTGAGCCACAGCGCCGACGTAACGCCGGACTTCAGTGCCTGCTCCACCGCGTCGGCGATGTCGAACCGATCGGTGATCGCCTTCATGCCGCTCAGATCATCGGTGAAGATCACGCCGGTGAACGGCGGCGCGTCATAGCCGGTCCCTTCGCGGAGCAGTTCGACGGCCTGCGGGCTCAGGCTCGCGGGTAGCCCGTCGGTGGTCAGACCCGGAACACTGAGGTGCCCCAGCATCACACCGACCTCGGTGTCCACCAGATTCCGGAACGGCACCAGGTCGGTGTCCTGCAACTGGTCGAGCGGCGGGGTGGTGACGGCACCGGTGTGCGAGTCCCCGGACGCCGACCCGTGACCCGGGAAGTGCTTGAGCACGGGCAGGATTCCGGCGTCCCGCATGCCACGTGCGTAGGCGTCGGCGTACTTCGTCACCACGTCGGGGTCGTCCGAGAACGACCGGTCGCCGATCACCGAATCGTCCGGCTGGCTGCTGACGTCGACGTCGGGGGCGAAGTTGACGGTGATCCCGACGCTGCGCAGCTGACGGCCCCGTTCGAGCGCCATCTCGTAGGTCTGGTCCGTGGTCATGGTGCGCGCGACCTCGCGGGCCGACGGGTCCGGCCCGAACAACTGGTCCACGCGGGACACCCGGCCGCCCTCCTCGTCGATCGTGACCATCAGCGGCACCGCGCTGGCGTCCGCGACCTGCGCGACCTCACCGTTCGCGAGCATCGACTCGTCGGTCCAGCTGCCGATGAAGATGCCGCCGATGCCCTCGGACTTCACGACGTCCAGGGCGTCCGCGGTGCCCGTGACGCCCACCGTGAGCAACTGCGCGAGCTTCTGCCGCTCGGTCAGCGACTTCACGAAGGCCGGGCCGCACACCGCCGAGCCGAACGGCCCCGGCGCGGGAGGCGCCTGCCAGGTCGACGTCGCGGAAGTCGTCGCAGTCTCGGACGACGGCTGGGACGTCGCGGTGGTGTCGGTGCCGTTCCCCGACGAGCACCCGGCTGCGAGGCCGGCGCACAGGACGAGGGCGAACGCATGTCGGATTCGCATGGTTCCGACCGTAGTCGAGATCGATCCGCGCTGTTTCCGAGCCGCGCGGCAGGGGTAATGGCAAGGTAATCTTCAAGAACGGAAGCCGAAGGCCGCCACCGGCGGTCGACCCCGATTCCAGGAGGTCACAGTGCCTGCAGATCTCATGCTCATCGCTTACGACGGCTCCGACAACGCCAAGCGGGCGATCCAGTACGCCGGCCGATTCCTGGCCGCCGATCGCGCCGTGGTGGTCACCGCGTGGGAACCGATGGTCCGCCAGGCGGCGCGGATGTCCGGGCTGTCCGGGGTCATGCAGCCCGAGTGGGTGCCGGACGAGCAGTCCGAGGACGTCGCCCTCATCGACGCGCGCACCACCAACGACGAGGGCCTGGACCTCGCGCTGGCCGCCGGACTCAACGCGGAGGGCCGCTGTTGCGAGTCGTCGACCGCGATCTGGGCCGCGATCGTCGAATGCGCCGACGAACTGAACGCCGACATCATCGTCACCGGCACGCGCGGCACCACCGGGCTGCGCTCGCTGCTGCAGAGCAGCTGTGCCGACCACGTGCTGCGGCACAGTCACCGGCCCGTGCTCATCGTTCCGCCGGGTAAGTAGCGGCGCGAACCTGCGGGCGGCCGTCCCCGGTGCCCCGACTATCGTCGGCTGCATCATGGACGGCTTCCTGCTCTCGCGTTCCGATCGGACTCTCCGCACCGCCGGGACGCGCGACCACTTCGGCACCGTCGACGCCGCGGCCGCCGCGCTCGCCGACGGTCGCGCCGCGCTGGTGGTGGGCGCGCTGCCGTTCGATCCGTCCGCACCCGCCGCCCTCACGGCACCGGTGACCGCGTCGTGGACCGACGGGCCGTGGCGTCCGGACGCGGTCGCACCGCTGCCCCGGGTGACCATCGCCGGCGAGGTCCCGAGCCCGGCCGAGCACGTCGTCCGCGTGCGTCGGCTCGTCGAGCGGCTCCGCGGCGGCGAGTTCGACAAGGTCGTGGCGGCGCGGGCCGTGCGTCTGGTCGCCGACGCCCCGATCGACCCCGAGGCGCTCGCGGCCCGGATGATCGGGCGCCACGCCTCCGCCAACGGGTTCGCCGTCGACCTCTCCGCGGCAGGTGAGTCCTACCGCGGTCACACCCTCGTCGGGGCCAGCCCCGAGATCCTGCTCAGCCGCCGCGGCGACGTAGTGACGTGCCGGCCGCTCGCGGGTTCCGCGCCGCGCCGCGCCGACCCGGACGCCGACCGCGCGGAGGGCGCGGACCTGCTGGCGTCGGCGAAGAATCTCGCCGAACACGCGTACGTCGTCGAGTGGATCCGCGCCGTGCTCGCCCCGCTGTGCGCGGAGCTCGACGTGCCGGCCACCCCGGAACTGACCCGCACCGGCGAACTGTGGCACCTGGCCAGCCCGATCCGCGGACGGCTGCTCGACGCGTCGGTGACGGCGCTCGACCTGGCGCGGCGTCTGCATCCCACGCCAGCGGTGTGCGGCACCCCCACCGACCGGGCGCTGGACGCGATCCGGGACGTCGAGGGCGACCGCCGCTTCTACGGCGGCGCCGTGGGCTGGTGCGACGCCGCCGGCGACGGCGACTGGGTGGTCGCGATCCGCTGCGCCGAGATCGACGCCGACGGCACGTCGGCCCTCGCGTGGGCCGGCGGTGGGATCGTCGCGGCGTCGGATCCCGACACCGAACTCGACGAGACCACCACGAAACTCGGCACCCTGCTCGGGGCGCTCGGCGTGGACGCCCACGCCGCCGCCCCCGCAGGTGATACCTTGACCCGGACATCACGTACGCACGAGTAGTACTCGCGTACCCGGCGGCTTGACCATGGGAGATCCGAGATGGCGAAGTTCCTTGTCCCCGGCGTTGCCAGCGCTGTGATCGGCGCAGTCGTCGGCGCCGGTGCCGTTCTCGGGGTCACCGCGGCCGCCCAGGACAACACGCTCCCGGACATCGACCGCACCGGAAACGCCAACTCGTCGATCCTCAACCAGGTTGAGTACGGCAGCCGCTGAGCCCGCAGGCATCGCGCGTTCCCGCACGTCCCCCTCGTCCGGCGGTCCCGCCGACGGGGGGCTTTCCGTCGAACCCTCGACTGAACCACTGACCCGGCGCTGGCTCTACGGCGCCGGGTTCGTCGCGTCGATCCTGAGCCTGCTGCAGTCGCCGGGCCTGGTCGTCGCCGACACCAAGTACGACCTCACCGAGAATCCCATCGGATTCCTCACCCGCGCCGCCCACCAGTGGAGCAGCATCGCCCCGCTCGGCCAGGTGCAGAACCAGGCCTACGGCTACTTCTTCCCGCACGGCGCCTTCTTCGCGTTCGGCGAGTTCCTGCACATCCCGCCCTGGATCACGCAACGCGTGTGGTGGGCCCTGCTGATCGTCGCCGGATTCTGGGGTGTCATCCGCGTCGCCGAGGCTCTCGGGATCGGCAGCCGGTCGTCCCGCATCGTCGCGGCCGTCGCGTTCGCGCTGTCGCCGCGGGTGCTCACCACGATCGGCTCCATCTCGTCCGAGTCGCTGCCGATGATGCTGGCGCCGTGGGTGCTGCTGCCGGTGATCCTCGCGACCTCCCCGACCTGGCGCGCCGACCGGACGCACAGCCTGGGCCGGCTCGCCGCGCAGTCCGCGCTCGCGGTCGCCCTCATGGGCGCGGTCAACGCCGTCGCCACCGCGGCCGCCTGCCTGGTCGCCGGCCTGTGGTGGATCGCCCACCGGCCCAACCGGCGCTGGTGGGTGTTCACGGCGTGGTGGATCCCGTCGCTGCTGCTGGCGACGCTGTGGTGGATCGTCCCGTTGCTGCTGCTCGGCCGGGTGAGCCCACCGTTCCTCGACTACATCGAATCGTCCGGCGTCACGACGCAGTGGACGTCGCTGACCGAGGTGCTGCGCGGCACCGACAGCTGGACGCCGTTCGTCTCCCCCGAACGCGTCGCCGGCACGGTCCTGGTGACGCAGCCCGTCGCGGTCGTCGCCACCGGCCTGATCGCCGCGGCCGGCCTGGCCGGGCTGTGCATGCGCCGGATGCCCGCGAAGGGACGGTTGACGCTGATCCTGCTGGTCGGCATCGCCGGACTCGGCGCCGGCTACATCGGCGAGCTGGGATCCCCGATCGCCGACCAGGTCCGGGCGTTCCTCGACGGCACCGGCGCCCCGCTGCGCAACGTGCACAAGCTCGAGCCGCTGGTCCGGCTGCCGCTGGTCCTGGGACTGGCGCACCTGCTCGCGAAGGTGCCGCTGCCCGGATCGGTGCCGGTGCGCCGCTGGCGCAGCGCGTTCGCGCACCCCGAACGCGAACCGATGGTCGCGGTGACGACGCTGCTGCTCGTCGCGCTCACCCTCACGACGTCGCTCGCGTGGTCCGGCCGGCTCGCCCCCCGCGGCGCATACGACGAGGTGCCGTCGTACTGGCACGACGCCGCACAGTGGCTGGCCGACAACGCCGCCGGAACCGGCACCGGCGCGGACGCCGAACGCGCGCTCGTGGTGCCCGGCGCCCCGTTCGGCGCACAGGTGTGGGGCCTCACCCGCGACGAACCGCTGCAGGCCCTCGCCTCCACACCGTGGGCGGTGCGCGACGCCGTCCCGCTCGTGCCGCCCGGCGCGATCCGCGCACTCGACTCGGTGCAGCGGATCATCTCCGACGGCCGGCCCTCCGCCGGGCTCGCCGACACCCTGCTCGGGCAGGGCATCCGCTACGTCGTCGTGCGCAACGACCTGGACCCCGAGACGTCCCGGTCGGCGCGCCCACTGCTGGTCCACCAGACCGTCGACGGATCGCCCGGTCTCGAGAAGGTGGCCGAGTTCGGCGACGAGATCGTCCCGGACACCGTCGACGACGTCGTGATCGACAGCGACCTGCGCCCCGGCTACCCGGCCATCGAGATCTACCGCGTCACCTCGCCCGACGGCACGACGCCGGCCGCCGGACCGTACGCCGTCGACCTGGACCGGGTGCCCGTCGTGCAGGGCGGCTCGGAGTCGCTGCTGCGGCTCGCCGAGAACGGCACCGTGACCGGGCCGGCGCTGCTCGCGTCGGATGCGGCGCGCGCCGGCATCGACGCCGGATCGGTGACGGTCACCGACACCCCCACGAACCGGGAGACCGACTTCGGGCAGGTCGACAACCACAGTTCCGCGCTGCGCGGCCCCGACGACGAGCGCCGCACCTACAACGCGGTGCCCGACTACCCGGTCCCGGGCGCCGCGCTGGTGCAGGGCGAATGGTCCGGCGCGACGATCAGCGTGTCGAGCGCCGCGTCCGACGCCACCCAGTTGGGCGGCACCGCCCCCGGCAGCGGACCCGCGGCGACCGTGGACGGCGACCCGGCGACGGCGTGGCTGAGCAACGGCCTCGAGACCGCCCGCGGGCAGTGGCTGCGCCTCGACTTCGACACCCCGATCACGCGCGGCATGCTGCACCTGACCACCAGTCCCGCCGCGTTCGGCCCGCCCGTCAAGTGGATCCGGGTGGAGACCCCCAACGGCTCGACGTCGGTCCGAGTCGACGAGCCCGGCAAGCCCGTCGACGTGTCGCTGCCGTCGGGCACGACGCCGTGGCTGCGGATCCTGGCGACCTACACCGAGGACGGCTCCCCCGGCTACCAGTTCGGCCTCAGCGAGATCTCCGTCGACGACTATTCCACCGGCACCGCGCTGCCCGTCCCGATCGTCCACCGCACCGTGCTGCCGGCGACGCCGGCGGGTGCGCAGGTGCGTGGCTGGGACCTGGGACAGGAACTGCCCGGACGCGCGGGCTGCGCCGACGGCCCGGACCGCGTGCACTGCAGCGGCTCGCTGGTCCTGCCGCCCGAGGAGCCCGGCACCTTCAGCCGGACCCTGTCGGTGCCCGAATCGACCACCGTCGCACCGCAACTGACCCTGCGTCCGCGCCCCGGCGCCGCCCTCGAGGGCCTCGTCACCGACCCGGCCGCGGTGTCCGCGACCGGTGCCGCCGACGGCGTCGAACTGCGCGGCACCGCCGCCGCGGCCGTCGACGGGGACGTCGCGACGTCGTGGACGGCGCCCACCGACAGCGCCCAGCGCAAGGGCGGGCTGCCGACGCTGACGATCCGGCTGCCGCAACCCCGGTTGGTGACCGGGCTGCGGCTCACCCCCAGTCCCGGCAGCCTGCCCGCCGCGCCCAGCCGGGTCGCGGTCAACCTCGGCAACGGACCGCAGACCCGCGACCTCGACACCGAAGACGGTGCGCCGCAGACCGTCTCGCTCGAGCCGCACGTCACCGACACGATCGTGCTGAGCCTCGTGCGATGGGACGACGTCCTCGACCGCACCGGGCTCGGCTTCCTGCAACTCCAGCCGCCCGGACTGTCCGAGGCGGTCGTGCTCGGCGATGGCGGCCAGCCGGTGCCGGGGAGCGCGACCGCGCCGTCCACCCGCACCGTCACCGTCGGCTGCGACGTCGGCCCGACGATCTCCGTCGGCGGCACCCTCGTCCGGATGTCCGTCACCGCGACCGCGCAGCAGCTGGCGTCGGGACAGCCGGTGACCGCGACCGTGTGCGACCCGGCGCCCGTCCCCCTGGCGGCGGGCCGTCAGGACGTCGTGGTGGCGCCCGGCCCCGCGTTCACCGTCGACAACCTGCGTCTCGATGCGGCGCCCGCGCCCCCGGCCGCCCCGGTGTCGTCGCCGGCCGTCGGCCGCTGGACCGAGAACCTGCGCGAACTCGACGTCGCGGCCTCCGGCACCGATCAACTGCTGGTGGTGCCCGAGAGCACCAACATCGGCTGGGTGGCGACGGCGCCGGACGGCACCGAACTGCAACCCGTCGTCGTCGGTGGCTGGCAGCAGGGCTGGATCGTGCCCGCCGGCACCGACGGAGTCGTGACGCTGACGTTCCCGTCGGACCGCTGGTACCGCGCGGGCATCGCGTTCGGCCTGCTGCTGTTGATCCCGCTCGCGCTGCTGGCGCTGGTGCCGCGACGCCGGGAGCGTGACAGCGGACCTGCGCCGCGCCCGTGGCACAGCGTGGTCGCGGCATTCGTCGGCGTGACCGCGGTGGCGACCCTCGTCGCGGGACTGGTCGGGACGGGTGTCACGGTGCTGATCGCCGCGGCATCGTTCGGGCTGGCCCGGTGGCGCGGCGACGCCTTCGCGGCCCGGTTCCTCGTCGGAACCGCCGGGGTGTCACTCGTGATCGCAGCGGCGCTGCTGTCCACCGGGCCGTGGCGCGCCGCCGACGGCTATGTCGGGCACTCGTTCCTGATTCAGCTGTTCGCGCTGATCGGCGTCGTCTGTGTCGGCGTCGCCGCGTTGCCGCTGACCCGCTCACCGATGTGGCGGCGCTTCTCCCAGCGGTGGACGGCCCGTCGGGCCGGTTCCTCGACCAGCGCGTAGCTGGCCGACGCCACCGCGATGCTCAGCACCGTGGTGACGGCGAGGACGAACCAGAAGTTCCCGTTGAACGGCGCGATACCGAACATCGGGAACACGATCGTCAGCACCGCGAGGTGCCAGATGAACAGGCTGTACGACCAGCGTCCGACGGCCAGCGCCACCGGGCTCGCGAGGATCCGGTGCCGGTGACCGGCGAGGACCAGCGGCGCCAGCAGCGCGAAACTCATCACCGCACCGAGCGCGATCTTGGTGGCGTACTGCCACGGCTCGGCGCGGACGAGCCCCTCCGGGCCGGCCAGCCACGTCGTCGACAACCCGAACGCCACCACCGCGATCGCACCCATCCACACCCGGCGCTCGGCCAGGCGGTGCACCCATGTCCCGCCCACCATCGCGAGTTCGGCGAGCAGCATGCCGACGGCGAACCATGGGATGTAGCCGGGCAACCAGTTGTCGTGGTGGATGCCGTCCGGCGCCGGGACCGGCAGGAACGCCCAGGTGAGACTGATGATCGCCAGGGCCAGGAGAACTGGGACCCGGAACCGGGCGCTGCCGCCCCGCAGCTTGACCAACGCCAGCGCGATGATCGGCAGCAGCAGGTAGAACGCCACCTCGACCGACAGACTCCACATCTGCGTCAGGCCCTCGGTGAGCGTGAGCGGGACGAACACCTGGAGCAGCGCCAGGTTCGACATCCACACCTTCCAGCCGCCGCCGGCCGCGGGCAGGAACGCCAGCACCAGGACCACCAGCACCCAGTACGCGGGCAGGATGCGCGCCGCCCTGTTGAGCCAGTACCTGGCGATGCCCGGGGGTTGCCCGAGACCGCGGGCCGCGGCGGCGTGCGGGCGCCACAGCAGGAAGCCGGAGAGCGCGAAGAATACCGCGACCGCCAGATCGAACCGCCCCCAGATCCGGCCGATCACCAGATCACCGGTGGCACCGGTCTGGAACGCGACGTGCGTGACGAGCACACCGAGAGCGGCGAACCCGCGCATCCCCTCGAGCGCCGGAACGAACGCCCGCGGATTGCCGACGGGCGCGGGCGTGGCGAGGTGTGCGCTGTTCATCGCCGTCAAGTGTGCCCGGGTCGTTGCGGAACCGAAAGAGCGACGTGAACGTTCCAGAACCCCGGTGCTGACGCAAATGGGACAACGAGACTGTTAGTGTCTGGGCTCACGTGGTGTCGCGAAACGTCAGGCACCGTGCGACCCGTGCAGCGGGCACGCTGCCGGTGGGGGTATCTCAATTCAAGAACATTGAGTTAGGAGACAGCATGGCCGAGCGCTCAGGCCCGAGCCGGATACTCGCGTGCATTCTGGTGGGCCTCGGGACCTTCCTGCTCGCCGTAGCGGTCCTCATTCCCGCGTACACCGTCGACAAGCTCAAGAAGACGCCGCTGGATCTCGAGGTCACCACCGTCGCCACCGGTAACGGCGACGTTCTCGACTCCAAGGCGCTGCTCGCGGGCAAGGCCGAGGTCAACACCAACGTGCCGATCGTCGCGCAGCGGTACGTCATCACCGAGCAGCCGTCCGACGCCGAGGTCATCTCGCTGCAGGCCGGCCAGACGCTGATCCGCACCGACAAGCAGGGCGAGAGCGGCCTGCTGACCGCGACCGTGGACCGGCTCACCGCCGACCGCGTCAGCTCGATGCCGGTGGAGCCGCCCGTCGGCACCATCCAGACGTCGTCGACCGAGCCGGCCGAAGAGGTCTCGCACACCGGCCTGCAGTACAAGTGGCCGTTCGATGCGGAGAAGAAGAGCTACCCCTACTTCGACCTGAACTCGCGCACCACGCAGGACATCAATTTCGTTGAGGAAACCGAGATCAACGGAATGAAGGTGTACCACTACAACCAGAAGATCGAGCCGGTCGACCTGTCGAAGGTCGTGCCGTCGGCGCCCACCAACAAGCTGACGCTGCCCGCCAAGACGTGGGGCGTGCCCGGTGAGGACCAGCCGGTCACGATGATCCGCTGGTACACCAACGAGCGCGACGTCTGGGTCGACCCGGTCACCGGTGTCGTCATCAAGGGCCAGGAGAAGCTGTACCAGTACTACGCCCGCGACAAGGCCAAGCCCGAGGTCACCGTCCTCAAGGCCACGCTGCCGTTCGACGAGAACACCATCGAGTACCAGATCGGCCAGGCCAAGGACGGCCAGGACAAGCTGTCGCTGTTCGGCCGCACCCTGCCGATCGTCGCCGGCATCCTCGGCGTGATCTCGCTGATCGCCGGCATCTTCCTCGGCCTGCGCGGTGGACGCGGCAACAAGGGCGCGACCGCCGGTGGCCCGGCGAACCCGCCCGCCGGATCCGGTAGCAACGACTGGACCTCCGACAAGACCGAGGAATTCCCCACGGTCAACATGGACAAGGGTGGTTTCACCGAACCGCCGCGCCAGCAGTAGTCGGCGCAGCCCGACGCTCTGACAGACCACGAACCCCCGCACGGATCACCGTGCGGGGGTTCGTCGTTGTGGGTGGGGTCGGTCGCACCGCGGCCCCCTCCCCTCTCGCGTTTCGCGCACTTATCGCGGGATTCCGGGCCGCCCCTCGCGCTTTGCGCACTTATCGCGAGGGGTGGGACCTCAGGCGCCGCGCTTTGCGCACTTATCGCGAACTAGGCCGACGAGGGAGCCCCCGCCGTGCGCTGCGTCCACACCTTCCACAGCGCGTACGTCCCGGCGAGGCTGATCAGTACGAACGGCGCGCCGAAGACGACCTCGCCTGCGGCCGACAGCCGCGGCGCCCACGACGTGCCGTCGTCGGGCCACTCCGGGCGGTCGGTGATCTCGGCGACCGCGAAGTCGGCGGCGCCGAGGAGGCCGGGCGCCGCCAGCACGACGAGCCCGACCGTCGCGACGATCTGGCCGAATCGTGTCGGCTGGGGAAGGCAGTATCCGCCGTACGCGGCGAGCATCATCGCGGGCACGAGCGCGACCGAGCCGAAGGCCAGCACGAGCATCCAGTTGGCCGCGACGTCGTAGAGATGGTGGCTCGAGTCCGCGAGGGCCTCGATGCTGATCACCGCGACGACGAACAACACCAACGGGGCCGCCGCCACCCCGTAGGTCCATCGCTGGGCAGTGCGCATCCGCCCAGCGTCACACGGGATTCACAGCAACCGGGACAACTCGCCCACAACGGCGATCCCTACCCTCGCGCTTTGCGCACTTATCGCGGGATTCCGGGCCCACCCCTCGCGTTTCGCGCACTTATCGCGAGGGGTGGGACCTCAGCGGCGCGAGTTGCGCACTTATCGCGCGACGGGGGCCGAGCGGGTGCTGCGGACGGCCAGCACCGCGGCCGTCGCGGCGGTCACCGTGGCCACGCACATCGCGACGGTGACGAACTCGCGGACCGTGTCGGCGACGGTGAAGAACAGCACCACCTCGACGACGAGACCCACCCACGCGACGATCGCGAGATGCGTGCGTTCCCCCGCGATCGCGGACAGCAACGCGCCCTGCAGCACCGCGAGCGCGGCGCCGTTCCACGCGAACATCCACAGCATCCCCTGGACGGACGCGTAGTCGTCACCGAACAGGATCGGCGCGAGCGGGGCCGCCAGGGCCGCACCGACGACGAGCACAGCGCCGAGTGCGACCAGCACACCGAGCGCCGACCGGACGGCCGCGGCCGAGTGCTCCGGGTTCGCCATCTTGGGATAGAGCACGACGCCGATCGCCTGCGGGAGCCAGAACGCGGCCTTCGTCGCGACGGCCCCCGCCGCGTACAGGCCGGCGTCGTGGGAGTCGAGCACCATGCGGGCAACCACGAGGTCCACCGACGTCAGCGCGATGAGCGCCAACTGCACCTGCGACGCCCGCAGGACCGTCGCGACCCCGATCGTCGTCGCGTCCGACGGCTCGCCGGCGCCGGACGGTCGTCGGCTCGCGATCAGGTGCGCCACGAACGCCATCACCCCGGTGCCGGCCGCGCCCGCCAACAGCGTCGGGCCCGGCCCGCCGCCCACGGCCAGCACCGCGACGGCGGGTGCCACCCGCACGACGCCGGCGCCCGCCAACACCACGCTCAGTTCCGCGAACCGCCCGGCGCCCTGCAGCAGTCCCTGTTCGGTGCCGAGCAGCACCAGCAGCGGCGCCGCGACGAGTGCCGACGCCGTCGCGGCGAGGCTCGTGTCGAGCGCCCACGACATGACCGGGACGAGCGCGAGTGCCACCACCGCGACGATCGCGGCGCAGCGGTAGCCGAGCGCCCGCAGGACCGGAACCGGCTTGCCGTGCACCACTTCCCGGGCCACTACGGTCTGCAACGCCAGCGCCGGCACCGCGAGCACCAACTGGGCCGCGAGCAGCGCCGCGAACTCGCCGTATCCGGCGGGGCCGAGCCACCGCACGGCGGGCAGCGCAAGCAGGTAGGCCGCGATGTTCGCCGTCATCGACCCGGCGGTCACCATCGTCATCCCGGCGACCGTGGAACCGGTCAGCGATTGGCGTGGCATCCGCTCATGATGCACCACGTAAGGTGCCGCTCATGACGCCACGGCACCCGAGTCTCGCGCGCGCCGCGCCGTCGTTGTACAGCCTGGTGCTGACCACGCTGATCCTCGGCCCGCTGCTCGGCCCCGGCTATCTGCTGCTCCGCGACGCGGTGAGCACGCCGCGGTCGTACGTCACCGACTCCGCGCTGGGGCTCACCGACGCCGCGGCCCGCGCGGTGCCGCAGGACTGGTTGATCGCGGTGCTCAGTTCCGGCGTCGACGGCGGGGTCGTGGTGAAGGCGATCCTGGTCGCGGCGCTGTGGCTGGCCGGGTGGGGAGCTGCCCGCATGGTCGCGGCCCTGCTGCCCGGCGTCGGGCTGGGGCCGCAGCTGGTGGCATCGACGGTGATGCTGTGGAACCCGTACGTCGCCGAACGTCTGCTGCAAGGACATTGGAGCCTGCTCACCGGGTACGCGGCACTGCCGTGGGTCGCGTGCGCGGCCGTCGCGATCCGGCGCGGACGCCCGGGCGGCTGGGCGACGCTGACGCTGTGCCTCGCGGCCGCGGGTCTGACGCCGACCGGCGCGATCCTGGCGGCCGTCGTCGCCCTCGCAATCTTGGCGTGCCCCGGCGGGCACGGCGCGGTCGCGACCCGACTGCTCGGGACCGTCGCGCTGTTCCTGGCCGCGTCGGCGCCGTGGCTGACGGCGACCGCGCTGTCCGGGGGCGGCGGGACGTCGGACCCTGCGGGCGTCGCGGCGTTCGCGGCCCGCGCCGAGCCCGGGCTCGGCACCATCGGCAGCCTCGCCGGATTGGGCGGGGTGTGGAACTCCACCGCGGTCCCGGGATCGCGGACGTCGCTGTGGGCACTGGCCGGCACAGTACTGCTGCTCGCCGTCGTCGCGTGCGGGCTGCCCGCGCTGTGGCGCCGACGCCGCCACCCGGTAATCGCCGCGCTCGTGGTCCTCGCCGGGCTCGCGGTGCTGCTGCCCGCGCTCGGCGCGACCGGGTGGGGGCTGGCGGCCGGCGAATGGGCCGTCGTGCACGTGCCCGGCGCCGGGCTGCTGCGCGACAGCCAGAAGTGGGTGGCCCTCGCCGCGCCGCTGTACGCACTGGCCGCGGCCGCCGGGGTGCGGGCGTTGTCGAAGCGGGTGTCGTTGCCGGGTGCGGTTCCGGTCGCGGCGATCGTCGCGGTCGTGCTGGCGCTGCCGGACCTGGTGTGGGGCGTCGGCGGCGCGCTGAAGCCCGTGCAGTACCCGGCGGCCTGGCAGCAGGTCGCGCAGCATCTGGCGCTGTCGAAGGAGGCGGGCGACGTCGCGGTGCTGCCCGCCGGCATGTTCCGCAAGTTCCCGTACAGCGGCGACGCGCCCGTTCTGGACCCCGCGCCGCGGATGTTGCCGCGGGACGTGCTGCAGACCGGGCAGCTCGTCGTCGGGCAGGCGGCGACCGTCGGCGGTGAGGGGGCGCGCGCGACCCGCGTCGAGAACCTGCTGCTGTCGGGCAGTGACCCGCGGTCGCTCGTCGACGAACACGTGCGCTGGGTGCTCGTCGAGCGCACCACCCCGGGCCCGCTCGGGGATTCGCAGCGCACCCTCGACCAGCTCGAGCCGGTCTACGCGGACAATGAACTGGCGCTGTACCGGGTGCCGGGGGGCATACCGCCGGATCTCCGCGAAGGGCGGGGCGAGGCCATCGCGGCGCACCTGCTGTGGGCGGCGCTGCTGGTGGGCGGCGGGTCAGGCGTCCTGCAGGCCCGGCGACGGGGTCGCCGCGGCTTCGGCGCCGGAGATCAGCCCCGACACGTGCCGTCCCGCGGCTGACGACGCCAGCACCGCGTGCACGCCGGCCGCGGTCTGCTCCCACGAGAACTCGTTGGCCCGCAGCCGCGCCTTGCGGCCGAGGTCGGCGCGCAGATCGGCGTCGAGCAGCAGCGATTCGACGGCCGACGCCAGCGCCGGGACCGCGGCGGCCTGGTCGGCGACGGCCTCGCCACCGACCAGCAGCCCGGTCACCCCGTCGATGATCGAATCGGTGAGGCCCTTGGAGCTGCGGTAGCCGACGGTGGGGACGCCGTGCTGCGCGGCCTCGATGACCGCGAGCCCCCAGCCCTCCTTGCGGGACGGCATCACGTGCACCCAGGACCGGGCGAGCAGTTCGTGCTTACGGTCCTCCGGGACGTGGCCGTGGAAGGTGACCGCGTCGCCGATGCCGAGTTCGTGGGCACGCTCGCGCAGGTTCTGCTCCCACCAGCCGCCACCGATGACGTCGAGGTGCAGTTCGGGGATGGTCCGGCGCAGCTGCGCGACGGCGGCGAGGGCGTCCTCGATCTGCTTGTGCGGCACCAGCCGCGACAGCACGCACACGCTCGGGTGCGTCGTGCGGGTCGCGTCGTCGCCGGGCTCGACACCGGCCGGGATCGCGTCGGCACCGTTGCGCACCACGGCAATCCGGTCCCGTTCGACGCCGAGGTCGGTGAGTTCGTCGGCCGACGGCAACGACACCGTCAGGTACTGGCTCTCGCGATGCACGCGCGGCGACAGCCACGATTCGATCCACCAGCCGACGTGCCCCATCAGCCGGCCGGCGACCGGCCACTGCTCGCGGTGGCAGTGGTGGACCAGCACCGTGACCGGCGCACCCGCGACCGTGCGGGAGAAGAACGGGATGCCGTTCTGGGTGTCGATGACGGCGTCGGGGCGCAGTCCGGCGAGCGGGCCCAACCCGAGCCGTCCGGCGACGATCGCACCGAGCGCCCGCGGATACACCGTGAGCCGGCCGCCGCCGCGCACGATCCGGATGCCGTCGACCGTCTCCTCGCGCGGGGCGCCGGGATACCCGGCGGTGCGGAGGGTGACCTTGATGCCGCGACGTGCGAGACCGGCCCCGACTTCCTCGAGGTACCGCTCGCTGCCGCCGCCTTGGGGATGACCCGTGTCGCGCCAGCACAGCAGGAGAACCTCTCGCACGTGCGTGCCCCCTCACTGGCTCGGCTCGGACGGTCGCCTGCGACACACCTTATCGGCTGGGCCCGCCGCGCCCTACCGTCAAGTAGCGGAAACCGGCGAACGCGGCCGCGATATGTCCGATCGCTAAGGTTCCTCCCGTGACCAGCGCCCGATCACCCCGCGTGACCCGCTACTTCGCCCGCCGCGCGACCCTGAAACGGTCGGTCGGACTCCTGAGCGACTTCCGGTACGAGCAGACCGACCCCGACCTGTTCTACGGCGCGCTCGCCCGCGACTCCGTCGAGCTGATCGGCGACCTGTACCGCGGGCACACCGAGCGGGATCTCACCGGCACCACGGTCCTCGACGTCGGCGGCGGCCCCGGCTACTTCGCCGACGCGTTCTCCCGCGCGGGCGCCCGATACGTCCCCGTCGAACCGGACCCGTCGGAGATGCACGCGGCCGGACTGAGCGTCGGCGACTCGATCCGCGGATCCGGGCTGGCGCTGCCGATCCGCTCCGACGCCGTGGACGTGTGCTTCTCGTCGAACGTCGCCGAGCACGTCGCGCAGCCGTGGGTGATGGCCGAGGAGATGCTGCGGGTGACCAAGCCCGGCGGGCTGATGGTGCTGTCGTACACGCTGTGGTGGGGCCCGTTCGGCGGCCACGAGACCGGGCCGTGGCACTACCTCGGCGGCGAGTACGCGGCCCGCCGCTACAAGCGCAAGCTCGGGAAGGAGCCGAAGAACCGGTTCGGCGTCTCCCTTTTCGACATCGGCGCGAAGGACGGTCTGCGCTGGGCGAAGGCGCAGACCGGCGGCGACGTCCTCGCCGCGTTCCCCCGCTACCACCCGCGCTGGGCGTGGTGGATGGTGAAGATCCCGGTGCTGAGGGAACTACTGGTCAGCAACCTCGTCCTGGTAGTCCGCAAGCGCTGAGCGCGTCGGCGAGCGCGACGGCACCGGCCTCGCTGTCGTCTGCCTCGACGTGTTCACTCGGCGAGTGGGAAATCCCCGTGGGGTTGCGGACGAAGAGCATCGCGGTGGGGACGTGGTCCTTGAGCACACCCGCATCGTGGCCCGCGCCGGTGCCCAGCACCGGGGCATCCGACAGGGTGGCTGCCAGGACGTCCCGGAGTGCGGGGTCGAAGTCGACGGTCGGGCTGAACGACTCCTCGACCAGCACCGCGTCGCAGCCTTCCTCCGCGGCGAGCAGAACCGCCGCCTGACGGATCTGCTCCACCAGGACGGTCGTGACGGTGTCGTCGGGATGGCGCACGTCGACCCACAGGTCCACGCGGGAGGCGATGACATTGGTTCCGCCCGGCGTGGGCACCAGCCGGCCGACCGTCGCCCGGGCAGCGGACTGCCCACGAGCAAGATCCCGGATCCGTGACACCAGCCGGCCGGCCGCCACCATCGGATCACTGCGATCACACATCAGCGTGGTCCCGGCATGGTTGCCCTCACCGGCGATCGTCACCCGCCACCGGCCGTGACCGAGGATCGACGACGCCACTGCGATCGGCCGGTCCAGGTCGATCAGACCGCGCCCCTGCTCCACATGCAGTTCCACGAACACCGACATCCGCGCCAGCGCCTCGGGGTCGGGGCCGAGGTGGGCCGGATCGAGCCCGCCGCGGGCGACGATGTCCGCGAAGGTGTTTCCGTCGACGTCGGTCAGTGCCCGGGCCCGATCGGGGTCGATCGCGCCGGTCATCAACCGGGATCCGAGGCAGGCCACCCCGAATCGCGACCCTTCCTCCTCGGGAAACACCACGATGGCGAGCGGCCGCGACCCCAGCGTGCCGCGGTCGCGGAGCACGTCGAACGCCACCAGTGCCGACGCGACCCCGAGTGGTCCGTCGAACGCGCCGCCGCCGGGCACCGAGTCCAGGTGGCTGCCGGTCACGACCGCATCGTCGCGGGACCCGTCGGGTGCGTGCCAGGCCCAGATCGCGCCGTTGCGATCGACCTCCACCTCCAGGCCACGCTTCTCCGCGTGCGCGATGAACCACTCCCGCAGTTCGTGTTCGGCCGACGAGTGCACCGGTCGGGAGTAGCCGCCACGCTGCGGGTCCCGTCCGATGTCCTCGATCTCCGCCAGCAGACCGGAGACCGTGTCGCCCTCGACCGCTGCAACCTTGTCGCTCATCGCATCTCACCCGCGCCCACGTACGGGTGCAGGCTGGACAGCGGCCGCCCCTCGGCGAACCGTTCGAGCCGGAAGTCCGTCGCCGGGACGTCCGGGTCCCGGCTGTCGCCGTCGACGATCAGGTCGGCCATCAGATCGCCTACGGCAGGGCTGATCTTGAATCCGTGACCGCTGAACCCGGCGGCAAGGAACAGTCCGTCGATCGCGACGGGGGCGATGACGGGATTCCAGTCCGGGGTGATGTCGTAGCAGCCCGCGTAGGTGTGTGCCACCGATGCGTCCGGGAAGTCGAAGCGGTGCAACATCTTTGTTGCCGCCCTTTCGATCCCCGCATCACTGGCCTGGTTGGAGTACGCGTCCGGGTCGGCGAACTTGGGCGTGCTGTGGTCGCTGTTGCCGACCAGCAACTGGCCGGAGCCTTCGATTCGCACGTACTGCAGGCTCACCAGATCCGACAGCGCAGGCAGGTCGTGTAGCGGTTCACCGGCGTCGACCATCAGCAGTTCCGAGCGCAGCGAGTCGATCGGCAGGTCCAGTCCGACGTCCGCCATCAATTCGCCGGACCACCAACCGGCAGCGACGACGACGGTGTCCGCCTCGAGGATCTCGCCGCTCGCCAGCTCCACGCCAGTGGCGCGGCCACCGGAGGTCAGCACCCGCGCGACAGGGGTGTTCTGCCGAACCTTCGCGCCTGCCGAACGCGCCACCGCCCCGAAGTGCAGGGCCAGCTGTGACGCGTCCGCGTACCCACCGCGAGCCTCGTAGGAGAGGGCCGCGATGTCCTCGAGGTTGAGATGGGGCCACAGGGCAGCCGCCCGATCGTGGTCGATCATCTCCGCGTCGATGCCCAGCGACCGGTGCACTGCGGTGTTGGCGCGCAACGCATCCTCGTTCTCGGCCCCGACGGCGACCATGTAACCCACCTGGCGGAAGCCGACGTCGTCGCCCAGACGCTCGAACGTCGGCAGACTCCGCCACGCCATCGCCGCGATCGACGGAACGCCGTAGTGGCAACGCACGATCCCACTCGACTTTCCGGTCCCCCCGCCGGCGAGGCTGTTGCGTTCGAGCACCAGCACCTCGCTGACGCCTCGTTCGGTGAGGGCGCGGGCGATCGAGAGTCCGATCAACCCACCTCCCACCACGATCACACGCCGACCGGTCATGACAGGGCTCCTTCGGGTGATGCTGAACCGGCGGCACTCGCCGGTGCGGATCGGTCGCCGGGGTTCGGCGTCCGGGAAACGAGGTCGCGGACGTCGCCGGCGAGGTACACGAGCGGTTCGCGATCCGTGTCCACGTCGAGCCCGAGCACCCGGAGCAGGACGATGGTGTGATCACCTGCGGGCAGCAGGGTCTGGACCTCGCACTCGAGCCACACGCCGGCACCGCGCACGAACACCGCGCCCTCCGGCGTCACCGCCGTGTCGATGCCCGCGAACCGATCCACTCGCCTCGCACCGATGGCGCCGCACACCGCCCCCTGGTCCGCCGCCAGCACGCTGACGCCGAGCCGCGGCGCATGCTGCAGGCGCCGCCAGGTCCGCGAGCCGTTCATCACGCACACCGACACGAGCGGCGGATCGAGCGACACCGCGGTGAACGAGCTCACGGCCATGCCGACCACCTCCCCGTCCAGCTCCGCGCACACGGCCGTCACCCCGGAGGGGAAGTTCGCGAACGCGGCCTTGAGTATCGTGGGGTCGGTGCCGGTCGTCATCGATTGCATGAGCGTGCTCCCGTGGTCGTCATGGGCCGAATGTGGTGGTGCGGACGAGTGGTCAGGTCCGGGCGGCGATCAGACCTCGGCGGGCGTCAGGCCGCCGTTGCCGTTGACCGAGAACCCCTCGGCGAGCAGAGTCGCCCCGAGGTTGCGGGTGTAGTTGTCCACCCGGTAGTGCAGCGAGAATGCGCGGGTGTCGCGGTAGAAGCGCTCGAGCGGGTAGGTCTTGAACATCGAGCGCGAACCGCAGACGTCGAGGCAGCGCCCGGTGACCTCGAGGGCGACCTGCTTCGCGACCGTGAGGGCATGGACTCCGCGGAACTCGCCCTCCGACCGGCGGCCCGCATCCCACACCGCGGCGGCGTCGAACAGTCCCGCGCGGGCCGACGAGAGCTTGGCCGCCAGCTCGCCCAGCTGGAACTGGATCAGTTCGCTGGCGGCCAGCTCCGGCCGCGCGCGCACCCAGTCCACCGTGAAGTCGAAGGCTCCCCGAGCGGCCCCGAGATGGTTGGCCGCGAACGCCAGCGTGAACGTGCGGGTGTCGTCGGTCTCCCACCAACCCGGCTCGCCGAAGATCGCGTCGTCGGGCAGCACGTAGTCGGTGACCTTCACGGCCCAGCTCACCGTGGAACGCATGCCGAGCACGTCCCAGTTGTCGATCAACTCGACCTCGGGGACGTCGCGCGGCACGAGCACGGCGACGGTGCGGTGGTCGTAGTGTTCGGTGCCCGGCAGCGCCAACCAGATGATGTAGTGCGACGCGCCGGGGCCGAGGGAGGCAAAGTGCTTGGTGCAGTTGAGCACCCACTGGCCCTGTTCGTTGCGGACCAGCTGGCTGCTGGAGGTGCCGACGTTGGTCTTGCCGGGCGTCGCCTCGCTGCCCACCGAGGCGACCAGCTCGCCGGCCTTGGCGATCGGGACGACGTACTTCTCCATCTGCGCATCGGTGGCCGCGTGCGACAACATGCCGAGAGCGTGGGAGTGAACCTGGAACAGCTGCGCCGTCGGAGCGTCGACGGCCGCGAGATGCTCGATGAGCGCGTAGTACTCGGCGAAGCCGCCCTCACTCCACAGACCGGCGCCGCCCCACTTCTCGGGGAGTGTCAGCGCAAGGAGGTCCGCCTCGTACAGTTCGGCGAAGTTCTCGGTCGGAAAGATCGCCTCGTCGTCGTAGCGACGGGCGCGGTCGCGGAAGCCCTGGGCGAGGGCGTCGATGGCTGCGAGGCGCTTGGTCTGCTCGGGGGAGTTCATGTTTTCTCCTTGGGTGGTGGAAAGCGGATAAGTCAACGCGGACAGTGGATCTACGGCAGTGAGGTCGCGGGTCGAAGAAGTCAGGGGCTCGGCGTCGAAGGCGGCCCAGTGTTCGTCGGGGACGGCGGGGAACTTGGCGCGCACCACATCCTCCCAGTGCGGATCGTCCGCGTTCCCGGCCGCGGTGCACGGCCCGCTGTCGATCGTGCGGCCGTCGGCGAGCGTCACCGTGAGCCTGCTGCGGCGGACCGCGGGGAACCCGGCCTCGAAGTCGGGATCGACGACTACCTCGACGAGGCCCGCCATCCGCGCGATCACTGGATCGCCGAGATCGCTTGTGACGGAATCGAGTCCGAAACCGCCCGAGGTCAGGTAAGCGGCCAGCGGCCAGAGCAGATTGAACTGCGCCTCCTCGCTGGTGGACGGCACCATCCGCGCCAGGTCGGCCGCGGCCTGGAAGGTGCGCACCCGCACGCCCGTCACCTCGGCAGGATCGAGCCGCTCGCGGCCGAGGGTGCGCAGCACCTGCTCGGCGCCGGCCAGGGCCGGATGCACCCAGCGACAGCACGGGAAGGGCTTGACGTACGTGTGCATCACCTGCCACTCGGCGCCCAGGTCCGCGGCGCCGTGGCGCAGCCGGTCGGCGACGAACTCGGAGCGGTGAGCAGTGAAGCCCGCCGCGGCGAGCTGGGCGCTGGTGACACCGACGTGCGCGCCCCAGCCCATCGCGTCCTTGGCCATGGTGGGCTCGGCTACCGCCCGCATGATCAGGTCGACCGGCGCGTGGTACTCCGCCAGCCCGATCGCGGCGTCCACCTGCTCGGGGGACAGCTTCAGCAGCCTGGCGCTCGCGGCGGCGGCGCCGACGGCACCCCAGGTGCCGCTGCTGTGGAAGAGCGGCCAGCGGTCGTGCTGCGCCATCCCGGCACGGATACCCACCTCGTAGCCGATGAGCATGGCCAGGAGGAACTCCTCGTGGCTTGCGCCCGTCGCCTCGGCCACCGCGAGCGCAGCCGGGATGATCACCGCTCCCGGGTGCCCCTTGGCCAAGGGGTGCCCGTCGTCGTAGTCGACGGCGTTCATCACGGTGCCGTTCGCGAGCGCGGCACCGGGTGCCGAGACGCGGCGCCCGTCGAGCACGCAGGTGGCCTCGTCGCCACTCATCGCGGTGGCGACATAGTCGGTCATGATGCGCGCCGAGCTCAGAAGAGTTCCGGCGCGGGCCGCGACCGAGGCATCGAGCGTCAGCATGCCCAGGCGGCGTCGCACCTCGGACGGCACCTGCTGCCATGTGAGTCCCACGACGAACTTCAGGACGTCGCCGACCTGACTAGTTGCGTTATCCACAACTGGCGTCGTCATATTTGCAACACCCGGAAGACAAGTGGGTGCGTCGAGCGTCATCGATGGTCCTCCTGGTTCGGCAGGTGAGCGGAAAGCCGGCCGGCATGGCCGATCAGGGCGGCGAGCAGCGCCGTGCGCGGGACGACCGAGTCGCGCTCCACCGTCTCGGCGCGGCTGCACTGATCGAAGGCAGTGGGTCCCAGACCGTCGAGGACGAACGGCGCGAACTGTCCGACGAGGCTGGCGTCCGAGCCGCCCATCTCGTCGATCCGGCGCATCGCCAGTCCGGCCGGGGCCGCCAGGTCCTCGGCGAGTGTGTAGACAGGATCGGTGACCGCCCGCGGGAGCGCGGGCCTGGTGATGCCGCCGGAGATCTCGACGGTGACGCCGCCTCCTGCCCGCGCCTCCGCGCGTCGACGGACCTCGGCCACCAGCGCCGCACCCGCCTCGTCGTCCGGGGCCCGCAAGTCGACGTGGATCTCCGCACGGTCGGGGACCACTTGACGCGCCGTGCCGCCACGCAGAATGCCGACGCTGCACAGCGTGCGGCGTGCACGGTCGGTGAGCGACTCGAGTTCCTCGACGAGCGGTGCGAGCGCATGCAGGGCACTCGCACCGGTGTCGTCGGTGCAGTGCGCCGTGCGCCCGCGCGCTGTGATGATCATGGCCCCGACCGCGCCGCGGGACACGATCACTCCCCCGCCCGCCAGTCCTGCTTCGAGCGCGAGGCACACGTCCGTGCGCCGCCCCAGGTCCGCCAGCCAGTCGCGGCTGCCGACGCTGCCCAGTTCCTCGTCCGGCACCAGCGCGTAGGTGATCGACTCGACGCCCGGTACCGAGGTCTCGAGCGCGGCCTCGATCGCGTGGACCGCCATGGACAGAGCGCATTTCATGTCACCGAGACCGGGCCCGGACATGATCGGCTCCTCGGTCACGATCGGCCAGTCTGCGGACGTTCCCTCGGGCCACACCGTGTCTGCGTGACCGAGCACGAGGAGGCGGAGCCCGGGTTCGCCGGTCTCGAGCGTCGCCTCGAACGCCTGGCCCCGGCACGAGGCGATCGGGTGCCGGCGTGAGGTGAATCCCAGCGCTTCGAGCCGCTCGGCAATCAGGTCATTCACTCGGTCGACGCCCGCGGGAAGGAATGATCCGCTCTCGACCTCGGTGAGTCGGGTGGCCAGGTCGAGAATGCTCGGCAGCCGCGGCTCGAGCATCGCGCTGAGTTCGACGACGGAGGCAGGTGCGGGTGTCAGCTCAGACATCGACTTCCTCCCCTCCGGGAGCCACACCGCGTGCGCTTTCGGGATCGATTGCACGGCTGACGTACTCACCGGCGGACGGACCGTACAGATTCCACAGCCGACGGAGCTCGCGCAGCGGTTCCGGATGCTCGTCGACGCGCAGGTCGACGAGAGGGAACTGCTCGCTGCCGTGCACGCGCAGACAGGCCGACCGGAGCGGGTCCGGCTCGCCGCCGGCTCTCAGACCTGCCTCCAGCGCGCGGACCAGCCGCTCGCCCAGCTCGAGTCCGGCGCTGCCGTCGAAGGCCACGCTCGCAGCCTTGCCGACGACGTCGCCGACGAGGATGTTGCCGGCGACGACGTGGTCGGCGGCAGTGACGACGGACACCCCGGACGGGTCGACATACGCACCCGTCCAAGCGATTCCGGGTCCCGTGATACCGACGGCCGCGAGCTGACGCCAGTCCGCGTGGACGCTGGAGTGGCGCACTCCGTGGACGGCCTCGGTCGCGGTTGCTCCGCGGGCCATCAGGTCGAGCATCCGGGGCCCGAGGCGGGGATCGGTGCGATGCTGGGTGACGACGGCGCCGACCCCGGTGCGCAACCACGGCACCCTGGCTCCCACGGCGACGTCGGAGGTGGCGGTCGCGACCCCGAGCTGACCGGTGCGCTCGCACCGGGCGACGATGGAATAGGTCATCGGGTCACCACCCACATGTCGGTACTGCGCCACGAAACTCGGCACGGCGCACCGACGGTGACGTCGGCGGGCAGTGTGCGACTGGCAAGATCGGCGGTGATCACACGGCCGTCGGCAAGCTCGACCCGCACCGAGGTGCGCGCGCCGAGGAAGGCGATGTCCCGCGCGATACCCGCTACCGAGAAATCTGCGGCCGCAACACCCTTTTCGGACTGGAGGCCGACCACCTCCGGGCGCAGGATCAGCGTGACGTTCTTGTCGGCCGGCACCTCACCGACCCCGTCGACGCGGCCCTCGCCGACGCCGGGCACCACCACGTCGTACCAACCCGGGCCGGTTCCGGTCACGACGCCGTCCAAACTGTTGGAGGCGCCGACGAATCCGGCGGCGAAGCGGGTCGCCGGCTGGTGGTAGACCTCGGCGGGCGTCGCCACCTGCACCAGGTCACCGTTCTGCATGAGACCGACCCGGTCCGACATCGCGAACGCCTCCTCCTGGTCGTGGGTGACGTAGACGAAGGTGATGCCCAGTTCGTGCTGCACCGACTTGAGCAGTACCTGCATCTGGCGGCGCATCCGCAGATCCAGCGCGCCGAGCGGCTCGTCCAGCAGAAGGACCCGGGGACCGAGAACGAGGGACCTCGCCAACGCGACGCGCTGCTGCATGCCACCGCTGAGCTGGCGCGGCCGGTGATTCTCCTTTCCACTCAACTCGACCAGGTCGAGGAAACGGGACACCTTCTCCGCGACGACCTGCTTGCTCTCCTTGCGCTCACGGAGCCCGAAGGCGACGTTCTCGAAGACCGTCAGGTGCGGGAACAGCGCGTAGTTCTGGAAAACGGTGTGCACCGGCCGCTTGTGCGGCGGCACACCCTGGATCTCCTTGTCGTCCACGAGAATACGACCCGCGTTGGACTGCTCGAGACCGGCGATCATTCGCAGCGTGGTCGTCTTGCCGCAGCCGCTGGGGCCGAGGAGCGAGAAGAACTCGCCACCCTTGATGTCGAGGTCGATGCCCTTGACGACGTGGTGGTCGCCGAAGGAACACGCGAGGTTCTCGAGTCTGAGCGAGGCGGGGCTGTAACCCGGTTCGGCGGTGGTTGTCATGACAGTTCTTCTTCCGAGGTGACGCGACGCGCCTGCTTCGAAGGCCAGAGGGAGGCCAACGCGACCAGACACATCAGGACGAGCGAGACGAACATGAAGGCCACGGCGATCGCGTTGATCTCCGGCGACGTGCCGTGCCGCGACAGGCTGAGGATGAGCACCGGCAGCGTCTCGGTCTCCGGCCCGGCCAGGAAGACGGTGCTGACGACGTCGTCGAAGGAGAACGTGAAGGACAGCAGCGCCGCGATGACGACCGCAGGCATCATCATCGGCCACAGGACCCGCAGGAATACCCGACGCGGCGGAGCACCCAGGTCTGCGGCGGCCTCGTCGTACGTACCCGTCAAGGTCGCGAAGCGGGACTGGAGCACCAATGTCGCGTAGGCGGAACAGAAGACGATGTGCCCGGCCACGACCGACCAGGTACCGGTACTGAGCCCGAGACGCTGGATGACCACCAGGATGCCCGCGGCGATCACGACCTCGGGGATCATCAACCGGGCATACGTGAGGGTCTGCAACACCGCGCCGGCCCGCTTGGGCAGGCGGGAGACCGCCATCACCGCAGCCAACGACAACGCGACCGCGACCACGGTGGACAACAACGCGATCAGACAACTGGTGAGGAAGTCCTGACGAACCCGTTCGTCGGCGAACGCGCCGGTGATCCACTCGAGCGTCGCGCCGCCCCAGCCGACGAGGCTCTCGTCGGCGTTGAACGCGTTGACGATCACCATGCCGATAGGCAGGTAGAGGAAGGCGAGGACGGCAACTGTCACAGCCGCCGCGGGACTGATCCGGCGCTTCATGTGATGTCCCCCAATCGATCCAAGCGCTTGCGTGAGGCGAACAGCACGGCGAGCATGACGACCATCAGCGTCGTAGCGATGGCGGCACCGAACGGATAGTTGCCGGTCGCGAGGAACTGCTCGGCCTCGACGTTGCCGACCATGAGGGTCTTGGAACCGCCGAGGATGGCCGGGATGGTGTATTCCCCGGTCGCCGGGATCCCTACCAGCAGCACGCCCGCGATACTGCCGGGCATGGCCAGCTTCACGGTGATCTTCCAGAACGCCCGGCGCCGGCTGAGCCCCATGTCTGCGGCCGCTTCCTGCAGCGCCGGGTCGATCCGGTCCAGCGCCATGAACATCGGCAGGATCATCAGCGGCAGGTAGCCGGCAACCATCCCGACGCCGATCGCGAAGGTGGAGTAGCCGAGTTGGGTGCCCTCCGGAACGACTCCGAAGAACGCAGCCACCTTCGAGACGAAGCCGGTCGGCGACAGCAGTTCGAGCCAGGCGTAGGTGCGCACGACGAAGCTGATCCAGTACGGCACGATCACCGCGACCAGGAGCAGGGCCTTGACCCGGCCACTGGCGCGGGCGATGGTGAGCGCGACCGGGAATCCGAGGACCACGCACACCGCGGTCATGACGACCGTCATTGCCAGCGACCGCAACACTGCGCCGACGTAGGTGCCGCTGAAGAGCTCTCGGTAGTTCTCGAGAGTGAACCCCGACCGCACCTGGAAGGTGAGTAGATCGAATTTCATGACGCTGTACACCGCGAGGAGCACGAGCGGGGCGACGAAGAAGACCACGACGTAGGCCGTCATCGGCGCCGCGAGCAGGATCCCGGACCAGCGCCGGCCGCGTCGGGCCACGCCTCGGTCATTCGATGCGGGCTCCGCCCCCTCGCTCCGGCGTACCGGAGCGTCTGGGCGGGCCACTGGTGGTGCCTGGGTCATCAGGAGGCCTTGATCCGGTTCCACATCTTGGCCCGCGCCTCGGTCGCCTCAGCCGACAGGAATCTCTCGGCCACGAACTGCGACCCGGTGTTCTGCTGGAGCGCAGGGTTTTCCAGGAGTCTGGGCTCGATGAACTGCTCGGCCGACGGCATCAGGTAGGAGGCACCGGTGTTGTTGATGAACCCGCCGTAGGTCTGCGGTTCGAGGCGGAAGTCGAGGAACTTCAGCGCTTCCTCGGTGTGCTTGCTCCCAGGCAGGAGCGCGACACCCTCGATGTAGCCCGGCGTGCCCTCCGTCGGCGACACCCATCCCAGCGAGGTGTCGTCCGCGCCCGTGAAGGCGTAGTCGTAGCCGACCGCGATGAGTGCCGAGCCGTCGGTCACCGATTTCGCCTGGCCCGTGCGCTGGAACGCGAGCAGGTGCGGCTTGATCTCCTTGATCTTCGCCTCGGCCTCGTCGAGTTCGCCGCCGTCGGTGGTGTTGATGTCGTAGCCGAGTGCCAGCAGTGCGATCGCCTGGACGTCGAGGTCGTAGTCCGGCAGCACGATCTTGCCCGTCCACTGGTCGGCGTTGTCGAAGAGTTCCTTCCACGACGTCGGCGGATTCGGGACCTTCTCCTTGTCGTAGATGATCCCGACCTTGCCGAGGTCGGTGGGGATCCCCCACGGGAACTCGTCGCGGTACTCCTGCGGCATGTTCGCCAGGTTCGGGACCGATGCGGGGTCGAAGTCGGCGAGCAGATTGCCCGCCTCCAGTCGGGCCGCCGTGGCGTTGCCCACCGCGACGAGGTCGTACACGCCCTTGTCCTTGGCCAACTGGGCCGCCAGGGCCGACGAGCCACCGTCCGGCAGAGCGAACTGCTCGATCTCGATCCCGGGGTTGGCGGCCTCGAAATCCGCGATCTCCGTTTCCCCGACCCAGTCGCCGTAATTGAGGAACTTCAGGGTCACGGTGCCGGAATCGCCGGATCCTCCACCACACGCCGACAGTGCGGCCCCGAGCACCACACACGCGCCGGCAGCGGAAAGTACTCGCCAGGTCTTGCCACGCATGACCCCTCATCTCTGTTGTCATTATCGCAACCACAGTTGCCGTATGGACACTTGAAGTATTCGGCGGCGGTATGCCCGACCGGTGTCGTCACCGTTACAAGTTCGTTTCCTATGTTGCGAATAAGCCAATTCATGTTGTGCTCACTGCAATTCATGACCGAAGCTCGTGGCATGCCACCCACACGCGACACCAGCATTCGCCGGGGTCTGGAAGTCCTGATGACCCTCCAGACCCGCCGCGCCCGCGAGAGCGGCGGACTCGGCGTCACCCAACTCGCCGAGATCCTCGACATGGACAAGAGTCAGATCTCCCGCAGCCTCAAGGTCCTCACCGAGTACGGCATGGTCGACCGGGACCCCAAGACACGCGCCTTCCGCCTCGGATGGCGAATCTTCAACATGGCGCAGGTCAGCGGCGACCAGCGCCTGCTGGAGTGCGCGGGCGGGGTCCTCGATGGGTTGCTCAACCGGTTGAACGAATCGGTGTACCTCTCGGTGCGTTCCGGCTACGACGCGCTGACCGTGGCCGAGCGGACCGCCAACCACTCGATCCAGGCGATGCCGGCGCACTGGTCGCTGTACTCGACATCGGTGGGTCGCGTTCTCCTCACCGACAAGACATCCGCCGAGATCCGCGAGATGTACGCCGGCCAGAAGCTCAGCAGTGCGCGTGTGGGCGGCGTCGGGTCCGTCGACGACCTGGTGGAGTCCGTCGCCCGAACCCGGGAGGACGGGCACTCCATCGTCGTGGACGAGTTCGAGGTGGGACTGGCTGCCGTCGGTGTGCCGGTGCGTGACTATCGCGGCGTCCTCATCGCCGCCCTCGGGGTCTCGGGCCCCACCTTCCGCCTGGAACCCAAGATCGATCAGTCGGTGTCCGACCTGAAGGAAGCCGCGCACGAACTCGAGGACCTCCTCGCCCTCCGCAACGGTGAGCGCTTCCCCCTCGGGCGGGACGCATGACCGAGCAGGCGCACGTGGTCGTGGCCCAACTGGATCCCCGACTTCTCGACTTCGACGCCAACGCCGAAATGACTTCGACCGCAATCACATCTGCGCGGTCCAGCGGAGCCGACATCATCGTCCTGCCCGAGTTGTGCCTGAGCGGCTACATGTTCGAGACAGTCGACGAAGCCCGTTCCTGCGCAGTCACACCCACGCATCCGATCTTCTCGGAGTGGGCGCATGCGCTCGGCGGTTCGTCCGGTCTCGTCGTGGGCGGCTTCGCGGAACGCTCGGGTCCCGACCTGTACATCAGCGCAGCCATGGTCGGCGCCCAGGGAATCCGAGCCGTCTACCGCAAGACCCATCTCTGGAACAGGGAGAAGCGCTTCTTCACCCCGGGCAGCGACGCGCCTCCGGTGGTCGACACCGCATTCGGGAGGGTGGGCGCGCTGATCTGCTACGACCTGGAATTCCCGGAGATGGCGCGCAGTCTGGCGATGCGGGGCGCCGACCTGATCGCCGTACCGACTAACTGGGCTCTCGATCCTCGCCCGTACGGGGACGAACCCCCACAGGTCATGCTGGCGCGCGCCGCCGCACGGGCCAACCACGTCCATGTCGCGTGCGCGGACCGCTCAGGAGTGGAACGGGACCAGGAGTTCACGGGCGGCTCGGCAATCATCGACACGGCCGGGTGGGTGCTCGACTTGCCCGACGCCGACGGGGTCGTGCACGCCACCCTGACCCTGTCGTCGGCGCGCGATCGGCAGATCTCCGACGTCAACCACGTCTTCGGGGACCGCCGTCCCGAGCTGTACACCGGCATGTTCGAGGTCGCGGGCACGGTGTGAGCTCACCGCTTCGTCGACGCGGACGGCAACCGGCATCGACATGACGAGGTTGCGACGAGCCGGACCCGTCACGGAGGCGGCCACTAACCTCGAACCATGACCGCACTCGCGCTCGACGTCGGCGGCACCAAGATGGCGTCGTCGCTCGTCGGCGACGACGGCCGACCCCGGGGCGCGGTGACCGTCCAGACACCCGAGTCGGGCGTGTGGGACGCGTGCTCGGCGCTGCTGCTCGAGGTCGCCGGCGATGCGACGGTGACCAGCATCGGCATCGCCTCGGCCGGCCCGGTCGACACCACCACGGGCACGGCCGCCCCGGTCAACATCGGCGAGTGGCGCGGCGGCTTCCCCATCGTCGACGCGGTCCGCTCGCTGTTCCCGTCGGCGACCGTGCACCTCGCCCTGGACGGCGCGGCGGCCGCCTTCGCCGAACACCGCCTGGGCGCGGGTCGCGGGGTCCCCGACCTGCTGGGCGCCGTGGTGTCGACCGGCGTGGGCGGCGGACTGATCCGCGGCGGCCGCATCGTGGGCGGACGCACCGGCAATGCGGGCCACATCGGGCACATGGTGGTCGCGGGCGCCGACGAGCACTGCGGATGCGGGGCCGTCGGCTGCCTCGAGACCGTCGCGAGCGGGTCCGCGGCACTGCGCTGGGCGCGGGCCAACGGCTGGACCGGCGCGACGGGCGCCGACCTCGCCTTCGACGCCGAACTGGGCGAACCCACCGCGGCCGCGGCGCTCGAGCGGGCCGGGGTAGCGCTCGGGCAGGCATTCGCGTCGGCGGCGGCCCTGCTCGACGTCGACCTCGTCGTGGTCGGCGGCGGCTTCGCGCAGGCCGGGCCCGCGCTGTGGGGGCCGATGACGGCGACGGCGTCCGAGCACGCCCGGCTGTCGTTCCTGCGCGAGCTGCGGTTGGCCCCCGCGGAACTCAGCGTGCTGGGCACACTCACCGGCGCCGGACTACTCGCGATCGAGGCCGTCTGACCGGGCGATGGAGCCTCGCCTATTCCAACTCGCTGTAACGTGTTCTAGTGTGACCCAGGGCACTCCACAAGAGCGAGGATGAATTGATGACCGACTACGACAAACTCTTCATCGGCGGACGATGGGTCGCGCCGGCCACCGACCAGCGGTTGGAGGTGTTCTCCCCCGCCACCGAGGAGCGCGTCGGCAGTGTTCCCGTCGCGGCGCCCGCGGACATCGACGCCGCCGTCGCCGCGGCCCGCGCCGCACTCGAGTCCGGCCCCTGGGCCGAGACCACGCCCGCACAGCGCGGCGAGATCCTCTCCAAGGTCGCCAAGCTCATCGAGGAGCGCAGCGCCGAACTGGTCTCCACCATCTCCGACGAGATGGGCGCGCCGGCGTCGGGCGTCGAGACGATGCAGAAGATCATGTCGCTGGCGACGCTCAACTACTACGCCGGTCTCGCCACCGAGTTCGCGTGGGAGGAGACCCGCAACGGCGCGTTCGGCCAGACCAAGGTCTACCGCGAGCCGGTCGGTGTCGTCGGTGCCGTCATCGCGTGGAACGTCCCGCTGTTCCTCGCCGTGAACAAGCTGGCCCCGGCCCTGCTCGCCGGTTGCGCCGTGGTGCTCAAGCCGGCGCCGGAGACCCCGCTCAACGCGAACATGCTGGCCGAGATCTTCACCGAGGCGGGCCTGCCCGAGGGCGTGCTGTCGATCGTGCCGGGCGGCGCCGAGACCGGCGAGTACCTCGTCTCGCACCCCGACGTCGACAAGGTCACCTTCACCGGTAGCACCGCGGTCGGCCGCAAGATCGGCGCCATCGCCGCGGAGCAGCTCAAGCGCTGCTCGCTCGAGCTCGGCGGCAAGTCGGCCGCGATCCTGCTCGAGGACATGGACGTCGCCGCGACCACGCCGATGCTGGTGATGTCGGGCCTGATGAACTCCGGTCAGGCGTGCGTCGGCCAGACCCGCATCCTGGCGCCGCGCTCGCGCTACGACGAGATCATCGAGGCGATGATCCAGTTCGCCGGCTTCATGCCCGTCGGCATGCCGGACGACCCGGGCGCCCAGCTGGGCCCGATCATCACCGAGAAGCAGCGCGACAAGGTCCTCGGTTACATCGAGAAGGGCAAGGCCGAGGGCGCGCGCGTCGTGCTCGGCGGCGGCGTCCCGGCCGGGCTGGAGAAGGGCTGGTTCGTCGAGCCGACCATCTTCGCCGACGTCGACAACTCGATGACGATCGCCCGCGAGGAGATCTTCGGACCCGTCCTGTCGGTGATCCCCTACGACACCGTCGAAGAGGCCATCGCGATCGCCAACGACTCGGACTACGGCCTCGCCGGTTCGGTGCACACCACCGACATCGAGAAGGGCATCGAGATCGCCAAGCAGATCCGCACCGGCACGTACGCCATCAACTGGTACGCGTTCGATCCGGGTTCGCCGTTCGGTGGCTACAAGAACTCGGGCATCGGCCGCGAGAGCGGACCGGAGGGCCTCGAGGCGTACTGCGAGCTCAAGTCCGTCCTGATGCCCCCCGGCTACACCGGCTAGGCGTCACAGTTCTCCGTCAGGCGCGGCTCTCGATCACCTCGGGGGCCGCGCCCGACGCGTTCGTGGGGACTTCCCGCGACCTGGCCCGGTCACAGCAACCGCAGCACCGCCGCCCGCCGCACCGCGTCGTCACGCGAATGCACGTCGAGCTTGCGGAACAGCGAACGCACCTGCGACCTCACCGTGTTCTGTGAGACGAACAGATCGGCCGCGATCTCCGGCACCGACAGCCCGTCCGCCAGTGCCGCGAGCACCACCTGTTCACGATTCGTCAGGTCCACCAACGCAACGGTGTCGGGGAACACCGCCCCACGGTCGGTGTGCCCGGATTCGGCCCACCCACGCGGGAACGACGCTCCGGCCGCGACGAGTTCCTTCGCAACCGCGGGCGGCAACAGCGCGAACGGCCGCATCGCTCCATTCGTCTGGGCCTGCACCATGGCTCGGCGGCAAGCCTCGACCGCGTCCGACTCCGAACCGAGCCGAATGGAAGCGGCAGCCTGGACGAGCAGCGCGTCGACCAGCGCTCGTTGTTCGTCGCGTCCGGCCACGGCCGTGATCCGGACCGACGCCGTGAGCGCCGCCTCCTCGTTCCCGGTCAACAATTCGAGCCTTGCCCGCGAAACCGCCACCAACGGGTGGGCATCCGAACGACCGTTCAGCGCGGTTCGTGCGTTGTTGCCTCGACCGAGTGCACAGTGCAGGTCGACCGACACCGACCGCAGCAGGTCCTCCGCATCCGATCCCGGTGTGCACCAACGCGAATTGACCGTGGTCAGCTGATCGACCCGATCGATCGCCTCCTGCGCGTACCCCGACAGCAGCCCGTACTGGGCGCGCGCGAACAGCGCGTAGGCCCACAGTTCTTCGTTGTCCCCGAGCTCGCCGAGCGTGTCCGACGCTTCTTTCGCGGCCGGTAGATCGAGTTCTTCGAGCGCGATCAGCATGCGCGCCACCAGCCCCGACACCCGGACTCGCGATTCGAGCATCACAGCCCCCGGATCCGTCTCCTCCCAGAGCGTGAGCCACTTGCGGGCGGCCGGCAGGTCGCCCGACAGCACATGGCTCATCGCGAGGCTTCCCGCCGCGTTGCGGACCACGAAGTCGATGCCGACGGCCCGCGCGCCGGCGTATGCCAGCCTCAGGAGGGTGATCGCGTCGTGATGACGTCCCGCAAGCTGACACGTGATCGCCCACTGCAGACGCACGATGGGTACCGCGGCAGCGACGACGTCGGGTTGTGCGCTCACCGCGCTCGACGCGACACGTTCGAGTCGGTAGGCCAACTCCGCTGCCTGCGTGAACATTCCGGAGAATCGCAGCAGGCATGCCTGCACCGTGCCGATGACGAGTACGTCGGAGACCCTCGCCGATGCGCCCAGATCCGCCAGTTCGTCGGCCCGGGACGGCAGCGGGCCGGGGAACTGCCCACTGGCGCCCCAGCCGACGATCACCTCGCGGGCGGCTCTGAGGACCGGCTTGGCCTCGATCACCGACTCCGGGAAGGCGACGAGCGCGTCGCGCACCCTGTCCATGTGATTCCCGACCAGGAACGCCCAGTCGTCCTCGAGGATCTCCGTCGCGGAGTTCCAGTCTTCGTTCGCCAGCGCGACGCGGAGTCCTGCCAAACTCTTCGTTGTAGAGCGACTCATCGGTACCAGGCTCCTCCGTGCGGTAACGCGCCGACTTCCCCGCACGAATTGTCGCCAGCGGCCACTCGTTAGTCAAAGCAATGGTAAAGCGGGCGTTTCTCATTCGCAGTCCCACTCGTCCGCGCCTAGCCTGAGGCGATGGCGACGTCCCCCGAACAGACCGGCGGCGAGAGCACCCTCACCGTCGTCGTGGCATTCGTGGCGAATGCCTTGATCGCACTGGCGAAGTCGGTGGCCGCGGTGGTCACCGGGTCGGCGTCGATGGTCGCGGAGGCCACGCACTCGTGGGCCGACACGGGCAACGAGATCCTGCTGCTCGTCGCCGACCGCCGCGCCCGCAAGGCACCCGACCGCGCGCATCCGCTGGGGTTCGGCCGCGAGGCCTACATCTGGTCGCTGTTCGCGGCGCTCGGGCTGTTCGCGGTGGGCGCCGGGGTGTCGATCACGCACGGCATCCAGGAGCTCGCGAACCCGCAGCCGGCGAGCGACTTCGGCGTCGCGTACACGGTGCTCGGCATCGCGTTCGTCCTCGAGGCGATCTCGTTCCGGCAGGCGTTCAAGCAGTTGCGCGGCGAGGCACACGACGCGCACCGCGACGTCCTCGAGCACGCGCTGTTGACGTCGGATCCGACGGTGCGGGCCGTGTTCGCCGAGGACGCGGCCGCCCTGATCGGCCTGGTCATCGCGTTCGCGGGCGTCCTCGCGCACCAGCTCACGGGCTCGCCGATCCCCGACGCGATCGGCTCCATCGCGGTCGGGATCCTGCTCGGCGTCATCGCGCTCGTGCTGCTCGACCGCAACCGCCGCTTCCTCGTCGGCGAGCCCGGCACGCCGGAACTGCGCGCGCAGGCGATCAGGAAACTGCTCACCTACGACGAGGTCGACCGGGTCACGTACCTGCGCATGGAATTCCTGGGCCCGCACCAGGTGTATCTGGTGGCGAGCGTCGACCTGGTCGGCGACTACGCCGAGTCCCGGGTCGCGCACACGTTGCGGGCCCTCGAGGCTCGGATCACCGGCGAGACCGCCGCGGTGCGGAAGGCGGTGCTGACGCTGTCGACCGCCGAGGAACCGAGCCTGACGGCCTGATTCGTCTGACGGCCCCTCCTCCGGCGAGTAGAACTGGAAGGAGTGCGGCCGACGCGGACGGAGCAGCCGTGGACCCTCCCGACAGTGCGGCCTCCCGGGACGCGGGGACGAGCGCACGACCCGAGCCCGTTCTGCCCGAGAGGCTCGGTTACCGGATCAAGTGTCGACTCCTCGGTCCGCCGCTGACCAGTGCGCGGCTGCACCAGGAGCGCCTGTCGAAGACAACCGCGCTGGGAGTGCTCTCGCCCGACTGCATCTCGTCGTCCGCGTACGGCCCGGAACAGGTGCTGATCGAACTGCTGCCGTTCGCCGCGCTCGCCGCGTTCACGCTGCTGCTGCCGATCACCGGGGTCATCCTCGTCATCCTGCTGCTGCTGACGCTCTCGTACCGGCAGGTGGTGATGCTCTACACGCACGCCGGTGGGTCGTACGTCGTCGCGCGCGACAACTTCGGGCCCAAGGCCGCGCAGATCGCGGCGGTCGCTCTGCTCATCGACTACGTCGTGACGGTCGCGGTGCAGTCGGCGGCCGGCACCGTCGCCGTGGTGTCCGCGGTCCCGGCACTGGGCCCGTACAGCCTCGAGATCACGATCGGCGCGGTGCTGCTGCTCGCGTACGGCAACCTGCGCGGGCTCAAGGAGGCGGGCCGCGCGTTCGCGTTCCCGATGTACTTCTTCGCCGGATCGATGGCGGTGGTGATCGTCGTCGGCGTGATCCAGGCGCTCACCGGCAATCTCGATCGGATCGACCCCACGTCGCTCGACGGCACCGTCGACATCGCGCACGGCGACGGCCTCGTCATGGGGGCGACCATCCTGGTGGTGCTGCGGGCCTTCGCGAACGGCGGCACATCGCTCACGGGACTCGAGGCGATCAGCAACGGCGTGAGCGCATTCCAGAAACCCGAGGGCCCCAATGCCCGACGCGCGCTCGTGATCATGGCGTCGATCCTGGCGTTCCTCGTCTCCGGCGTCGCGTTGCTCGCGTACCTCACCCGCGCCACCCCGTACGCGGCGGGCTACCCGTCGGTGATCAGCCAGGAGGCTCGGATCGTCTTCGGCTCGGGGACACTCGGCGACGTCCTGTTCATCGTCGTGCAGACCGCGACCGCACTGATCCTGTTCACCGGGGCCAACACGAGTTTCAACGGATTCCCGTTCCTCGCGAGCTTCGTCGCGGACGACGCCTTCCTCCCGCGTCAACTGCGCCGTCGCGGCCACCGACTGGTCTTCTCGAACGCCATCATCACGCTCACCGCGATCGCGATCGTGCTGCTGATCGCGACCGACGCCAAGGTCAATGCGCTCGTGCCGTTCTATGCGATCGGCGTGTTCACCGGCTTCACGATGGCCGGGCTGGGCATGGCCCGGCACTACCAACGGGTCAAGGGTCGGGGCTGGCAGCGGAACGTGGCGCTCAACCTCGCGGCCGGGATCACCTCGCTGATCGTGGTGGCAATATTCGCGATCGCCAAGTTCACCGAGGGCGCGTGGGTGGTGGTGCTCGTGTTCCCGACGCTGGTGTTCGTACTGATCCGGCTCAACCGCGAGTACCGGGACGAAGCGGTCGAACTACGCGAACTCGGTGACGCCGAGGCCGATTCGGAGGCGGTGTACTCCCACCACATCGTCATCGTGATGGTCGACGCCTACGATCTGGCGACCATCGAGGCACTGCGGTACGGACGCAGCCTGCGCCCCAGCGAACTGCATGCGGTGCACTTCGTCCTCGACAGCGAGCACGCTGCCGCGCTCAAACGCCAGTGGGAGGCCAGCGACCTCGAGGTCCCGCTCGAACTGGTCGAATGCCCGGACCGGCGGCTCGGTCACGCGACGCTCGAGATGATCGCCCGCGCCAGCGCGCCCCGCACCGAGATCAGCATCCTGCTGCCCCGGCGCATCTACCGATCGGTCCTCGGCCGGCTCCTGCACGACCGCACCGCCGACCACATCGCCCGGATCGTCAGCGACCTACCGCACGCCGTGGCGATCATCGTCCCGTTCGACACGTCGAGCCGGCGCGGCGTCCTGCGCGCCGCGCCGCCGCCCCCGGCGTCCACAGGCTGATGGGGCCGTTCGTGCGCCGGCAGCGCATGAACGGCCCCTTCAGGTCTCGTGCCGAGTGTGGCTAGCTGCCCGCCCCGGCGAGCGACCCGAGCATCGGGAGCAGGCTCGCCAGGTCGACGCCCGCCTCGAGCGCGGTACTACCGAAGGTCAGCGCCGGCGACAGGCTGCCGATGCCGTCGGGCACGATCACCAGCTGCATCGACACGCCGACGTTGCTGGGATCGAGCACCGAGTTCCAGCCGCCGCAGGTGCCCAGGTAGATGTAGACGCCGTCGTTCACCTGGAAGGTCTTGGAATCGCTGTTCGGCCCGGGAAAGAGCAGGTTGTTGCTGGCCGCCGGGCCGATCCGCAGACCGGGAGACGTGATGATCGAGATGAGTTCGGCGTAGTCCTTGGCGTTGTACGCGATGAACGCGTCGAGGCCCTGCTGACCGTCGAGCAGCGCCGAGGTACACGTGGTCTCGCTGAACGCGCCCTCTGCCTTCTTCGGGTTGGTGAGCGTCAGCTCGAGGTTCTTGCCGTTGAAGTCGCCCTGCTCGGCCTCCAGTGTGGGGCCGTCGTACCGGTCCGCGGCGGCCGCCGTTCCGGTCCCCGCCGCCGCGAGACCCAGGACCATCGCGGCCGACGCCACCACTCCCCCTGCAACCTTCTTCATCCTGCGCACGTTCACGTCGCCCCTCCCATGTCGGATGTGACACCCCCGACGCCGCACACAAATGCGGCGATCGGGCCCATCCTGACATCGAGAAACGCTGCGCTACAACGGAATCTGCTCGATGGAACGATTCGTCCGGATTCCGGCGTCAGTGGTTGCCGCGATACCGAAGGAACTTCCGGGCATAGGGGACGAGGCGGGTGATCGGCACCGTCCGGGGCCACGCGTCGGGGCGGAAGTACGCGTCCGAACCGCCGTCGACGAACACGACGCTGCCGCACAGGAAGCTCGCCGCGTCGGACAGCATGAACACCACCCAGTCGGCGAGTTGACCGGCATCGCCGAAGCCGCCCACCGGTACCGGGAAACGCTTGATCATCTTGGCCTCGGCGGGTGTCGCCAACTGCTTCTCGAGCAGCGGCGTCATGATCGCGCCGGGCGCCAGCACGTTGAGCCGGATCCCGGCACCCGCCCAGTCCCGGGTCACCGCGTTCCGGCGGACCCAGCGGGAGACGGCGATCTTCGATCCGGCGTACATCATCGGCGCGGCACCCTTGCCGAACAGTCGGACCGACCGCGCCGCCTTCGCGACGTCGCCGGACAGCAGCGCGCGCACCGTGCGGCCCGGCACGGCCGGCGTCGTGGTCGTCGAATTGCTACCGAAGACAACCACTTTCGCGCTGCCCGACGCGGCCAGCGCGGCACGCCAGCCGTCGAGCAGTTCGACGACGCCCAGGTAGTTGACCGACGCGATCAGCGGCAGCTTCTCGGCCCCGGGCAGCGGCCCGACGCCGGCGGCCAACACCGCACCGTCGAGCGTGCCGCCCGCGCGCGAGAGCACCTCGCGGATCGCGTGCCGGCGGCCGTCGGCGGTGGAGAGGTCCGCGACGACGTCGGCGTCCCGGATGTCGACGCCGATGACGGTGTGCCCCGCCCCCGTCAGCTTGTCCACGACCGCACGTCCCATGCCCGACGCCGAACCGGTGACCGCATAGACGCCCATGTACGCCCTCCCCACACGGCGGCGCACCGGCACCGAGGACGGTCCTCGTGGGGCTGCCACCAAGATCGACACGGTACGCGCCCGGCCCCGAAAGCTGAAGGGTCCGTTCGTGCGCTGTCAACGCACGAACGGACCCTTCGGCCGGAGAACTCGGCTCAGATGTACATCGCCGGGTCGATGTACGACGTCGGATCGACCAGCTGCTCGTGCTGCTTACGCGGCCGCACCGCCGCCGGGATGCCCGTCGCGATGTGGTCGGCCGGCACGTCCCGGGTGACCACGGCGTTCGCACCGATCGCACTGTCGTCGCCGATCACGAGCGGTCCGAGGACCTTCGCGCCGGCACCGATCGTGACTCGGTTGCCGATCGTCGGGTGCCGCTTGGCCTTCGCGAGCGACCGGCCGCCGAGCGTGACGCCGTGGTAGATCATCACGTCGTCGCCGATCTCGGTGGTCTCCCCGATCACGACGCCCATGCCGTGGTCGATGAAGAACCGCCGGCCGATCGTGGCGCCCGGATGGATCTCGACGCCCGTGAGGAACCGCGTGAACTGCGCCAGCACCCGGGCCGGCCCGCGCAGTGCGGGCTTGGCCCACATGCGGTGCGCCACCCGGTGTGACCAGATGGCGTGCAGGCCCGAGTACACGACGGCGTTCTCGGCGTTGCTGCGCGCGGCCGGATCCTGGCCCCTTGCTGCCTGGAGATCCTCCCGGATCGTGCGCAGGACACTCACAATGCTCAGCCTCGGATGTGCTCGAAGAGCGGGGTGGAGATGTAGCGCTCGCCGAAGTCCGGCACCACGACGACGATGGTCTTGCCGGCGTTCTCGGGACGCTTGGCCAGCTCGAGCGCGGCCCACACGTTGGCGCCGGACGAGATGCCGCCCAGGATGCCCTCGTCGGTGCCGAGGCTGCGCGCGACGCGGATCGCGTCCTCGAACTCGACGTCGATGATCTCGTCGTAGATCTCGCGATCGAGGACCTCGGGCACGAAGTTCGCGCCGATGCCCTGGATCTTGTGGGGGCCGGGCTGTCCGCCGTTGAGGATCGGCGAATCGGCCGGCTCGACGCCGACGATCGTGACGTCGGGGTTGTACTTGCGCAGCGTGCGGCCGGTACCGGTCAGGGTGCCACCGGTGCCGATGCCGGCGACGAAGATGTCGACGGTGCCGTCGGTGTCGGCCCAGATCTCCTCGCCCGTGGTGCGCTCGTGAACCTCCGGGTTGGCGGCGTTCGCGAACTGACGCGCCAGGACGGCGTTCTCGGCCTGTCCGACGAGTTCCTCGGCCTTCTTGACCGCACCGGCCATACCCTCGGAACCCGGGGTGAGGACGATCTCGGCGCCGAACGCACGGAGCATGACGCGACGCTCGACGGACATCGTCTCGGGCATCGTCAGGATGACCTTGTAGCCGCGGGCCGCGCCGACCATGGCGAGCGCGATGCCGGTGTTGCCCGACGTGCCCTCGACGATGGTGCCGCCCGGCTTCAGGTCACCGGACGCCTCGGCGGCGTCGATGATCGCGACACCGATGCGGTCCTTGACGCTGTTGGCCGGGTTGTAGAACTCGAGCTTCGCCACGACCTGGGCGCCGAGGCCCTCGGTGAGACGGTTCAGGCGCACCAGCGGGGTGCGGCCGACCAGCTCGGTGACGTTGTTGTAGATCCCCATGCCGGATCCTCCTCGCGGCCACGTCGGCAGCCGGGTCGATGTCTGTTTGCTGTCAGGTTGGTTTATTGCACCATCCTGCCGTGAACGGAACTCCACCGGGTCCACACAGGTACGAACGTATACGCACGTCGACAAAATTCCGAGTGTTCGCCCTCCGGCCGTCACCCCCGAAACGACGAATGTCACATCGGTTCAGTCGAACTGAACCGATGTGACATTCGGTCGAATCAAGAGGCGATCAGGCCAGGCGCTGCTTCAGGGCCTCGAACTCGTCGCGGACGCCCGAGGGCACCTTCTCGCCGAGGAACTCGAGCCACTCCTCGATGAGCGGGATCTCGGCCTTCCACTCCTCGACGTCGACGGCCAGGGCCTCGTCGACGTCAGCAGCCTCGACGTCCAGGCCGTCCAGGGTGAGGTCGGCAGCGGTCGGCACGAAACCGATCGGGGTGCTGACGGCGTCGGCCTTGTGCTCGATGCGGTCGATGATCCACTTGAGCACGCGGGAGTTCTCGCCGAAACCGGGCCACAGGAAGCGGCCGTCCTCGCCACGACGGAACCAGTTCACGTAGAAGATCTTGGGGAGCTTCTCCGAGTCGGCGTTCTTGCCGAGGTTGATCCAGTGGTTCAGGTAGTCGCCGGCGTTGTAGCCGAGGAACGGCAGCATCGCCATCGGGTCGCGGCGCACGGCGCCGACCTTGCCCTCGGCGGCCGCGGTCTGCTCGGACGACAGCGTCGCACCGAGGAAGGTTCCGTGCTGCCAGTCGAAGGACTCGCTGACCAGCGGAACCGTGGTCTTGCGACGTCCACCGAACAGGATCGCCGAGATCGGCACACCCTGCGGGTCGTCCCACTCGGGGGCCAGGATCGGGCACTGCGACATCGGGGTGCAGTAGCGCGAGTTCGGATGGGCGGCGTTGGTGCCGGACTCGGGGGTCCAGTCGTTGCCCTTCCAGTCGATCAGGTGCGCCGGGGTGTCCTCGAGACCCTCCCACCACACGTCACCGTCGTCGGTCAGGCCGACGTTGGTGTACAGGGTGTTGCCCGCCTCGACCGTCTTCATGGCGTTGGGGTTGGAGGCATGGTTGGTGCCCGGCGCGACGCCGAAGAAACCGAACTCCGGGTTGACCGCGTACAGGCGGCCGTCCTCGCCGAAACGCATCCACGCGATGTCGTCGCCGAGGGTCTCGGCACGCCAGCCCGGAATGGTCGGCTGGATCATCGCGAGGTTGGTCTTGCCACACGCCGACGGGAACGCGGCCGCGACGTAGTAGTTCTTGTTCTCCGGCGAGATCAGCTTGAGGATGAGCATGTGCTCGGCCAGCCAGCCCTCGTCGTGGGCCATCGCCGACGCGATGCGCAGCGAGTAGCACTTCTTGCCGAGCAGCGCGTTGCCGCCGTAGCCGGAGCCGTAGGACCAGATCTCACGGGTCTCGGGGAAGTGGGTGATGTACTTCGTGTCGTTGCAGGGCCACGCGACATCGGCCTGACCCTCGGCGAGCGGCGCGCCCACGGAGTGCAGGGCCTTCACGAACGGGCGGTCGGTGCCCAGCTTCTCGAGCGCGGCCTTGCCCATGCGGGTCATGATGCGCATGGAGACGACGACGTACTCGGAGTCGGTGATCTCGACGCCCAGCTTCGGGTCGTCGGCGCCGAGGGGGCCCATGCAGAACGGCACCACGTACATGGTGCGACCGCGCATGCTGCCGCGGTACAGGTCCGTCATGAGGGTCCGCATCTCGGCGGGGGCCATCCAGTTGTTGGTGGGGCCGGCATCGATCTGCTTCTCGGAGCAGATGTAGGTGCGGGACTCGACGCGCGCGACGTCGGACGGATCGGAATTGCCGAGGAACGAGTTCGGCTTCTTCTCCTCGTTGAGACGGGTGAACGTCCCGGCCTCGACGAGCTGATCCGTCAGGCGCTCCCACTCCTCGTCGGAGCCGTCGGCGAAGACGACCCGGTCGGGCTGGGTCAGCTCGGCAACCTCGCGAACCCAAGCGAGCAGCTCGCTGTGCTCCGTGGGGGGCGTGCCGTCAGTTCCGTTCAGACCGGGAATGGTCGCTGAGGTCATCAAACTCTCCTGGGGTGGGGCCGGGAACCGGAGCGACCACATCAGCCCCGCACAGTTGCGGGGCTGAGAGGTTGAACCGATTTCCCCCTCTCGGCGGGGTGCAGCCCGCCCACTCCGCCGCTGCTCACGTACGTCACCGTGGACAACGAACGAAGGACACGGGTGCCGGGTGTCCTAGCTATAGAGGTTAACGCCGGGCGTCGTGGTTGGGGGAACCGGGTGTCGTCGGTTAGGTCACAGGAACGATTCAGACGACACAGCCGGGTGGTACCCGGCGGGAACCTGCGGGTTTGCTACCCGCCGAGGGTGCCCGAATCGGTGCGTTCCCACCGTTCGCGGCCGTCCGCGTCCCGATGGAACTCCCAGGCCGAGAAGCCGCCGTCGCCTCCGACGATCGTGACGTGGTCGGCATCGCCGTCACCGTCGGTGTCCGTCGCGACGATCAGAGCGTCGTCCACCTCGAACGTCCGGGTGTCGAGCACCCCGTCGTCGTCGACGTCGAAGACGACGTCGGTCAGGTGCACCGCGCCCGAGTCGGCGCCGAACGTCTCGGGGTCGATCTCCGGTCCGGGCATTCCCTGCAGGTCCGCTGTGCTGATCACGCTGTCTCCCTCTGCAATGGCCGTACAACTGTCGTCACTGCGTTGGACGCGACGCCCGCCCGTTCGGTTCCCTCGTGGCGGTGACCGCCTCTCGGCCCTCGAGCACGGCGAGCGCCTCGACCAACACGGCCCGGTCCCGTTCGCACGACGCGAGCCGGCCGCTGCGCTCGGCCGCGAGCCGTCGGACCTCGGCATCGATGGCCGCGATCTCGTCGTCGACGGCCGCCGTCGCGGCGCGGCCGTCGGCCATCACCCGTGTCCCGACCGCGGCCTCCGTCTCGAGCAACCGGGCGAGCACCCGCTGTTCGAGCTGTGCCCGCAGTCCGGCGGTGGCATCCGACGCCCACTGCCGCAGGTGCGCCCGGTCGGCGACCAGACGGCGGGACCGGGCGAGCCACCACGCGGCCGCACCGCCCAGGGTGAGGGTGACGGGGATCGTGGCGATGTCGAGCGCCGGCACCATCGACAGCGGCGCCACGGCCAGCCGGCCGAGACCCACCCCGGCCGAGGCGCCGACGATCACCATCATCCGGTCCTCGACGCCACGGTGCCGCGGCGTCGGCGGCGGCACCGACGCGTCGGCCGGGCCCGCATCGGCGGGCGGATCCGTGAGCCCGGCACGCCCGACGAGATCGTCCAGCCGATGCCGCGCGGCCGTGTCCACCTCCACGGTGAGCGCGTCGGCGAGCTGCGCGAAGCGATCCGGGAACGCCGCCAGCTCGCGGCGGCCGGCCCGGTCGATTTCGGCACGGACGAGCGTCGACAGCTCCCGGGTGCGCACTCCCACCACGTGCACCAGGTCGATGCGGGCGCGCTGGACGTCGGACCGCACCAGCGCCGACAGTTCCGCCCGGCCGACGCCCCGGTCCGACGCCAGCCTGGCGCGGCGCTCCCGCAGCACGACGGCGTCGTCGGTGCGGACCGCCTCGGCGGTCGCGGTGATCATCCGGCACGTCTCCTCCACGAGGGAGGCCGTGGCGCGGCGCCGGTTCCGATCGACGATCGCGCCTGCGGGTCCGCCGAGCGCGTCCCGCACGGCCCGGAGCAACTCGGCCGGGCTCAGGATGCGGACTTCGGCGTAACGCGGCGAGTGCGCCCGCACCAGTGCCTCGTCGCGCTCGACCACGTCGGGTGCGTCTTCCGACGTCGTGAACAGGACGCACTCGACGTGCGCGGCGACGGCGTCGAGCGCGGACAGTTCGTCGCGGCCCAGCGCCGACAGCGCGTCGAGGACGAACACGACCACGGCCGCGTCGTCCGGCACGTCGGTGACCGGCACCTGCGCGGCCAGAGCGGCCCGGACACCATTCGGATCGATGCCGCGCACGGTGGCGATGTGGACGGACCCCGGCTCGACGCGACGTCGGTCCCGCCATCGGCCGATGCCGTCGGGGTTCCAGCGCTCGACGACCCGCTGCGCCTCAACGGTGAGCCCCGGAACGCTGCTCACTCGGAGGTTCCCGCCGCGACGGTCCGACGGGTGCGGGCCCGACGTTCCTCGACGTCACGCCGACGCCGGTCCCCCGCACTGTCCCCACCGAGCATCGCGGCGGACTCGGCGCCCCCGAACACGGCCGGGTCGCTCCGCAGGAAGTCCTCGATCCCGTCGCAGCGCGCGCCGCCGAGATCTGTCGCGGCCGCGGTCGCGAGCACGTCGAGCGCCTCCCGGATGCGGCGGGCCCGCGCCACCCGGACACAGTTCTCGACCGCCGACAGGACCGCGCCGGCATCGGTCCCGGCGCGCGCCGGAACCGTCCGCACCCCGGTCTCGGCGGCGGCCGCGTTCGCGATGCGCACGGCGTCCTCCCACGATCCGAGGGCGTCCGCCTTGGCGAGCACGGCGACGGTCGATCCACTGGGCGCCTGCGCCAGGACGCGGATGTCGGGGGTGCGCAGAGCCCCGGTGAACACGTAGACCACGACGTCGGGACCGATCTCCGGGTCGGGACGTCCCGGCGCATCGACGGCAGGCGTCTCGTCGACGTTCGCGAAGCCGGATCGTTCGAGGACCGAGACGAGCGTGCTGCGGCCGACGCCGGCGCGGCCGATCACCTGGATCCCGATCGGTCGGTGCAGCGTGTCGAGCACGCGGGCGGGTACGCCGACGACGTCGTCGACCGATCGTGTGAACGCCGCGAACTCGAACGCCCCGTATCCGTCCCCCACCGCGCATTCCTCCCCCTGCCGTCCCCCGACGCCGGATGCCGATTGTGTCAGCGCGCTATTTCGACGGCAAGGGTGCGTGAACTCACGGGATGCGGCCGCAGGGGAGCGACTACCAGCAGGAACGCGGCCACCGGTGACGGTGCGACACGGAAGTCGATCAAAGACTCCATAGTATCTTCCGACCGAGTCGGCCCGTGATCACGCCGATACGTGACAATGGTCGGGTGAACGACGCCGATCAGGACACTCCCGACACCTCGAACGACGACCTCGAGACCTCTGCCGCAGACGATTCTGCCGGTGCATCGAAGGGCTCGCGTCTGTACCCGCGGGTGACGAGTTTCCGCTCCCGCCGCGGTTCGCTGACCGAACCTCAGCAGGGTGCGTGGGATCGGATGTGGCCGAAGATCGGCCGCGACGTCGGCGACGATCTGATCGACACCACGGCATGGTTCGAGCGCGACGCGCCGCTGATCGTGGAGATCGGTTCCGGTACCGGCACCGCGACGGCCGCGATGGCGAAGGCCGAGCCGCACGTGAACCTGATCGCGGTCGAGGTCTACCGCCCCGGTCTGGCGCAACTGTTGCAACTCGTCGAGCGGAACGAACTCACGAACGTGCGCGTTCTGCGTGGCGACGCAGTCGAGGTGCTCGAGCACATGGTCGCCCCCGAATCGCTGACGGGCGTCCGCGTGTTCTTCCCGGACCCGTGGCCCAAGGCGCGCCACCACAAGCGCCGGCTGCTGCAGGGCCCGACGTTCGCGCTGATCGCGAGCCGGTTGAAGCCGGGCGGCGTGCTGCACGTGGCCACCGATCACGCCGAGTACGCCGAGGCGATCCGGGAAGCCGGCGACGCCGAGCCGCTGCTCACCGAGCTCGACTGGGAGTCGCCGATGACGCACGAGCGTCCGGTGACGAAGTTCGAGGACAAGGCACACAAGGTCGGAAGCACGATCACCGAACTCATCTGGGGGAAGATCAAGCCATGAGTCTCAGCGAAGGCACGTCCGACACCGATCTGACGCGCGGCTCCAACGACGGCAACGCGCGAGAGACCAAGCGCGTACTCCTGGTCTGGGACGCACCGAACCTCGACATGGGGCTCGGCGCGATCCTGGGCGGACGCCCGACGGCCGCCTACCGGCCCCGGTTCGACGCTCTGGGCCGCTGGCTGCTGTCGCGCACGGCCGAGCTGTCGGCCACCGAGAGCGCGACCCTCGAGCCCGAAGCCACCGTCTTCACCAACATCGCCCCTGGTAGCGCGGATGTTGTCCGCCCCTGGGTCGAGGCCTTGCGTAATGTGGGCTTCGCGGTGTTCGCCAAGCCGAAGGTGGAGGAGGACAGCGACGTCGATGCCGACATGCTCCACCACATCGAGCTCCGCCGTGGTGAGGGTCTGGCAGGCGTCATGGTCGCCTCCGCCGACGGTCAGGCGTTCCGTGAGCCGTTGGAGGACATCGCAGCAGCCGGCGTGCCGGTGCAGGTCCTCGGGTTCCGCGAGCACGCCAGCTGGGCGGTCTCGTCGGACATCCTGGACTTCGTCGATCTCGAGGACATCCCCGGCGTCTTCCGTGAGCCGCTGCCACGGGTGAGCCTCGAGTCCCTGCCCGACGAGGGTGCTTGGCTGCAGCCGTTCCGTCCACTGTCCGCCCTGCTCGTCGGGCGCTGAGGAGTCCATACGTGTTCGCTCGCTGGGGAGATCTGGTCTACCGAGCCCGTTTCACCGTCATCGCGGTGATGGTGGCCGGGCTGTTGGCGCTGGGCGCCTACGGTTCCGGTCTCGGTGCCCACCTCAGTCAGAGCGGCTGGGACGACCCCGGGTCGGAGTCGGTGGCCGCCGCGAAGCTCGCGGACGGCACGTTCGGCCGCGACACCAACGGCGACGTCGTGGCGATGTACACCGCGCCCGAAGGCAAGACGGTCGACGACCCGGCGTTCGCCGCGCAGGTCTCGGACAGCCTGCAGCAACTGCTGCAGGAACACCCGGATCAGGTCGCGAAGGTGAACGGCAGCTATTTCCAGCTGCCGAACACCCCGCGGCTGCCGGCGATGGCCACCGCGGACAAATCGCACGCGATCGCGAGCATCGCACTGAAGGGCGACAACGACACCGCGATCACGAACAACTTCCGCGAGATCCGGGACGCGTTCGCGATCGACGGCGTCGAGGTCCAGCTCGCCGGCATGCAGCCGGTGGCGAGCGCGATCAACGACACGATGGCCAACGACCTCCACCGGATGGAGATCATCGCGATCCCGGCGGTCGCGGTGCTGTTGTTCTTCGTGTTCGGCGGCGTCATCGCCGCCGCGCTGCCGCTGATCGTCGGCGGCCTGACGATCCTCAGCGCCAACGGCATCGTCCGGGTGATCACGCACTTCACCGAGGTCAACGCGTTCGTCGCGTCGGTGGTGTCGCTGATCGGCCTGGGCCTGGCGATCGACTACGGCCTGTTCATCGTCAGCCGGTTCCGAGAAGAACTCGGCGACGGGTACGACACCCGGACGGCGGTGCGGCGCACCGTCATGACCGCGGGCCGGACGGTGTTGTTCTCCTCGACGATGATCGCGGTGAGCATCGGTGGATTGATCCTCTTCCCGCAGGGCTTCCTCAAATCGGTCGCGTACGGCGCGATCGCGACGGTGCTGCTGGCGGCGTTCACCTCGGTCACGGTGCTGCCCGCGATCCTGAGCATCCTCGGCAGACGCATCGACAAGTTCGGCCTCAAGCGGTTCGGCCAGATCAAGTCGACCGAGGAGATCGAGAACAGCGTCTGGGGCCGGCTCACCCGCTGGGTGATGCGCAACCCGCTCAAGGTGACGATCCCGATCGTCGTCAGCCTGCTGCTGCTCATCATCCCGATGACGGGCATCAAGTTCGGCGGCATCAACGAGGACTACCTGCCGCCGGACAACGCGACCCGCGTCGCGCAGGAGCAGTTCGACGAACTGTTCCCCGGCAACCGCACCGAGCCGGTGAAACTGGTCATCGCCGGCGCCGAGGGCGCCCAGGTCGGCCAGATCATGAAGTCCGCCAGCGAGGCACCCGGACTGGTCGAGAAGTTCTCGATCACCGGCCCCGCGAAGGACGGCGTCCAGGTCCTCAAGGCCGGCCTGGTCGACCGCAACAACTCCGCCGAGACCATCGACTACCTGCGCTCGATGCCCGTTCCGGACGGCGTCCAGGTCCTCGTCGGCGGCACACCCGCGATCGAGCAGGACAGCATCAGCGCGCTGCTCGACAACCTGCCGCTCATGGTCGCGTCGGTCCTGATCATCACGACGCTGCTGATGTTCCTGGCATTCGGCTCGATCGTGCTGCCCATCAAGGCCGTGCTGATGAGCGCCCTGGGCCTGGGCTCGACGCTCGGCATCCTGACCTGGATCTTCATCGACGGCCACGGGTCGAGCGCGCTCGGGTTCACGCCCGGACCGATCACCTCACCGGTCCTCGTGCTGATCGTCGCGATCATCTACGGCCTGTCGATCGACTACGAGGTGTTCCTCCTCTCCCGCATGGTCGAGGCCAGATCGCAGGGAGCCAGCACCACCGAGGCCATCCGGATCGGCACCGCGCACACCGGTCGGATCATCACCGCGGCCGCACTGATCCTCATCGTCGTCACCGGCGCGTTCGGATTCTCCGAACTGGTGATGATGAAGTACATCGCCTACGGCATGATCGCCGCGCTCATCATCGACGCGACGCTGATCCGCATGTTCCTGGTGCCGGCCGTCATGAAGCTCCTCGGCGACGACTGCTGGTGGGCACCGGCCTGGATGAAGCGCATCCAGCAGAAGATCGGGCTGGGCGAGCCGATCCTCGACAGCGAACTCGTCCCCGCCGACGTCCCCGACCTGACCGCCACCGACGCGCCGGTCCCGGCCCCCGCCGAGCCTGCGGGTGCACCGGCCCAGGCGGCCGCACCGCGCGGCGCAGCCACCGCCGTCCTCGATCGCGCGCCGGAGCCGGAGCCGCTGACGATGCCGCTCCCCCGCGTGACCGCGGCGCTGCGTGCCCGCTCGGCGACCCAGCGTCCTGCCACCGAACGCCCGGAACCGGTTTCGCCGCCGAAGCCCGACGTCCGTCCGCGCCCGGAGGCACCCGTCTCCCGTGCCGACGGCGAAGAGGTGGCGTGGCTCGCGGCGCTCAAGGCCCCGAACACGGGAGTGATGCCTGCCGTGCAGGTGACGCCCGAACCGGTGGAGAACCCGGCCGAGCCCGGCCCGGGTGAGAATCCGGCCGATCCGGAGAATCCCGGTCGGCACCGCAGCGGGGACAAGGCCGTGAGCGTCAGCGAGCTCCTGGCCCGCCACCGCGACGACGACTGATCAGCCCAGCATCCTGCGCAGCGTGGTGCCGAACGGGTAGCGCGCTGTGATCGAGCCGAATCGCACCCGTCCGCGAACGACGAGGTGTAGCGGACCGTACGGGGGGCCGGTGCGGACCTTGTTGGACACCGAACCTCCGACGGAGTCGATGTCGTTGAGGTCCGCGGTCGCCTGCTCCGGCAGGACGAGCGTGACGGATCCGCAGAAGTCCTCGACGGTCAGGTGCACCACCTGGGTCTGCATGACGGCCTCGGTGAAGTCGAGTGTCGTGCTGCCCATTCGTGAGTCCAGGACCAGCGCGGGCGGCACCTGCCAGCGGCCCTTGCGGGTGACGGTCGACATGCGACCGCGGATGACGAGCGGCTGCGACGCCGGGTAGCCACCGACGCTCGGCTGCGGCGCGGGTTGCGGCGGCGCAGGGGGTGCGTATGAAACCGACGGAATCTGCGCGGGAGGCGCCGGGTATGCCCCGTTCACATATTCCGGGTTGATCTGCATGCCCGGCAGATCCGCGAGGACGGCGTTGAGTTCACCGCGAGTCTTCGCGGCGAGGGCCGTGTCCATGCGTTCGGTGAACTCGCCGAGCGAGAGCATGCCCTGCCCCACCGCGCGCTGGAGCAGTTCGCCGACGTGTTCACGCTCGGCATCGGACACCCGCAGATCTCTCGCCTCCATGCGGACAACGATAAATCAGTCCGGCGACCGCGCATCTCCAGCGCTCGGCGGCGGCCCGTCCGGCTCGTCGGGTGTCGCGGGGAACATCGGGATCGACGGGTCGGCGCCGGCGAGGGATTCGTAGACCTCCTCGGCCTCGTCCGTGCTCTCGGCGCACAGCGACCGGATCGCCGTGTTGAGGAAGGCAACGATCGGCACCGCGAGCAGGCCGCCGACGATTCCCGCGAGGACGATGCCGGTGGTGATCGCGAGCACCACCGCGAGCGGGTGCAGGCGGACGGCGCGGCCCAACAGCAGCGGCTGCAGGACGTGGCCCTCGAGCTGCATGATGCCGATGATGATGCCGAGCACGATCAGCGCGGTCAGCAAGCCCTTGGTGACCAGGGCGACGAGCACCGCGAGGAAGCCGGTCACGAACGCGCCGACGATCGGGATGAACGCGCCGACGAAAACGAGCGACGCCAGCGGCAGGGCGAGCGGGACGCCGAGAATCGCGAGGCCGGCGCCGATGCCGATCGCGTCGACGGCAGCGACCGCGACCGTCGCGCGGGTGTAGCCGACGAGCGAGTTGAAGCCCTGCCGGCCGGCCAACCGGACGCGACTGCGGGTGTTCTTCGGAACGATGCGGGTGACGAACTCCCACACCTGGTCGCCGCCGTAGAGGAAGAACACGAGGGTGAACAGGGCGAGGAAGGCTCCCGCGAAGATCTCCCCGATCACCGTCGCCGTGGTCAGCGCGCCGCTGGTGAGGGCTTCCTGGTTGGACTGGATCGCCTTGACGACGTTGTCGCCGGCGTGCCGGATCTGGTCCTCGCTGAAGTGCAGCGGCCCGTCGGTCAGCCACTCCTGGGCCTTGGTGACGCTGGTCGTGAACTGGTCGCTGAGGTCGGGCAGACCCTCGACGAACTGCTGCACGACGAACGACAGGATCGCGCCGACGATGCCGATCGTGCCGACGACGGCGACCAGCACCGCGGCGGACCGGGGAACCCCGCGCCGGTGCATGTGGTCGACGGCGGGCATGAGGAAGGCGGCCAGCAGCAGCGCGAGCGCGACGGGAATGACGACGGCCTCGAGTTTGGAGACGACGTATCCGAGCGCGAGCAGCCCGGCGAACAGGACGAGCAGTCGCCACGTCCAGGCCGCACCGAGACGGACGAGCGGATGTACGGACTCCACCGAGTCCCGCTGTGCTCCGGCCTCCCCCGACTGGCTCTCGTTCACCGCGCGAGCCTATCCGGACCTGCGCCGTCCACGGCGGAGAAACGACCGCCGACCGCGGCAACCGTGTGCGCTGCCCGGCCGCGAACTATGTCCCGCTAAGTTATGAGATCGTGTGGGCCTCGTACCGAGCAGTGACGCTGACGATTCGTAGTCGTTGGCCTCTCTACATGCTCTCGATGGCCGGGGCGAACCTGATCGGCGCCGTGCTGGTCTTCGCCTTCGTCCGCTACGGCATCCCGATCCCGGAATCCGCGGACATCATCAACGACCACGTCCGCAACTTCGCCGTCTTCAGCGTCTATCTCGTGTTCGCCGGCCTGGTCAGCCTCACCGCGGCGGCGATGATGCTGCGGTCGGTGATCCGTTGGCAGCTGCGCGGCGGTCCGCCGACACGGGCCGAGCAGATGGCGGCGCTGCACGCACCGCTGCGCCAGGCGATCGTGCATCTGGTGCTGTGGTTCCTCGGCGGCGTGATCTTCGTGCTGCTCACGGTCGAGGAGATGCCCGAGCTCGCGGTCGCCGTCATCGTCACGGTGGGCATGGCCGCGACCACCACGTTCGGTTTCACGTACATGCTCGGCGAGCGAATCCTGCGTCCTGTCGCGGCGCAGGCCCTCAGCGAGGGCCAGTTCGACCGGACGATGGCGCCGGGTGTCGGCACCCGCATGGCGATGACGTGGGGCCTGGGCACGCTGATGCCGGTGATCGGCATCATCCTGCTGTGCGTCACGCAGCTGACGACCGACCTGGAGTTCGCGCCGAGCGCGCTCGCGTGGGCAATCCTGCTGCTGTCGATCATGGCGATCGGGCAGGCCTTCGCGCTGTCGATGCTGACGGCGAGTCAGATCTCGGATCCGATCCGGCAGCTGCGGCGCGCGATCGAGCGGGCCCAGAAGGGCGAGACGGACGTCCGCGTCGAGGTGTTCGACGGCTCCGAGATCGGCCGCCTGCAGGTCGGCTTCAACCGGATGATGCGCGAGGCCGACGAGCGACGCCTGCTGCGCGAGCTGTTCGGTCAGCACGTCGGCGAGGACGTCGCTCGTCGTGCGCTGCAGTTCGGCACCGAACTCGGCGGTGAGACGCGCTTCGTCGCGGTCCTGTTCGTCGACATGGTCGGCTCGACGGGCGCCGCCGCGGAGCGGCCCCCGGGCGAGGTCGTCGAGTTGCTCAACGAATTCTTCCGGGTGGTCGTCGACGTCGTCGACCGGCACCACGGCTTCGTCAACAAGTTCATGGGCGACGCGGCGCTCGCGATCTTCGGCGCCCCGCTGGACCGCCCCGACGCCCCCACCGCGGCGCTCGCGGCCGCCCGCGAGCTGCGGTTCGCGCTCAACGAGATCACCGGCCTCGACATCGGCATCGGCGTGTCCGCGGGCCTGGCCGTCGCGGGCAACATCGGTGCCGCCGAGCGTTTCGAGTACACGGTGATCGGTGATCCGGTGAACGAGGCGTCGCGCCTGACCGAGCTCGCGAAGCTGCGGCCCAGCCGCGTCCTCGCGTCGACCAGCGCGCTGTACTTCGCGGACGACGAGGAGCAGGCGCACTGGGAACTGGGCGACCAGGTGCAGCTGCGGGGCCGCCGCCGCAACACACACCTGGCGTGGCCGGTGTTGTATCCGGAGTGACGTGAGGGATTTTCGTTACCCTGAGTTCGTGACACAGCCGGAGTCCGCCCCTCGAGGCGGTCACACAGATCGGCCGCGTGGTCGATTCTGGTGGCTCAAGTGGGTCGCCGGCGCCCTCCTCGTGGCGCTGCTCGTGGGCGAGGGTCTGTACCTGTGGCCGCGGCTGCACGAGTCGTGGCAGGCGCTGGCCGAGATCCACTGGGGCTGGGTCGCGCTGTGTGTGGTCGCGCAGGCCGTCTCGCTGAGCGGCTACGGCCGGGTGCAGAAGCAGTTGCTGCATGCCGGCGGCGTGCCGGTGAGCCAGCGCAAGTCGGTCGCGGTGATCTACGGATCGACGGCGATGGCGCTGACGCTGCCCGCCGGCCAGGTGTTCTCCACGGCGTTCACGTACAAGGAGACCCGACGCTGGGGCGCGAGCCCGGTCGTCGCGTCGTGGCAGCTGGCGATCTCCGGCGTGATCGCGGCCGCCGGGCTCGCGCTGGTCGGGGTGACCGGCGCGCTGCTGGTCGGCGGCTCGGTGAGCCCGTTCACGCTGCTGTTCTCGGTCGCGGGTCTCGCGGCACTGCTGTACGCGGGCCGGTACGTCTCGTCGCATCCGGAGTCCATCGAAAAGGTCGCCGGGTGGGTGCTCGCGCGCGCGAACGGCGCACTGGGCAAGCCGTCGGACACCGGGATGGACGCGGTCCGGACCACGATCGAGCAGCTCGACTCGGTACAACTCGGCAAGCGCGACGCCGCTCTCACCCTGGGCTGGTCGGCGGTGCATCGTCTCGCCGACATCGTGTGCCTGGGCGCGGCGTGTTTCGCGATCGGCGCCGAACCCGTGCTCGCGGGCGTGCTGATCGCGTTCGCGGCCGGTAAGGCCGTCGCGACGATTCCGGGTGCGCCGGGCGGCCTGGTGTACGTCGACGCGACGCTCATCGCGGCGCTCACGACGGCCGCCAGCATCAGCGCGTCCCAGGCGGTGGCGGCGGCGTTCGTCTACCGCGGGGTCAGCTTCATCCTCGTCGCGATCGTCGGCTGGATCGTCATCGCCTTCCTGTTCCGCGGGCACGGCCAGGCTTCGGACGCGCCGATCGAGGCCGAGGAGACCCCGGAGTTGGAGCAGCGTCGGACCGTGGCGGACCCGACGACCGTGCGGTCCGACGTCGAGGACCGGATCCCGCGCACCGACTGAGCCCGTCATCCACCCAGGTCGGCGGCCATCGCTTCGAGATGTGTGCGGGCGATGCGGGCGGCTTCGTCGACGTTCCCCTCCGCGATCGCGTCCACGAGCGCGCCGTGTTCGTCGGCGTTCGGTTCGGTGTCCCGATCCCGCAGCCCGAGCAGACCGATCATGTCGATCATCGCGTCGGCGACGCGCGGCACGAACGTCTCGAACAGTTCGGACAGCACCGGGTTGTGCGCGGCGGTGACGATCGCCCGGTGCACCGCGGTGTCGGCCTCGACGAACTCCCGGTCGGGGGCGTCGGCCGCGGCCGCCCGCAGCTCGAGGGCGCGGCGCATTGCGGCGACGTCGTCGGCGGTGGCGCGGACCGCGGCTAGGCGCGCGGCCTCGATCTCGATCGCGGCCCGGACCTCGACGACGGCCACGATCGCGCCGCGCTGCAGCACGGCCTCCCAGCCGTCGGCCTCGGGTTCGGTGCGTTCGACGAACACGCCGGCACCCTGGCGCGGCCGCAGCATGCCCTGGCCGGCGAGCATCCGCAGCGCCTCGCGGATCGTCGAGCGCCCGACCCCGAGTTCCGCGGCGAGCGTGGTCTCGCCCGGAAGCTTCGCCCCGACCTCCCACTCCCCCGCTTGCAGGCGGCGTCGTAGCTGGTCGGCGGCCTGATCGGCCAGGAGATTCCGGTTGAGCGCGGCGGGCAAGCAAACTCCTCAGGTTGTCAGACAAGTTGTTTTCCTCTAGCTTAGCCGACATGACGTATCGCGGACTGCTCCTCGGCAGCCGCGGCGGGGTCTGACCGGACCGGCACCCCGTCGCGGGGTTCCGCCGTGCCGGTCGCCCCTCTCGATCGGCTCAGGAGCCACCGTCATGAACTGGAATCGTCAACGCCCGTCGTCCATGCCCAGCCACCGCTACCGCCCGTACACGGAGCGCGTCCCGGTGCCGCTGACCGAACGCTCGTGGCCCACCGCCCACACCACCGTCGCGCCGCTGTGGGTGCCGGTCGATCTACGCGACGGCAACCAGGCCCTCGCCGAGCCGATGGACCCGGCCCGCAAGCGCACGTTCTTCGAACTGATGATCCGCATGGGGTACAAGGAGATCGAGGTCGGCTACCCGTCGGCCAGTCGGACCGACTTCGATTTCGTCCGCGACCTGGCCGAGCAGGACCTGGTGCCCGACGACGTCACGATCGTCGTGTTCACCGCCGCCCGAACCGATCTGATCGAGCGCACCTTCGAGTCGGTGCGCGGACTGCCGAACGTCGTGGTGCACATGTACACCGCAACGGCACCGACGTGGCGCGACGTCGTGCTCGGTCACGACCGGGAGGCGCTGCACCGCTTGATCTTCGACGCTGCGCAGGACGTCGCGCGCTGCGGCGACCGGCAGCCGGGCGTGCGCTTCGAGTTCTCCCCCGAGGTGTTCAACCTGACCGAGCCCGACTACGTGCTGCAGGTGTGCGACAGCCTCACCGAGCTGTGGGACGCGTCGCCGGATCGTCCGGTGATCCACAACCTGCCTGCGACGGTGGAGATCTCGACACCCAACGTGTACGCCGACCAGATCGAGTACATGCACCACAATCTGGCGCGTCGCGAGTCGGTGATCCTGTCGGTGCACCCGCACAACGACCGCGGCACGGGTGTCGCGTGCGCCGAACTGGCGGTGCTGGCCGGCGCGCAGCGCGTCGAGGGCTGCCTGTTCGGCAACGGCGAGCGGACCGGCAACGTCGACCTGGTGACGCTCGCCCTGAACCTGCACGCGCAGGGCGTCGACCCGATGATCGACTTCTCCGACATCGACGGGGTGCGTCGAACGGTGGAGCACTGCAACAGGATCGATGTGCACGCCCGGCACCCGTACGGCGGCGACCTGGTGTACACGGCGTTCTCCGGCACCCACCAGGACGCGATCAAGAAGGGCTTCGCGCACCACCGCGCGCGGGCCGAGGCTGTGGGCGTGGATCCGGCGCAGGCGCCGTGGGACGTGCCGTACCTGCCGATCGATCCACGCGACGTCGGCCGCGACTACGAGGCCGTGATCCGGGTGAACAGCCAGTCCGGCAAGGGTGGCATCGCCTACCTGCTGCAGACCGGATACGGCATCGACCTTCCCCGGCCGCTGCAGATCGACTTCGCGGGCCGCGTGCAGCGGGCCACCGACGACAGCGGCGCCGAGATCACCGCAGAACAGTTGTGGGAGTTGCTGTTCGCGGAGTACGGGTTCGACGGCAGGCTGGGCCAGTGGTCGATCGAGCACCGCGAGGACGGCGACCACCTGCGCGTGCGGGCAGAGTTCGACGGCACCACGATCGACGGCCAGGCATTCGCCGGCGGACCCGTCGAGGCGCTCACCAAGATCCTGGCCGACCACGGACTCCCGGTCGAGGTGCTCTCGTTCGTGCAGCAGTCCGTGGGTGCCGGCAGTGCGGGACGAGCCGTGACGTTCGCGCTGTGCCGCAGCGGCGGGGTCGAGCGCTGGGGAATCGGCTTCGATCAGTCGGTGACGGCGTCGGCGTTGCATGCCGTCCTGGCCGGCGTCGCCGGGACACCGGTCTCCGACTGACGGACCGGCGGCCGGCCGGAACACCCCCCACCCGAGCGTGTTCCGGCCGGCCTCCGCGTCAGCTCAGGTTCGCGGACAGCATGCTGCTGCCGGCACCGCTCTTCAGCAGGTCGGCGATGATGGCGCTGCCGCCGTCCATGTTGATGGTGGCGCTGCCGAGGTTGAGCGCCTGACCGAGGCTGCCGAAGCCGCCCGGGGAGAAGACGATCTGGTAGCTGTAGGACAGGATTGCATCCTGGGCTGTGGCATCGATGCATGCGCCGACGACGGCGTACGCGCCCGGTTCGATCGGCTTGAGCAGCCCGGTGTTGATCCCGCCCTCGGGGGTGGCGGTCGTGCTCTCCGCCGTCGGCGCCGCGTCCGACGTCGGGTTGCCGATGTAGTAGACCTTGCCGAGGAGGTCGGCGAATCCGGGCCACTGATCGGTCGGCAGCGCGGCGAGGGGCAGCGCGTCGGTGGCGTTCAGGACGATCGGCAGGCAGATGGCATTCTGACCCGTGCTCGTCTGCGTGACGGTCATGTCGATGACGTCGCCGTCGACACTGGCGGAGATCTTCGGAGCCGGTACGGCGGCGGCGGGACCTGCGGAGGCGATACCCGGCACGGCCAGGGCGAGCGTTCCGGCAACGGCTACGGCGGCACCCGCACAGCGGGCGATGGTCGACTTCTTGGACAACTGCTTCTCCTTGCTTCAAAGGTGGCGCACTGTTCATGACAGTCCTGCCGGACCCGAGATCACGGTTGGCAGAACCGGATTCGAAACACCCCGCCGTATCCGGAGGGGCAAAGCAGACAAGCAGGGCGAACGTATCACGGAAACTTACTGAACGGTAGTAAGAATTTCGATCACCGAGACTGCCCAGCTCGGAGTGACGGACGTCACTACCGGTTGCGGAATGGCTGCACCGGTGGGACCGTTGTAACCACAGTCTTTGAAGTTTCAACTACTTTCCTCTGGGAGTTCACATGACCACCGCCACCGCCCTGCCCAACCTGTCCGCCGGCACCTGGGCCATCGACCCCACGCACTCGACCGTCGGATTCATGGTCCGGCACCTCGTGGTGAGCAAGGTCCGCGGCACGTTCAACGACTTCACCGGCTCCATCACGGTCGCCGAGGACGGCACCCCCTCCGTGCAGGCCGAGATCCAGGTCGCGTCGATCGACACCAACAACGAGCAGCGTGACGGCCACATCAAGTCGGCCGACTTCTTCGACGTCGAGCAGTTCCCGACCGCCACGTTCGTCTCCACCGGCGTCCGCGCGGCCGGCTCGAACTTCGTCGTCGAGGGCGAGTTCACGCTGCACGGTGTGACCAAGCCGGTCGAGCTGGCGCTCGAGTTCCTGGGCGTCAACCCGGGCATGGGCAACGGCCCCGTCGCCGGTTTCGAGGCGTCGACCACCATCAACCGCAAGGACTTCGGCATCAGCATCGAGATGCCGCTCGAGGGTGGCGGCGCCGTCGTCGGCGACAAGATCACCATCAACCTCGAGATCGAGGCCGGCCTCCAGGCCTGATCCACCACGAACGACGCACCCGCTGCGGCCACCTCCCCCGATCGCAGCGGGTGCGTTTCTCCATGTCTGCCTGGGCCCGACGCGGACTACCGGCCGACGGCTCCTCCGAACCAACGAGACAGATGGTCGACGAGATCGCCCTGATCGTCACCGACCCACGCCACGTACCCGTCCGGACGCAGCAGGACGGCGGGCACGTCGAGTTCGGCATCGACGTCGACGTCGACGTCGACGACATGGTCGACGCGATCCGCCCAGCCCGTCGACGACAGTCGTCCCGCGCGGTCGAGCAGGAGGCCTCTGCCTGCGTGCATCCGTTCGTACAGGCGGCCCCGCCCCAGCCGCACGTCGCGCATCCTGCGGCCCACGAGTTCGTGTGCGCCGCCGAGGTCGTAGCGAACACCGATCGCGGTGATCTTCTCGATCAGGTACCGGTTCACGTCGTCGAACTCGATCAGTTCCTCGACCAGCCGTCGCACCGCCTGCGCGCCGGGCTCGACGGACATCAGTTCCATCTGCGCCCGGGTGTTGTCCAGCACCGCCGCGGCCACCGGGTGTCGCTCGTCGTGGTAGCTGTCGAGGAGACCCTCCGGGGCCCAGCCGCCTACCTCCGCCGCGAGTTTCCAGCCCAGGTTGAACGCGTCCTGGATGCCGAGGTTCAGTCCCTGCCCGCCGGTCGGCGGGTGGATGTGGGCCGCGTCGCCCGCGAGAAACACCCGGCCACTGCGGTAGTGCTCGGCGAGCCGGGTGGCGTCGCCGAAGCGGGACAGCCAGCGCGGTGAATGCACGCCGAAGTCGCTGCCGGCGATGGCCCGCAGTTGCGTTTCGAAGTCGGCGAGCGTGGGCCGGACATCGCGATCCCCCGTCACCCCGGCCGCCGGAACGATGACGCGGTACATCCCGTCCCCGAGCGGCATGAAGCCGAATCGCTTGTGGGTCTTGCGAACCTCGGCCGTGACAGCCGTCAGCGTCTCCGGCGGCGCGGACACCGCCATCTCCCCCAGCAGCGTCTCCACCTTGCTCGGCTCACCGGGGAATCCGATGCCGAGCAGTCGGCGCACCGTGCTGCGGCCGCCGTCGCAGCCGACGACGTACCGCGAACGCAGGTGGGTCCCGTCGGCCAGTTCGACGGTCGCGCCGTCGTCGTCCTGAGTGATCCCGACCAGTTCGTGGCCGCGCCGGATCTCGGTCCCGAGTTCGAGCGCCCGGTCGGCCAGGATGCGGTCGGTGACCGGCTGCGGAATACCGAGAACGTAGGAGTGGGCGGTGTCCAGGTCGTCCGGCCACCTGCTGCTCAGCCCCGCGAAGAACCCACCGACCGCGAACCGCTTTCCCTGCTCGAGAAACCGCTCCAGCAGGCCCCGCTGGTCCATGATCTCGATGCTGCGCACGTGCAGTCCGAGCGCGCGGACGAACGCGGGCGGTTCCGCCTGCTGCTCCACCACGAGTGTGCGCACACCGTGCAGGCGCAACTCCGCGGCAAGCATCAGACCGGTCGGCCCGGCCCCGGCAATGATCACGTCGAACATGTTTTCCCTCCGCCGTTTTCGTTCCGGCGGACGATTCTGCGTCACCACCGGGGCCTTGCCGCAAGGCCCCCACTGCGCTATATGTTGAAAGTGGAAGGGATCCGATCTCGATCCCGCATTCCGTTTCCCCGTCAGCTACGACCCGAGACTCGACGTCGGCAGCGCCGCCGAACCGCTCGCGGGTGGCTGCGGCAGCAGGGTCAGATCGCCGGTGGCGGCCACCTCGACGGGGGGCTGGCTGACACTCTCCGCCCCCGTCTCGACGTGCCCCACCCATCGGCGTCGGTACGACGGATCCTCGGCGATCGTCATCGTGGCGTCGTACCACCCCTGTTGCGAGTCGACGATCCAGAAGTGTTCCGCGCCCGCCGCCACCTGGGCAGAGCTTCCCGCCACGGTGACCGTCACAGCGCTCGGGCCCGCGTTCGACACGGTCAGCCGCACCGTTCGACCGATCGGCTCGATCGTCGTCCGCGTCTGCACCGCCGCACCCGGACCGTTCACCGATCCGGCGAACTCGCGCCGGAATCCGTTGGGGCCGATCATCGTCAGGTCGTAGTGATCACCGGGCACGGCGACCGTGTCCGCGCGGTCGACGAGTACGTCGTAGTGCCGGGGCAGGTCGAACTCGCCCGCGTACGGGTACAACGCCAGATGCGCACTGGCGGTCCCGGTATTCCGCATCCGCACCGACAGCTGCCGCGCACCGGCGTCGAACACGACGTCCGCGTCGGGCTGATACGGCAGCGCCCGGGCAGGTCGGGTTCCGCTCTCCTGCACCGGCATCCGCTGCTGCTCGGGTGGTGCAGGCTTCCAGCGCGGGGTCAGCGGCGGCGCGGGCGGCGGCGGGGTGAGCGGCGGTCGGGCGCGCGGCGTGTCGAAGTCGAACGCCGACGTGAGATCGCCCGCGACGGTCCGACGCCACGCGCTGATCTCGGGCTGCGCGAACCCGAATCGCTTCTCCAGGAACTGGGTGATCGAGGTGTGGTCGAACACCTGCGAGCACACGTATCCGCCGACGGTCCACGGTGAGATCACCGTCATCGGCACCCGCGGCCCCAGTCCGAGTGGCTTGTCGCCCACGTACTCGTCGGCGACGTCCCGCGGCGGCAGCGGCGGCGGCACGTGATCGTAGTAGCCGTCGTTCTCGTCGAAGTTCAGCAGGACCGCTGTCTTCGACCAGGTTTCGGGATCGGACGCGATCGCGTCGAGCACCTTGTAGACCAGCGTCGCGCTCGACGCCGGCGACGACGTCATCGGATGCTCGCAATCCACGGCCGACGGCACCAGATACGACACCTGCGGCAGTGTGCCCGCCTCGACGTCCGCGCGGAAGACGTCCGCGAGGGTGCCGGGCCGCTCGCGGCGCAGTGCCCGGTCGTACAGTCGCCGGTCGGGGCCGTCGAGTCGCGACACCCCGTCGTCGAGGCACCCGAGCAACAGGGTCTGCACGTCGGACGGCAGCAGCGGCAGCGCCGCGTACAGCGCTGCGAGCGTGGGGAACTGGTACGGCACCAGCGCGGGATGCCCGAGCAGCGCGTGCACCACCTGCTTGAACCGCACGAAGTATTCGAGGTTGTTGTCGGTGAAGTTGTCCCACTCCTGGTAGGTCCGCCAGCTGATCCCGGCCGTCTCGAGCCGCTCCGGGACCGTCGTCCAGGTGTACCCGTCGTGCCAGGGCATGTACGAGTCGTTGGTGACCGCCCGGGACCCGTTCGCCTCGAACCCGGTGTACCCGCTGATCCAGTAGTTGCGGTTGGGCGCGGTCGACGTCGGTACCGAACAGAAGTAGGCGTCGCACACCGTGAACGACTCGGCGAGCTCGAACTGGAACGGGATGTCCTGCCGGTCGTAGTGGGCCATCGTCGCCGCGGTCTTCGCGGGAATCCAGCCGTCGTGCCAGCCGCCGGCGACGGCGGCCTGCCCACCGGCCCACTCGTGGTCGAGGGCGTCGACGTTCTGGGTATCCATCCGCTGTGCGCCCGCCGCCTCCCGGATCGGGTACGGCACCACCACGGATTCCCGATCCGGCTGCTCGTACACGGTGCGGCCGGTGCGCAGGCGCAGCGCGTTGGGGTCGCCGAACCCGCGCACGCCGCGGAGGGTGCCGAAGTAGTGGTCGAAGGCGCGGTTCTCCTGCATGAGCAGTACGACGTGCTCGATCGAGTCCAGGCCGCCCGGTGGCACCGGCGACGCGAGCGCGGCCTGCAGCGACGGTGGCAGCAGTGATCCGGCCGCGGCGGCGCCGACGGCACCGGCACCCAGGGCCATGAATCGCCGTCGGGACATCTCGAACGTCACGTCTTGACCTCCTGAAAGAGCCGAAATGCGACACGGTTGGCCGGAGGCTATCGGAGCGGCGGGCGCGCGGAGGCGGATTCGGCCGTAGCACTGCGATGAATATCGCGAGCAGGCGCGGTCTGTATGGCTGAGGCTCCACGCATCGGGCGTGGGGCAGCCACAGAACGGGAGCTCGCCATGACCGCCTCCTTCCCCGCCACCCGCACCACGCCGGGCGCCGCCACCGTGTCGCCGCGGGCCCGAATCGCCGGCCTCGTCGTCACCGCGCTGGTGGTGGCCTTCCTGTTGTTCGACGCCGTCATCCACCTCGCGAACATCCAGCCGGTGAAGGACTCGATGGCCGAGTACGGCTTCCCCGACTACGCGCCGTACGTCATGGGCGTGGTGATGCTGGTGTGCCTGGCGCTGTACCTGACGCCGGTCACGGCGATCCTCGGGGCGGTGCTGCTCACCGGCTACCTCGGCGGGGCGGTCGCGTGCAACATCCTCACCGAGCAGCCGCTGCTGTCGACGATCCTGTCGCCGGTGTACGTCGGGATCTTCGTGTGGGGCGGGCTGTACCTGCGGGACGCCCGGGTCCGCGCGATCATGCCGCTCGTCCGCGGCTGACGGAGTCAGTGGGCGACTCCACAGTTTCCGGGACCGGCCACCGCCTAGGCTTGTCGTCGTGAAGAAGTTCGTGCCCGCCGCCGTCGCCGACATCCTGTTCGTGGTCATCTTCGCCCTACTCGGCCGGAGAAGCCACGAGGAGGGCCTCGACGTCGGAGGCCTGCTCACCACGGCATGGCCGTTCCTCGCCGGCCTGGCAGCGGGCTGGGCGATCACGTTCGGGCTCTACCGTGACAAGTTCGACGCACTGCTGCCGGTCCCCACCGGCGTGATCGTGTGGCTCTCGACCCTGGTACTCGGCATGCTGCTCCGGGTGGTCAGCGATCAGGGCACCGCGTTCTCGTTCATTCTCGTCGCGGCGTCGTTCCTCGCCCTGTTTCTGATCGGATGGCGGGCGATCTATCAGGCAGTGCGAAAGCGCCGAGTCGCGCGCCTGAAGTAGGCGACGGCCGACGCCTCCGCACAGGATTTCTCGGAGGCCGCGATGAGCTCGACAGTCGAACAGCAGCCCGAGCGGTCCCGTTCGGATCACGGCTTCTTCGGACAGCCGTTCGCGCTCGCGAACCTGTTCGGCGTCGAGATGTGGGAACGCTTCTCGTTCTACGGCATGCAGGGCATCCTGCTGTACTACCTGTACTACTCGGTGGCCGACGGCGGACTGGGGCTCGACAAGACCGCGGCCACCAGCATCGTCGGCGCGTACGGCGGCACGGTGTACCTGTCGACGATCGTCGGGGCGTGGATCGCGGACCGGCTCCTCGGCTCCGAGCGCACCCTCTTCTACAGCGCGTGCCTGATCATGCTGGGGCACATCAGCCTGGCGATCATCCCCGGCCTGGCGGGTGTCGGGGTGGGGCTGGTGCTGATCGCGTTCGGCAGCGGCGGACTGAAGGCGAACGCGACGTCGCTCGTCGGTGACCTGTACGCGCCCGACGACGAGCGCCGCGACGCCGGCTTCTCGATCTTCTACATGGGGATCAACGTGGGTGGCCTGGTCGGTCCGCTGCTCACCGGGTGGGCACAGAAGAACTGGGGCTTCCACGTCGGATTCGCGCTCGCCGCAATCGGAATGGCGCTCGGCCTCATCCAGTACACGCTCGGCCGCAAGCACCTGCACGGTATCGGTTCCGCCGCCCCCAACCCACTGCCGGAGGCCGCGCGGCCGCGGGTCGCCGTGATCGCGATCGTCGCGGTCGCGGTCGTGTTCGCCTTCTCCTTCGCCGGGGTGATCACCACCGCCAACCTCTCCGAGATCGTGGTGGCGCTGACGATCGTCGCCGCGGTGGCGTACTTCGCGGTGATCCTGACGAGCCGGCGGATCACCCCCACCGAACGCAGTCGGGTGTTCGCGTTCATCCCGATGTTCGTGGCGAGCGCCGCGTTCTGGTCGCTGTTCCAGCAGCAGTTCACCACCGTCGCGATATATGCCGACGCCCGCCTGGACCGCAATCTGTTCGGCTGGGAGTTCCCGCCCACGTGGGTGCAATCGATCAACCCGGTGTTCATCATCATCTTCGCGGGCGTCTTCGCGGCGCTGTGGACCAAACTCGGCTCGCGGCAGCCGTCGTCGCCGATCAAGTTCGCGCTCGGCACCGGCATCATGGGCATCGCGTTCCTGTGCTTCATCCCGATGTCCGGTGGTGGCCCCAACAGCGCGCCCCTGCTCGGTCTCGCCGGGATCCTGCTGCTGTTCACGTTCGCCGAACTGCTGCTCTCCCCGGTCGGGCTGTCACTGTCCACCAAACTCGCCCCGGCCGCGTTCCACACCCAGATGGTGGCGCTGTTCTTCCTGTCGGTGGCGCTCGGCTCGAGCCTGGCCGGCACGCTGTCGCGGTTCTACGACGAGCACAACGAGGTGCCGTACTTCGCGACCGTCGGCCTCGCATCGATCGCCATCGGCGTCGTGCTCGCCGTGCTGTCCCCCTGGATCCGCCGTCTCATGCGCGGGGTCCACTAACCCCCCCTCGCGTTTTGCGCACTTATCGCGCCGAATCGCACCCCGAAACCGCGATAAGTGCGCAAAACGCGGGGGGTCAGCGGACGAGAAGGTCCCGGACATGGGCGGTCTCGTTCACCGACGCCACCCGTCGGGCCCCGTTGCGCGAGATCAGCACCCGGCTGATCGACACGTAATCGATCGGGAAGGTCAGCGGTCGCGGCAGTTCGAGGAGATCCTGCAGCACGACGTTGATCACCCCGCCGTGGGCTACGACCACCACAGTGTCCTCGTGATTCGACTGCGCGACAACCGCCGTCATCGCCTCTCGCACGCGACTCCGGAACGCGTCCTCGTCGACGAAGTCCGGCAGCAGCCCGGCCCGGATGCGTTCGAACGCCTCGGGCATCCGTTCGCGGGCCTCGTGGATCGGGATGTAGTAGCCCTGATCGGCGTCGTACTCGGCGAACCGGTCGTCGATCACCGGGCTCACACCCAGTGATTCGACGAGCGGCCCGGCGGTCTCGATCGCCCGCCGCTGCGGGCTGGTCACCACCCGCGCGACCGTGACGTCGGTCAACGGGGACGGCAGCCGCCGGGCCTGACGACGCCCCAGTTCGGTCAGGCCCGGATCCGCCCGCCCCTCGGCGACGGCGACGTGCTCCGGCAGCGCGTGCCGGACGAGGATCAACTGCACGGTCAGGCCCCGTAGCCGGACGCGCCTGCCCGGGTGAGCACCATCTTCGACAGCACCGCCCGGTTCGACAGCCGCAGCACCGCGTCCACGAGTTCGACGACGTCGTTCACGGTGAGCATCGTGTCGGCCGGGATGCGGTCCTTGGTCCACTCGGACATGTCGGTGTCGACGTAGGCCGGCGCGATCGCGGTTCCGGCGACGCCGTTGCCGGATTCCTCGGCGTTGAGCGTGTCGACGAGCGAGAGCAGCGCCGCCTTCGTCGCCCCGTACACCGCCAGGTTCGCCTCGGCGTACACGCCGGTGATCGACGACACCGCAAGCACTTTCGCACCGCGCTCCGGGTTCTCCGCGGCCCCCTTGCGGAGCAGCGGGAGCGCGCGTTGCAGCAACGTGAACGGCGCCGTGAGATTGACCGCGACGGTCTTCTCGAACCGCTTCATCGGGTACTCCGCGATCGGTCCGGCGGTGCCCACCCCGGCGTTCAGGACGAGCGCACGCATCGACCCGAAGCGCTCCACGTGCGCGCCGACGAGCGCCGACGACGCATCGGGATCGGCCATATCGGCTGCGATCGCGACGACGTCGGACGCCCCGGCCGCCCGCAGGTCCGCGGCGACCGCCTCGAGCCGGGACGCGTCCCGCGCGGTGATGGTGAGCCCGTACCCCTGCGCCGCAAGCCGTTCCGCGATGCCGAGCCCGATGCCGCGCGAGGCTCCGGTGATCAGTGCACTGTGCGTCATCGATGTTCCTCCATCGCGGCGAGTCCGGCAGCGACGAGCGGGGGCACGGCCTCGCACGCGTGCGCGAACCCGTCGCCCGTGGTGGCGCCGGCGAGATGCCGGTGCGTGATGCCCTCGGCGATCACCGCGAGCTTGAAGTTGGCCAGACCCAGATAGAAGCCCCAGTGGTCGAGCGGCGTTCCGGTCGTCTCGGAGTACATCTGCGCGATCGCATCGGCCGACGGCAACCGCGGACTCGTCCACGCCGCCGGCTCACCGAGGATCACGTCCAACGCCGGATGCCGGTAGACGCACATCTGCGCCAGGTCGGCGAGCGGGTCCCCGAGCGTCGAGAGCTCCCAATCCACTACCGCAACAACGCGACCCGGATCGTCGACCGCGACGAGAGTGTTGTCGATCCGGTAGTCGCCGTGCACGATCGCCGCCCGCGACGTAGCCGGCACCGCATCCTGCAACAGCCCGTGCAGGCGCTCGAGGTCCGGGAGATCCCGGGTCTTGACGCGTTCCCACTGCCGCGCCCACAGCGCCACCTGCCGGGACAGGTAGCCGTCCGGCCGGCCGAACGCCTCGAGCCCCACCGCACGATGGTCCACGGCGTGCAGCGCTGCCAGCACTCGCACCAACTCCCGCACACACGAGTCGATCTCGGCGCCGCCGAGCCGGTCGAGGTCGTCGACGGTGCGGATCACCTGTCCGTCGACGAACCCGGTGACGGCGAACGGTGCGCCCATCACCGCGTCGTCCTCGCACAGCGCGACGGTCGGCGCGACCGGGACAGCGGAGTCCTGCAGCGCCGCGCACACCCGATACTCGCGCGCTACATCGTGCGCCGACGGCGTCAGTCCCGCGGTCGGCGGCCGTCGCAGCACCCAGCGGGAGGCGCCGTCGGACACCTCGAAGGTGAGGTTCGACTTGCCGCCCGAGATCAGCCGTGCCCGCAGCTCGCCCGCGACGGCGACACCGCTGTCACCGAGGAATCGCTGCAGCGCTGCCAGATCCAAACCGTCCAACTGCGTCGCGGTCACGACAGCCCCTCCTCACGTGCGGCCCGCTTCGCCTTGCCGACGACGCGCTTCGCGAGCGCCCAGCGGTGCACCTCGGACGGGCCGTCGTACACCCGGAACGGCCGCACCTCGCGGGACAGCCGGGCGAGCGGCAGGTCGCCGGACACGCCCATGCCGCCGCACATCTGGATCGACCGGTCCACGATCCGGAAGATCGCCTCGGACCCGAAGGCCTTCGCGATCGACGTCGAATCCGACGCGGACCCACCCTGATCGAGTTCCCAGCACGCGCGGGTCAGCAGCGCCCGGGTGGCCGCGATATCGATCTCGTTGTCGGCCACCATCTGCTGGACCATGCCGAGATCGCCGATCCGGGAACCGAACCCGTCCCGGCGCGCGACGTAGTCGACCGCGACGTCGTGACCCCGGCGGGCCGCACCGAGCCACCGCATCACGTGGGTCATCCGGGCCGGACCGAGGCGCACCTGCGCGTAGGCGAAGCCCTCGTCGACCGCACCGAGGACGGCGTCGTCGGGCACGAACAGGTCGTCGAAGAACACCTCGCAGTGGCCGCCGATCATCGCCCGATCCAGCGTCTCCACATGCCGGCCCACCCGAATCCCCGCCGACGTGGCCGATGCGAGGAACATCGTCGCGCCGCCGCGATCCCCCGGCGCCCCGGACGTGCGGGCCATGATGATGAAGAAACCCGCTCCGTCGGCGCCGGTGATGAACCACTTGTGGCCGTTGATCTTCCATCCCCCGGGCGCCTTCTCGGCGCGGGTGGTCAGCGCCGACGGGTCGGACCCGGCACCCGGCGCCGGCTCGGTCATCGCAAAGGCCGAGCGCACCTCGCCGCGGGCGAGCGGGCCGAGGAACTCCTCCTTCTGCGCCGGACTCGCGACGTGCGCGAGCAGGTGCACGTTGCCTTCGTCCGGTGCCGCGATGTTGAGCGCGGTCGGCCCGAACAGCGAGTAGCCGGCGGCCTCGAACACCGGGGACCGGTCGCTCATGTCCAGGCCCAGCCCGCCGAACTCGACGGGCGCGTGCGGCGCGAGCAACCCCCGCCCCTTCGCCTCCGCCTGCATCTCGACGCGGATCGCGTCACCGCCTGCCGCGGCGATGTCGCCACCGTGCGCATCCTCGATCGGCAGGACCACGTCCCGCACGAATTCCCGCGTTCGTTCGACGAGGCTCTCCACCTCGGGCGAGTACGACAGGTCCACCGGCATGTCACATCCTCCGTCCCACACGACCGACCGATCGATCGCTCGGTAGGGCCGAGCGTGCCACGACCAGCACGATCGGTCAAGGCTCGGGCCCTGCGGCGGTCAGTCGGAGCCGACCGCGCCCCGGGCGATCAGGAGGTATCGGTCGACCAGCGCATCGGGGCTCAGCGGGCCGTTCGGTCGGTACCAACTCGCGACGGCGACGCACATCGTGGTGACGGCCCGACTGGCGTCGTCCGGGTAGGGCGTGGAGAAGTCGCCCGACCGCACCCCGTCCCGCACGATCTCGTCGAGCATGCGCTGCTGCTCGTCCCGCAGGGCCACGTACTCGTCCCGGGCGTCGGGTTCCATGCTGCGCATCTCGGTGGACGCGACGAACGCCTGGTCGCGCCGGAACATGTGGAACCGGAGCAGCGATTCGACTACGGCGTCGAACCGTTCGCGCGGCGTCGGCCCGGCCTCGGCGAGCGCGAGTCGACTGCGCTCGAGCAGATCTGCCATCACCGCGCGGGTCAGCCCGATCAGCAGCGCCTGCTTGGACGGGTAGTGGTGGTAGAGCCCGGGCACCGACAGTCCTGCGCGCCCGGCGATCTCGCGGATCGACGCACCCTCGTAGCCGCGCTCGGCGAACAGGGCGAGCGCCGCGGCCAACGGCCCGGACATCGTTGCGTCGTCGTAATGCCGCCACGAGCCGGGGACTTGGTCGGTTGTCATTCCCCCACCGTAAGCCAGACGGGGTCACTCGCCCGCCGCACCGCTCACTTCGCCGCCGGCTTGGCCATTTCCCGCATCAGCAGGTCTGTCATCTTGACGGCACGGTCGCCGCCGTCGGCGTCCGCGACGAAGACCGCGAAGGCGAGGTCGCCGCGCGATCCGAAGAACCAGCGATCCGTGTCGTTCCCGGAGGCCACACCCATCAGGTCCGGGTACCCCTTGAGGAACGAGGCATTCCCCTTCTGGACGTTGTCGCGCATGGTGTTGCGCAGCTGATCGGTGACGGCAGTGGGCAGCGCGTTCTCGGCATTCTTCACGGTGGCCTGCTGGCCCTCGACGATCATCGGCAGCGGGGCGCTGCCGCGCGCGACCGAGGCCGCGACCATCGCGAGCCCGAACGGACTCACCTTCTGCTCGGATCCGTTCTTCGACTTCATCACCTGGTCGACGTTGGATTGCGACGCCGTCAGCACGGCCGTCTCGGGATCCAGTCCGGGCATCTCGTAGTCGAGACCGATGCCGAGTTGCCGGCCCGCCTTCTCGAGGTCGTCGTCGCTCACGTCTTTCGGGGCGACGCCGGCCTGCGCGGCCGCCGCGGCGCGAACGAGGTCCAGCGAGTTGCCGGCCGGGTACAGCCCACTGAACGTGATGGGACCCTGCTCGATCGCCTGATTGTTCTGTGCGGCAGCGACAACGGCTCCCGTGGACGGACGGACCGCGACGATCACCGAGGGGGTGCCGACGCTCACCACCGCGTTCTCTGCCGCCAGCTGCAACTGCGAGTCGAGGGTGGCCTTGATGTCGGGTCCGGGCGGCCCCTGGTAGCCCACCTGCTGCTGCACCGCGCCGTCGGGATCGACGACGTTGACGGCCCAGCCGGCGGTGGCGTCCCGGTTCGCCTGCCACACCTTGCGCAGCGGGTCGAGCAGGGGGGTGACGATCCGGCGGTCCGTCGTGATCAGTTTGGGCTGCTTGTCCACGATGACACCGGGAATCCCGGTGAGGTCCTTCTCCAGGTACTGGAAGTCCTGATCACGCAACAGCACTGCAACGATCCGTTGCCCGGGCTTGGCGGCCATGTCCTGCCGCATCGAGTCCCCGGTAACGAGTGGGGCAACGGGCTCGAGCGCCTTCGCGAGCCGGTCGGTGGTGGCCACCGGGTCGGGCATCGACGCCGGATCCAGGGTGATCGCGTTGATCGTCTGTTCCGCCATCAGGGGGTTACCGGCACCGTCGAACACCTTGGGCGGCGCGGCGTCGGTGCGGTCGTAGTACACCGTGCGCCCGTGCCCGAGCGCCGGCGCGAGCAGCGTGGGATCCCACGAGATGCGCCACCCCACGGCCAGCTTCTTGACGCCCCCGTCGACGAAGTAGCTCCAGTCCTTGCCCTCACCGAAGTTCCACGCCGCGTCGACGGTGAAGAAGCCGGAATCGCCGTTGAGCTCCATGAACTGGGCCAGGGTCCACGTCGATTCCTTCGCATCGAGCCCGTCGAACATCTGCTGGATGGACTCTTCGGCAGCATTGGGATACGAGGTCAGCTCGGCGGCGGCCTCCGCGTCGCGGTCGTTGAGGGCACGGACGAACCCTGTGACGACCGACTGCGCGCTCGCGTCGGACTTGTCTCCCACACAGGACACGAGCGCGACGGCCAGGACGGCTACGAGACCGAGCGGCAGGGCAATGGCACAGCTACGCCGGACGCGGGGCGACGCTCGGAAACCCATGGCCACAATCCTCCCGATTGTCACATCAGCAACAAGCACGGATCGCGTACGAAGGGGTCACGATTGCGCTACCGAGGCGCCTCGTCGATACCTTCTCGTTATTCCGCGCCGGGTCCGGGGATGCGGCGGAACTACCGGAGGAATCGACCGGCGGCTTCCAGCGCTGGACCCGAACTATCCGCTCCCGCAACGAAAACCGCGAAAGCGAGATCCCCGTTCATGCCCACGAACCAACCGTGTGGGCGCGTGCCCTCACCGTACTCCGCGGTTCCGGTCTTGCCCTCGAGGTTCGGTAGATCGGCGAGGGTCCTCGCGGTCCCGTCCGTGACCGTCTCCCGCATCATCGACCGGAGCGCGGCGTCGACGTCGGCGGGCGTCGGGGTGACGGTGCGGTCGGCAACGCCCGGCTTCCCCACGATCATCGTCGGGGCCGGCGTGGAGCCGTTCGCGATGGACGCCGCGACGAGCGCCATGCCGAACGGCGACGCGGTCACCGCGCCCTGCCCGATCGCGGACTCGACCCGTTCGGCGGGGGTCTCGGCGGCGGGCACCGACCCGGTGACGGTCGTCAGGCCCGGCGTCACGTAGTCGACGCCGAGGCCGAACTGCAGCGCCGCCTGCTGCAGCGCGTCCGGCGGCAGCGACACCGCGAGGCGCCCCATCGTCGTGTTGCACGAGTGCGCGAACGCCGAGTGCAACGGCACCGACCCGAGATCGAAGTTGTCGTCGTTCGGGATCTGCCGGCCCTCGATGTTCTCGGTGCCGGGGCACGGGAGCACGGTGTCCGGGGTGACCTTCCCGGCCTGCAGCGCCGCCGACGTCGTGACCGTCTTGAACGTCGACCCGGGCGGGTAGAGACCGGTCAGCGCGACCGCACCCTGCGCGTCGGCGGGGGCGTTCTGCGCGACGGCCAGCACCGCGCCCGTCGACGGCCGCAACGCGACGATCGCGGCGGGCTGCGGCACGCTCACGAGCGCGTCCTCGGCCTTGGTCTGCAGCCGCAGGTCCAACGTGGTGCCGATGTCCGGGACCGGTGCCGCGTCCTGTCCGGCCAGGCGCCGCGTCGTGCCGTCCGCGTTCACCATCTGCACGGCCCACCCGGCGGACGCGTCCTGCTGTTCCTGCCACACGGTCGTGAGGTCGGCCAGCACCGGCGACGACAGCGCCCGGTCCACCGTGAGCAGGCGGGTCTGCTGCACCAGTTCGACACCGGGAATCGCCGCGAGCCGGTCCCGTATGGGCTCGATGTCCTGTTCGCGCAGTGTGATTGCGGTGACCGGCTTGCCGTCGGACTTCCCGAACTCCGCGCCCAGCGACTCGGCGGTGACGGTGGGGGCGATCGGATTCAGCAGCCGGGCCAGCGCGGCGGCGTCGGCGGGCGGTTGCACGTTCACCAGGGTGACCACCTGCTGCGTCATGATCGGTTGCCCGTCACTCGCGACGATCTTCGCGGGCGTCCCCGACGTCGGGGTGAAGCGCACGGTCGAGTCGGCGCCCAGGCCCGGCGCGAGCAGTGCGGGATCCCACGCGATCACGTCGCCGTCGACGCGGCCCTCGGTGGAGTACTGCCACTGCTTGCCGTCGCCGAAACTCCAGTCCGCGGCAAGGGTGAAGGCGTCGCCGTTCTCGGACACCGTGAACGTGCGCCCCTGTGCGTTCAGCCCGTCGAGCATCGCGGTGATGGCCGTCGACGCAGCCGCCGGATCGCTCGTCAGGTCGGCTGCCGCCGGGACGTCGCCACTCGCGAGCGCGTCGGCGAACCGCTGCTCGGGTGAGGGGTCGTCACCCCCGCAGCCGGACAGGACGAGGGCGGAGGCCACGGCCAGGACGGTCGCGGTGGTGCGGGGGCCGGGTCGCGAGAGGGACATGGTCCCGATGATGCCCGAGAAACAGACCTCGCGGACGGTGGCGCCTCCGCGTCAACGGAGTAATCATGTAATCAGAGCAGTGAGTGTTACCCGATCGACCGAGGAGGACGATCATGGGAAGGACACATGGCCACGGCGGATTCGGAACCGGTGGCCGCAGATTCGGACGACCCGGCGGCTGGCAGCAGGCCGACGCCCCGGACGCCTCGGACGCCTCGGAGTGGTTCGCGGGACGACTCCCCGACGACTGGTTCACCGGCCCCGCGACGGTGGAGGTGGACCGCGAGGAGATCGTCGTGTTCGGCGAACTCCCCGGCGAGGAGACGGAGAATTCCGCGGCCGCGGAGGAGGGCCGCGTCGCCCGGTTCCGGGAATCGACCCGGCCCGCGCGGATGCAGATCGCGGACGAGGCCGAGGCCCGGTACGGGCGCAAGGTCGCGTGGGGCGTCACGATCGGCGAGCGGCGAATCCTGTTCACCCATCTGGCCGTTCCGGTGATGACGCGGCTGCGTCAGCCTGAACGCAAGGTGCTCGACACGCTCGTCGACGCCGGCGTCGCGCGGTCGCGGGCGGACGCCCTGGCGTGGACGGTCAAGCTGGCCGGGCAGCACGCCGAGGAGTGGCTCGCGGAACTGCGTGAGGCGATGCGCAAGGTCGACGATCTCAGGTCGGAGGGCCCGCAGGTCTGATCGCGGCGCTCTCGCTCCCCTCGGTGCCGGAATCGTCGATGTTAGTGTGGCGATCGATTCGAATCCGGGGGGATTATGAGCGAGCCTTTACACGTCGACGTCGATGCGCTGCGGGGACTGGCGAAGTCCCTGCGCGACATCTCCGCCGACATCGGTGCCATCGACGTGCCCGCGACCACCGCGATGCCGGGTTTCCGGATCGCGTCCGTGGCGCGCGATGCGGAGGCCGCCGTCCTCGACGCCTACCGGGGCCTCGGCGAGAGCATCGGTTCCATGGCCGCGGCCGCCGACGCGAACGCGACCGGGTACGAGGCCGCCGAGCACGCCTTCCGTGAGCAGCTCACCCGCTACGACGCGGGCCGCTGATGCTGATCAGCGAGGTCCGAGCGGCCCGGCCGGAATCCATGGTCGCGTTCGCGGACGTGCTCGGGCGGGCCAACATGGCCTTCGTCGACGCGCTGACGGCATTCGACCGTTCGGTCGACGACGTCGAATCCCGCTGGAAGGGCGACGCGGCCACCGCCGCGGCGCTGCGCGCGCTGTCCGAGCGGATGTCCGGCACCCACGTCGAGACGGCGGTCGCGGATTTGGCGGGCCCGTTCGCCGACTACGGTCTCCGGCTCGAGGACACCAAGGCCTCCCTGCTCGCGATCGTCGACCAGGAGGCTCCGGCGGCCGGGATGACCGTCGCCGACGACGGGACCGTCACTGCGCCGACGATGTACGGACCGGACGCCGTCGCGGTCGGTATCGCGCAGGGTGCGCTCGACGACGCCGCCGGGTGGTTTCGCACCCGCATCCGCGAACTCCTCACCCAATTGGCGACGCTCGACGGCGAGGCCACGGCCGCGATCGGCGACGCAGTCGCCCAGCTCGCTCAGCTCCGCCGGTCACCGGACGGCGGCCCGATCGGCGCCGCCGTCACCGACATCGTCTCCGGCGCCGCCTCGCTGCCGACGGATCCCCATCGGCTGCAGGACTTCTGGGAACAACTCACGCCGGCGGAGAAGGATGCGCTCTACGATCACGACCGGTTCATCGGCAACCGGGACGGCCTCCCCCACGTCGATCGCGATCACTACAACCGCCAGAACCTCGGCGAGATGCGGACCGCCGCGCAGCGCGAACTCGACCGGATCCTGACCGTGCCGGACGCGTTGTATCCCGACCGGGAGGACTGGAATCGGGCCGTCGACGACGCCCGCTCGACGCTGGCCGACCTCGACACCGTCGCCGGACAGGTCGACGCCGAGTCCCATCCCCCGCGGTATCTCACGCTCATCGACGACCACGGCCGCGTGGCCGTGGCGATCGACAACCCGGACACCGCGGACAACGTGGCGACGTTCGTTCCCGGGACCGGCGCCAACCTGGGCGATCTGCCGAACGGCGTCGATCGCTCGCGCGCGATGTACGACGCCGCGACCATCGCGGATCCCACGAAACGCACCGCTGTGATCAGCTGGTACGGCTACGACGCGCCACAGAACGCGTTCACCCAGTCGCCGTTCGAGCGGTACGCGGACGCCGCGGCGGAACCGCTGGACCGCTTCCAGGACGGGCTGCGCGCCACACACACGGGTGCCACCGCCTCGTCCAACACCGTGATCGGACACAGCTACGGCACGACGGTGATCGGTCACGCGGCGAGCGACGGCCACGTTCTCGACGCCGATCGGGTCGTCCTCGTCGCGAGCCCGGGGGTAGGCGTCTTCGAGGCGAGCGAACTGTCTCTCACCGGCGTCGATCCGGGCGCGACCGGAGACCGCGTGTTCGCGACGACCAACGCGCACGATCCGATCCGGCTCACACCCGACCAGGTGCATCTCACGAAGCCGATCGACGAGAGTTTCGGGGCCCGCGTGTTCACCGCGGACGAGGAGTCGAGAGGGCCGTGGTGGATGGCGGGGAACGATCTGAGCCTGCACAGCACGTACTGGGACCGTGACAACCCCGCACTGTCCAAGATGGGGCGGATCATCGTGGGGCAGGGGGAGGAGGTCTCGTGAGACTGTGCACCGGAATCACCGCCGCCGTCGTGGCGGCAGCCGCGCTGACCGGCGTCCTCACGGCCTGCTCGAGCGAACCGGGAGATACCGCCACCCCGACCATCCAGGAGGAAACCATGAGTTCACCGCTCACCGAGGCCGACGCGCGGGCGGCGGTCGAGAAGTACCTCTCGGGGACGCTGGCGGTCCTGCCCCCACAGATCTCCTTCTCGCTGCAGCACCCCTCGGCCGCACACGCGAGACTGTCGGGCGGCGGCAGCGTTCCGTGCAACGACGCGGACTACGGCCCCGACGCCGATCTGACGTTCGGCGTCCAGTACTGGGTGATCGGGGTCCCGGAATCCGAGACGGCACGGTATCTGGGCGTCTTCGAGGACGCGTGGCAGCGCCAGGGCTGGTCCACGGACACGAGCACCGACGACGGACCCGGACGTCACGTTCGGGCCCTTGCACCGGACGATTACAGGTTCATCGTCACCGACAACGGTCAGGGCATCCTGACGGTCGGCGCGAGCTCACCGTGTTTCCCCGGTGGAACCCGCGACGGTGGATCCATGCCGACCGACATCACCCACCCGTGACGCCGTGATCGACAAGGGATTCGAGCAGTTCGGCGCCACGGTTCGCCGCACCCAGGACACGGTCGAACGACTGCGTGGCCAGGCCCGGAGCGGCGGGGTGTCCATCGAGGTCGATGCCGGAAACCGGATCACTGCAATCGAACTCGACCCGCAGACGGTGCGGGCCGATGCCGATCGCCTCGCGGAGCTGATCCGCAGCACCTACGCGGCAGCCGTCGCCGACCTGCAACCACGCCTGCGCCACGCGCTCGCCGAGGTCACCGGCGATCCGCGAGTCGCCGGTCTGAACCGGTGGATCGCGGCGCAGGGACAGGGGACCGGAGGGCCACCGCCGGCGCCGTCCCACGCCGACAGTGACGAGCCCAGCTACCTCGAGCAGCGCGGCGGAACCATCTTCGAACGATGACAACGCCGACCGCTCAGCGCGCGACCTCGGTGAGCCGACCCGTGGCGACGTCGAACACGAAGCCACGCAACGACTCCGTGAGAGTCACGAAGGGGCTGGACTCGATCCGGCGCAGCGACTGGCGGACGTCCTCGCCGAGGTCGGGGAAGGCCTCGGCGGACCAGTTCGGCTTGATGCCTGTCTCGTCCTGGATGTCGCGTTTGAAGGCGTCGTCGGTGAACGTGAGCATGCCGCAGTCGGTGTGGTGGATGAGGATGATCTCCCGCGTCCCGAGGAGGCGCTGGCTGATCGCGAGCGAACGGATCTCGTCGTCCGTGACGACGCCGCCCGCGTTGCGGATCACGTGCGCCTCACCGGCGCCGAGTCCGAGAATCCGGTACACGTCCAAGCGCGCGTCCATGCACGCGAGCACCGCGACGTGCTTGCTCGGCGGCAGCGGCAGTGGGCCTGTGAACGTCTCGGCGTAGCGCTTGTTGTTCTCGAGGTATTCGTCGGTGACCGTCATCGGCGTCTCCCGGGTTCCGGAGGTCGAGCGGGGGTCGAATGCCCGCGCACGCCTTCCATGATCGTCGCGAGCGCTCGCCCGCGAAACCCTTCCGCTCCCCGCGAGCGGAATAAACGGGTTGCGCGGCGGTTGAACCGGTCATACCGTGGTCGACGTTCGTGTTTCCGATCGATAGGACAGGCCCTTGCTCCTGTAGAGGTGATCCCGCGCCCTGCGCGTCGTGTGCCCCGGCACACGTCTGCGCGTCGTACGCATACCTCTCGGAGCACTCATGGCACAGCCGTCCACGTCCGTCACCCTGTCCGATCTCGCCTTCGCCTGGCCCGACGGCTCCCCCGTCGTCGACGGCCTCGATGCCGCCTTCGGTTCCGGACGAACCGGGCTCGTCGGCCTCAACGGCTGCGGCAAGTCCACCCTGCTGAAGCTGATCGCGGGCCGTCTGCGGCCGGCGCGTGGCTCGATCACCACCCACGGCGCCGTGGGCTACCTTCCGCAGGACCTGACGCTCGATCCCGGCGTGCGGGTCGACGCGATCCTCGGGATCGCCGACGTCCGGCAGGCGTTGGGGCGCATCGAATCCGGCGCCGGGACCGACGACGACTTCGACACCGTCGGCGCGGCGTGGGACATCGAGGAGCGTGCGGTGTCGATCCTGCACCGGCTGGGTCTGCACCGCATCGTCGCCGACGTCGCCGACCTGGATCGCACGGTGGGCGAGTTGTCCGGCGGCGAGACGACGCTGCTCGGCCTCACCGCGCAACTGCTGCGTGAGCCGGACATCCTGCTGCTCGACGAACCGACCAACAACCTCGACGCGGTCAGCCGCGACCTGCTCGACGCCGCCGTGCGGCAGTTCCCGGGCACCGTCCTGCTCGTCAGTCACGACCGCGACCTACTCGACGCCGTCGACACGATCGCCGAACTTCGTGACGGCCGAATTCGACTGTTCGGCGGTAACTTCGGCGACTACCAACAGGCGATCGAGGCGGAGCAGCAGGCCGCGAACGCCGCGGTGCGCGACGCCCGCAGCGACGTCCGCAAGCAGGGTCGCGAACTCGTCGAGGCCCGGATCAAGCTGGATCGTCGTGCGCGCTACGGGAAGAAGATGTTCGAGAACAAGCGCGAACCCAAGATCGTGATGGGCATGCGGAAACGAGCCGCCCAGGAATCGGCGGGCAAGCTGCGCGGCAACCACATCGAGAAACTCGACGATGCCAAGCGCGCCCTGACCGAGGCGCAGGACCGGGTCCGCGACGATCGGGAGATCCGCATCGATCTCCCGGACACGACGGTGCATCCGGGACAGCAGGTGATCGAACTCGACGGCGCCCGGCTGCGGAGCGGGCAGAGTCTGAACCTGACGGTGACCGGACCCGAGCGGATCGCGCTCACCGGCCGCAACGGCATCGGCAAGACGACGGCGCTGCAGGAGATCGTGCGCGCCGGCACCCGGGTTCCGTTCGGCCTCCTGCCGCAGCGCCTCGACATCTTCGACGAGCAGATGTCGGTGGCGGCGAACGTCGCGACTGCGGCGCCGCACGCGTCCGGCGAACGGATCCGGGGCAGCCTGGCCCGGTTCCTGTTCCGCGGCACCGAGGCCGATGCCCCCGTCGCGACGCTGTCCGGCGGCGAACGACTGCGCGCCGCGCTCGCGCTGCTGCTGACGGCGGAGCCCCCGCCGCGGCTGTTGCTGCTCGACGAGCCGACGAACAACCTCGATCTACCGTCGCTGGCCCATCTCGTGCAGGCGTTGAACGAGTTTCGTGGCGCACTGATCGTCGTGAGTCACGATCGGCAGTTCCTGCGGGACATCGGCATCACGCGTCGACTCGAGCTGAACGAGGAGGGGCTGACGGAACCCGAGTTCGCCCCCGAGGCCGAGAACCGTCCGAACCGGTCATGACCGACCACCCGCGCTGTTATCGTCTGTCCGACCGACAGCGATCTCGTGGGGGCTTTGTGCAGGAAGAACTTTCGACGAACAACGATGTCCCCGGACCGCCGCGGCGGATCGGCGTCGTCGAGGACCACGCCTCGGTGGTCATGGGCCTCGAGGCGATGCTGGCCGGCGAGCCGGATCTGATGATCGCCGCGACGGGCGAGACCGTCGACGAGCTGCTCGGCCGGGGCGTCGATCTGGATCTGGCGATCCTCGATCTACGGCTGGCCGACGGCTCGTCGCCCATGGCCAACGTCGAGCAGTTGCGGGCTGCCGGGGTCGAGACGCTGGTATTCACCGGCGCGGAGAATCCGTACCTGATGCGGCTGGCGGCACGGGCGGGTGTGCTCGGCATCGTGCGCAAGTCGGAGCCTCCGGCGGCGGTCGTCGCGGCGGTCCACGCGGCGGCGCGGGGCGAGCAGGTGGTCACGACCGAGTGGGCGGCGGCCATCGACGGCGACCCCGATCTGCTCGACGCCGGGCTCAGTCCACGGCAACGCGAGGTCCTCGAGCTGTACGCGTCCGGGTTCAAGGTCAACAGTGTGGCCACCCGGACCGGGCTCGCCCCGCACACGGTCGTCGACTACCTGGGACGCATTCGCGCCAAGTACGCCGAGGCGGGACGCCCGGCGCGGACCAAGACCGACCTGTACATGCGCGCGCTCGAGGACGGCTACCTGCCGCTGCCCCAGCACCCCGATCACCGATGACCGCACCCGCGATCCCGGGCGTCGACCTTCGGCCGCACCACGAGGCGTCCGACCGCATCCGGGTGATGTTCGCACGCTTCGTGAGCGCCGGATTCCTCTTCTATCTCCTGCTGTTGGCTCCGACGATCGTCACCGAATCCTCCCGGATGGAGGGCTGGTGGACCCCGCTGGCGCTCGTCGCGACGTTCGGGACCGCCGTCGCGATGGGGGTGACGTCGTTTCTCGGCAATCCCCGGATTCTTCGATTCGCGTGCGGGGCGACGGCCATCGGCTATCTCGTCGCGGTGGCGACGTGGCCGCTCGCCTGGATCGGTCCCGTGTACGAGGACGGGACCGGGATCTGGCTGTCGTCGTTTCCCGGCGTCGCCAGCATGGCCGCAGCGGCCGCGTGGCGTCCGGTGTACACCTTCGCCCACCTCGTGATCTCGTGCGTCGCGGTGCAGACGCTCAACCAGGTCGTGCGTGCCGAATCGTTCCGCAGCCCACTGATTCCCGACATCCTGTTCGCCGTCATGTTCTGCACGATCTTCGTGGCGGCGGCCGTCATGGCCCTGCGGACGGGACGGGTCCTCGACGAGACCATCACATCGACCCACCGGGCCGCGGCGGTGGCCGCGGCCAACCACGCCCGGACCGTCGAACGCGAACGGTTCGATGCACTGATCCACGACGGCGTCATGGCGACGCTGCTGTCCGCAGCCCGTCAGGGGGCCACTTCCGGTGTCGCGGCGCAGTCCGCGGCCACCCTGCGGCAACTCGATCAGCTCGCCTCCGACGGTGGGGCGGCAACCGACTTCGGCATCGCGACGGCGCTCGCTCACATCAGGTCGGCGGTCACCGACGTGGACGAGAGCCTCACGATCGAAACCGACGTCCGGACCGACGGCGCACTGCCGTCGGACGTGGCGCGCGCGATCGCCGCGGCGGCCGCGGAAGCCGTGCGCAACAGCGTGCGTCACGCCGGGGACGGTGCCGTCCGAACGGTCGCGGTCGAGGTCACCACGGACTCCGTCGACGTGCGCGTCAGCGACGACGGTGCGGGATTCGTTCCCGGGGCCGTTCCGCCGCACCGCCTCGGGCTGGCGGTGAGCATCCACGGCCGCATGCGCCAGTTGGACGGAGGGTCGGCGCACGTGACCTCGCGCCCCGGCGAAGGCACCGAGGTCCGACTCGAGTGGAGGCGACCGTGACCGCACACGAGCCCGAATCCCAGGATGTGCGTGCACTTCTGGGGATGCACACCGCGGCGGCGCGGTTCATCGTCGCGTTCTATGCGCTCACCTACACGGTCCTGGCGGTCACTTCGACCGAGGGCGTCCGATCGATGTGGCCGATCGCCGCCACCGTCGTACTGATGACGGTGGGCGCGCTCCTGTTGATCGTGGTTCCCGGCGATCCGTTGCCGGTTCCGGCCGCGATCGCGCTCGCCGCCACCGGCCCGATAGCCGTCGCGCTCGTCTTCCCGGTGCTTCCGGTGCCCGTCGCCAGTCCGCTCCAGACGTGGCCGTTGGGCGCCGCGACCGCGCTCTACACCTTCATGTGCGTGCGCGGCGGTACGGCGTGGGCGTGGGCGGGATCGATCGGCATGATCGGCGCGTGCGTCGTGTGGGCGGCCGCGACCGGGCAGGGCGCGGTGCACGGCATCGCAATCTCGATCATCAATCTCGCACCGCTGTTGATGTCGACGTTCTTCGCCTACACGATCCGGCCGGCCGCGACCGCGATCTTCCAGCTGCGCCGACAGTCCACGACGCGCACCGAGGCCACGTCGGCGGCGTCCGCGGTCCTCGCCGAACGGGACGCGCAGTTGCGTCGGCTCGATGCACTGGCCCGTCCGCTGCTCGAACGGATCGCCTCGGGTGAGTCGCTCACCGCCGAGCAGCGCCTGGCCTGCCAACTCCTGGAGGCCCATCTGCGCGACACGCTGCGGGCTCCCGCACTGGCCCGACCGGCGGTCGCGGCGGCGGCACGTGCGGCGCGCGGCCGCGGCGTGGACGTCGTACTGCTCGACGACCGCGGGATGGACGGGACCGATGCCGGCGTGCAGGAGCTGCTCGTCGCGTCGGTGGCGGATCGACTGGACGCGGTCGCCGCGGGGTCGGTCACCGCACGGATCCTTCCGCCGGGTCGGAATGCCCTCGCGACGGTGCTGGTCAACTCGGGCGGGGAACTGCAGCAGGTGGAGTTCGGCCACGACGGGCGCCCGATGTCGCCGGAGCCCACCGCAGCCACGGTGCACTGATCCGTCAGCCGCGCTAACGGTGCCCCCATTTCAGGGGTCCACCAACATCCGTCTCGGCGCGAGCGAGACTTCCCAATAGCGTCGCTTCCGACGATCCGCTGGAGGGGGAAAGCATGACATCGACGCTCGACGACGACACTCTTCGCAGGCCGACCCTGTCGCCACGCGAGGTCGAGGTCCTGCGGTGCTGGATCCGGCACGACAGCAAGGCGGCCGTCGCCACCGAAATGTTCATCACTGTCGCCACCGTCAACACCCACCTCATGCGTATTCGCGGCAAGTACAGTGCGCTGCACCGGCCGGCGAACACGAAGGCCGCCCTGTTCGCGCGGGCGCTCCAGGACGGGTTGATCGGCATCGACGAGGTCTGACGCCGCCGGCCGGAGTGAGTTCGCCCACAGCGCTCCCGGATCCGGCGTCGAACTAGCACGGCATGCATCGACGGCACTAGCGACCAAGGTCCCGGATCGTCGCCCCACCGGCCACACGCGCCCCAAACAAACTGATTGCGCTACTTCACTTTCCGGGCCCCGAACGACGGCGTCCGGGAATGCCGGAATTGCCCGTAGCCTGGGGGCGACGAGCCGAGAGGTAGACGCCGTGAATGCCACCGAGACAACCCCGCCCGACCGCGCGAGCATCGACACCACGGATCACATCCGCGCGGCACGGGAGGCACGTTCGATCGCCGAGGAGGCTCGCACGAAGCGGCGGCGCAACCGGCGGATCCTGCTGATCGTCTGCTCCGTGCTCGCTGCACTCGGCCCGGCGACCCTGGCACTGTTCATCGGTGTGCCGGCCAACGAGACCCTCCGCATCCTCCTCTTGACCGTCGTTCCGGTCGCCGTCGCATATGTCCTGCTGCGACCGCGCTGACACCCGAACCGGACTATTCAGGAAAGCCTGTTCAGGTGTTCACATGACTCGATAAACTCGACATCACCGATCCCCTCGCCCCCAGGAGGGCAGTGTGGCTGTCGAAGTGGCTGTCCAATACACGGGCGGGCAAAGCCAGATCGTCGCGATGCACATGAGCGACGGCATCATCAATGCGCCGACGTCGGCGCTGTTCTGGGCCGTCGCGATCGCCGGCGTGAGTATTGCGATCTGGCGCGCCCGAACCGAACTGACCGAACGCACCGCGCCGATGGCCGGGCTGGTCGCGGCCTTCATCTTCGCAGTCCAGATGATCAACTTCCCGATCCTGCCGGGCGTGAGCGGCCATCTGCTCGGCGGCGGGCTCGCCGCGATCCTGGTGGGCCCGTACACGGGCGCGCTGTGTATCGCGATCGTGCTCACCGTGCAGTCCCTGCTGTTCGCCGACGGCGGCCTCACCGCCCTCGGCGCCAACATCACCAACATGGCGTTGGTCGGCACGGCCGTCGGCTACGCGGTGGCCGTGGCTCTGCGGCCACTGCTCGCTCGACGCGGCGACGCCGGCATGGGTGTTCTGGCGTTCGTGTCGGCCTGGTGTGCAACGGTTCTCGCTGCCTCGATGTTCGTCGTCGAGTACGCGATCGGCGGTGACGCGGTGACTTCGCTGCACACCGTCGCGGCGTACATGTTCGGTACCCACGCACTGATCGGAATCGGCGAGGGCATCATCACCGCATTCACGGTGGTCGCGGTCGCGCGGGCCCGCCCCGACCTGGTGTACCTGTTGCGATCCCAACCCGACCGCACGAACGCGAAGGGGGCGATGTCGGCATGACGACGTCCACCCGCGCCCGGTCCCGGTTCCTGATCGGCTTCGCGATCGCGGCGCTGCTGATCGCCGGCATCCTTTCGTACTTCGCCAGTTCCAGCCCGGACGGCCTGGATTCGGCCACCCAGCGCGGCTGCGAGGTGGTCGAGGTCGACGGCGGGGAGCAGTTGGTCGGCGACTGCATCGCGCAGGGCGCCACCGATCATCACCTCTCGTCGTCCCCGCTGGCCGACTACTCGATCCGCGGCGACTCTGCGCTCACCGGCGTGGCCGGGGTGCTGGGGGTCATCGCGGTGTTCGTGGTGGCCGGGCTGCTGTTCCGGGCCCTCGCGCGCCGCCGTCAGGGGCCGTGACGTGTCGGGTTCGCACACCCATCCGCTCTATCTCGAAGGGGCGTCCCCGGTCCACCGACTGCCCCCCGAGGTGAAGATCCTGGCGGCCTTCGTCGGGGTGTTCGCCGTGGTGGCGACACCCCGGGAGGCGTTCTGGGCATTCGGGCTATACCTCGTGATCCTCGTGGTGGTGTGGCAGATCGCGGGGATCACGTTGCGCTGGTTGGCTCCCCGCATGCTCATCGAACTCCCCTTCGTCGTGCTCGCGGTGCTGCTGCCGTTCGCGGAGGCCGGCGACCGGGTGACGGTGCTCGGGCTCTCGCTGTCCGAGCCCGGCCTGCTGGCGGCGTGGAACATCCTCGTGAAGGGCACCATCGGTGTGCTGGTGTCGCTGACGCTCGCCGCGACCACCCCGGTGCGCTCGCTGCCTGCCGGGCTGTCGCGCCTGCATCTGCCGGGCATCGTGGTCACCGTCGCGACGCTGATGCTCCGGTACGTCAATCTGCTTGCGGGCGAGATCGACCGGATGCGGATCGCGCGCGTCTCCCGCGGCGATGATCCTCGGACCCTGCACCAGGCGGGTGCCACCGCGCGCGGCGTCGGTGGGGTATTCCTCCGCTCGTACGAGCGGGGCGAACGCGTCCACCTCGCAATGCTATCGCGCGGTTTCACCGGCACAGTGCCGCTGCACGCGCCGCCGGCCCGGCGCCGGGACTGGTGTGTCGCGCTCACCCCGGCTGTGTGCGCGGTCGCGGTCGCCGTCACGGCCTGGGCGGTGTGAGATGCCCACTCCCGCAATCCGAACCGACGGTCTCGTCTTCGACTACCCGGACGGCCGCCGGGCCCTCGACGGCGTCGACCTCGAGATCGCCGCCGGTGAGCGCGTCGCGATCCTGGGGCCCAACGGCGCCGGCAAGACCACGCTGATCCTGCAGCTCAATGCGGTGCTGACCGCGACCTCCGGTGCCGTGCAGATCGGGGATCTCCCGGTGGCCCGCGAGAACCTGCGCGAGATCCGACGGCGCGTCGGGGTGGTGTTCCAGGACCCGGACGACCAATTGTTCATGCCGACGGTCGCCGAGGACGTCGCGTTCGGCCCCGCCAACTTCGGGGTGCGCGGCGGCGAGCTCGAACGTCGCGTCGCCGAGGCCCTCGCGCAGGTCGACATGACCGACCACGCGCAGCGCAGCGCCGGGCACCTCTCCGGCGGTCAGCGCCGACGCGTCGCGCTCGCAACGGTTCTCGCTTGCCGACCGGATGTGCTGGTGCTCGACGAGCCGTCGAGCAACCTCGATCCCGTCGCCCGGCGCGAACTTGCCGACGTGCTCATGGGCCTCGACACCACCCTGCTGCTGGTCACCCACGACCTGCCCTATGCCGCCCAGTTGTGCCGCCGTGCGGTGATTCTCGACGAGGGACGCGTGGTCGCGGACGACCGGATCGAACGCGTGCTCGGCGACGCCGAACTGCTGGCGGCGCACCGGCTGGAACTGCCGTGGGGCTTCTCGCTGCCGGCCTCGGCTCCGGAGTGTTGAGGAACGTCGGACCGGGCGGACACGCCATCAGCGCAAACTCACGCCGCTTCGGCAAGAGTGACGTCGGCACCCGCGGCATGACTTGGGTCTTTGCACGCGAGAGGACCGGGCCTTCTTCACCCAAGTCGGGTGAAGAAGACAGCACGCGGAAGGCACGACAATGGCCGACGAGACGGAATCGACGGTGCACGGAATCCACACGTCGCCTGGGCCCGGGGCCCTGGGCGGCAGGCTTCCGATTGCTCATCTGCGAGAGGCAACCAATGTCCCAGATCATGAACGACGACACACCGGAACTCACGGGTACGCTCCCGCCGCTGGTCTCACAGATCAACAACGGCAACTGGCTGCCGCAAGCGGAGGCCGAGTCGCTGCGGGCGGAACTCTTCTATCAACGAGCGGTACACGCCTACATGACGATGCAACCGGCGTTGAACGTCATCGGCATGCGTGACGGCTCCGAGAAGGCCTTCGGCCGCGGCTACCACATCCTGCCGATCTGGAAGAACCGCATGGACAGCCGGACCTGGGTACCGACTCCCAATGCGGACGTCATCTACTCGATGAACTACCTCGACCTGAAGGAATCCGGCCCACTGGTCGTCGACGCACCATCGAACGTCATCGGAATGTTCACCGACTTCTTCCAGCGCACCCTCACGGACGTCGGTGCGATCGGTCCCGACCGCGCACGCGGCGGCCTCTATCTGCTCCTGCCGCCGAACTACGACGGCCACATCCCTGGCGGCTACTACACGGTCACGTCGTCGACGTACAACGTGTTCCTGTTCTTCCGTACCGTGATGGGCCGAGGCGACGGCGAACCTGACCCTGCCTCGGCGGTCGCGGTCGCGGAACGTACACGAATCTTCCCCCTGTGGACGCCGGAGAAGGACGTCCCGGCCATGCAGTTCCCCAATGCCAGTGGCCGGCGTCTGAACATGATGTACCCGAACGACTTCGAGTACTGGATGAAGCTGAAGGCATTCGTCGACTACGAGCCGGTTTCTGCTATCGATCTCGAGTTGCGTGGTGTGCTCGCCTCTATCGGGATCATCAAGGGCAAGCCCTTCGAACCGCAGGACTGGGAGCGCGCCGCACTCGAACGAGCCGTATCCGACGCACCGAGAATGATCCTCGCGCTGGCCCAGCTCGGCCGTCAAGACAACCGCAATTACTACTACGACGATCGTCGATGGCAGGTCGCTTGGGCCGGTGGCACGGCCGAGTGGATGCAGGACAGCTACCTCGACATCAACACCCGTGCCCGGTTCTTCCAGTACGCCTACTCCTCCGCCCCCGCGATGAACATTCATTCCACCGGCGCCGGATCGAAGTATCCGTTCACCTATCACGACCGGGATGGCGAGTACCTCCACGGTAGCCACACCTACAAGTTGCACCTTCCGCCGAACGTGCCCGCCAGCTTGTTCTGGGCGACAACCGCCTACAACATCACCGACGGCACGATGCCGGAAACCGATCAGCTACTGCCCTCGACCAACAGCTACTACGACATCCCCCACAACGACGACGACTCGCTCGACATCTGGTTCGGCCCAGAACAACCCGACGGTGTCGCCGATGCCGCATTCGTGAAGACGGTCCCCGGTCGCAATTTCATCGTCGCGCTACGTCTCTACGGCACCGAGGTCGCCTTCTACGACCAGATCTGGCGACCAGACGATCTCGTCAAGATGGACTGATCGCTGCGATCTGCTCCCCGCCCTGCCAACCTCTACACACCGTCGAACATCCCGATCTCCCATGGCTGCTCATCCGACAGTCGACGTTTGCTCCAGCCGCGGATTGGTCTGCTGCAGTTGCCAATCGGTCCAGTACTCGAGGCTGCCCGCCTGGTCGGCGTCGAGTCGGTCGCACACCAGGTCCCAGTGCACCGCCACCCGGTCCCCGATCCGCAGATCCGGGACGAAAGCCCCCGCGCCGACGCTGCGCCGGGCGGGCCGGTCCTCGAGCGGGCCGAGGGCCAGTCGCCGGCCGTCGAACTGCAGTCCCCGCGACCGCACGGTGGCGGTGTGCGGGGTCAGGCTGACGACGACGCCGTTGCGGATCCGACAAGAGTCCAGCACCTGCATCGGCTGCGGCATGCCGGTGCCGAGCAGTCGCGTCCACGGATAAACCCCGAACACGTGGAACGCATGCGTCGGCGCGGCCTCGGGCAGCAGATCGTCGGTGAGGTACTTCCAATAGTGGCCGGCCCGAGCCCCCAACCGGGACAGCAACTCCCGGCCGAACCGTTCCCGGTCCACCGCGGCGGTCAGCTCGTTGCCGGTCCAGTAGCCGCGGACCACCCGCTCGTCGAGGGGGTCGTCGATGCCGGCGAGTTCGGCGACCAGTTCCTGGTACGGCCACGCCCCGCTGAACTGCCGGGCGGCGGCGTCCACCGCGTCCAGGGCGGACGCCGCGGCGCCGCCCCCGCACGCCACCGCCTCCAGGCTCGCCGCCCCGGCCGGACCGCAGTAGCCGAGGGCGTTGGGCGCGTACGCGTACCGCGCGAACAGCAGCCGTCCGGCGTCGATCCCGGTGGTCACTCGGGTCTCCGTCCCACCAGCAGCGCCGTCTCCCGGTGCAGTCGCCCGAAGTTGTAGTACGCCGCGCACGCCCCCTCGGGCGACACCATGCACGTACCGATCGGGGTCTCCGGGGTGCAGGCGGTGCCGAACACCTTGCACTCCCACGGCTTGATCACGCCCTTGAGCACCTCACCGCACTGGCAGGCCTTGGGATCGGCGACCCGCACACCGGGCATCGAGAAGCGCTCCTCGGCGTCGAACTCGGCGTAGTCGGGATGGATCTTGAGTGCGCTCTGCGAGATGAACCCCAGCCCGCGCCATTCGAAATGCGGCCGCAGCGCGAATGTTTCGCTCATCAGCTTCAGCGCCTGCGTGTTGCCCTCGGGCCGGACCACGCGGATGTACTGGTTCTCCACCTCGCACCGGCCGTCACGGATCTGCTGCAGCAGCATGTGCACCGACGCGAGGATGTCGAGCGGTTCGAACCCGGCCACCACCATCGGCTTCCCGTACACCTCCGGCACGAACCGGTACGGCCGCAGCCCCACCACCGTCGACACGTGACCCGGCCCGAGGAACCCCGACAGTCGCAGGTCGGGCGACTCGAGGATCGCCTTGATCGGCGGCACGATCGTCACGTGGTTGCAGAAGATGCTGAAGTTGGTGACGCCCAACTGCCGCGCCCGCACCAGCGTCACGGCGGTGGACGGCGCGGTGGTCTCGAACCCGACCGCGAAGAACACCACCTGCTTGTCGGGGTTGTCGAGCGCGATCTTGAGAGCGTCGAGCGGTGAATACACGAACCGCACATCGGCGCCACGGGCTTTCGCCTCGATGAGGTTCCCGCGCGAACCGGGCACCCGCATCATGTCGCCGAACGTCGTGAAGATGACGTCGGGCTGTTCCGCGAGATGCATCGCGTCGTCGACACGGCCCATCGGGATGACGCACACCGGGCAGCCGGGCCCGTGCACCAGTTCCACCGACTGCGGCAGCAGATGCTCGATGCCGTGCCGGTAGATGGTGTGCGTGTGGCCGCCGCACACCTCCATGAACTTGAACTCGTCGTCGCCGGCGAGTTCGGTGATGGACCGGACCAGGGCCCGCGCCGCCGCCGGATCGCGGAATTCGTCCACGAACTTCATGGTGCAACCTCCTCGGTGACCCGCTCGGTCAGTTGATGCTCGACGAGTTGAACGCGTCGATCTCGTTGACGTAGTCGGCGCCCATCTTCTGCACCTGGTCGAGCGTCAGCGCCGCCTCGGCCTCGTCGATCTTCGCCATCGCGAACCCGACGTGGACGAGGACCCAGTCGCCGACCACCAGCCCGTCGTCGGCCAGCAGGCGCACGCTGATGGTGCGCTGGACGCCGTTCACGTCGACCTTCGCCAGGTGCTGCTCGGTGTCCACCATCTGCACCACCTGACCCGGAATGCCCAGACACATGGTCGTATCCCTCCTCGTTCAACAGATCCGCGGCAGCGGGTCACCGACGAGCATGTCGACGATCCGGCTGCCGCCGAACGCGGTTCGCAGGGCCACGATGCCCTCGGGTTCGGCGAGCACCTCGCCGACGATCGCGGCGTTCTCGCCGCCCGGACTGGCCCGCAGCGCCGCCAGTCCGGCCTCGGCCTCGCGTTCGGGCACGATTGCGACGAACTTGCCCTCGTTCGCGACGTACAGCGGATCGATGCCGAGCAGGTCGCACGCCCCCGCCACCTGGGGCAGCACCGGCAGCGACGCCTCGTCGAGGATCACCGCGAGCCCCGTGGACTGCGCCAGTTCGTTGCACACGGTCCCGACGCCGCCGCGGGTCGCGTCGCGCATCCACCGCGTCGACGGTGCCGCGTCCAGCAGCGCGTGCACCAGGCCGTTGAGCGGCGCGGTGTCCGAACGGATGTCGGCCTCGATCGCGAGTTCGCCACGCGCCAGCATCACCGCCATGCCGTGCTCACCCATCGTCCCGGACAACAGCACCCGGTCCCCCGCCTGCACGTACTCGGGGCCCAGGCGCATCGTCACCGGCAGCGCCCCGACGCCGGCGGTGCAGATGTAGACACCGTCCGCCGCGCCCTTGCCCACCACCTTGGTGTCGCCGGTGACCACGTGGACGCCGGCCTGCGCGGCCGAGTCGGCGATGTCCGCGACGATCTCCCGCAGCAGCGCGATCTCGAAGCCCTCCTCGATGACGAAGGCCGCCGACAACCACAGGGGCCGCGCCCCGGTGACCGAGAGGTCGTTGACGGTGCCGTGCACCGCGAGGTTGCCGATCGACCCGCCCGGAAACTTCAACGGCTGCACCACGAACGAGTCGGTGGAGAACGCGATGCGCTCACCCGACGGCAGGGTCAGTGCCGCGGCGTCGCCGAGCTGCTCGAGTTGCGGGTTGCGCAGTGCCTCCACGAACACCGCGTCGACCAGTGCGGCAGAGGACTTTCCGCCCGCCCCGTGTGCGAGGGTCACCACCTCGTCGAGCAGGCGCGGCCGTCGCTTCCGGAACGACGCGATGCGTTCGAGGACTCGATCCTCACGGTCGGCAGCAGTCTCCGGATCCGTCATCATGGGCTAGCCCTCCTGTCCTGTGGTCGCTTTCGGTGCCGCGGATCCCCGCGACAGGTGCTCCTGGGCGGCCTCCCACAGCCGGTAGCCGACCAGCGCGTGACTCTCCTGGATGCGGTGGATGCTCTGCGAGCGGATCGTGAAGCAGTAGTCGAGGTCCTCGCTCACGGCCATCCGGCCGCCGTCGTGCCCCGCGAACCCGATCGTGAGCAGCCCGCGTCGGCGGGCCTCCGCGAGCGCGATCATCAGGTCGTCCGAGTTGCCCGACGTGGACAGCGCGATCGCGATGTCGCGGCCGTGGGCGTGCGCGATGATCTGCCGGGAGAAGATGAGGTCGAAGCCGACGTCGTTGCCGAGTGCGGTCACCACCGCCTGGTCCGCGGCGAGCGACCAGGCGGCGACCGGACGGCCACGCGCCGGACGGCTGAACAGCGACGCGAGCGTGGCCGCATCCGTGGAACTTCCACCGTTTCCGAACGTGTAGAGCCGTCCGCCCTGTGCGAAGCGTTCCGCCATCCGTGCCCCGGCCTCGCGGATCCCACCGCCCCATTCGTCGATCGAGTCGCGCTGCAGCCGGGCGCTTTCCGCGGCTTTCGAGCGGGCCGACGACGCCAGGTCGTCGAGCAGCGCCTCGGCGCCCTCCTCGTGGGCGTCGATGAACGGGTACAGGAAGTCCGTCTGCTCCGACTGCGGTCCGGGTGTGGTCACGACCGTCCCTCCTCGTTCGGCTCGATGCGGGTTATCGCGGCACCGCCGTGCACCAGCAGCAGGTCGCCCTCCGCGACGTCGACGATCAGTGTGGTGTCGACCCGTTCCTCCCCCGTCGCGGTGCGGACGAGCACCCCGTCGATCGGGTCGCCTTGCACCAGTACCACTTCCGCGAGGCGCCCCTCGTCGCTGCAGGTGACGCACACGTCGTCGGTGCAGTCCTCCGCCGGGGCGTCGAGCAGACCCGGGTGTTCGAAGCAGACGTGCGTGAGTTCCCACAGCAGGTGGTACATCAGCACGAACCGCCCGGTGGCCGGGACCATCGGATCGTCCGAGTCGACCCACAGGATGTGGGTGGCGGCACCCGCCTCCGGCCGCGGCCCCGAGCCGATCCAGATCGTGTCGGCGCCCCACGCCGGGGCGCGCCGCATGATGTCCCGCACCTGCGGCTGATCCGCCGACGCCACCGCGAGGATCACGTCACCGGGGCGCGTCGCCACCCGGCACTGCGCGACCGGGTCCGGTTCGACGAGCGACACCGACGGCAGCGCCCGTTTGCCCATGATCACCGGGTGCACGAACTCGACCGCCACGTGGTGCGCGTGCGGTTCCCACTGCGGCGAGACCACCCACAGCGTCGCGCCGTGCTGGAAGCGCCGCGCCAATCCCAGTGCCGCGGAGGACAGGTCCGCGGACAGCGCCCGGTCGATCAGTTCCACGGTGGTATCGCTCGTCGTCATGGTTGCACCTCGTCGATCGCTTCCGTCCGGCGCCGGGAACCGAGCAGCGCCGCTCCCAGCGCCGCCTGCCCCAGCGAGAGTCCCCCATCGTTGGGCGGCACCACGTGGTGGGTGAGCACCCGAATCCCCTCCGCCTGCAGTCCCGCCCGGACCAACGCGGTCAGCAGCCGGTTCTGGAACACCCCGCCGGTCAGTCCCACCGTCTCCACCCCCGACGCCCCGGCGACCTCGAGCGCGAGCGCCACCGTCGCCGACGCCAGCGCCCGGTGGAAGCCGAACGCCAACTCCGGCAGCGGAGTTCCCGCCCGCACGCCGGACACCAGCCCGGCGAACAGTTCGGCCAGCCGCAGCTGCCCGTCCGCGACCCGCATCTCGATCGGCGCAGGACGATCGGCGGTGCGCGCGAGCGCCTCGAGTTCCACAGCCGCCTGCGCCTCGTAGCTGACGCGGTGCCGCACCCCGAGGATCGACGCGACGCCGTCGAACAGTCGGCCGACGCTCGTGGTGCGCACACAGCCCAGACCGGAGCCCAATTGTGCCGCCACCAGGCTGCGTTCGTCCGCCGCGAGCGCACGGGTGCACGGCAGGTCCTCGGCCTCCTCGAGCAGGCCCGCCTCCCGGAGCAGCGCCGCCGCGACCCGGGCCGGATTGCGCACCGCGGCATCACCGCCCGGCAGCGAGAACGACTGCAGATGACCCGCCCGCGTGGCGTCGTGCAGGTCGGTTCCCACGAGCAGCAGCTCGCCGCCCCAGACGGTGCGATCGCAGCCGTAGCCGGTGCCGTCGAACGCGATGCCCAGCAGCGGCGTGCCGATCACGTGGTGCTCCGCGGCCAGGGCCGCGACGTGCGCGTGGTGGTGCTGCACGGTGACGAGGTCGATCCCGGTGCGGGCGCTGTAATCCTCCGCCCAGTTCCGGGTGGAGTACCCCGGATGCTCGTCGGCCACCACCAGGTCGGGGCGCACGGCGTGCAGCGCGGACAACTGTGCGACCGCGGTCTCGAACGCCCGTCGGCTCTCGAGGGTGCCCATGTCGCCCAGATGCCCGGAGCAGAAGGCGAATTCCTGTCGGGTGAGGCAGAAGGTGTTCTTCACCTCGGCGCCCACCGCGAGCACGGTCGGGCCCGGAGCGTCGAGCAGGACCGGCAGCGGCGCGTGGCCGCGGGAGCGCCGGATCGGCTGAACGGCGCCGTCGACGACGGTGAGCACCGAGTCCTCGCACGGCACCGCGATGTCCCGGTCGTGCATCAGGAAGACGTCCGCGATGCCCGCCAACCGCTGCCGCGCCTGCTCGTTGGTGAAGCAGAGCGGTTCGCCGCCCCGGTTCCCCGACGTCATCACCAGCAGCCGCGGGGGCGGCACCCGGCCGCCGGGTGTCGGGGCGAACAACAGGTGGTGCAACGGCGCGTACGGGAGCAGGATGCCGATCTCGTCCAGACCCGGCGCCACCTGCCCGGCGACGGTGTTGCCGGGTTGCCTGCGGAGCAGCACGATCGGGCGGGCCGGGCCGGACAGCAGGTCCGCCTCGGTCTCGTCGATCGCGCAGACCGCCCGTGCGGTCGGCAGATCCGCCGCCATCACCGCGAACGGCTTCGCCGGTCGATCCTTGCGGTCGCGAAGCGACTGGACCGCATCGGGATTCGTGGCGTCGCACACCAGGTGGAAGCCGCCGATGCCCTTGACCGCGACGATGCCGCCGTCTGCGATCGTCTGCTGGACGAGCCCGAGGACGGTGTCGTCGCCGTCGATCCGGGCGCCGCTGCGTTCGGCGAAGATGCGGGGCCCGCAGTCCGGGCAGCAGGTCGGCTGCGCGTGGAAGCGGCGGTCGGCGGGGTCCTCGTACTCGCGTGCGCACCGCGCGCACATCGGGAACGCCGCCATCGTGGTGGCGGGCCGGTCGTACGGGAGATCGGTGATCACCGTGTAGCGAGGCCCGCAGTTGGTGCAGTTGACGAACGGATGTCGGTAGCGGCGGTCGGCGGGATCGGCCATCTCCCGGGCGCAGTCCGCGCAGATCCCGACGTCGGGCGGCACGAGAGTGCGGGCCCCCGGGGTGTGCACACTCGGCACGATCCGGAACCCGGGCGGTCCGTCGACCGGGCCGGACAGCTGCTCGACAATCACGTCCAACACCACCGCGAGCGGGGGCGCGTCCCGCCGCACCCGCTCCGCGAACTCGGCGAGCACCCGCGACCGGCCCTGCACCTCGACGAAGACACTCACCTCGTCGTTGCCGCAGTGCCCGGTCAGACCGAGTTCGCCGGCGAGTCGTGCCACGAACGGGCGGAACCCCACGCCCTGCACCACCCCGCGCACGGTCAGCCGGTGCCGCTCTTCCGCGACCCGGCCGACCCGTGTCTCGTCGAGGGCCGTCACGGCGACGCGCCCCCGTCGATCCGGGGCTCACGCGGCCGGCCCATCATCTCCAGGCCCGCCATCGCCCGTGCCGCCCCGTCCGCGTCGACCCGTTCCACCGCGAAACCCATGTGGATCACCACCCAGTCACCGGGCTCGAGCGCGGCGTCCTCGAGCATGCCGACGTTGACCTTGCGCTCCACGCCCTCCACGTCGACCAGCGCCAACTGGCCGCCGTAGCCCTCGAGCATCCGAACCACCCGTCCCGGGATCCCCAGACACATCACTCAGCCCTCCGCCCCGACGCCGGCACCCAGCTCGGCCAGCGCAGTCCGGACCGCGAGTGCCGCCTCCGGCACCGCGCGAGACACCGGTTCCGACAGCCCGATCCGCTCCTCGACGTCGCGCACCTGACAACCCACCACGACGGTGCGCGGCAGCGTGCCGCCCAGTGCGGCGAGGCTCGCGAACACCGAAACCGGATCCATCGCGTGCGCGTCGAGTCTCGGTGCGGTGTCCGGGTTCTCGCGGTCCACCTCGAACGCCCGCACCGCACCGGGCGCGCCCCGATCGGGCACCGCGTCCACCAGGACCAGGCCGTCCCAGCCGTCCAGCAGGTCGTAGGCCAGGTGCATGCCGCGGATCCCGTAGTCGACCGCGCGCACCCCGTCCGGCAGCGGTTCGGCCGTCACCGCCCGCAGCGTCTCCGGTCCGAACCCGTCGTCGCCGAGGAAGATGTTGCCGATGCCCGCGACCAGCACGCGGGGCGGTGACCCGGCCGTCATCCGGTCACATCCTTCGCATCCGCAGGTATCGCTGCATGTCCGGGATCGACCGGATCGCGATCCACGCGCCGGCCGCGGCCACCGCGGCGAACAACACGGTCGATACCATTCCCACTGCCCTCATGACTGACTCTCCTCTCGGTCGTCCGCCTCGCCGCCGACCGCGTCGAGCGGTTCCACCTCGTCTGGGGCGAAGTACAGGTAGCGGCCGTACCACTCGTGCAGTTCGGCAGCCGGGTCGTCGACCAGCACCACGCCGACGTGCGTGCCGCCGTCCACGTCGGCATGCACGGTGGCGACCCGTGCGACCTGTCCGGCGAAGAACAGGTCCTGCGCGTCGGCGCGCCGCGACGGCTTCAGGCGGACCAGGCTGCCCTTCGCCACCCGCACCCCGTCGACCAGCACCCCGTCCGCCGCGGGCCGAACGCTGTTGTCGGCGGCCGGATCCCACCACGGGACGTCGTCGGGCACCTCGGGGACCAGCCCGCCCGGTGTCACGAACGTCGGCGGCTCGAACGCCCGCGGATCGCGCAGGGCGCCGTGCAGGCGCTGCATCTCGTCGGGCGACATGTTGTCGCAGCGGTCGATGATCTCGGCGGCCCTCGGATCGGTGGCCCGGGCCTGCGCCTTCTCGTCATCGGTGAGCGTCATGATCCGCAGCGTGAGGATCTCGTCGATCTCGGTGGCGTCGAACAGGTCTCCGCCGCTCTCCTCCGCCACCTCGGGGTGGTCGTACAGGATGATCGGAGACGCCAGGATCACGTCGCTCGTACCGGGCGCGGACGGGTCCGGGTCGCCCGCGAGCACCGGATGGCACCGGTACTGGCGGCACCCGTCGACAGCGGCCGCGAACTCGGCGGGCGGATCGACGAGCGAGACGAAGCGTGCACCGGAGGCCGACACGATCAGGTGCGCGCCGATGAGCGAGTGCCGGATCGCGGTGTCCTTCACCGCGACGTCCGGCCGGTCCAGGTCGTCGAGCATCGCGGCGTTGCGGACCTCGAGCCCCACCCGGAGCGCACCGCGGTCCGTCGTCGCAGCCAGCTCCACCACCGCCCGCACCGGAAAGCGTTGCCGCATCAGCCGCGCCGTCGGCCCCAACTGCTCGACGTCGACACCGCCCGGCGCGGCGACGTCCACGGTGACGCCCGACAGCAGTTCCGCGACCGTGACCGCGCCGAGCGGGATCTCGACCTCGACGGCCTCGTCCCAGCTGACCCATCTGCGGCCGTCGAGGGTGAGTTCCGGGACCGATTCGTAGCCGGCCGGCCCGAGTGATTCGGCGGTGCGCACCTGCAACTGCAGGAACCGCAACACCGGCTCGACCACCGCGTCGTCCACGCCGCGGTCGAGCACGCACTCGACGCGCATCGCCGCGTCCTCGCCCACACTCCGGTCCGCGGCTCCGACCGGACCGAGAACGCCGAACTGCCAGCGCGACTGATTCTTTCCCGACGTGGAGCGGTACGGGTACAGCAGGTAGCCCTCGTACAGCACCGCGTCCGCGACGGAGCGGACCCGCGTCAGGTCGTCGATCCCGGTCACGTCGCCACCTCCCCCGCCCCGTCGAGCAGTTCGGTGACGGCCTCGTCGAGGCCGAGCAGGCCCCGCGCCGCCTTGAACCGGGCCAACGCCGCGATGGTGTTGTGGTCGAGTCGCACCCAGCCGCTGGACGGGAAGTTTCGGCGCACCACGTCCCGCCACACCTCGACCGGCATGTCGAACTGTGCCTCCCGGTCCCACGGGATCTGTTCGACGCCGAATCCGTTGGTGCCCTTCGTGAAGATCGTCCCACTGAACAGGAAGCCCAGCGGGACGGTGCCGTCGTCCAGCGCGTGCAGGTACTTCGACGCCGCGACCTCGAAGTCGTACGTGCAAGGCATCACCAGCTCGGTGACGCACTCACCGGCGAACCCGGGCACCACCGCCGACGTGTGCAGCCACGGGAACGTCGACAGTGTCGTCCCCCAACGGTCCCGCGGCCCGAACAGGTCGAGCAGCCCGGACTCCTCCCGATCCGTGTAGCGTCGGCGCCTCGGTTCGATCCGGATCTGACATCGCACCGCCAGCGCGTGGACGGCGGTGCCGGAGGTCTCGGCGATCCGCAGCCGCGCGATCAGGTTGGGGGTCACCGCAAACGGCTCCGCGGCAACCGACAGCACCGAGAAGTCGAGGGCGGTCACGACGCACCACCCTCGGGCATCGGCGCGCTGCGTTGCTCGATCCGGGCGAAGAAGTCGTCGAGTTCTGCGCGGGCATCCTGGCCACCGTCGAAACCGCGCCAGCGTCTTCGCAGCCGGCCCACCAGTTCGTAGCATGCGTCGATCGGCAGCAGGTGACACTCGGCCCCGGCCGGACCGCTCTGCGGAATGCGGATCAGCAATGCCTCCACGTCCGGAACGACCGTCGCGAGCACCGGATTGTCCTCGAGCACCGCGGCCCACGCGTCGATCGGCAGTTCGGATTCGGTGGCACCGGCCGGTCCCGGATAGAACGCGACGGTGCGATCCTGGTCGGAGTTCCGGAAGAAGAAGGCGAGCCCCACCGGTATCTCGAGGGCATCCCAGCGCCCCGGACCCAGCGAGAAGTCGGGGAACGACAGGTACCGGTCGGGCACGGCTCGATACTTCAGCTCGGCACCGGGCTCGGCGAACAGCAGGTAGCAGGGCCGGCACACGCACATCAGTTGGCGGCCGGCCATGTTCACGACGTGCGAGTGCTCGTCGGCGATGGGCACCGCGCACATCTCGCACCGCTCCCCCGCCACCTGGGCGGGACGATCGGCGGCGATCCGACGAAGCACCCCCAACGCCGATCCGCTGGGGGTGCGGCCACCGGACGGGCCGGTCATCCGGTCACCGCCGCGGGCACGGCGACCGACAGGACGCCGTCCCGGGTGAGCACCGGCAGCGGGTCGAGGTGCCCGTCGGGATCCTCCACCCCGACACCCGCCCGTCGGACGTCGTAGTGGGCGCGGCACGTCGGGCAGCGGAGCACCGCGTCGTTCACGGCGCCGCCGGCTCGGCGCTGCAGCGAGGTGCCGGCCATCGAGTTGCCGCACGCGGGGCACCGGTCCCGGTAGGCGAACAGTTCGTCCCCGAGCCGGCACACCAGCATCGGCAGGCCCCCGACCGTGTACCCGCCCACCTCGCCCGGCGCGAGTTCGGTGAATTCCTCGGCCGCCAACCACGTCCCGGTCTGCGGCGCCTCCTCGCGCACGTGCGACATCAGCGAATCCACCGTGAACACCCCGGGGGTGGGCGCGTTGTCCCGATCCTCGGTCTCCACTTCGATCGCGGTCGTCTCGGGGGCCGCGGCCTGCACGGCGCCCTCGACGGCGAGTTGCAGCGTCACCGCGGACGACGGACAGCCGTGACAGCTGCCGAGCAGCCGCAACCGCACGACGCCGTCGTCGGTCACGTCCACCAGTTCGACGTCCCCACCGTGCGATCCGAGGTACGGGCGGACGCCGTCGAGCGCCGTCCGGACACGAGTCTCGACGTCGTGCGGGTGCAACCCGCTCACCAGCAGCACGCTCGACACCAGTTCGTCGCGCGCGAGTTCGTCGACCAGGCCCGGGGTGCGCGCGGTCATCGTCAGCACGCGCCCGAGTGCCTCGCCGTACAGGTCCACCACCTCACGGACGAGTTGCTCGGCCCGCTCGCGGGCCACCGGTCCGCCCGCCGAGGCGGCGTCCAGCAATGCCTCGATCCGATCGCCGGCCTGTCGCCAGCGATCGGATTCGGGCGTCTCGTCCAGGGTTTCGTCGTGTAACGACGCCATCCGTCACCTACTCCCCGGTCATCGACTGTGTCGGCGAATGAAGCTTCTCGAGCGTCTTCCCGTCGCCGAGGTACATGTGGACACCGCAGGGCAGGCACGGATCGAAGCTACGCACGGTCCGCATGATGTCGATGCCCTTGAAGTTGTCGCGGTCGTTCTCCTCGTAGATGTTCAGGTTCGTCACCGCGTCCTCGTACGGTCCCGGAATACCTTCGGCATCACGCGGACTCGCGTTCCACGGGGTCGGCGGGTACGGGTGGTAGTTGGCGATCTTGCCGTCCCGGATCACCATGTGGTGCGAGAGCACACCGCGGACCGCCTCGGTGAAACCGCAGCCGATGCCCTCGTCGGGCACCTCGAACGTCTCCCACGTCTTGGTCCGGCCCGCGTTGATCTCGACGAGCGCCTTGCGGGCGAAGTGCAGCGCCATCGCCGCCGCGTACGCCTGGAAGTACGTGCGCGCACGGTTGCGTTCGATGGTGTTGCTCCACTGCGGGATCTTCCACTCGAAGCTCGCCGGCCCCTTGAGCGCCGTCTTCGGGAAGTCGATCTTGACGCTGTGCCCGGTGGCCATCACCTCGTCGGTCTCGACCATCCCCGCGAGCGCGGTGGACCACATCCGGGCGAGCGCCCCGCCGCCGGTGTCCAGCGCCAGGTTGTCCTTGCCGTCGAACCAGCGCGGCGACATCACCCAGCTGTACTTGTCCTCGAGGTCGCGCTTCTGCGGCTTGGGATTGGTGTGCTGGTTCCACGGGTGCCGCCGGTCCACCGGGTTGCCCAGCGGGTCGGTGGTCACGAACATCTCCTGGTCGGACCAGTCGTCGTAGTACGACGAGCCGAGCATGATCCGGATACCCAGGTTGATGTCGACGAGGTCGGTGGTCACCAGCTTCCCGTCCACCACGACGCCCGGGGTGACGAACATCTTCCGGCCCCAGTCGGTCATGTCCTTGTATGCGAAGTTGCACACCTCGGGGTCCTGGAACGCGCCCCAGCAGCCGAGGAGGGTGCGCCGCTCACCGACGTGCTCGTAGCCCGGCAGCGCCTCGTAGAAGAAGTCGAACAGGTCGTCGTGCATCGGCACGACCTTCTTCATGAACTCGATGTAGCGCATCAGCCGCGTCGTGTAGTCGGTGATCAACTGCACCGTCGCGACGGTGCCGACACCGCCCGGGTACAGCGTCGACGGGTGGACGTGCCGACCCTCCATGAGACAGAACATCTCTCGGGTGAGCCGGCTGATGAGCAGCGCCTCCCGGTAGAACTCGCCGGTGAACGGGTTGAGCGCCCGCATGATGTCGGCGATGGTCCGGTAGCCGTGCGCGTCCGAATGCGCCGCGGCGGTCTTCTCGGCCATCGCGAGCACGCCCGGGTTGGTCTCGGAGACCATCTTCTCGCAGTAGTCCACCGCGACCAGGTTCTCCTGGAAGATGTTGTGGTCGAACATGTACTCGGCCGCCTCGCCGAGGTTCGCGATCCACTCACCGAGGTGCGGCGGCTGGACGCCGTACGCCATGTTCTGGGCGTAACACGAGCACGTCGCGTGGTTGTCACCGCAGATGCCGCAGATGCGGCTGGTGATGAAGTGCGCGTCGCGCGGATCCTTGCCCTTCATGAACAGCGAGTAGCCCCGGAAGATCGACGACGTGCTGTGACATTCGGCCACCGTCTTGTTCTTGAAATCGACCTTCGTGTAGATCCCGAGGCTGCCGACGATCCTGGTGATCGGATCCCAGGCCATCTCGACGAGACCCTTGTCGTCGGTCGACCCCTGTTTCGGCTCGGGCACTGTGGAAGTCATCGAGAAGCCTTCTTTCCCTCGGCGATCACACTCGCGTTCGCGCTACCAGGTACGGACGGCCCCCGTCCTCAACAGGCGCCCTGGTGCACGCCAGTGGGGTTCCTTCTCCAGCGTGCGTCCGGTGACGCTCCGCAACGTCCGGATCACCGACCCGTACACCTCGGACACCGAGCTGGAGAGGATGCCGCCGGGCGGTTCGTCCATGAACGGCATGAACTTGTCCGGGAACCCCGGCATCGTGCAGCCGATGCAGATACCACCGACGTTGGGGCAACCGCCGATACCGGCCATCCAACCCCGCTTGGGCACATTGCATTTCACGACCGGACCCCAGCACCCGAGTTTGACGATGCACTTGGGCGAGCCGTACTCGGTCGCGAAGTCGCCCTGCTCGTAGTAGCCGGCGCGGTCACAGCCCTGGTGCACCGTCTGACCGAACAGCCACTGCGGCCGGTGCTGCTCGTCGAGCGGAATCATCGGCGCCTGCTCGGTCACCTGGTACAGCAGGTAGGTGAGGGTCTCGGACAGGTTGTCCGGCTGGATCGGGCACCCGGGCACGCACACCACCGGCAGCCCTGCCTTGGACTTCCAGTCCCAGCCCAGATAGTCGGGCACGCCCATCGCGCCGGTGGGATTGCCCGCCATCGCGTGGATGCCGCCGTAGGACGAACACGTACCGGCGGTGACGATCGCGGTGGCCTTGGGCGCCAGCCGGTCGAGCCACTCGCTCGTCGTGACCGGCTGACCGGTGGCCGGGTTGTTACCGAACCCGCACCAGTAGCCCTCGTCGTGCAGCTTCTCGTTGGGGATCGACCCCTCGACAACCAGGACGAACGGTTCGAGTTCGCCGCGGTCGGCCTTCCAGAACCACTCGAGGAAGTCGTCGGCGCCGCCCTCCGGCCCGCACTCGAAGTCGATCAGCGGCCAGTGCACGGCGATCTTCGGCAGTCCGGGCAGTGCCCCGAAGACGATCTCCTCGACGCTGGGTTGACTCGCGGCGGTGAGTGCCACCGAGTCCCCGTCGCAACTGAGTCCCGCATTGATCCACAGGACGTGGATGACGCCCTCGTCGGTTTCGGCGTCCGGCGACTTGCCGGCTTTCTTCGCAGCTTTGGTCGGTGTCGACATGTCGGCCACTCCCCGGGGCTCACCGCCCCTGCGTCACCGGAGTCGACCCTCGGCCCACTTGCGTGACGCCCACCACAATTAAGGCGCGACAGCGGTCGGTCTGTCAACGCCGGATGATCATTCCTTGCGCCGCTCGGAAATCCACTCGTACCACCGCTCCAGCCCCTCGCCGCTGGTCGCGGACAGATTGATCACGCGCACATCGGGATTCACCGAGCGCGCATTCCGTTCGCACACGTCCGGATCGAAGTCGACATAAGGGAGCAGGTCGATCTTGTTGACGATCACCAGGTCTGCCACCGCGAAGATGTGCGGGTACTTGAGCGGCTTGTCGTCGCCCTCCGTCACAGATATAAGGACAACCTTGCCTTGCTCACCGAGGTCGAACAGTGCGGGGCACACGAGGTTTCCGACGTTCTCCACGAACACGAGCGAATCGTCTGCAGGGCCCAGGGCATCGAGCGCGCCGCGCATCATCTCTGCGTCGAGGTGACATCCCGAGCCCGTATTGACCTGAACCACAGCACATCCGGTCGCACCGATCCGGTCGGCGTCGAGCAGCGTCTCCTGGTCGCCCTCGATCACCGACACCGGGCCGGACGCCTGTAACTCCCGCACCGTGCGCTCGAGGAGCGTCGTCTTGCCCGATCCGGGCGAACTCATCAGGTTGAACGCCGCAATGCCCCGGGCGGTCAGCCACGCGCGGTTGTCCTCGGCGAACAGATCGTTCTTGGCCAGGATCTTCTGTTCGAGCGTGACGGTCTCGGTAGTGCCGGTCCCGGTCGAGGCGTGTTCGTGATCGTGGGGATGGGCGTGATCATGATCGTGATCGTGGCCGTGCGCATGCCCGTGGCCGTGGCCGTGCTCGTGTTCGTGCGGATGTGTGTGTTCACGGGGCGCCGTTCCCGCGGGCGCGCTGATCCGCGTCCCGGCCGGTTCGTCGAGTTTGCCGCATCCGCACGTCGCACACATGGTTCAACCCACTTCCATCGACATGATTCGTAGTTCGCGACCCGAGAGGACCTCGACGTCGGCGCTCCCGCAGGGACACAACAAGATCAAGTCCTGCAGGGGGAAGTCCGTGTCGCAGCCCCGGCAGTGTGCGAGGCCCGGCGGTTCCTCGATGTCGAGCCGGGCACCCTGCGCGACCGTGCCCTCGGTGACCAGTTCGAAGCAGAACTGCATCGCGTCGGGCACCACCGCGCACAGCCGGCCCACCTGCAGCCGGATGCTGTGCACGGTGCGACCGTCGGCACGCTCGCACACCGCGTCGACGACGCTCTGGGTGATCGCCATTTCGTGCATCGCTGGTCCGTTCGGACAAGGATCCGGTCCGTTCGGACCGAGGCTGTCGGATCACACGATAGGACGGGCCGCGGGCGCGAACCAGGGGTTTGCCGGAACTGTCGTCAGCTCGCGTCGTGCTCGTGGAAGTGGGTCGCGCCGATCGTGTGCAGGAGTTCGTGCACGGTGTCGTCGATCAGTCGGTACCGCACGGTCCGGCCGGACCGTTGCGCCGCCACCCAGCCCTGCTGCCGCAGCAGGCGCAGCGCGTGCGACACCGCGGTGCCCGTCATGCCGAGCGCGGCCGCGAGGTCGGTGACGCAGATGTCCGGCGCGTGGTGCAGGCACAGCAGCAGCCGCAGCCGGTTCGGGTCGGACAGCAACTCGAAGCGTCCCGCCCAGCCCGCGATGTCCGGCGTCACGAGCGCCTGCGCGGCGCGTCGGACATGGTCCGGGTCGATGGCGGGCATCTCGGTCACGGCCCCAGTGTAGGTCCGCGAGTCCGAATCGGGACCCAACTAACGTTGAGGCGTGGTCATGCAGCAGGCAGTCAATCCCGCCGACGGTGTCGGCATCGCGTACCGGGTGATCGGCGACGGCGCCCCGCTGGTCCTCGCGCACGGGACGGCGCTGTCGAGCGCGATCTGGCGGGCGTTCGGGTACGTCAAGGCGCTGCGCGACGAATTCCAGCTGATCCTGCCCGACATGCGCGGTCACGGCCGCAGCGACAAACCCCACGACGCGTCGTCGTATGCGATGGACCTCGTCGTCGGTGACATCCTCGCGGTGCTCGACGACCTCGGGCACGACCGGGCGCACTATCTCGGCTACTCGTTCGGCGGCCGGGTCGGACTGTCGCTCGCGGTCGCCGCGCCCGAGCGCCTGCGGACCCTCACCGTGGGCGGCGGCAGCGCCCGGCCTCAGGCCGGTTCGTTCGACAAGCTGTTCTTCCCGGGCTGCATCGACGTCCTGGACCACGAGGGCATGACGGCGTTCCTCGATCAATGGAACGCGTACCGCCCCTGGCCGCTCGATCCCGCGACGCGGGCGGCGTTCGACGCCAACGACACTCGTGCCCTGGTCGCTTACCTGCGCCGGTCCGAAGCGGAACCGGGTGTGCCCGATGCGGCGCTGCAAGCGCTGGACGTGCCGACGCTGCTGTTCGTCGGCTCCGAGGACCGGCCCCGGCTGTCCGACACCAAGCGGCTCGCGGAGTTGATCCCCGGATCCAGGCTCGCGGTGATCCCCGGTTTCGACCACGCCACCACCGTCGCGGCCTCGCCCGAGGTGCTCGCCGTGGTGAAACCGTTTCTCTCCGAGAACGACTGAGGGAGCCCTCCCGAATGACAGGAGAACTCCCTCGACGGTCGTGTCTCAGCGGCTGAACGCACCCTCGAGCCGGTTGCGCGAACCCGGGTGGATCAACCGCGCCGCGCTCACCAGTCCGTGCTCGGACCAGGTCCGGCGCCGGATCAGCAGGCACGGTTCGCCGCGATCGATCTGCAGCAGACGGCACTCCTCCGGGCTGGCGAGAACAGCCTCGACGACGTGCTCGCCGCGCACGAGGGGTGCGACGCGACTGAGGTAGTCGTTGGGCGTGATCTTGGTGAAGTCCTGATCGAGGTACTCGGGTGCCTCCGACGGATTCACCAGCCGATCCTCCACCTGGATCGGCTTGTCGTCCTCGTAGTGCACGAGAACCGAGTGGAACACCTTGGCGCCGACCGCATCCCGGAGGAATGCCTGCGAATGGTCGGTCTCCTCCTCGCGCACGAAGATCACCTCGGTGCGGTGCCGATGGCCCCGCTCCTGGATCTCGTCGGCGATGTTCTTGACCTCGAACAGCGGTGACGGGGTCTTGGTGCTCGCGACGAACGTGCCGATGCCCATCATCCGGACGATCAGGCCCTCGCCCGTCAGCTCGCGCAGCGCCCGGTTGATCGTCATCCGGGACAGCCCCAGCGCGCCCACGAACTGGTTCTCGGACGGCAGCTGATCACCCTCGGACCAACGGCCCGACCGGATCTGCTCCGCGACCAGCTTCTTGACGCGCTCGTACGCGGGGACGGACTCGCCGCCGGCCTCGTCGAACAGCGCGGCCAGTTCCGCGTCGACGTCAACCACTGCCATCCGCTGCCCCTGTTCCTCGAGAAGTCCCGCCGCTCCGTCGGTCGACTCGGCCCACGAAGTCTACCGACCAGCGAGTTGCCGGAACGGTGCTGGTCATCGGCTCGTCGACGCCAGAGCGGGTTCGCCGACGCCGATCCCGTACGTCCGGGCGCGGTCGAGGACCGCCTCGGCCGCGCGCAGACGCGGGAGGTAGCTGCCGTCGATGCTGTCGGTACGGCGGCCGAGGAGTTCCCGCGCGCGCCGCACCTCATCCGGGCTCGGCGCGAACCCGCTGTTGATCGTGCGGATGTGGTCCGGCTTCACGCACAGCATGCCACCCATCCCGGTCGCGACGGAGCGACGGCAGTAGGCGCGCAGGCCGTCCATGTCGGGCGCCAGCGACGGTCCGTCGATCGGCGCGGGAAGACCGGCCGATCGGCTCGCCAGCACGAGGTGTGCCCGCGCGCCCATGACCGTCGCCGAGTCGTCCGCCGCAGCCGTGTCGTGCCGGAAGTCGCCGCTGCCGAACGCCAAGCGGGTCAAGGAGTTCGCGCGCGCGATCGACACCGCCTCGAGCACCCCGGTCGCCGACTCGACCAGGGCGATCAGACCGCCGGCGAAGTCGCCCAGCGCGGACGCCGTCGCGTCGATCTGTTCCGCCGACTCGGTCTTCGCCAGGACCACCCCGAGCACCCCGGGGCACCGGCTCGCGAAGTCGAGGTCCACGTTCCAGTCCGCGGTGGTGGCGTCGTTCACCCGGAGCCACGCCCGCCCGCCGCGGGCCGCCCAGTCGTGGATTTCGTCGCGCGCACGGGCACGATCGCCGGGTGCGACCCCGTCCTCGAGATCGAGGATGACGGCGTCCGGGCCGTAGCCGCGGATGCGCTTGTCGAGGTCGTGCGTGCGGGTTCCGGGGACCAGCAGCCACGAGCGCGCGTCGCGGGGCGAGACCGCCCCGACGGACTCACTGGTGTTGCGGCAGTTCACGGTAGTGATGACTTTTCCTCTCGTGGGTGGAGAACAGAACAGGGCTGCGGATCAACCGACCATCCGTCGCAGCTGACGCGACGCGACGGACAGCGCGGCCAGGTCCCGCTGGCCGGACGCGGAGATCTCCGCGAGGGAGTTCCGGGCCCGGCGCAGCCGCGACTCGTTGCGTTCCTCCCAGTCCGCGATCATTCGCTCGGTGTCGTCGCCGGGCACCGCCTGCGCGAGAACCTCGAGGGTCAGGGCACGCACGCTGTCGTACAACTCGTCGCGCAGGGACAGCCGGGCGAGCGCGTCCCACCGGCTCTCCTTGCCGAGCGCGGATACACCGTTGAGCAGCGGGACGATCCCGACCCGCTCGCACAACCGGAAGTACAGCTCACCGGCGACGGCGATGTCGTACTCGGCCAGTTCCGCGATCTCGACCACATCGAGCAGGCCGAACCGGTCCAGGGCCAACTCGACGTCGCGGACCAGGTCCTCGGGGGCACCGCGGTCGGCGATCGCGCGCGTGCGGTCCCGGAGGTTCGTGCGGTCGGCGCCCACCAACCATTCCTCGAGATGGGCCGACGAGTCCTCGATGCGCTCCCGGAAGCGCGCGATCTCGGCGCCCACTGCGAGGGGCTGCGGCCGTCGGTGCAGCATCCAGCGGGACGCCCGGTCGAGCAGTCGGCGGGTGACGAGAACCAATTCGTCGGCGACCTCACTGGGAACGTCGGCGGCGGCGATCCGGGACCACAGATCGGACAGCCCGAACACCTCGCTGACGATGCCGAACGCCCGCACGGCGTCGTCCGCCGTCGCACCCACTTCCTCCGCGAGCCGGAAGACGTACGTGATGCCACCGCGATCGACGACACGGTTGGTGAGTGCGGTGGCGACGATCTCGCGGCGCAGCGGATGCCGGTCGATCGCGTCGGCATGCTCGCGGCGCAGCGGGCTCGGGAAGTATTCGCGCAGCGTCGGCAGGAACACGTCGTGGTCGACGAGCTCGCCGGCCAGCAGCGCACCCTTCAGCCCGAGCTTCACGTGCGCCATGAGCGTCGCCAGTTCCGGGGCCGACAAGCCCTCGCCGGCCCGCTGCAGCGCGGCGAGCGCCTTCGCATCGGGCAGCACCTCGAGCCTGCGGTCCAGCGCCCCGGCGGCCTCGAGTGCCTTGATCTGACGGGCCTGCACGCCCAGCATCTCGGACGCGTCCGACAGCGCGACACCCATCGCCTCGTTCTGGGAGACGTTGTCCGCCAACACCAGCGCCGCGACCTCGTCGGTCATCTCGGCCAGCAGACGCGGCCGTACCTCGGCGTCGAGGTTGCCGTCGCCGACCAGACCGTCGAGCAGGATCTTGATGTTGACCTCGTGGTCGGAGCAGTCCACGCCGGCCGAGTTGTCGAGGGCGTCGGTGCCCACTCGCCCACCGGTGCGGGCGAACTCGATCCGTCCGGCCTGCGTCAGGCCGAGGTTGCCGCCCTCGCCGACGACCCGGGCCCGCAGCTCGCATCCGTCGACGCGCACCACGTCGTTCGCCTTGTCGCCCGCGTCGGCGTGCGATTCGGTCGAGGCCTTGACATAGGTGCCGATGCCGCCGTTCCACAGCAGGTCGACCGGGGCGCGGAGAATCGCCCGGATCAGTTCGGGCGGCGTCAGTTCCGTGACGCCCGGGTCCAGACCGAGCGCCCGGCGGACGGAGTCATCGATCGGGACGGACTTCGCACCGCGCTCCCACACGCCGCCGCCCGGACCGATCAGCGACCGGTCGTAGTCGGCCCACGACGACCGCGGCAACGCGAACAGGCGCTCCCGCTCCGCGTACGACGTCTCGGGGTCGGGCTCGGGGTCGAGGAAGACGTGCCGGTGGTCGAATGCCGCGACGAGCCGAATGTGCCTGCTGCACAGCATGCCGTTGCCGAAGACGTCGCCACTCATGTCGCCGACGCCGACCGCGGTGAAGTCCTCCCGCTGGGAGTCGACACCCAGTTCCCGGAAGCGACGCTTGACGCTCTCCCACGCGCCCCGCGCGGTGATGCCCATCGCCTTGTGGTCGTAGCCCACCGAACCACCCGACGCGAACGCGTCGCCGAGCCAGAAGTCGTACTCGGCCGCAACCGCGTTCGCGATGTCCGAGAACGAGGCAGTGCCCTTGTCGGCGGCCACCACCAGATAAGTGTCGTCGGCGTCGTGGCGGACGACACCCGGAGCCGGCAGGACGGCCCCGGTGCCGCGATCGATGTTGTCGGTGAGGTCGAGCAGGCTGCGGATGAACATGCGGTAGCCGGCGACGCCCGCTTCCCGCTGGGCCGCGCGGTCGGCCTCGGCGTCGCCGGTCGGCACCGGCGGCCGGCGCAGCACGAAGCCGCCCTTGGCTCCCACCGGCACGATCACGGCGTTCTTGACCGCCTGCGCCTTGACCAGCCCCAGCACCTCGGTGCGGAAGTCCTCCCGGCGGTCGGACCACCGCAGACCGCCGCGGGCGACCGACCCGAACCGCATGTGCACGCCCGCGACGGCCGGCGAATACACGAAGATCTCGTGCCGGGGCCGCGGCTCCGGCAGCTCGGCGATGTTGCGCGCGTCCAGCTTCAGCGCCAGGGCCTCGCGCACCGGATCGGCGAAGTGGTTGGTGCGCACGGTGTTACGGATGGCATCGAGCAGGGCGCGGAAGATCCGGTCCTCGTCGAGCCCCGGCACCTGCGCGATCGACGCCGCCACCTCGGTGGCCACCGCCTGGCCACCGTCGTCCGACTCCGTGTCCGGATCGAATCGTGCCGTGAAGCACCGGACCAGTTCCGCGGCGATGGACGGGTAACGGCACAGCACGTCCGCGACATACGCACTGCTGTAGGGCAATCCACCCTGACGCAGATACTCGGCGTACGCGCGCAGCACCGCGACCTCGCGCCAGCGCAGGCCTGCCCGGGCCACCAGTTCGTTCAACCGGTCCGCCTCGGCGTCACCCCGCCACAGCGCCTCGACAGCAGTCCCGAACCGGACGGCGAACCCGTCGAATCCGTCGACCGGGGCCGACGGGTACCGGACGGTGAATTCGTATAGCCAGCAGGACATTCCCGCGGGAGACGTGAGTGCGTAGGGACGCTCGTCCAGGACCTCGACACCGAGGCTCTGGAGCAGCGGCATGAGGTCACCGAGCGAGGCCGGGCGGCCGCCGACGTACAGGGTCAGGCGGTGCGTCCCGCGGCCGGTCGCGTCGGCGGCGATCCGCACCCGGACCGCCCCGTCGGAGAGCCCGTCGAGGATGGACAGGTCGATCCGCGCCCGCTCCGGGGCGAAGTCCTGCTTGTAGCCGGCGGGCAGTTCCGCCACGAAGCGAGCGAGATGCTCCCGCGCTCCGGGATCCGCGTCGGCGAGCAGTCGCTCGTCCCAACGGCGGAAGATTCGCGCGAGAGCATCGTCGATCTCGCTGGGGTTGGGCATCGATTCGGTCGGGGTGGAGACGGTGTTCATCTGGGAACCTTCCGCCGGGTGCCACGCTGCACCCGACTGGTCGTCGTGTCCGTTCAACTGGTCGAACATCTCGGATGTCGGGGGCGGTTCCGAAGGGCGCCCCTTGACATCAGCTTGTATAGACAGGAATATACAAGTCATAGTTGCAGAACGTGAGCCAGCGCACAACAGCTACGCCCACACGGATTCGGACGACAACGGCGTCGGACCGAAACCACGAAACACCACCGCGCCCTCACCGCCCGATTCGCTAGGAGTTACCCGATGGACATCACCTCACCCGGCCACGAAGCCCGCCCGGTCAGCGCCCCGCGCGGCTCCGAGCTGAACACCCTCGGGTGGCAGCAGGAGGGCGCACTGCGCATGCTCATGAACAACCTCGATCCCGAGGTTGCCGAGCACCCCGACAACCTGGTCGTCTACGGCGGCACCGGCCGCGCCGCCCGCAGCTGGGCCGCGTTCGACGCCATGGTCGCGACCCTCAAGACGCTGAAGAACGACGAGACCATGCTGGTGCAGTCCGGCAAGCCGGTCGGCGTCTTCCGCACCAACGAGTGGGCGCCGCGCGTGCTGCTCGCCAACTCCAACCTCGTCGGCGACTGGGCCAACTGGGAGCAGTTCCGCAAGCTCGAGGCCGAGGGCCTGATGATGTACGGCCAGATGACGGCCGGTTCCTGGATCTACATCGGCACGCAGGGCATCCTGCAGGGCACCTACGAGACCTTCGGCGCGATCGCCCGCAAGCGTTTCGACGGCACCCTCGCCGGCACCATCACCCTGACCGCCGGCATGGGCGGCATGGGTGGCGCGCAGCCGCTGGCCGTCACCATGAACGACGGCGTCGCGATCTGCGTCGACTGCGACGTCACCCGCATCGACCGCCGCATCGCCCACAAGTACCTCGACACCAAGGCCGACAGCATCGAGCACGCGCTGCAGCTGGCCACCGAGGCCCGTGACGCCCGCAAGCCGCTGTCGATCGGCCTGGTCGGCAACGCCGCCGAGATCTTCCCGGCCTTGCTGGCCATGGACGCCCCGATCGACATCGTCACCGACCAGACGTCGGCGCACGACCCGCTGTCCTACCTGCCGATCGGCGTCGACATCGCCGACATGAAGGATCTGGCCGCGAAGGATCCGGAGAAGTTCACCGAGGATTCCCGCAAGGCGATGGCCGCGCACGTCGAGGCCATGGTCGGCTTCATGGACAAGGGCGCCGAGGTCTTCGACTACGGCAACTCCATCCGCGACGAGGCCCGCAAGGCCGGTTACGACCGCGCGTTCGAGTTCCCCGGCTTCGTCCCGGCCTACATCCGCCCGCTGTTCGAGGAGGGCCTCGGCCCGTTCCGCTGGGCTGCGCTGTCGGGCGACCCGAAGGACATCGCCGCGACCGACAAGGCGATCCTCGAGCTGTTCCCCGAGAACGAGCACCTCAAGCGCTGGATCGAGATGGCCGGCGAGAAGGTCGCCTTCGAGGGCCTGCCCGCCCGCATCTGCTGGCTCGGCTACGGCGAGCGCCACAAGGCCGGCCTGAAGTTCAACGAGATGGTCGCCAGCGGCGAGCTGTCCGCGCCGATCGCGATCGGCCGTGACCACCTCGACTCCGGCTCCGTCGCCTCGCCGTACCGCGAGACCGAGTCCATGAAGGACGGCTCGGACGCGATCGCCGACTGGCCGCTGCTCAACGCCCTCGTCAACACCGCGTCCGGCGCCTCCTGGGTGTCGATCCACCACGGTGGCGGCGTCGGCATGGGCCGCTCGATCCACGCCGGTCAGGTGTGCATCGCCGACGGCACCGAGCTGGCCGCGAAGAAGATCGAGGCCGTGCTCACCAACGATCCGGGCATGGGCGTCATCCGCCACGCCGACGCCGGTTACGAGCACGCCATCGACACCGCGCGTGAGCGCGGCGTGCGCATCCCGATGACGGAGAACAACTGACCGAGGGCAACTGACTCACACCTGAACAAGGGCTCACGACGACCAGCGTGAGCCCGAACCGGCGGCACTGACGTCGGCTCCGCGGCGAGCGGCAACGCGCAGGACGATCCCCCCTGCGCGTTGCCGCTCGTCGTCGTTTCCGGGGGCGCGGGAACGACGGACCGGAGGCCCCTGGACAAACGACAGGACCGGATGCGATAGTCGTCATATGCCACTAGGTGGCAATTGACTTCCACTAGATGAAATCTAGCGATTCCCCCTCTCGTTCCTCCAGGAGTTACCCGTGACCGCTCAGACGCTCGACGACACCCTCGACCTGACCGAATTCCGCAGCACCGTGCGCGCTTTCGCGAACGCGGAGATCCTTCCCGGCGCCGCCGAGCGCGACGAGTCCAAGGAATTCCCCGCGCGCCTGATGCGCCGCCTGGCCGAGCAGGACCTCATGGGCATCTCCGTTCCGGAGGAGTTCGGTGGCCTCGGCCTGTCGACCCGCGCCCAGCTCGTCGCCGTCGAGGAGGTCGCCCGCGCCGACGCCGCGCTGGCGTCGATCTACACCGCCCACTACCTGGGCCTCGAGCCGATCCTCGTGGGCGGCACCGAGGAGCAGAAGAAGCGCTGGCTGCCCGGACTGGCCTCGGGTGAGGTCCTCGCCGGCTTCGCCCTCACCGAGCCCGACGCGGGCTCGGACATCGCCTCCATGCGCACCGTGGCGCGCCGCGAGGACGACGGCTGGCACCTGTCCGGCTCCAAGACCTTCATCTCCAACGCCCGCGAGGCCGACCTCGTCGTGCTGTTCGCCAAGACCGACCCCTCGGCCGGCTTCCGCGGCATCACCGCGTTCGCGGTCCCGAAGGGCACGCCCGGCATCAGCTACTCGGAGCCGCAGGACAAGATGGGCATCCGCTCGGCGCCCACCTACACCGTCTACCTCGACGACGTGGTCCTCCCGCACGACGCCGTGATCGGCACCGAGGGCCGTGGCGGCAACATCGCGCTGACGGCGCTCAACCGCGCCCGCATCGACGTCGCCGCGATGGCCAACGGAATCGCTCTGCGCGCTTGGGAACTCGGCCGCGAGTACGCGTCCGAGCGCAAGCAGTTCGGGCACCCCATCTTCGAGTTCCAGGCCATCCAGCTGCTGCTCGGTGAGTGCGACGCCAAGCTGGTCGCCTCGCGCGTGACCGCCGACTGGGCCTCCGACGTCAAGGACGCCGGCCAGGACCTGCGCCGCGCCGCCTCGATCTCCAAGTTCGTGGCGACCGAGGCCTGCTTCTCGATCGTCGACCAGGTCGTCCAGATCCACGGCGGCGCCGGGTTCATGCGCGAGTCCGAGATCGAGCGTCTCTACCGCGACTGCCGGATCCTGCGCATCTTCGAGGGCACCTCGCAGATCCAGCTGCTGACCATCGCGGGCAACGCCCCGTCGATCCGGTCCACCGAGTACTGAGAACGACTGGGAGACAACATCATGACCGCGCTTCCCCCGCTCGACGGCGTCCGCGTCGTCGACCTGTCCCGCGTGCTCGCGGGCCCGTTCTGCACCGCGCTGCTCGCCGATGCCGGCGCCGACGTCGTCAAGATCGAGTCCAAGGCCGGTGAGGATTCCCGCCACCTCGGACCGTTCCGGGACGGCGAGAGCATCTACTTCAACGTCCTCAACCGCGGCAAGCGCTCGATCGCGCTCGATCTCAAGGACCCCGAGGACCGGGAGTCGTTGCTGCAGTTGATCGCCGACGCCGACGTCGTCGTCGAGAACTTCCGCCCCGGCGTCACCACCCGACTGGGGATCGACTACGAGGCAGCGAAGGCACGCAACCCGAAGATCGTCTACGCGTCGATCTCCGGCTTCGGCCAGAAGGGCCCGATGTCCGGGGCCGCCGCCTACGACCTCGTGGTCCAGGCGCTGTCCGGCGTCATGAGCATCACCGGCACCGAGGAGTCGGGTCCCACCCGTCTGGGTGAATCGTTCGGCGACACCATCACCGGCGTCTTCGCCGCGTGGGGCATCAGCACGGCACTGCTGGCCGCCCGCACCACCGGTCAGGGCCAGCACCTGGACGTCGCGATGTTCGACAGCATGCTCGCGATGCTGCCCACCGCGCACAGCCAGCTGCAGGCGTCCGGCGAGACCCCGAAGCGGGTCGGTAACCGGCACCCTGTGTCGACGCCGTTCGACACCTACAGTGCCGACGACGGCCTGTTCGTGCTCGCGATCGCGAGCGAGAAGGGCTTCCAGACGCTGGCCCGGACCATGGGGCGCGAGGAACTGATCACCGATCCCCGGTTCACCGAGGACGCCCTGCGCACCGAGAACGAACCCGCGCTGCGCAAGGAGATCGAGGCGTGGGCCGCCGGCCGCACGGTCGCCGAGGTCCTCGACCTGCTGGACGCGGCCGGACTGGCCGGCTCCGAGGTGTGGGACGTCCAGCAGGCGCTCGGGTCGGACCAGGCCCGGTACCGCGGCGTCGTGGAGACGTTCGAGCACCCCAAGGCGGGCACCGTGTCGTACGTCCGGCAGCCGGTCGTCTTCGGCGACAGTGCGCGTCCGGCGGTGCGGCGCAGCCCGCTCCTCGACGAGCACCACGACGAGGTCCTCGGCGGAACGCCCGCACGATAGATTCGTCGGACGGTCGGCCGAACGGTCGACGCCCTCGGCATGGGAGACACGCATGGCCCCCGGTGACGTGACGCGCAGCGCCAGTCGCACTTTCGAACTGCTCGGCGCGATCATCGAGCACGGTGGACTGACCCTCGCCGACGCCGCGAAGACGACCGACCTCGCGACCAGCACGGCGCTGCGGCTGATCCGCAGCCTCGAGCAGACCGAGTTCGTCCTCCGCGGTGAGGACAACGTCTATCGGGTCGGTCCGCGACTGCTGCAGATCGGCGCCAAGGCCATCGCGGACAACCAGCTGCTCCTGCGGGCGCAGCCGGCCATGACCGAGATCGCCGAGATCACCCGGGAGTCGACGTACCTGTCGGCTCCCGGGCCCCGGGGAACGGCGCTGTACATGGGGCAGATCGAGGGCACCCACGCCATCCGGCACATGGGTTGGGTGGGGCAGACGGTGCCGCTGCGGGGAACCGCCGTCGGCGCGGCCCTGCTCGGCGAGGTGGGCGCGGACGGCTACGCCATCGCCCACGACACCATCGAGGACCACTCCACCGGTGTGGCCGCACCGATCTACGACGCGATCGGCCGGATCGTCGGCGCGCTGAGCGTCGTCGGTCCCACGTTCCGACTCGACGACGACGTCTGCGCCCAGCACGGACGGGTGCTGGTCGAGCGCTGCGCACGGCTCTCGGCCGAACTGGGCCGCACGGTCCCGTCGTAGGCCCGGCCGGATGTCACATCGGTTCAGTTGGACTGAACGAATGTCACATTCGGCCACCCACGGCAGGTCGGGACTGAGAAGTTTGGTGCCGCGGTCTCGTATTCGAGACAATGACGCGGCACGCCGGCCGATCGGGCCGGGGTCGGAAGGGGACGTTCGATGTCGACGAGCCGGGTCAAGTCCGCGGAGCGGGTACTCGACGTGCTCGATCTGCTCGCTCGACGGGGTGTGCCGATGGCTGCGACGGAGATCTCGAGCGCCCTGGACCTGCCGAAGAGCACGACGCATCACCTGCTCAACGTGATGCGGGACCGGCGGTTCGTCGCGTACTGGCCCGATCAGCGGGCCTGGACGCTCGGCGTCTCCGCGTTCGAGGTGGGGGCGTCGTACATGCGGTCCGGGCCGCTGCACCGCGAGGGGCAGCGGCACATGGTCGCCCTCACGCAGGCCGCGGACGAGACGTCGCACCTGGCCGTGCTGCAGGGCACCGACGCGATCTACCTGGACAAGCGCGAGCCACTCAAGCCCGGTGTGCGGCTGGTGACGGAGGTCGGGACCCGGCTGCCCGCGCACCTGACGGCGGTCGGACGGTCGATCCTGGCGCGTCTCGATCCGGAACAGCTGAGCGCGCTGTATGCCGGGTACACGTGGCCCACCCGCACCGGCGAGGGGCCGACGTCGCTCGACGACCTGCGTGCCCTGCTGCAGACCGACCGCGAGCTGGGGTACTCGGTGGAGCGTGACTCGACCACCAACGGCGTCACGTGCATCGCCGGACCCGTCGTCACGCGCGACGGTCGTCCGGTCGCCGCACTGGGCGTCGCGTACCTGAGCGGCGCGCGCACGGATGCCGAGACCGCGAAGCTGGCCGAGCTGGTGACGGACGCGGCCGCGCACTTCTCGGACAGCCTGAGCGACCGGATGGTCGAAGAGTCCATGGAGTCCTGAGCCCGCTCCCCACCCGCCTTCGCGGAACGACCCCACCCTTCCATTGTCTCGTATACGAGACTATGGTCTCCTATACGAGACACAATCGCCACGGCCCCGCATCCGACGCGACCGTCGGGCCGTCCCTGCCTTCGGAGTCCTCCATGACCCTCACCGCCCAGTCCACCGACCTCGTCGACGTCGGACTCGGACCCGTCACCATCCAGGACGTCGTCGACGTCGCCCGCCGCGGCCACGGGGTGCGCCTCACCGACGACGCCCTCGCCGAGATCGCGCGTTCGCGCCGCCGCATCGAGGACCTCGCCGTCGACCCCCGCCCGGTGTACGGCGTCTCGACCGGTTTCGGCGCGCTCGCCACCCGGCACATCCCGCAGGAGCTGCGGACCCAGCTGCAGCGCAGCCTGATCCGCTCGCACGCGGCCGGCTCGGGCCCCGAGGTGGAGCGCGAGGTGGTGCGCGCGCTGATGCTGCTGCGCCTGTCCACGCTCGCGACCGGACGCACCGGCGTGCGCCCCGAGGTCGCGCAGGCCTACGCCGACCTGCTGACCGCCGGGATCACGCCGGTGGTCCACGAGTTCGGCAGCCTCGGCTGCTCCGGCGACCTCGCCCCGCTCGCGCACGTCGCGCTCGCGGTGACCGGCGAGGGCACGGTCCGCACCGCGGACGGACGACTGCTCGACGCCGCCGACGCGCTCGCCGAGCACGGCCTGAGCCCGGTCGTCCTCGCCGAGAAGGAGGGCCTGGCCCTCATCAACGGCACCGACGGCATGCTCGGCCAGCTCGCACTCGCCGTCACCGATCTCGACCATCTGCTCAAGCTGGCCGACATCGCGGCCGCGATGAGCGTCGAGGGCCTGCTCGGCACCGACCGGGTGTTCGCGGCGGACCTCCAGGCGCTCCGGCCGCACCCCGGTCAGGCCGCGGCCGCCACCAACATGGCTCGGCTGCTGGCCGATTCGCCGATCGTCGCGAGCCACGCCGGCCCCGAGGACACCCGCGTGCAGGACGCCTACTCGCTGCGCTGCGCACCGCAGGTGGCCGGTGGTGCGCGCGACACCGTCGAGCACGCCCGCACCGTCGCGCACCGCGAACTCGCCTCTGCGGTCGACAATCCCGTCGTCACCCTCGACGGCCGGGTGGAATCGAACGGCAACTTCCACGGCGCCCCCGTGGCCTACGTCCTCGACTTCCTCGCGATCGTCGCGGCCGACGTCGCGAGCATCAGCGAGCGCCGGACCGACCGGTTCCTCGACGTCGCCCGCAACCACGGTCTGCCGCCGTTCCTGGCCGACGATCCCGGCGTGGACAGCGGACTGATGATCGCGCAGTACACGCAGGCCGCGATCGTCTCCGAGCTCAAGCGCCTCGCGGCGCCGTCGAGCGTCGACTCCATCCCGTCGTCCGCGATGCAGGAGGACCACGTCTCGATGGGCTGGTCCGGCGCCCGCAAGCTGCGCCGCGCCGTGGACGGGCTCACCCGAGTCCTCGCCATCGAGATCCTCACCGCGGCACGAGGTATCGACCTGCGTGCCCCGCTGCAGCCCGCACCCGGCACCGGCGCCGTGGTCCGAGCCCTGCGCGAGAGCGTTCCCGGACCGGGCACCGACCGATTCCTCGCGCCGGAGATCGAGCGGGCCGTCGCACTCGCGGCGTCCGGCACACTGGTGGCGGCCGCCGAGCACGAGATCGGCGCCCTGCAGTGACCCGCACTGTCAGTCTTCCCCGTGCCCGGCCCGAGATCGACGCGCTGCCCGCGTATTCGAAGGCCTCGGGCGCGGCGACGGTTCGCTGGCGCGCGTCGAGCAACGAATCCACCATCGCGCCGTCCCCGGCCGTCGTCGAGGCGATCGCCCGTGCCGGTGCACACGGCCACCTCTACCCGACGCTGTTCGCCGACGATCTGGTCGCGGCGCTCGCCGAGCGGCTGTCAGTCCCGGCCGACGCGGTGCTGACGGGCGCCGGGTCGCTGGCGCTGCTGCAGCAGGTCCTCACTGCCTACACCGGACCGGGCACCGAGGTGGTGCACGCGTGGCGCAGCTACGAGGCGTACCCGATCCTCATCGGGATCGCCGGTGCCACAGCCGTTCCGGTGCCGCTGGACGCGGCGCACCGGCACGACGTCGATGCGATGATCGCGGCGGTGACGCCCGACACCCGCGCGGTGCTGGTGTGCAACCCGAACAACCCGACGGGCACCGAACTCACCGAGACCGAGTTGCGGCGACTGCTCGACCACGTGCCCTCGGACGTCCTGGTGATCCTCGACGAGGCGTACCGCGAGTTCGCCGAGGAGCAGGTCGACGGCGTGGAACTGCTGCGCGAGTACCCGAACGTGGTGGTGCTGCGGACCTTCTCGAAGGCGTACGGGCTGGCGGGCCTGCGCGTGGGCTACGCGATCGCCGATTCCGCCGTCGCCGCTCCCCTGCACGCCGCCGCCCCGCCGTTCGGCCTGAGTTCAGTCGCCGAGGCCGCGGCGTGCGCCGCGCTCACCGACCCCGGGCACACCGACCGGATCGTCGAATCGGTCCGGGCCGGACGCCGGCACCTGCGCACGGGACTCGCCGACCGAGGCATCGAAACCCCCGCCAGCGGAGGAAACTTCGTCTGGATCCCGGTGGGCGACCAGGCCGCTTCCCTCGACGCCGCCTGCGTCGCGCACGGGGTGTCCGTGCGAGCGTTCTCCGGCGAGGGCGTGCGAGTGACCGTCGGCGACCGCGACGCCGAGGATGCCGTGCTCGCCGCCGTCGACGCCTTCACCGCAGACCGACAGAACTGATACGAGGAACCCGATGTCTCTCACCGCCCTCTCCGACGCCCTCGGCTCGAGCCGACTCGTCACAGACCCGGACGTCATGGATGCCTACACCCGGGACGAGGCGCACCTCGCGATCCCCGGTCGCCCGCTCGCGGTGCTGCTCGCGGACTCGACCGAGGACGTCGCCGCCGCCATGAAATGGGCCACCGCTCATCGTGTTCCGGTGGTTCCCCGCGGCGCCGGCTCGGGCCTGGCCGGCGGCGCCACCGCGATCGACGGCTGCCTGATGGTGTCCACCGCGGCCATGCGGGACATCGTCGAGCTGAACGCCGCGGACCAGCTGGCGGTGGTCCAGGCCGGTGTGGTGAACGCCGACCTCGACCGGGCGGCCGCCGAGCACGGCCTGATGTACGCCCCGGATCCGAGCAGCTTCCAGATCTCCACGATCGGCGGCAACATCGCCACCAACGCGGGCGGGCTGCGCTGCGTCAAGTACGGCGTCACCCGGGACTCGGTGCTGGGTCTCGAGGTGGTGCTGGCCGACGGCCGGATCCTGAGGACCGGGCATCGCACCGTCAAGGGCGTCGCGGGCTACGACCTCACCGGGCTGCTCGTCGGCTCGGAGGGCACCCTGGGGATCGTGACGAGCGCGACCGTGCGCCTGCGCCCGCGGCCACGCCGCGAGCCCGCGACGATCGTCGGCAGTTTCCCGTCCTTGCGGGCGGCCGCGGACGCCGTCGCCGCGGTGGTGCGCGCCGGGATCGGACCGAGCCTGCTCGAACTGATCGACCGGGCCACCCTCGTCGCAATCGACGAGTGGAAGCGCATCGGCCTGGAGTCCGGGACCGAGGCGATGCTCATCGCGCAGGCCGACGGCCCGGACGCCGACGAGGCCGCCGCTGCGATCGAACGCCACTTCACCGACGCGGGCGCGGACTTCGTCGCGGTCTCCCAGGACCCGGCCGAGTCGGCCCAGTTGCTCGAGATCCGCCGGCTCGCGTACCCGGCGGCCGAACGCCTCGGCCAGTGCCTGGTCGAGGACGTCGGGGTACCGCGCTCACGGCTGCCGGAGATGGTCGAGTCGATCGAGGAGATCTCGCGGCGACACGACGTCACGGTGATGACCGTCGCGCACGCCGGCGACGGCAACGTGCACCCGACGTTCGTGTTCGATCGCCTCGCCGACGGGTCGGTCCCGGATGCCGTGTGGACGGCCGCCGACGAGGTGTTTCGACGCGCCCTCGAGCTCGGTGGCACGCTTACAGGTGAGCACGGCGTCGGGGTGTTGAAGCGACGCTGGATGGCGCTCGAAGTGGGAGAGACAGGATTGGACATTCATCGCGCGGTGAAGGCCGCGTTCGATCCGCTCGGTCTGATGAATCCCGGAAAGGGCTTCTGACCGGCGACCAGGACAAACAATCCGGATACAAAGCCAGATGTTGACAGGCCTGTATATACAGGCCTATACATTTCCCATCGGCATGGCGTGATCCAACGCACAAGCATCGAAGAAGGTGGGCATCACCCCCGGAAGTCGACCCCGCCGCACGGTGCGGTCACCGCAGAAAGAGCAGGACCTATGACACACGACGGCAGCACTTCCGAGGTGCTCCTCGCCCCGGAGCGACGCACCATCGACGTCGTTCCCGACGACGAACGCCACGGCACGCCCCGCAGCCAGTTCACGCTGTGGTTCGGCGCGAACATGCAGATCACCGCCGTCGTCGACGGCGCCCTCGCCGTCGTCTTCGGCGCCGACGCACTGTGGGCCATCATCGGCCTGCTGATCGGCAACGTCTTCGGCGGCGCCGTGATGGCACTCCACTCGGCCCAGGGCCCCCGCATGGGCCTGCCGCAGATGATCTCGAGCCGCGCCCAGTTCGGCGTCAAGGGCGCGGTGATCCCGCTCGTGCTCGTGATCCTGATGTACCTCGGCTTCGCCGCCACCGGCACGGTTCTGGCCGGCCAGGCCGTGAACAAGGTGCTCGGCCTCGACAGCGCCTGGATCGGCATCGTGATCTTCGGATTGCTCACCGCGTTCGTCGCCGTCACCGGCTACAAGCTGATCCACATCGTCGGCAAGATCGCGACCGTCGTCGGCATCATCGGATTCACCTACCTGGCGATCCGCCTGTTCCTCGAGTACGACGTCCTCGACTACGTCGGCATCGTCGACTTCGACTTCGTGACGTTCCTGCTCGCGATCTCCCTCGGCGCCGGCTGGCAGCTGACCTTCGGCCCGTACGTCGCCGACTACTCCCGCTACCTGCCCCGCGAGACCAGCGAGCGCACCACGTTCTGGTCGACCTTCCTCGGCAGCGTCGTCGGATCGCAGTGGTCGATGACCTTCGGCGCCCTCGTCGCGGCCGTCGCGGGTGACGCCTTCCTCGGCAACCAAGTCGGCTTCATGGGCGACCTCGCCGGTCCCGCGATCATCGCGTTCCTGATCTACCTGGTGATCGTGACCGGCAAGCTGACCGTCAACGTGCTCAACGCATACGGCGGCTTCATGTCGATCCTCACCACGGTGACCGCGTTCGACGGCCGTTCGCAGATCTCGACCAAGGCCCGCTCGTTCTACATCCTCGGCTTCACCGTCATCTCGATGTTCATCGCGATCGCCGCGAGCGCCGACTTCCTGGACAACTTCAAGAACTTCGTCCTGGTGCTGCTGATGGTGTTCACGCCGTGGAGCGCGATCAACCTGATCGACTACTACCTGATCTCGAAGGAACGCATCGACATCCCGGCGCTGTACGACCCCAAGGGTCGCTACGGAGCGTGGAACGTGCCGGCCCTGGTCGTCTACGTCGTCGGCGTCCTCGCCCAGATCCCGTTCCTCGCGCAGAAGATGTACACCGGCCCGATCACCGACATGCTCGGCGGCGCGGACATCTCCTGGATCGTCGGCATCGTGCTCACCGGCGCGATCTACTACCCGGTCGCCAAGCGGACCAACAACCCGCCGGCCGAGATGATCTACCCCGCCCACACCTCGATGGTCGACAGCCGGGTCTGACCCCGGCCACCTCTCCCCTCACCGAACAGTCACCTAGGAGCCTCACGTGACCACGACCGGTCCCCGGACCACCGCACTGACGAACATCGGCACCCTCGTCACCAACGACCCCTCGCTGGGCGACGGGGCGCTGGGTGTCCGGCACGACGCTGCGGTCGTCTTCGAGGACGGCGTGGTCGCGTGGGTCGGTGACTCCGCGGATGCTCCCGCCGCCGACGCGGGGCACGATCTCGGCGGCCGGGCCGTGCTGCCCGGCTTCGTCGAGAGCCACTCGCACCTGGTGTTCGCCGGTGAGCGGGCCGAGGAGTTCGCCGCCCGCATGTCGGGCGAGAAGTACGCCGCGGGCGGCATCCGCACCACCATCGAGGCGACGCGCGCCGCGAGCGACGACCAGCTCGCCGCGAACGTGCGACGCCTGCTCGACGAGTCGCTGCGCTCGGGCAGCACCACCGTCGAGATCAAGAGCGGCTACGGCCAGAGCGTCCGGGACGAGCTGCGCAGCGTGCAGGTCGCGGGCCGGTTCACCGACGAGGTCACGCTTCTGGCCGCGCACGTCCCGCCGCCCGAGTACGCGGGCCGCGGCGACGAGTACGTCACGATGGCCGTCGACGAGATGATCCCGGCGTGCGCCCCGTACGCGAAGTGGATCGACGTGTTCTGCGAGCGCGGCGCGTTCACCCTCGAGCAGTCCCGCGCCGTCCTCGCCGCCGGCGTCGCGCACGGCCTGATCCCCCGCGTGCACGGCAACCAGCTCGGCGAGGGCCCGGGCGTGCAGTTGGCCGTCGAGATGGGTGCGGCGTCGGTCGACCACGTCACGTACGTGACGGACGCCGACATCGACGCGCTGGCGAACAGCTCGACGGTGGCGACCCTGCTTCCGGGCGCCGACTTCTCCACCCGCAACCAGTACCCCGGTGCCCGCGCGCTGATCGACGCCGGTGTCACGGTCGCGCTCGGCGCGGACTGCAACCCCGGCACCTGCTACACCACCAGCCTGCCGTTCTGCATCGCGATCGCGGTCCGGGACATGCACATGACCCCGGCCGAGGCCGTGTGGGCGGCCACCGCGGGCGGCGCGAAGGCGCTGCGCCGCGACGACGTCGGCAGCCTGCGGATCGGCGCCCGCGCCGACGCCATCGCGCTCGACGCCCCGTCGTACCTGCACCTCGCCTACCGTCCGGGTGTGCCGCTGATCCGTGAGGTCTTCAAGGACGGCGTCCTCGCGACGGCCACGAACTGATCGAGGGAACAGGCAGCTGACATGACGAACCACATCGACGTCGACATCGCTCCCCGGCCGTGGTCGGGACGCACCGACGGCCTCGGAGCCGAACATCTGCGCTGGCACCAGGCCGTCACCCCCTACCGTCCGGAAACGGGCCCCGGCACGGTCCTGATCGGCTTCGCGAGCGACGAGGGCGTGCGCCGCAACAAGGGCCGCCAGGGCGCCTCCGCCGGCCCGGACGCGCTCCGCAAGGCCCTCTCGTCGATGGCGCTCGAGAACGCGACGACGCTGTCCGACGCGGGCACCGTCGCCGTGACGGGCGATCGGCTCGAAGCCGGCCAGGAAGCCCTCGGTGCCGCCGTGACCACCGCACTCGACGCCGGACGGCTCCCGGTCGTGCTCGGCGGCGGCCATGAGGTCGCGTACGGCACCTACCTGGGTGTCGCCGGTTCTCAGCTGCGACAGCGGCATCCACGTCTGGGCATCCTCAATCTCGACGCCCACTTCGACCTGCGCAGCGACCCGATCCCGAGCTCCGGTACGCCGTTCCGGCAGATCGCCGAGGCCGAGCAGGCCGCGGGCACGAGCCACCGCTACGACGTCATCGGTATCAGCCAGCCGAGCAACACCAACGCGCTGTTCGACACCGCGCACCGACTGGGGGTCCGGTACCTGCTCGACGACCACTGCGGCGTGGCCGATCGGGCCCGGGTCGACGAGTTCCTCACCGACTTCCTGGACGACGTCGACATCGTCTACCTGACGATCGATCTCGACGTGCTGCCCGCCGGTGTCGCGCCGGGTGTCAGCGCACCGGCCGCCTACGGTGTGCCGCTCGAGATCATCCAGCACGTGTGCGACCGGGTGACCGCGAGCGGCAAGCTCGCGGTCGTCGATGTCGCGGAACTCAACCCGGCCCTCGACGTGGACAACCGGACCGCCCGCACCGCGGCCCGGCTCATCCACCGCATCGTTGCCGGGCACGTTCCGCCGACGGCCTGACACAGCCCGCCGCCGCTCGAGCCGCTATTCCCCCTCCCCTGTAGCCGGCACCCTCTTCCAGGGTGTCGGCTGCAGTGGTTTCGGAGGCATGCGGTTGTCCGGTCGTACCGTTGACGCGGTCAGGCTGCGTGTGGTCCTGCCCGCCCGTGAGCGGGCATGGGTTTCTTGTACGGATCGACGGTGCTCGGTGGGGTGAACCACGGCTTTCTGTCAGTGCCGATTTTCACTTCCCAGTGGGAGTGGTGCAGCAGTTGGTGGTGGTAGCGGCACAGCAGCACGAGGTTGTCGAGATCGGTGGGTCCGCCGTCGGCCCAATGCGTCACGTGATGGCCTTCGCAGTGGGCGGGTGGTGCGCCGCAGCCGGGGAAGGCGCAGCCATGATCGCGGGCGATCAACGCTCGACGCTGTTTCTTCGACACTGTTCTGCTGGTGCGGCCCAGATCGATCGGGACGCCGTCACTCATGACGACCGGGGTGAGGTGGCAGTCGCAGGCCAGGCGTCGTGCAGTCGCGATCGACAGTGGCCCCATGTGTGGCATGCGTGCGATGTCTTTGTCGCCGAACAGGTCCCGATCGCTCTCCGGGTCATCGTCCAGATCGCCGCCGAACCCCGTCCATGCGTGCTCGTGTGCTGTTTCGCTGCGGGCGAGGTCGGCGGCGTTCACGTGCAGGGACAGATGCGGCCGTTCCCCGCCCTCGATGGGGGCGTCGCCGGAGTCGAGGTAGCGGCGCAGGATCTCGGCGAACGCGTCCGCGCGCTGCCGCGCCGGGGTGCGGGCGCCGGCAGGGTCGTCCATCGGGTTACGCGGCTTGGTCAACGCAGACAACGCCGTCAGCAACATCTCGCCGGTCACCGCGTCGAGATCCCCCTTGACCGCGACGCGACCGTTCAACGTTTTCGAGGCGTGGAACTCGTTGCGCTCGACGTCCTCGCTGGGTGGCAGTTCGTCGGATTCGAAGATCCGCTCCAACCGGGAGATGCAGGTGCGCACGGTCGTGGTGGTGGCGGTGGGCCCGGTGGCGCTGTCCAGCAACACTTTCCGGCACGCATCCAGTGCGTCGTTCGGCATGCCGCGGGGCGGGGTCTCGCAGAACTTTCCGATCAAAGCGGCATGCTCGGCAGAGATGTCACCTGCGTTGAAGGCGTCGGCGATCTCGGATTGCCGACCGAGCATCTTGCCCAACGCCAGGATCTTCGCTGCGACCGATACTTCCAACAGCGAATTCGCGGCCAGCCAGAACTTCACACTCCGAAATCCGAGGGTGTCGAGCGAAACTGCCCGCTCATCCACCTCGGCCACCATCGCAACACGTAACGCCTCGAGGCGCTCGATCTCGCCGGAGACATCCAACGTGGCCTGCAACAACAAGGCCTCAGGGAGCCGGCACACGTCATCGGGCCGCAGCGCGGTGGTTGCGATGCCCGAATTGTTGAGTCCCCCCGGATTCATGACTCGAGCCTAGTTCGAACTGGTGTTCGAGTCAAGGAGTTTCTCGTGCGCCAGACTTCCTGGCAGGCTCCGGGCGTTTACGATCCGGGACACGAGCAGGAAAGGGGGAGGCGTGTGGCGAGGTCACGGCCGACAACGGCTAGTTGTGGGCTCCGGTTCGGGTACCTCGGATCGTATCGGCGCGATCACCGACGCCGCAGGCAACAAAAAAGTTGTTCTGTTGGAATGCAAGGGCGGAAAAGCCCAACCGTGGCGGGAGCTCTCGCCTGAAAGGAGTAATTTGTGGCTACTCGTAAAAGAGACCGTGTTGCCAACATGATTAAGACGGAATTGACCGATGCATTGGCGCGCGCGGGGTACATGCCGTTTGATCCCCTAGTGGAGACGAATGAGGGTGCCTTCTGGTTCAAGAGTGATTCTGTCGGCATTCCGAATACCTTCGCGGCTGTGCAAGCACTTATTGGCTATTCGAGGGACGGTGCAGTGAGGTGCACGGGAACTGCCTTCCTGATATCTCCGACGATAGATGACGCACTACGGTCAATGCCATCGGACGCACTGCTGAAAGGCGATCGGCCGGACAGCCCCTTCCATGAGCGCGTTGACCATCGGTTTTTCAACGATCTGCCGGGTCTGGAGTCGGTGGGGGAGGCGCCATGGGTGATTACTGAGGCGGACGTGCCGATTGCCGTGCAGTGGTTTGAGAATCGCGTATCCGGGGCGGTTGCGAAATGGTTCGACGATCGCAAATCGCTCGAGAGGTTGATCTGGGTGGCGGAGGAGCCGATCCCGGGAACCTCGCACAACCGAATCAACCCCCGTGTTCTACGGGCGACAATTATCTTGTGCATCGTCAATGGTAAATTCACTTATGCGGCAGGATTGATGACGGCGCACCTTGAACGCGATCACGTGCAGCCGAATATTGATTCATCCGAGCGTGTTTCCGCGTTTGATAGGGCTCTGGCGGATAGGTTTCCAGAGTATCGGCGTGCCCGAGGCTGATGACCTTGCCATTTCCCAGAAATTGGGATATTCCGCTGTGGATGTCTTCTCGGGGCTCCCAGGCTGCCGTAGCTGTCGACTAGCAGCTTCGCGACCTGCGGATTCAACGCCCAGTTGAGGCGTGATTCGGGACCTTCACTGTCGCCCAGATTGCTCGTGATAAGCATGTCATCCGAAGGCATGTCGAAGGGGAAATGTATGGACCGCCGCAGCTTGATCACGATCGCTGAGCAGTTGGTACCGGAGAGGCCGTCGCTCACTGAGGCGGTCCGGGCGGCAGTGGATGACAGATGGGCATTGGCGGAGCTGACCAGAGGTTTACAGGACGCTGCGGTCATGGAGTACATCGACTGGTCTGACGATCCGGAGATGGCCCGAGAAGCATTGGAATCCTTGAAGTTCCACCCGTCGTCCATGTCGTGGGATTGGTGGGAAGAACACGAGGATGACGACGATGAGGACGAGGACATCGAGCGGTTCCTCGGCTTGGCCGGAGAGCAGAGCCGCAAGCACGGCGTACTCCTGGTCGAACTCGATCTCGGTGCCGATGGCTACCTGCTGGGTTTCGTTCCCACAGGCTCGGCCGAGGACATGATCGAAGCCGGATCACTGAATGTCGTTCGCCGAGGCTGGCAGGATGCGTGAGGCGGCGCAGTTCTTGACGCAAGACACTGGATCGACCGCCGACGGGCAATGCTTCGGACCTCTCACAACCAACGCGGCGGCTGGAGTTCGCTGCCCGCGGTGAGCCCCACCGCACCACGACCCGATGCCCAGTGGACCACGGCGACAAGCGAACCCGCGACGATGTCGGTCACCGGCGGACCGTCCTCGACGACGACGAACCGACGATCGCCCACCTCGAGGACCAGGCCCGCGCCCTCACCCCTGCGTCGCCACATCGCAACGATGTCGTCGAGGAGCGAATCGAGCACCACCTGTGGGAAGTCCTCGAACCGTGCGCCGTTTCCGAGATCGACGGCGTGGATCCACACCTCGCGATTGCGCATCCAGGCCGTCTCCGACGCCGGCACCGTTCGCCCCTGCGCGGTCCGTACCTCGGCGTCCCACGCAGCGTCCGGCAACGTGCGCCACTTCTCGTCGAGCTGGGCCGCTCTCTCGGCGAAGAGGTTTCGCAGCGATCCCGCACTGAGGAGAGCACCCTCGTCGATCTCCCGGGCCCGCTGCTCCACCGACTCGTACATCGGCGTCTCGATCCCGGTCGCCGCCCAGTCCAGGATCCGGCACAGCGCGGCGGCGTTGTAGGCGACGTGCGCGACGAGGTGCTTGCGCGTCCACCCGTCGAGCAGGCTCGGGCCGGAAAGGTCCTCGTCCGACAGCGCCGCCAGCTTCTGCGCGAAGTACGCGGTGCCCTCTCGCGCGATATCCAGGCGCTCGGCCAGATCCAGATCGTTGAACGCCACGAATGCTCCTACTCGACGACGGTCCCGCTCCCTCGACCGTAGCCCCACCCGAGAAACAACTCGGGCGCCGCGACCGAAACGGTTGCAGCGCCCGAGTTGGGAGTTGCCTCAGATCAGGCGCTCTGGCCCTCGCGCTCGGCGACGATGTTCAGAGCGATGTCGACGAGCATGTCCTCCTGGCCACCGACCAGCTTGCGCTTGCCGGCCTCGAGCAGCAGGGTGCGGACGTCGACGTCGTAGCGAGCCGACGCCGTCTCTGCGTGACGCAGGAAGCTCGAGTAGACACCCGCGTAGCCCAGGGTGAGGGTCTCGCGGTCGACGCGGACCGGACGGTCCTGCAGCGGGCGGACGATGTCGTCGGCAGCATCCTGCAGCGCGAAGACGTCGCAGCCGTGCTTCCACTCGTGCAGGTCGGCGACCGCGATGAAGGGCTCGATCGGGCAGTTGCCGGCACCGGCGCCGTGACCGGCGAGCGATGCGTCGACGCGGTAGACGCCTTCCTCGACGGCGACGACGCTGTTCGCCACCGACAGGGAGAGGTTCTCGTGCGCGTGGATGCCGATCTCGGTGCCCTCGTTGAGGACGTCCTTGTAGGCACGGACGCGGTCACGGACACCGTTCATCGTCAGGCGTCCGCCCGAGTCGGTGACGTACACGCAGTTCGCACCGTAGGACTCCATCAGCTTGGCCTGCTTGGCCAGCTCCTCCGGGGCAGCCATGTGGCTCATCATCAGGAAGCCGGAGACGTCCATGCCGATCTCGCGGGCCGTCTCGATGTGCTGCGCGGAGACGTCGGCCTCGGTGCAGTGCGTCGCGATGCGGACCGAGCGCACACCCAGCTTGTAGGCGTGCTTGAGCTCCTCGATGGTGCCGACACCCGGCAGCAGCAGGGTGGTCAGGCGGGCGTTCTCGAGGACGTCGGCCGCAGCCTCGATCCACTCCCAGTCGGTGTTGGAGCCCGGACCGTAGTTGACCGAGCCACCGGCGAGACCGTCACCGTGCGCGACCTCGATCGCGTCGACACCGGCAGCGTCGAGAGCCTTGACGATCCGCTTGACGTCCTCCGGCGAAATGCGGTGGCGCACAGCGTGCATGCCGTCGCGCAGCGTGACGTCCTGGACGAAGATAGTGGGGTTGGTGCTCATCGGGTGGCTTCCTTCTTCTGGGCGATGCGCTCAGCGATCTGCAGGCCGGCAGAGGTCATGATGTCGAGGTTGCCTGCGTAGGCGGGCAGGTAGTGTCCTGCACCCTCGACCTCGAGGAAAATCGACACCTGGTGGGTCGGGCGGTTGCCGCCGTCGATCAGGGTCTCGACCGGCTGATCGGCGGGGATCTCGGAGATCTGGACCTGCTGCTTGAGGCGGTAGCCGGGCACGTAGGCCGAGACGTCGCCGACCATCTTCGCGACGGACTCGCGGATCTGGTCGTGCGTGGCCGGGTCCGAAGCGTCGACCAGGCAGAAGACCGTGTCGCGCATCATCAGCGGCGGCTCGGCCGGGTTCAGGATGATGATCGCCTTGCCGCGCTTGGCGCCACCGACGGACACGATCGCGCTGGACGTGGTCTCGGTGAACTCGTCGATGTTGGCGCGGGTGCCCGGGCCGGCGGACTTCGACGCGATCGACGCGACGATCTCGGCGTAGGCAACCGGGACGACCCGGGAGACGGCCGCGACCATCGGGATCGTGGCCTGGCCACCACAGGTCACCATGTTCACGTTCGTGGCGTCGAGGTGCTCGTCACCGTTGACGGCCGGCACCACGAAGGGGCCGATCGCGGCGGGGGTGAGGTCGATCATGCGCTTGCCCAGCGGGCGCAGGCGCGCGTCGTTCACGACGTGAGCCTTGGCCGACGTCGCGTCGAAGACGATCTCGATCTCGTCGAAGTTGGGGAGACCGACGAGGCCCTCGACACCCTCGGCGGTGATCGGCACACCCATGGAAGCGGCGCGGGCGAGACCGTCCGACGCGGGGTCGATACCGACCATCGCGCCCATCTCGAGGTGATCGGAGTGGTTGAGCACCTTGATCATCAGATCGGTGCCGATGTTGCCGGATCCGATGATCGCGACCTTGACCTTGCTCATGCCTCGGTTCCTTCCTTGAAACGTGTGGTCACGACACCGAGTCCGGACACGGAGACGGTGACGACATTGCCGGCCTGGACCGGCGCCATGGGGCCGAGGGCACCGGACAGGATGACCTGACCTGCGCGCAGCGGCTGGCCCAGCTCGCGGGCCGTGCGGGCGAGCCACACGACGGCCTCGATCGGGTCGCCCAGGCAGGCCTCGCCGTTGCCGGAGGAGACTTCCTGGCCGTCGACGGCCATCGACATGACGACGTCCTTGGGCTCGAACTCGTCGAGCGTGCGACGCTGCGTGCCGAGCACGTAGACGCCGGAAGACGCGTTGTCGGCGACGGTGTCGCCGAAGCGGATGTCCCAGTTCTCGATGCGGCTGTCGCAGATCTCGAGCGCGGCGACCGCGTACTCGATCGCGCCGCGCACCTGCGCGGCGTCGAGCGGGCCGTCGATCAGGTCGGCGCCGAGCACGAAGCCGACCTCGCCCTCGATCTTCGGCTGGATCAGAACGCTCATCGGGACGTCGTCACCGTCGGCGTACTGCATGTCGTCGAAGAGGACGCCGAGATCGGGCTGGTTCACGCCGAGCTGCTGCTGGACCGCGACCGACGTCAGACCGATCTTGCGGCCGACGACGACGGCGCCCGCCTTCATCCGGAGGTCGTTGACGCGTTCCTGCACCTGGTAGGCGGCGACGAGGTCGTCGGCGCCGATCAGGTCACGGATCGGCGCGCAGGGCACACCGGCCGCTGCGGCCGACGCGAGGCGCTCCGCGGCAGCGGCGATAGCGGACTCGCTCACCGCGGTGGAGTTCGTGGACTGGGTCATGTCGATAACTGTGCTGGGCGGGGGCGCCCGAGGCCAACCTTCTGTCTCGCTCAGCGATACGCTCGACGCGTGACCGGTGCAGCGAACCTCGACACGGTCCTCGGCAAAGCGGTCGCGATCCTGCGCAGTTACCGCCCCGAGGACAACGTCGTACCGCTCGCAGAGCTGGTGAGACGCACCGGGCTGCACAAGGCGACCGTGCACCGGCTCGCCGGCGAACTCGTGGCGAACCGGCTCCTCGATCGCGTCGACGGCGGCTACCGGCTGAGCGGCGGACTGTTCGAGCTGGGCATGCTCGCCTCGCTCGAGCGCTCGCTGCTCGAGATGGCGATGCCGTTCCTGCAGGACCTGTACGAGCGCAGCCACGAGACCGTGCACCTCGGGGTCCGTGACGGCCACGACGTCGTCTACGTCGCGAAGATCGGCGGCCACCGCCAGGCGATCTCCCCGTCCCGAACCGGTGGGCGCATCCCACTGCACTGTTCCGCGATCGGCAAGGCCCTCCTCGCGCACTCCGACCCGGACCTGCGCCTCGAGGTGCTGGCGGCACCGCTGGTCCGGCGGACGCCGCACACGATCGTGGCGCCCGGCATCCTGCAGACCCAGCTCGACAAGGTGGTCGAGACCGGCGTCGCGTTCGAGCGCGAGGAGTCGGCGCTGGGCATCGCATGCGTGGCCGCACCGGTCTTCGGCGCCGACGACCGTGTCGTCGCGGCCATCAGCGTCACCGGACCCACCAACCGCTACCGGCCCGAGAGTCAGGTCGCCGCGGTCCGGGCGGCCGCGGAGGGGCTGCGCAGCACGATGTCGCGCCGCGCCCAACTCCGCTGATCACACTCCCTCTGCGTTCGCGACCGGATCGGACCAGATGTCCATCGGCACGGCCTCGACGCTGCGCCCGGACTCGTCGAGGATCCGTCCCATCCGCTTGAAGAAGCGCAGTGTGACGGTGCGGTCGAGGATCTCGAGCGACGGCACCGTCCGCCGCAGGAGCTGTTCGAGCCGGTGGACGTCCTCGAGCGAGCGGACCCACACCGAGTAGAAGAAGTTGGCGGGCGCCCCCGTCAAGACGAGGCACGCGCGAGTCTCGGGCAGTTCGACGAGGCGCTGCGCGACGGCGTCGCACTCGTCGACCGGCACGTGCGCCCACATCAAGACCGACACGGGCCAGCCCGACAGCGGCTGCGCGACGTCGCAGCGCAGCAGCAGCGAGTTCCGATCCAGCAGGGTGCCGAGCCTGCGGCGTGCGGTGCTGACGCTGCAGCCGAGTTCGGCGGCGATGTCGGTGAGCGACGCCCGGCCGTCCCGGGACAGGCAGGCGATCAGTGCCCGGTCCGCGTCGTCGAGCGGACGCAGCGTGCCCGTCGTGCGACGGCCACGCCCGTCGAGGTGCGCCCGCTGGTCGGCGTCGAGTGCGCGCAGCTGCCAGTCCCCACCCATCGCGTAGGGACGGATCACGAGATGCGTTCGGGTCGAGCGGATTCCGGGCAGCTTCTCGATCGCGTTCAGCAACAGGCGCGACAGCGCAGCAAGGTCCTTCACGCTGACCGTGAGCAGTAGGTCACGGGAGCCGCTGGCGTGTTCGACGGTGAGGACGTGCGGCCACCGCACCAGGATCTCGGCGGTCGGCAACACCTGACCGGCCACGCACTCGATCTCCACCAGCGCGGCCGTCTGCGGACCCGCGGGGTGCGCGGTGACCCAGGCCGACCCGCTCTCGACCAGACGGGACCAGCGCCGAGCCGCCGTCACCGGATCGACCCCCAGCGCCGCCCCGACCTGCGCCCACGGCGCCCGCGGGCCGAGCTGGAGCGTGTTGATCAGACTCAGGTCGAGTTCGTCCAGCGCGTCATATTCCTGAGCAGATCCATCGGTCACGGAAAAATCCTGCAAATTCGTCGGGTGTGATGCACGTCATGGGCATCATGCCTCGAGTTGCGCCGCTTCGGCACGACCACCCGAGGAGAGGGGACGCCGGTGTCGTTGACCGAGGACGCGAAGGAACTGCACGAGGACCTGGTCCGGCTCCGTCGCACGTTGCACGCCGAACCGGAGGTGGGCCTGCATCTTCCGCGCACCCAGGAGCGGGTACTCACCGCACTGGACGGGCTGCCGCTCGAGATAGGCACCGGTACCGACCTGACGTCGGTCACCGCGGTGTTGCGCGGCAGCCGGCCGGGGCCGACGGTGCTGCTGCGCGGCGACATGGACGCGCTGCCGGTCGGCGAGCGGGCGAACGTCGACTACGCCTCGACGATCCCGGGGAACATGCACGCGTGCGGGCACGACCTGCACACCTCGATGCTCGTCGGCGCCGCCCACCTGCTGTCCGCGCGCCGCGAGGGTCTCGCGGGCGATGTCGTGTTCATGTTCCAGCCGGGTGAGGAGGGCTACGACGGCGCCGGACACATGCTGGCCGAGGGCGTGCTCGAGGCGTCGGGGTCCCGTCCGGTCGCCGCGTACGGTCTGCACGTGAGTGCGTCGGGAGCCCCCGGCGGCGTGTTCGTCACGCGGAAGGGCCCGTTGATGGCCGCGAGTGACGTCGCAACGGTGCGGGTGCTGGGCCGCGGCGGCCACGGGTCGTCCCCGCACGGGGCGCTCGACCCGATCCCCGCGGCCTGCGAGATGGTGACGGCCCTGCAGACGTTCGCGACCCGGTCGTTCGCCCCGTTCGACCCGGTCGTGCTGACAGTGGGCGCCTTCCATGCCGGAACCGCTGCCAACGTCATTCCCGACGACGCCCGGTTCGACATCACGGTGCGCACCTTCTCCGTCGAGAGCCAGGCGAAGGTCCGGGCGGGAATCGCTCGGGTGTGCCAGGGCATCGCGGCCGCGCACGGGCTCGAGGTGGACGTCGACTACGACGAGCAGTACCCGGTGACCGTCAACGACGACACCGAGACCGAGTTCGTCGCCGACGTCGTCGCCGAGGTGCACGGACCGGAGCGGTTCGCGTGGCAGCCGCAGCCGGCGGCCGCGTCCGAGGATTTCTCGCGGGTGCTGAACGAGGTTCCGGGGGCGTTCGTGTTCCTCGGCGCGTGCCCCGCGGACCGGGATCCGGCGGCGGCCGCGTTCAACCACTCGCCGCTCGCGGAGTTCGACGACGCCGTCCTGGGCGACGGCGCCGCGCTCTACAGCGAACTCGCGCTCCGGCGGCTCGCCGCCGCCGACAGCGCGGCGTGAACGGTCCCCGGTCCGCATGTACCCCCCGTGCGGACCGGGGCCGGGATCACTTGGCCAGCAGGCCCTTCGCGATGTGCGTCACCTGGATCTCGTTGGAACCGGCGTAGATCATGAGCGACTTCGCATCACGCGCAAGCTGTTCCACCTTGTACTCGGCCATGTAGCCGTTGCCGCCGAACAGCTGGACGGCCTCCATCGCGACCTCGGTCGCGGCGCGGGACGAGTACAGCTTCATCGCCGACGCCTCCGCGAGGGTCACCTTGTCGCCCGCCGCGGTGCGCTCGATCGCGTTGAACACCATGTTCTGCACGTTGAGACGCGCCACCTCCATCTCGGCCAGCTTGAGCTGGATGAGCTGGAACTGCGCGATCTCCTTGCCCCACAGCTTGCGGTTCTTGGCGTACTCGATCGACAGGCGCTGGCACTCGTTGATGATGCCCAGCGCGAGCGACGCGATGCCGATGCGCTCCGCCGCGAACGACTCCTTCGCGCTCTCCTTGCCGTCGCCCTTGGCCGGGTTCTCGGTCTCACCGAGCAGTCGGTCCTTGGTGATCCGGACGTTGTCGAAGAACAGCTCACCGGTGGGCGAGGAGTTCATGCCCATCTTCTTGAACGGCGCGCTCTGCGTGAAGCCCTCCATGCCCTTGTCGAGCACGAAGCCGAGGACCTTGCGGTCGCGGCGGTCGACGGAGGCGTCGCCCTCGTCGAGCTTGGCGTAGACGATCGTGACGTCGGCGTACGGACCGTTGGTGATGAACGTCTTCTGACCGTTGAGGATGTAGTCCTCGCCGTCACGGCGGACGTACGACTTCATGCCGCCGAACGCGTCGGAGCCGGAGTCGGGCTCGGTGATCGCCCACGCGCCCACCTTCTCCATCGTGACGAGCCCCGGCAGCCAGCGCTTCTTCTGGGCCAGGGTGCCGCGGCTGCGCAGGGTGCCGGCGGTGAGGCCGATGCTCACACCCATCGACGCGACCAGGCCCAGGCTCACGCCCGCGATCTCGCTGTTGAGGATGACGCCCATGCTGCCGGCGCCGCTGAAGCCGCTCGACTTCTCACCCGACTCGGGCAGCGCCTCGCCGCGCTCCTTCGCCTCTTCCTTGGCGAAGGACTTCTCGAGCGCCTCGGTGGCCATCTCGTCCATACCGAACGTCGAGTACATCTTGCGGATGATCTCGAACGGGGGCAGTTCACCACTCTCGAGCTTGTCGACGTGCGGCTTGACCTCCTTGTCGATGAAGCCACGGAGGGCGTCACGGAACATCAGGTCGGTGTCTGACCACTCGTACATGTAGAACTCCAGTCGGTGCGCTCGATGTGGCCTGCATGACAGACCGGGCCACCCCGTGGCGGCCGCCACATCCACACATATAGAACGCGTTCTCTTTTGTCCACCCTTCGGGCATTTAGTTAGTGCACGACTTAATCGTGTATGCTTCATTTCATGACCACGACCATCCCCGAGCAGGATCTCGACTGGGGCGACGTCGATCCACTCGCCCTCGATCGTCAGGTGTGCTTCGCCCTCGCGGTGGCGAATCGCGCGGTGCTGTCGGTCTACCGCCCGCTCCTCGAACCGATGGGACTGACGCACCCGCAGTACCTCGTGATGCTCGCGCTGTGGGGCCGCGCTCCCATGTCGGTCAAGGAGATCGGGCAGGCACTGCAGCTCGACTCCCCCACGCTGTCCCCGCTGCTCAAGCGACTCGAGTCCAGCGGACTCATCACACGCACCCGCAGCGCCGCCGACGAGCGCCAGCTGGTCGTCGAGCTCACCGAGGACGGGAAGGCCCTGCGCACCCAGGCCGAACGCATCCCCGGCGCCGTCGTCCAGCGACTCGGCGTGAGCCTCGCCGAACTCGAAGAACTCCACTCCGTCCTCACCCGTGTCAATGCGGCGGCACTGCGCGCCGGCGCCCTGCACGAATGAACCGCCCCTTCCAGACAGGTACAGGTATCCAGGACATGTCCAGCAAGACTCCTTCGAAGGCCAAGCGCCCCAATCCGTTCCAGTGGGTTGCCTACTCGTGCGGCCGCAAGCTTCCCGACTCGATGCAGGCGTGGGTCCTCAACGACCTCATCGGCGACTGGGCAGTGCCGCGCCACATGATTCGCAGCATGGTGCCGTTCCTCCCGATCTTCGCGGCGTTCTTCCTGTTCCCCGGACCGCTGTGGCTGCGCGGATCGATGGTGCTGCTCGGTGTCTTCCTGGCACTGTTCTTCTCCGCGGCCTACATGGAGCAGAACCGTCGCCGCCGGCTCGAGAAGCACGGTCTGGACCCCAACCTCGAGAACCCGAAGAAGGTCGCCCGCCACGACGCCGAGAAGGCCGCGTACGAGAAGGCACACCCGCACGCGTTCTGAGGTCCACCTCCCGGTCCCCGAGACAGAACCCGCTCGCGGACCCCAGGAGCCCCTAACCTGCGCGCATGACCGAGTTCATTCTCCCGACCACGCCAGGCCCTTGTCGGAGTCTGCAGACCCACGTCCGCGACGAATGGATCGACGTCAACGGACACATGAACGCCCAGTTCTACGGCACCGTGATCTACGACGCCCACGCCCGGTTCACCGACTCGATCGGTCTCGGTGACGAGTACGTGCACCGGACGGGATTCGGCAAGATCGTCGTCGAAGCCCACATCACGTACGAACGCGAACTCCGACAGGGCGAGCCGATCGCCGTCGACTCCTGGCTGCTCGGGGTCGACGACAAGCGAGCACACTTCTTCCACGAATTGCGCTCGCTCACCTCGGGTCACCGCGTCGCCGCGGGCGAGCAACTGGATCTGCACTTCGATCTGCAGTCACGTCGGGTCGCGCCGTTCCCGGAGGAGGTCCGGTCCCGGCTCAGCGCGTTGTCGGGCTCGCAGCTCTCCGCCGGGATGCCGGCCGGGACGGGACGCACGCCCGGCGTCAGGACGTGAGACGTCTCATCTGCTGTAGAGGGTGACGCCGTCGGATTCGACGGCTTGCACCGCGCCGCGGTCGGCCAGAACATCCAGGTGCGCAACGGTTTCGACAACCGCATACGGCTGCAGCGACGCGGGAAGTTCGTCGAGCCGCTGATCGCGTCGCGTCCAGCGCAACCGGTGCGCCACCTCGAACGCGGTGACCGCGTGAGACGGCACGGCATCGAGGGTGCGGTCCAGGCGGGCGTGATGGTGATCGATCAGCTGACGGGCGCGCTCGGCCGCGCTCGGCATCGTCGGGCCGTGCGCGGGCAGCAGCTGCGCGTCGGGCATCGTCTGGACCAACAGCAGCGAGGCCAGGTAGTCGCCCAGCGGCAGCCTGCCCGGCGTGGTCTCGAGCCCGATCCACGGCGTGATCCGGGGAAGGACGTGGTCGCCCGTGAAGAACAACCGAGCCTCCGGATCCCAGAACGAGTAGTGCCCGTTCGTGTGCCCTGGCGTGGGGATCGCGACGAGGGTTCGGTTCTGCAGCACGATCCGAGGGTTGCCCTCGAGCCAGTGGTCCGGCAGTTCCATCCCGACGTCGGGGACTCCCTGCATCCCCTCGACCATCCGGTGTGCGCCCGCCCGCACCAACATGGCTGCCGCGCCGGACGACGTCTCCCCGGCCGCCGCTCCTCCCATGTATCGCTCGACCATCGGCCGCTCGCCGACCCCGAGACTGACGGGGGTGCCGTGCCGGCGACGAATCTCGAGCGCCTGCGAGTAATGGTCGGTGTGCCAATGCGTGATGAGGAAGCGGCTGATCCCGCTCGGCTCGAATCCGATGCGTTCGAGACCCTGCTCCAGATGGCGGACCCCGTCCTCGGTGGCCCACCCCGAGTCGATCAGGACGACGTCGTCGCCGTCGACGATGACGTACACGTTGATTGCCGGCGGGCCCTCCGGAAGCGGCAACGGGATACGGAACACTCCGGGCGAGATCTCGTGCGCACCCGGCGCGGTCCAGTGCGGCACCGGGTCGGGCTCGACGGCCGCCGGAGCACTACTTCGCGAATCCACGCCTGGAACATGCCACGGGTGAATCCTCCCCCGGCTCGCGTCGACCGCTGAGCGAGACCGACTCAGTACGAGGATGTCCCGCCGCCCGCACGTCGTGCGTCGAGCGCCGAACCCAGCGTGATGATCCCGTCGTAGGAGTTGGGATCGAGTCCGGCGAGATCCCGGATCCTGCCCAGCCGGTTGTTGACCGTGTTCGGGTGGATGCAGAGGGCGCGCGCCGTTCGACCCCGATCGAGGTCGTGATGGAGGTAGACGTCGAGTGTCTCGACCAGTTCCGGGTACGGATCCAACGGCAGCAGACAGTCCCCCAGGTACTGGTGACCGGCGGTCGCCCGCGACAGCTGGAACGGCAGCGCAAGATCCCTGAGCTGATACACGGCCGGTTCTCTACCCATCCGGCGCGCGAGTTCGAGGAGTTCGCGGGCCAGCGCTCCGGCTCCCGCGAGTTCGCGGCGTTTGACGGGTCCGGACACCGCCCCGGTCACCGTGGATCCGACAACCTCGCCCACGGCCGCGGCCAGGTCGACCGCCACCCGGAACCAGTCGGCATCCGCGCCGGGCCACCGCGGAACGAGCACCGTCGTCGAGTCGGGCTCGACGATGGCGAGCGTCGGTGGCGTACCGACCGCCTCGAGCACCCGGACCGTGCGCGCCTCCCTGGTCCGCCACGCCCTCGCGTCCGTTTCCATGTCGCCGCCGGACAGGGCGAGGACCGAGTACTCGTCTGCCAGTTCGATCCCGCACCAGCGCGCCGTCGGGTCCGCGTCCTGGCCGGCCAGCAGCAACCGGGCCAGCAACTCGCGCGACGGCTGCTCGTCCCCCTCGAGCGCCACCCGCTCGCTCTCGTACGAATCCACGACGGTGCGGGTGACGACCTCCTGAAGTCGCAGGACGCCGTCCGCAATGTCGACCAGCGCGGCGGCCCGCTCACCCGCCGCCGCACGGCACTCGTCGAGGAGGATTCGACCGAACCTGTGCCAACTGTGCAGCACCGCAGACAGCGAAGCACCGTCCACCGCCGCCTGAACGGCACCTTCACGGACCGGCCGCAGTTCATCTGCGGTGAATGTCCTGTTCTCCCGGATCGCTCTCGCTGCGATCCGAAAGAATCGAAGAGTGCTGCGCTGCAACAACTCCGGGTTCGGAAGATTGGCAGTGGCCGGAGTCCCCCGCTTACGGCCGAACGCTTCGAACCTGGTGTCCAGGCGATCCAGGACGGCGAGAACAGCGGCGCTCGGTGCGCCGCTAATGAGCTCGTCGTCCGACGGCATGCCCGAACGATACGCCGACGGTCCGGCGGGTCGAGGCGCAATCGGACGGGCCTGTCACGCGGAGAACGCCGATCCGGACATATCTCGTGCAGCCGCGCCCGGGTCAGCACTTTGTGCCGGCGGGCTCGTCTCGCCTATCCGATTGCGGTGAGCCCGGCGAGGGTCGCCGAGCATGCGTTCGCGACTTCCACGCCCTTCTTGTCGAAGTGCGAGGTGAAGAACGCGTCGTGATCGAGATGCTCGTGGAAGTGGTGCGGGGTGAGCACTGCCGAAAACACCGGCACGTCGGTGTCGAGCTGGACGCGCATCAGGCCGTCGATCACGGCGGAGGCGACGAACTCGTGCCGGTAGATGCCGCCGTCGACCACCAATCCGGCCGCGACGACTGCGGCGAAGCGTCCGGTGCGGGCAAGGCGCTGGGCGTGCAACGGGATCTCGAACGCTCCGGGAGTCTCGAAGAACTCGATCTCGGTCGGGTCGTGCCCCAGCTCTTTCCACTGCACCACGAAAGCGTCACGTGCGTGGTCGACGATGGCCCGATGCCAGGTGGACTGGACGAAGGCGATGTTCATACGCGAGATCCTAGAACGTCGAAGCTCGCCGGAAGGCCCCGCGTTCGAGAAATCTGTCTTGCGTCAGAACTTGGCGGGGATTGACCGCATTGCAGGTTGGAGTTGTGAGTGGCCGAGTCGTGTGAGGAGCGCAATCCTGTTCCCGCCCCGGGTGCGATCTCGCCGACCTCGATCGCTAGTCCTCGTCCTCGTACTCCGGTTCGGGCTCGTCCAGCCATGCCTGATACTCCGGACTCGTCAGATCGAGGAAGATCGCGCTGACACTCAGGTCCAGCGTAATGACCGCTTTCGGCAGGTCCCACCGGAGAGCTGCCGTTGGTCCGGGTTCGGCGCTCGTGGCTGTCCCGAGGAGTGCGGTCAATGCCACATCGAGGTTCGTGAACCCTTCGTCCAGCAGCGGACGCACCACTGTCATGGGTGTGGCGTCATCTGCCAGGTCCGTGACCAAGATCGAGATGTATTGCATCGAACGGTTATGCCTGTACATGTTCGCCTTCGGCCTGCTGACATGAAGGTCCGTCCGAATCGAGCCGCCGCCTTCCCGGAGTTCGACGAGCTCCCATCCAGCTTGCGAACAGAAGGGTTCCAGGTCGTCGACAGTCCAGGTCCAGTCGAATTCTGCGGCGAGGCGGGCGATCCGGGTGGCGCCTTCGATGTCGACGTGCATGGGTGGATGCTACTTTCTGCTCGACCGCAGTTCCGGCAACCCATGGACCACGCTGATCCAGCGAGACACCAACGGTCGGTTCACATCCAATCCGACAAGGCCACCCAACGGCCGTTGCCCAGCCGAGATCCGGCTGGCCGGTACCGCCGTCGATATCGGCGTGCAGGGATCGAGGCGGCTGACCGGTGCACTCGCCGATCGGTCTTCGTCGTCCTCGTCCTCTTCGTCGTCCCATTCATCTTCGGGTTCGTCGGTCCACGCTTGATGTTTGGGGCTGACGAGGTACATGGCTACGGACTTGAGCCCAGCCGACAGGATGATCACCACGTTCGGCAGATCCCAACGAAGTTCCTTGACAATACCGGCGGTGACGGGGGTTCCCTCCCCGAACTCCGCGGTCATCGGCACGCTCAATTCGGCGAGGAACTCCGCCATCACCTCCGGAATATCGGTGTCGGGATCGGCTACGTCGGTCACCCAGATGTCGATGTAGTTGAGTGGCCCCCAGGTCAGGTGCGCGTTGCCGCTGCGGCGGTTGATGTCGAGGTTCGTGATGATCTCCGCACCAGTGGCGGAGAAGCGTTCTGGTTGCCAGCCGGCGGCGGCGCAGAAACGTTCGAGGTCCTCGGAGTCCCACGTCCAGTCGAAACGGGCTGCCAGGCGCGCGGTCCGGACCGCGCCTTCGATATCAGCGTGCATGGTCAGGAATCATGCCTTCGCGCCGAGAGGATGATCACCACGTTCGGCAGATCCCGGCGAAGTTCCTTGACGATGCCAAGCGTTGTCCCCGCTCCATCTCGGTACGCCTTCGACTGGGATCTTCGTTCGCCTTGACCTCGCCATACGCCTCCCCTTCCGGCTCGTGTCCCGGATCGTAAACGCCGGGACCCTGCCAGAAAGTCTGACGCGCGAGACACCCATTGACTCGAACATAAGTTCGAACTAGAATCGAGGCATGAATCCGGGGGGACTCAATAATTCGTGCATCGTGGTCACGGCGCCGCGGCCCGAGGACATGGGCACACTGCCCGAGATCTTGCTGCTGCAGACCGCGCTCGACATCTGCCACGCAATGGAGCAACTCGACGCCCTGCGGGCGGCTGCCGTTGCCGAAATCGACGAGCGCGCAGTCTCGTTCGACACCCTCGGGTTCCGCAGCGTCAAGCAGTGGCTGGCCGCCAACACGCTGCTGGAAGTATCGACCACAACACGGATCCTGACCTTGGGGCGCATGCTCGGCCGGCAACCCGAGATCGCCGACGCCTTCAACGCCGGCACTATCTCCGCCGAGCACGCCGCCCTTATCGGGAAGTTCTGCGAAACCCCACCCCGCGGCATGCCGAACGAAGCGTTGGATTCCTGCCGGAAAGTGCTGCTGGACAGCGCCACCGGACCCACCGCCACCACGACGACCGTTCGCACCTGCATCTCCCGGCTCGAGCGGATCTTCGAATCCGACGAACTCCCGCCGAGCGAGGACACCGAACGCAACGAGTTCCACGCCTCGAAGACCTTGAACGGGCGAGTTGCAGTCAAGGGTGATCTCGACGCAGTCACCGGAGAAATGCTCCTGACCGCCCTGTCGACGTTGACCAAGCCGCGCAACCCGATGGACGACCCCGCCGGCGCCCGCACCCCGGCGCGTCAGCGGGCCGACGCCTTCACCGAGATCCTGCGCCGCTACCTCGACTCCGGAGACGCCCCCATCGAGGGCGGCGAGCGACCCCACCTATCCCTGCACGTGAACGCGCAGGACCTCGCCCGCACCGAAGCGGACCACGAGTGGACAGGCTCGGACGGCGATCCGGACCTGTTCGGCGACAAAGACATCGCCCGCATGCCCCACATGGGACCACTATCGATCGCGACCGCCCGCAGATTGGCCTGCGACTGCCACCTCACGCCGATCGTCATGAGCGACGGCGTACCGATCGACCTGGGCCGCACCAGCAGAACAGTGTCGAAAAAGCAACGGCGGGCACTCATCGCCCGCGATCACGGCTGCGCCTTCCCCGGCTGCGGCGCAGTCCCCGCCCACTGCGAAGGCCACCACGTCACACATTGGGCCGACGGCGGACCAACCGACCTCGACAACCTCGTGCTGCTGTGCCGCTACCACCACGGACTGCTGCACCACTCCCACTGGCAAGTGAGAATCGGCGCCGACCGCCACCCGTGGTTCACCCCACCGTCGACCGTGGATCCCTACAAGAAACCCATCCCCGCCCACAATCGCGCCGGACCCCGGGCGGCCTGAGGGAACGGCGGATCAAGCGGTCCGCAGGAGAAGTTGCCCCAGCACAGTGGCAATCGTCGGTGGATCGTCCATGGGCAGCAACGGCAGACGAACATTCGCCGTCGAGATCCGCCCCTGCGCGTGCAGAACCGCCTTGACGACAGTGGGATTCGGCCCGGACATGAGCGCGCTCGCCGGTCCCACCAGCGCATTGGCCAAGGCCCGCGCCTTCAGCGAGTCCCCGCTGCGCCACAAATCGAACAGTTCGACGAACTCCCGCGTGCAGACGTTCGCGGTCGCGAGAATCGCGCCCGCCGCGCCCATCGCCAGCAGCGGCGAAACCAGCGTGTCCTCCCCCACGAGAATCGCGAACGAATCGTCGCATTCCGCGAACAGACGCGCCGTGCCGGTGTCCACGACACCCACCGCCTGCTTGATCCCGACGATCCGCGGATGCCGCGACAGCCGGACGATGGACTCCCAGCCCAGACGCTGGCCCGTCCGATACGGCACGTTGTACAGGACCAGCGGAAGGCGACTGCGGTCGGCGACGTGCTCGAAGTGCGCCACCGCCCCGGCCTCGGATGGGCGCGTGTAGTACGGCACGGTCACCAGCACGCCCGCCGCATCGACCAGCCCGTCGACCTCCTCGATCGCCCGCACTGTGTCGGCCGTGTCGTTGGACCCCGCCCCGACGAGCAGCGGGACACCCCGCTCCCGGCACACCCTGTCGCAGATCAGCAGGACCTCGCGGCGCTCGTCCGGCGTGAGCGTCGACGGTTCGCCGGTGGTCCCCAGCGCGACGATTCCCGACGCTCCCTCGTCGATCACCTCGTGAGCGAGGCGTTCCAGATCGGTGGTCGCAACTGCGCCGTCGTGCGCGAACGGCGTGATGAGGGGGACGAGGATTCCTGACGGGTGAAAGTTCATGCGATCAGTCTCGGCGGCCCTCAGCTGAAGAACCAGTTCACATTTCTGATGCAAAACGTAAGCTGAACTGATGCTCGATGTTCGCAGACTGAGGCTTCTGAGGGAACTTGCCCATCGCGGCACCATCGCGGCGGTCGCAGAGGCACTGGCGTACACGCCGTCCGCGGTATCGCAACAGCTTGCGGCGCTCGAACGCGAGGCCGGGCGCCCTCTGCTGACGCGCACGGGTCGCCGGGTGAGCCTCACACCCGCCGGTGCCGTACTCGTCGAGCACACCGAAGTGGTTCTGGCCGAACTGGAGCGAGCCGAGGCCGCACTCGCTGCCGGCGCAGAGGGCATGTCCGGGTCGGTGCGCCTGGGCACCTTCACCACGGCGCTGCAGACGGTGGTGCTGCCGGCCATGCTCGAAATCGCTCGCTCCGCAGGCAATCTCGATCTGTCCGTGACCGAGGTCGATCCTGCGGACGTACCGGACCTCCTGCGCAGCGATCATCTGGACATGGCGCTGGTGCACGAGTACGACAACGTCCCGTCCGCCATGGGCTCGGGCATCGAACTGGAACCGTTGCTCGACGAGGTCGTCTTCCTGGCGTCCCCGAGCACCCCCGACGGCAGCGGGATCGACGTGATCCGCGGCCACTCCGAAAGTCGCTGGATCGTCGGCAATCCCGGAACGCTCTGCCACACGATGGCGATCCGCACGTGTCAGTCCCAGGGCTTCGAACCCCGCGTCGCACATCGGGTCGACGACTTCACCGCCGTCCTGCGACTCGTCGCCGCGGGAGCCGGGGTGGCGCTGGTGCCGCAGCTGGGTGCCACCGAGGTCCCGGCTGGAGTGACGCTCACCGCGTTACCGATCAACAGGAAGACCCGCATCGCCTACCGCCGCGGTAGCCGATCGCGGCCGGCATTCGCCGCTGTCGGCACGGAACTTCATCGTGCAGCGCTTGCCTTCCCACGTCCCGGCGACGAACCCCACTACGCCTGACCGCCCGTCACTTCACCGAGCCGACGCTCGAGGTACTCGCGCTCGGGTGCGGTCCCCGCAGACTCGAGCGCGCACCGGTACGCGTCGGCGGCCTCGTCCCGGCGGCCGAGGTGGGCGAGGAGTTCTGCCCGGGCCGTCGCGTACGGGTGGTACGACGTCAACCGTGGCTCGTCGGCCAACTCGTCGAGCAGCGCCAGGCCGGCCTCCGGACCGTCCCGCATCGCGACTGCCACCGCACGATTCACGGCCACCACCGGCGACGGCACCAGTCGGAGCAGCACGTCGTACAAGGCCACGATCTGCGGCCAGTCGGTGCCTGCGACGTCGGGCGCCTCGTCGTGCAGCGCCGCGATCGCGGCCTGCACCCCGTAGACGCCGGGCGGGCCGCCGGTGAGGGCGACCAGCACCAGCGCGCTGCCCTCCTCGATCATCGGACGGTCCCAGACCGTGCGGTCCTGGTCGTCCAGCAGCACCATCTCGCCGCCCGGACCGGTCCGGGCGCCCCGACGGGCGTGCACGAGCAGCATCAGCGCCAGCAGTCCCGCCACCTCACGCTCGTCGGGCAACAGCCGGTGCAGGACGCGGGTCAACCGGATCGCTTCCTCGGCGACGTCGAGGCGCTGCAACGAAGGTCCGGCACTGGCCGCGTAGCCCTCGGTGAAGATCGAGTACAGCACCTGCAGGACACCGGGCAGCCGCTGCGGAAGCTCGTCGGCGCCCGGAACCCGGAAGGGGATCCGGAGATCCTGGATCCGCTTCTTGGCCCGCGTGATCCGCTTCGCCATCGTCGCGGTCGGCACGAGAAAAGCCCGAGCCACCTCGGGTGTCGTGAGGCCGGCGAGGCAGCGCAGCGTCAGCGCCGTGCGGTCCTCGGCCGGCAGCGCGGGGTGCGCGCACGTGAAGAACAGTTGGAGCCGCTCGTCGGGCAATTCGCCACCGGCGTCCGCGGCGGGAGCGGGATCGGCCCGATCCGCCTCCACCTGCAGCACCGCGATCCGCGCCGCGAGTACCTGGTCCCGGCGCAGACGGTCCACCGCCCGGCGCCGTGCGGTGGTCAGCAGCCACGCCCCCGGCTTGGACGGCACCCCGTCCACCGGCCAGTGCCGCAGCGCGGCCTCGATCGCCTCCGACGTGGCCTCCTCGGCCAGGTCGAGGTCGCCGAACCTGCTGACGAGGGCGGCGAGCAGGCGGCCGCGCTCCTCCCGGAAAACCTCCTCGACGGACGTCTCCGCGTCGGCCGCGCGGCCGCCGCCCTCCCTGCCCATCGGTCGTCAGTTGCCGAAATCGGCGATGGGGCGCACCACGATCCGCCCGCCGCCGCGCGATCCCGGGCAGCGCGCCGCCCAGTCGAGCGCGACATCGAGGTCCGGCACGTCGATGACGTAGAACCCGCCCAGGACCTCACGGGTCTCGGCGAACGGCCCGTCGGTGGCGATGGTGCGGGCGCCGTCCTCCCCCACCTGGATGCTGGTCGCGGTGACGAGGTCGGCCAGCGACTCCCCCGAGACGAAGATCCCGGCGTCCTTGACCTCCTTGTCGTAGACCATCCAGTCCTCGGGGGTGCAGCCACTGGCGGCATCGGCGGACTCGGCGTTGATCAGCAGCAGGTACTTCATGATCGGTTCCTCCTCGAGAGGTGCTCGTTGTTGCGGTACACCATGACGACGAACGAGGAGGCCCCGAAAGGACAGCGCCGGTGAACTTTCTTTCGCGCCGTCAGTCGAGCCCGCGCAGGAACTCGAGCATCGCGGTGTTGACCTGCTCGGCCGCCTCCATCTGCACGAAATGCCCGACGTCGGGGATCACGTGGGTCGAGCGCAGGCCGGGCACCATCGCGGCCATCGTCTCGAACGGATTCTCCCCCATCATCTCGAGCACCGGGTCCTTCGATCCGGCGATGAACGTCGTCGGGACGGTGATCGGACGCCCGTGCAGTTCCTCGTTCTGCTCCCACACGTAGTCGTCGGCGCGGTACCAGTTGAGCCCGCCCGTGAACCCGGTGCGCGTGAACTCGTCCACGTAGTAACCGAATTCCTCCTCGCTCAGCCACGACCACGGCAACGCGGGCGGTTCGGGCAGCACGTCGAGGTAGCCGTTGCCCTCGGACGGGAAGTCCCAGCAGTCGAGGTAGCGGTTGGCGCCGCTGAGCGCGTGGAAGATCTTGGACAGGAACTCGCGCGGATGGTCGCCGAGTTCCCGGTCGGCCGGACCGTACTCCTGGAAGTAGTGCAGGTGCACGAAATGCTGGGACGACATGTACCGGAAGCCGTCGGTGGGCCGGACGGGCGACCGCGGCATCCGGGGGACGCTCAACTGCATCAGGGCCCGCACCCTGCCCGGCGCCCAGTTGGGCAGGTCCCACACGAGTTGCGCGCCGAAGTCGTGGCCCGCGAACACCGCCTGCTCGATACCGAGCGCATCGAGCAGGCCGACCATGTCGTCGACGGTGTGCCGACGGTCGTACTCGCGGGGATCCGCCGGCACGTCGGTGCGGCCGTAGCCGCGCATGTCGGGGGCGATCACCCGGTAGCCGGCTTCGGACAGCGCCGACAGTTGGTGTCGCCAGCTGTACCAGAGTCCCGGAAAGCCGTGACACAGCACGATCGGGTCGCCTTCGCCCTGCTCGGCGATGTGCATGTCGATGTCCCCGACGCGTACCGTCCGGTGCGTGAGTGTCTTTGCAGGATCGGTCATTCCGGAATATTAGGTCACTTCAAACGCGGGCGGAGCCAATCGACGAGATCGTCGAGCACCTTCTCCTGCTCGGGTTCGTTGAACACCTCGTGGAACAGGCCGTCGTACGTCTTCAGCGTCAGATCCTTCGACCCGGCGTGTGCCGCGATCATCCGGCTGCCGGAGATGTCGGCGAGGTGGTCCTCGGTGCCGTGCAGGAGCAGGACGGGCAGGGTCAGCGACGGCAACCGCGCCGGAAAGCTCTCGGCGGCGAGGATCATGCCGCGGGCGATGCCCGCCTTGACCTTTCCGTGATGGACGAGAGGATCGGACTCGTACGCCGCGACCACCGCGGGATCGCGGGAGACCGACTTCGCGTCGAGTGTCTCGACAGGGATTCCGGGTGCGAACCGGCCCAGGATCTTGCCGATCTCGACCACGATCTTGGGCTTGCCGCCGACGACGTCGACGGCCGGCGCCGAGAGGATCAGACCCGACAGTTCGTCCTGGTGGTCGAGAGCGTACGACAGCGCGATCGCACCGCCCATGCTGTGTCCCAACAGGAACCGGTCGAGTCCCGGATTCTCGGCGGTGGCGATAGCCGACAGTTGGTGCAGGTCATCGATGAACTCCGACCAGTCGTGCAGCTCGATCCGCTTGCCGCCCGAGCGGCCGTGCCCGCGATGATCCGGCGCGTAGACGACCAGACCCAGCCCGACCAAACGTTCGACGACGTGACCGTAGCGGCGCGCATGCTCGCCCAGACCGTGCGCGAGCAGCAGGATGCCCGTCGGGGGACCGTCCGGACGCCAGACGTCGTACACGATGCGGGTGCCGTGCACCCCGGCGAATTCCGACTCTGTGTGCTGCACGAATGCGAGTCTAGGTCGGCAGACGGCGTTATGGGGCGCTTGTCGCCCGACGCTTGTCAGCCCGATCCGTCGGCGGCACGATGAAAGTGGCCGACAGGAGTCGCGATGAACACCACCGATGCCCCGTTTCTGAGGTACACCGACCAGACCGGGCACGCCCGGGAGGTGACACTGTCCGTCGACACCCCGCGCGTGACGGTGGGCCGGTCGTCGGACGCGGACGTCTCACTGGCCGCCGACCCGGAGGTCTCGCGCCTGCACGCGACGCTCGAGTGGATCGGCACGGACTGGACCATCGTCGACGACGGTCTGTCCCGCAACGGCACGTTCGTCAACGGCGAGCGCATCTCGGGCCGCAGGCGCCTGCGCAACGGCGACAGCATCCGGATCGGCAACTCGGCGTTCGTGTTCCGCGACCTGGCGGGGCAGGGCGGCGAGCCCACCCGGGTGGCCGCGGACATCCCGACGGTGCGCTCGCTCACCAAGACACAGCGGGAGATCCTGATCGCGCTGTGCCGGCCGTACAAGCACAATGCGGCGTTCGCGAACCCGGCGTCCAATCAGCAGGTCGCGGACGAGGTGTTCCTGAGCGTCGACGCGGTCAAGACGCACCTGCGCGCGCTGTTCGCGAAGTTCGGTGTGGAAAACCTGCCGCAGAACCAGAAGCGGTTGCGCCTGGTCGAGAAGGCGCTGCACAGCGGGGTGATCACCGAGCACGATCTGTGACCGGTCAGGCCGCGGCGCGCACGTCCGGCGTCACCTGCGCGCGCAAGCGGGTGAGCGCACGATGCTGCGCGATCCGCACCGCGCCGGGCGTCGTGCCGAGGGCGTCGGCGGTCTCGGTGGCCGACATGCCGCGCACGAGGCGCATGACGAGAATGTCGCGGTGCCGCGGCGGCAGGGTCTCGACGAGGCTGCGGGCCCATGCGCCTCGCTCACCGGCGATCGCGCGCTCCTCCGGGCCGGCCTCGGGGCACACCACCTCGCCCGCGTCCTCAAGCGGCGCGCACGCCTTCCCGGCGGCGCGGCGGGCGTCGATCACCTTGTGGCTCGCGATCGCGTAGACGTACGTCAGGAAGGACGCACCGCGGTCGCAGTAGCGCGGCAGCGCGGTCATCAGGGCGACGCACGCCTCGTGGGAGACGTCCTCGGCCACGGCCTGCAGGGTCCCGCGCCCGAGCCGGGCGAAGCAGTACCGGCGCACCAGGGGGTAGACGATCGCGAGCACCCGCTCGCGCGCCTCCCTGTCGCCGGCGACCGCACCCGGCACCCACTCCTGCAGCACCTCGCGGGCACGCTCGGCGGACATCTCGTTCTTCGCCGTCATGGTCGGCACGTATGCACGCATCTCGTATCTCCCGACGCGGACGGCGCGGTCGGCCGTCCCACGTCTTCGATCCTCGGCGCGTTGCGCGGCACCCGACAGGCACCCTCGGGTGGCAGTCCTCCACCCTGTTCCGCTTGTCGGAGTCCGCCGCTAGGGTTCCGGGCATGACCGTAGAGCAGAGCCTCGACGACCAATTCCTCACGGCCGCAGATCCTTATCGCCGCGAACTACTGGCCCACTGCTACCGCATGATGGGATCGATCCACGACGCGGAGGATCTGCTGCAGGAGACGATGGTGCGGGCGTGGCGCGGCTACGGAAAATTCGACGGCCGGTCGTCGATCCGCACGTGGCTGCACCGGATCGCGACCAACACGTGCCTGACGGCGCTCGAGGGCCGCGACCGCCGGCCGCTGCCCACCGGGCTGGGGGCACCCAGTTCGGATCCGTCGGAGGAGCTGGTCGAGCGCCGCGAGGTGCCGTGGCTCGAGCCGATCCCGGATTCGATGGTGTGGGGCGATTCCGGTTGGGGTGCGGACGATCCTGCGACGGTGGTCGCCGCACGCGAGTCGGTGCGGCTGGCGTTCGTCGCGGCGCTGCAGCACCTGTCGGCCCGGCAGCGCGCGGTGCTGGTGCTGCGCGACGTGCTGCAGTGGAAGGCCGCCGAGGTGGCCGACGCGCTGGGCACGTCCACCGCGGCCGTCAACAGCCTGCTGCAGCGGGCCCGCGCCCAGCTCTCCGAGGCCACGCCCAACCCGGACGCGCTGGTCGAACCGGACTCCGATCACACCCGCGAACTGCTGCGCCGGTACGTCGACGGGTTCGAGCGCTACGACATCGACGGACTCGTCGAGCTCTTCACGCGGGACGCGGTGTGGGAAATGCCGCCGTTCGTCGGCTGGTACGTCGGCGGCCCCGACATTGCCCGGCTCGTCAAGGAGAAGTGCCCGTCGGAGGGTCCGGGCGACATGCGCCTGCTGCCGGCGTCGGGCAACGGCCAGCCCGCGCTCGGCATGTACATGCGCGGACCGGACGGCGTGCACCGCCCGTTCCAGCTGCACGTCCTCGACATCACCGAGCGCGGGGTCTCCCACGTCACGTGCTTCTTCGACGTCGACCTGTTCGCGAGGTTCGGGCTGCCGCCGCAGCTCTGACGAACCCCGCGAACGTCGCCGTCACTGGCCGGCGGCGGCCGGATCCATCCACATGACCTCCCAGACGTGATTGTCGAGGTCGCGGAAGGACCGTCCGTACATGAAGCCGTGGTCCTGCGGGTCCATCCACTTGCTGCCGCCGGCCGCGATCGCGGCGTCCACGAGCGCGTCGACGCCGTCCCGGCTGTCCGCCGAGATGCACGTGAGCACCTCACGGCTCTTCGACGTGTCGCAGATGTCGTCGGCGATGAAGTCGCGGAAGCGGTCCTTCTGCAGCAGCATGATCCAGGCCGAGTCGTTGATCGCCATGCAGGCGGTCTTCTCGTCGCAGAACTGCTCGTTGAACTCGAAGCCGAGGCCACCGAAGAACGTACGGGTGGCGGCGACGTCCTCGACCGGCAGGTTGACGAAGATCAGACGGGACATGGGGGCTCTCCTTTGCGCGCGTGCGGGGTCGGGCCGAGCCCGATCGAGGCTCGCACAGATGACAGACCACCGCCGCGCCGAAAACTCATCGCGGCCGCAAACTCGTCGCGGCGGACCGCAGGGGCTAGGCACACGACCGGCGCGGTGGTCTGATGGATTCATGAGTGAGGACAAGCGACACTTCGTGGCGAGTCGACTCGACGGAATCGTCCACACGCTCGAACTGCAGGCGCCGACCGAGAGCGAGCCGTCACCGGTACCCACCGCGAACGGCTTCACGGGATCTCTCGCGGAGGCGCAGCGGCACCGGGCCGAACTGGAATCCGCGACACCCGCCCGCGTGGACGAGATCGCGGCCGGGTATCCGGAGATCGCGAAGGACTGGGCCCAGAAACAGTCGGCCTGAGCCCGAGACCTAGTACCCGTACGGGAAGGCCACGCCTGCGGCGTCGAGCCGCTTGACCCGGCGATGCTCCACGAGCACCAGCGCCGAACCGACCACCAGGCTCACCGCGCAGATGGTCCCGGCGATCCACGCCCATCCGGCGAACCCGTAGCCCGCGGCCACCAAGGCCATGCCCAGGGTCACGATCGCGATGCCGACCAGCGCGTAGCCGGGCCAGTTCCTGGTGTCCGCGATGGCCTCGCCCGGGTGGTCGTGTGCCACCGGGGCCGGGCGGGGAACGTTGTCGTAGTAGCTGTCGCTGTAGCTCACAAAAGCCTCCCGGTCCGAAAGTTCCGATTGCGCTCTCGTACTGCGGGCCGTGTCCCGTGCGGAACGTGGCGACGACGGCCTCGTGCCGATTCTCCACCCGGTGCGGGACCTTCCGCACGACTACGGCGGATCCGGCCACCCCAGGTGGTGAAAAGCCCACCCCTCGGTGATCCGACGGCCCCCTCGGGGAGCCTGTCGGCGCCTCCCCCGGACGACGAGATTGGAGTGAGCAGGAACGACGCGAACCCGGGAGGCCACCATGAGGACCAGCGCTCACGACCTCAGCCGTCGTCACGTCGTGGAGTCCGAGGACGGGGTGTCGCTCGCGGTGCGCGAGTACGGCCCGGCGGATGCCCCGGTCACCGCGGTGTTCGTGCACGGCCACTGCCTGCACACCCACTCGTGGGCGCGACTGCGCTCGCATCTCACCCGAGAGTGGGGCACCGCGGTCCGGATGGTCTTCTACGACCATCGCGGCCACGGCGAATCCGGTAGCGCCCCCGCACACACGTACACGATCGACCAGCTGGGCCGCGACCTCGACGCGGTGATCCGGAAGGCCGTCCCGACCGGACCCATCGTGCTGGTCGGCCATTCGATGGGCGGGATGACCGCGCTCGCCTACACCCGCCAGAACCCGGAGACCGTGGGCAACCGGATCGTCGGGGTGGGGCTGCTCTCGACGGCGGCCGGCGACATCACCCGTTCCGGTCTGGGGCGGTTCCTGCGGCACCCGCTCGTCTCCGCGTTCCAGTTCGGTGTCGAGCGCATGCCGCGGCTGAGCCAGCGTCTGATCAGCATGGTCCTCGACAACCCGACGTCGGTGGTGACGATGTACGGCTTCCTGCGGTCGTTCGTCGGATTCGACGAGTCGCATTCCCTCGCCGGACTGGCCGGGATTCCGTCGCTGGTCCTCGGTGGCACGTCCGACATGGTCACCCCGTTCGAGCACTCCGTCGCGATCGCGTCGAATCTCCCCGCCGCCGAACTGGTTCGGCTCGGCGGCGCGGGACACTCGGTGATCCTCGACCAGGCGCACGAGGTGGCGCACGCGTTGGTGCGACTCGTCGACCGTGCGGCGGCGCACCACGAGTCCCGTCAGCCCGCCGAGCCCTCCCTCGTACCGGCCAGCGCAGCCTGATGGGAAGCCGCGGCGTCCGCGAGGTCCCGCGCGTCGTCCGAGTCGGCGCCCCGACCGATCTCGACGGTGAACACCTCGTCCCATCGGACGAGTCTGTCGGGATCCCATCCCAGCAGCGCGCGGTCCAGGAGCAGCCGTTCGCGGACGCCCCGCGATCCCCGGACCCGTTCCTCCGCGACGGCGCCGACCCACGCGAGGATGTCTGCCGGGCGCAGCGTTCTCGACGTGGTCCGGTAGTGCGCCCAGGTGGCCTCGAGTACATCGGATTCGGCACAGTCCCTGAGTAATTCCGACCAGTAGTACTCACCCGGTTCGTCCGGGGCCGGGACCTGTTCGACGCCTGCGCGGATCCGCAGCACCTCCCGGCACGTGAACACGTCGACCGTCTTGACCGGCCTCACGACACGCTGGCCCGGACCGTGGCCTCGACGACCGATTCGAGCGCCAGCGCGCGAATGTCGCCCTTCGCGAGCTTCCCGCCGGACGAGCGCGGCAGTTCCTCGGCGACGACGAGGTGCTCGGGGAACAGCTCCTTCGACACCCCGCGGTTGCCGAGGTGCTCCACGAGATCCGCCAGCGTCAGCTCCCGGCCCGGCCGCAGACTCACCACCGCACACACGCGCTCACCGAAGACCGGATCGGGAACCGGGACGACACCCGCCAGATCGACCGCGGGGTGCGTCTCGACCTCCTGCTCCACCTGGGGTGCGGAGATGTTCTTGCCGCCGCGGATGATGATGTCCGACGTGCGCCCCACCGGGGTGAGGTAGTCGTCCTCGACGGTCACCAGATCGCCCATCAGCATCCAGCCGTCCTCCGTGAACAGCTCGGCGTTGGCGGCGGCGTCGTCGTAGTAACCGGCGCAGGTGAGCGGTCCACGCCCGGCAGGCCGGCCCGGGCCGCCGGTGTCGGTGACGTCGCGGCCGTCCCCGTCGAACAGGCGCACCTCCATCTCCGGGATCAGCCGCCCGGAGGTCCCGATGCGGCGCTCGAACGAGTCCTCGACACGGGTGACGCTGAACGCCCCGCTCTCGTTCGATCCGAAGAACTGCAGCACGGATGCCCCGGTCCGGTCCTCGAACTCGGCCGCGCGATCCGCCGGCACCGCCTCCCCGCCGGTGAACATCACCCGCAGCGACGACAGGTCCGCCTGCTCGGCCAGCGGCGAGTTCAGCAGCATCCGGAACTGGGTACTGACGCAGCACAGGACGGTGACCCGTTCCCGCTCGATCATCCGGATCATGCTCTCCACGTCGAACTTCGGCAGCACCACCGTGGGCACACCCAGCATGGTGGGGGCGTAGTGCGACGTCCACAGCCCGAACCCGAACGGGGCCGGGACCGCGCCGAAGAACACGTCGTCGCCCCGCAGGTGTCCGGCCTCGATCGCCAACCGACTGAACGCCATCCACCGGTTGTCGAACTGCGTCACGCACTTGGGGAGGCCCGTGGTTCCCGACGTCGAGTTGAGCAGGTTCAGGTCGTTGGGGCCGAAACTGCGGTTGTCGACGTCCGCGCGGTCCGCCCGGCCCGGCGCGATCAGAACCGCGGTGCGGCCCGAGACGTCGAAGACGCCCTCCACACCGCGCTCGGACATCACGACGTGGAAGTCGAGCGGGAGACCGAGGCCGCGCAGTTCGCGCACCAGCACCGACGACGAGCGACCCCCGAGCGCGTCGAGCGTGATCAACGTCCTGGCGCCGGTCTTGCGGACGAGGTGCGCGATCTCCCGGTCACCGGCGCGAGCACCGATCCCGACCGCCACCACGCCGGCGCGCGCGGTCGCGACCAGGGCAGCGTGGACGAGGAACGTATCGGGTAACTGGACCGCGACCCGCTCACCGAGCGGGATACCCAGCGCCACTAGGGTGGAGGCAAGCTCGTCGGCGACGGAATCATATGTTGCCCAGCTTGTTCGGCCGCTCGGAGTGATGTATGCGTCTGTGTCCGGCGTTCGGTTCGCGTGCTCGCGCACCATACGGTGCAGCGGTACGGTTCCCCACCATCCGGACTCCACGTAACGACCGACGCGTTCGGGGTCGATGAGGCTCATCTCGATCTCCTTGTCCGGGGACGACCACGTCCCCGCGGGTACTGACTTCGCTAACATTCAGAACTCAGGTGGCGGCTCCGGTCGGAGATCCGTCGTCAACCGGAAGGAAGTGACGCGGTGCCCCAGCAGGGACCGGACAGGAAGGCCCCCGCCGTCGACCCGGGCAGTCTCCGCTGGCGCAGGCTGGCCGAGATGGTGGCCGACCAGATCCGTGAGCGCATCCTCCGCGGCGACCTCGCCGAGGGCGATCTCCTGCCCAAGGAGGCCGAACTGCGCGAGCAGTACCCGGTCAACGTCCAGTCGCTGCGGGAGGCGCTGCGGATCCTCGAGGCCGAGGGCCTGGTGAAGGTCCGCCGCGGCAACCGGGGCGGCGCGGTGGTCCACCGGCCCACCCCCGGCAACGTCGCCTACAGCCTCTCGATGGTCCTCGCGATGTCGGGCACCGACATCGACGACGTGGGCCGCGCCCTCCACGAGGTCGAGCCCATGTGCGCCGCGCTGTGCGCCGAACGCGAGGACCGCGCCACCGAGGTGGTGCCGATCCTGCGCGCCCTGCACGAGGAGTCGCTCGCCAACGTCGACGACCTCGTGGCCGCGACCACACTGTCCCGGCGGTTCCACGAGGCCGTCGTCCAACTCTGCGGCAACCAGTCCCTGATCGTGCTCGCCGGCGCCCTCGAGTCGCTGTGGTCGAGCCACGTCACCGACTGGGCCAACCAGCGCGCCGACCCCGAGACGATCCCACCGACGGAGCGGGCCCAGGCCCTCGCCGTCCACGGCCAGATCCTGCAGTGCATCGAGGACGGCGACGCCGCGTCGGCACGGGTGATCGCCGCCCGGCACCTGAGGGACGTCCAGACGTACCCGCACGACCCGGACCGCCCGCACGTCCCTCTCGACCCGGCCGTGGCGCGGGACCGCCTCTTCTTCGGCTGACGGGATCCGGTCAGAAGCTGTTCGGATCGTCGATCACGCTCTGCGGCACCGGATGCCGGTACAGCTTGGACGCGTTCTCCCACGTGATCTTGCGCAACTCGTCGGCCGAGAGTCCCTTCATCGACTCGTTGACGACCTCCATCGTGCGGGGCCACAGGCTGTCGCTGTGCGGGTAGTCCTCCTCGAGGAGGATGTGGTCGATGCCGATGCGGTCGCGCAGCACCATCGTGGAGGGATCCTCCACGGCGCAGAACCAGAAGTTCCGCTTGAGCACGTCGGCCGGCGAGATGTCGATGCCGTCCCACGTGCCGTACATCGACGAGTACGTCGTCATGTGGTCGAGCCGATCGAGAAGTGCAGGAACCCAGCCGATTCCACCCTCGGACATCACGATCTTGATGTTCGGGAATCGGACCGGGATCTTCGAGAACAGCCAGTCGACGGTCGCGAACATCGCGTAGCCGAAGAACAGTGTGCCGGCGACGTCCGGCGGGGCGTCCTCGGACGTGCTCGGCGACGTGCTCGACGATCCGATGTGCAGATTGATGACCGTCTCGGTCTCCTCACACGCCCGCATGATCGGATCCCAGTGGCCCGAGTGCACCGACGGCAGGCCCAGCGCGTGCGGACCCTCGGAGAACGTCACGGCCTTGAAGCCGCGCTCGGCGTTGCGGTAGATCTCCTGGGCGCCGATCTCCGGGTCGAGGAAGTACGGGATCTGGCACGGGATGATGCGGTCCGGGTACGGCCCGGCCCAGTCCTCGAGGTGCCAGTCGTTGTATGCGCGGGTGGCCGCGAGCGCGAGTTCCTGGTCGCTCGTGCTCAACTGCAGGCGCTGACCGGCGAAGCCCGGGAGGAACGACGGAAAGTTCAGGGACGCATACACGCCCGAGAGGTTCATGTCCTTGACGCGGTGGTGGATGTCCCACGATCCGCGGCGCATGTCCTCGAAGCGCTGCGGATCGAAGCCCCACTCGTCGACCGGACGCCCGACGACGGCGTTGAAGCCGACGTTCGGGATCTCCTTGCCGTCGTACACCCAGATGTCGGCGCCGTCGCGGTGGATCACCTTGGGCGCCCGGTCCGCGAACTTGGCGGGCAGGCGACCCTCGAAGGTGTTCTTGGGTTCGACGATGTGGTCGTCGACCGAGATGAACGGGAAGGGCCGGTGCGCCTTCTCCGGTTCGGGCAGGAATGTGACCTTACCCTTGACGTTCGTCGTGAAGTCGGTGTTGTGGATCAGGTCGTCGAGACTGGCCATCGTGCACACTCCTCGGATGCTTGTGGTTCGTCGAATACGGCTGCGCTGCATGCGCAACCGTGAGCTTCATACGGATCTGAAAGTTGTCAGTCGAGAACGTCGGGCTCGGTGCGGATCAGCCTGCGGACCGCACCGGCCCAGTAGACGCCGGCCGCGCGCTCGACGAGCGCTTTCTGCATCGCGACGCGGATACTCTTCTCGATCGGCAAGGGGTCCTTACCGAGCAGCAGGATGTCGTACGCGAGCCGGCAGAAGCGGTCGATCGACGCCGCGCGGTACACCGCGAGCTCGACCGTGTCGGCGGTCGTGATGATGCCGTGGCTGGCGAGGATCACGTTGTTGCGGTCACCGATCATGTCGGCGAGATCGCGGCCCAGCGCGGCGTCGTCGACCTCGCCGGTGTATTCACTGACCAGCGAGAGGTCGTCGTCGTACAGGCTGCCGGTCTGGTGCGCGATCATCGGCAGCACGCCGACGGCGGCCAGCAGGGTCACGTAGTAGGGATGGTTGTGGATGACGACGCGGGCGTCGGGCCGACGGCGGTGCAGCTCGGTGTGGATGTGGTAGGCGGGGGTGACGTCCCACTTCCCCTCGATCACAGCACCGTTCGCGTCGACACGGCAGACGTCGGAGGCCGAGACCTCCTCCCACCACAGCCCCCACGGGTTGATGAGGAGACTGTCGTCGTCGCGATCCGCCCACGTGATGTGGCCGGCCATGTTCTCACTGAAGCCGTCATGGGCCAACGTGCGAAAGGCACACGCGAGCTTCTGCTCGTTGGTGAGTTCCACCCCGATGGGCGGCGTGACCCTGGGCTGCCAACCCTCCATCGAGTTCGATTCCTGCTCTGCAGAATTCGTCGGCTCGTCGAGCACGGTCACGGCGCCTCCTTGCGTCGAGAATGAACCACTTCGGGAACTACCGAAACTCTAACTTACAAAAGATAGCAATGTAAGCCCCATCTCATCCCGATCCGGAAACAGGCGCCGAGCCCCGGGAACGACGAAGCGCTCACCCCCGATCGAGGGTGAGCGCTTCCGGCAGAGCAGTTTTCGTTTCGGGTGGAATCGTCTAATCGGCGCCGAAGCCGGATGCCGGCCGCGTGAAGACCTCACGCAGCAGCGGCACGAAGGTGTCGATCGGCAGCGTGTCGTAGTTCGGATCGAACGACACCTGGTCCCATTCCGCGCAGAAGTGCGCACACGCATCGAAGTACGGGCTGTCCCGGTAGCGCTCGCGCGTGTCCGGATCCAGCCCGAGCCGATCCCAGTAGTGATAGCCCTGGAACACGCCGTGATGCTTGACCACCCAGGTGGCCTCGGCATCCAGGTAGGGCGCCACGATGGCTGCAGCGAGTTCGGAGTGATTCGCAGGCGCGATTGCGTCGCCGATGTCGTGCATCAGTGCCGCGACCACGAGATCGGTTCGCGCACCCTCGCGCAGCGCACGGGTCGCGGTCTGCAGCGAGTGCTCGTATCGGTCCACCTGGTAGCCGAGCGTGGGACCACGCAGCGCCTCGAGCATCTCGATCATCGTGTCCGGCAGTCGATCATTGAGAAATATCTTCGACTCCGCCACGATGAGCGCGATGTCCTCGGGGGTCGATTCGTCCATCCGCGTGAAGCTCACTTGCCGCTCACCCGACGTATCGATCGTCATGACACGAAACCCTTCCACTCGTCGCGGCCGCCGCATGCGCGTCGCCGCTAGTCCTACTATCTTTATATAGAAAGAGTCCGAGCTGCGGGCAAGATCGTGTCCCGCTGGGCAAGATCGCCCTTCCTCAACAGTGCTGTCGCGCGCGGCGCCGCTCAGGCCGACGAGAGCCGCAGCTCGTCCACGACACCCCGCAGGGCCTGCACTTCCCGCCGCAACTGCGCGAGTTCGTCCCCCGCACCGCGCTCCCGGACCGGATCGGAGTGCACGACCGCCGTCGGCGCCGGGGATCCTGACGCCCGGGCCGTGATGCCGTCGACGAACAGGTCCACCAACGTCGTCGACAGCATGATGTGATCGGCGTCGAGCGAGTCCCGGTGCCACCGCGTCGCGGTCCACACGATCTCCCGCAGCAGCCGCTGAAGCTGCGCGGACTCGAAGTCCTTCCGAAAGCTGTTCTCGGCGATACCGTTCGCGAGGATCCGAGACCACACGTCCTGAGCCTCGACGACACGCGCGTCGATGTGGAGGTACCCGGGCAGGGTCGGTAGGACGGAGAACTCCTTGTCGTAGATCTCCGACGCATGCGGATGGCGCACCGCGACCCGCAGCGAGACGTGGATCAGATCGCACAGCTGTTCCGGCGCCGCCACGGACCAGCGGATCTCGCTCGCATAACTGCACGTCAGGTCGTCGAGGAAGGCGATCAGGATCTCCGAGACCAGCTCGTCCTTGGACCCGAAGTAGTGGTACAGGCTGCCCGAGTGCAGCCCCACCTCGTCGGCGATGTCACGCACCGTGGTCGCAGCGACACCGCGCGACGAGAACATCCGGGCGGCACACGCGACGATCTCGGGGCGTCGACTGGGCGTCACTCGCGGCCGGCTCATCAGGCCTGCCCGTTCAGATCCTGGTCGCCCCACGCCTTCGGTGGCCGGGAGAAGACCTCCTCGAGCATCGGCATGAAGAACTCGAGCGGTTCCGAGTCGTAGTCGGGGTCGAACGACTCCTGGTCCCACGCGGCGCAGAAGTGCGCGCAGGTCTCGAAGTACGGCGAATCCCGGTACCGGTCACGGCTGTCCGTCGGTATGCCTAGCTTCTCGCCGTAGTGGTAGGTCTGGAAGACGCCGTGGTGCCGGACCACCCACACCGCCTCGTCGTCGAGCACCGGCCGCAGGATCGCCGCGGCCACCTCGCTGTGGTTGTCCGGGCAGAGGTCGTCGCCGATGTCGTGCAGCAGGGCCGCGACGACGAGGTCCACCCGGGCACCCTCCCGGTGGGCGCGCGTGGCCGACTGCAAAGAGTGCTCGTATCGGTCGACGCGATAGCCGAACGTGTATCCCCTCATCGACTCCAGTAGCCGCACAACGGTTCCGAGCCAGTGGTCGCGGCGGTGCCCGGAGGCCTCGTCCCGGATCAACTCCATCTCGGCGACGGTGGCGTCGTCCATCCTGGTGAATCCGACAGTTCGCGACTCGTGCACGTCTCGTCTCCCCTCGTGAGGCAGTGTGGCCTGGGTAACACTACGCAGCGGGACGATACCCGATCAATCAATTGATGGGGACCCAATCGATTGATTGACATTCGGCGCGTCCTGCCTCAACATGACTTCGCAATTACGGATCGATCCGAACGGAATCCGCTGCGGCCGAACAGTGCCCACCATCTCCACCGTTTCGAGAGCAAGCTCCCCACCCTCACGGGCAGTCTCCGAAGGAGAACGTCATGACCTCTTCCACCCCGACACCGCGAACGGACACGACCGTTCGGGGCAAAGCCCGGATGATCCTCGCGGTCAACATGGGCAACGCGCTCGAATGGTTCGACTGGACCGTTTTCGCGATCTTCGCGGTGTACTTCTCGAACCAGTTCTTCCACTCCGACAACGAGGTGTCGAACCTCCTGTCCACGATGGCAGTCTTCGCCGTCGGCTTCGTGATGCGACCGCTGGGCGGCCTGTTCTTCGGACTCATCGCCGACCGCCGCGGCCGGAAATTCGTCATGGTGCTGACGATGTCGCTCGTCGCCGCATCCAGCGTGCTCATCGCCGTAGCCCCCACCTACGGGCAGGTCGGGGCCTTCGCGTCGCTGTGGCTGCTGGTGGTGCGCTGCATCCAGGGCCTCGCGCACGGCGGCGAACAGGGCGGCTCGTACACCTACATCGCCGAGGTGGCGCGCCCCGACAACCGAGCCCTGTGGGGCAGCACCGTGATCATGTCGACGGTCGGCGGCACGGTGCTCGCCACCCTGCTCGGTGCCATCATGCGCACTGCCGTCGACTCGTCCACCATGTCCGACTGGGGCTGGCGCATCCCGTTCCTGATCGGCGGTCTCCTCGGCTTCTTCGCCCTCTACCTACGCCGCGGGCTCGCCGAGTCCGAGACGTTCGAGGACGCGTCGGAGGCCTCTCCCGCGCCGGAATCCCCAGTCAGGGCGGCCCTGCGCGACGTCTGGGCGCAGCGCGGATCGATCCTCCGGGTCGTCATTCTCGTCGGCGGCACCTCGGTGTTCTCCTACACGTGGTCGGTGAACGCGCCGGCGTACGCGATCAGCTTCCACGGAGTGGACGACCGGCTCGCGATGTGGTCGGGCGTGGTCGCGAACCTCGTGTTCATCGCCGCTCTGCCACTCGCCGCGATGCTCGCGGATCGCGTCGGACGCCGGGTGAACAACATGGTGTGGGGCATCGGCGTCGCGGTGCTGGCCTTCCCGCTGTCCGGACTGCTCGACGACTCCGCGATCACTCTCGTGACGGCGATGTCGCTGGCACTGGTCCTGCAGTCGTTCGCGGCGAGCACCCAGGTCGCGTGGTTCGCCGAACTGTTCGCCACCAAGTCGCGTGCGACGGGCACCGGCATCGCGGTCTCGCTCGCGGCGGCGGTGTTCGGCGGCACCGCGCCCTACCTGAACACCTGGCTCACCTCGCGGGGCTCGGCGGATCTCTTCACTTGGTACGTCGTGGCGCTGGCACTGTGTGTCGCTGTCGCGGCGTTCTTCACCCGGGAGACCAAGGGCATGTCGCTCACGGTCACCCACACCCCGAACCCGTCCACGACGACGGAATCGACGCCCGTCTGATCCAGGTTCGCATTCCCCTCCCGGACGCCGCGCGCCTGTGACAACATGTGCTGTCCGTGCACCTGGTCACGATTCGTGACCAGGTGCACGAGCAGGGTTTCGCAGCGGGGGCGAACCAATCGCACCGACGGGGGTCGGTGGACATGGGGAGTGTGTTGCTGTGGCAGTAGATCGATCGGCGATCGCGGCCGGCGGACGATTACCGCGGGCGGAGCGATTCCTGCTGAACCGCCCACGCCTGTTCCAGTTGTTGTCCGGACCGACGGCGCTGACCGTCGTCCGCGGGCCGCGCGGCGCAGGAAAGACGGCACTGCTGCGAACCTGGGCCCGGGTGCGGCCCGACTTCACCGGATCCGTGATCGATCCGGGCACTCCGTCGCCGGACACGTCGCCGAATGATTACTGGGACAGCGTGTCCCAGGAAATTGGCAGAACGACCCAGAGCGATTCCGACGACCCGATCGTCCTGCTGCTCGACGACGTCGACCGACTCCGCGGCCCGGACACGGAGTCCCACGTCCTCGCGCTACTCGACAGCGACGAACGCCTGCAAGTCGTCGTCACGACCCGATCGACGTCCGTGTTCGACGACGCCACGATGCTCGACGTCGACGGGCTGACGATCTCCCCCACGGATCTGCTGTTCACTCCCACCGAATCGCAGGCCGTGTTGCAGGCCCGCGGAATCGACCTGGCGCCACATCTTCTGGAGACGGTGCAGACCGTGACGGGCGGCTTTCCGCCGCTCGTGCAGGCCGCCGTCTCGGTCGCCCGCCCGTTCGGCACCGACTACGAGGAGAGCCGGGACCTCGCCCGCCGCGCGCTCGAGCGCTCGATCGATCGGTACGTCGAGCGCACGATCCTGAGCGACCCCGATCTGGCCGACCTGCGTCAGTTCATGCTCACGATCTCCGCGGCGCGGATCGTCACCGACGAGGTGGCCACTGTCCTCGCCGACGACGACGCCGCGCCGGAGCGGGTGCGGGCGCTCGAGGCCGCCGGCCTGCTGGTCCGTTCGACGTGGCCCCGGGACGGCGAATGGCGCTTCCCGCCGCCGATTCGCGAATCCCTGATGCGCGATCTGAGACTGGAGGCTCCGCAGGGGCCGCTGCGCGCGTCGGGCACCCTGGCCCGCTGGTTTCTCGGACGCGGCGAACTCGATCCTGCGCTCGCGCATGCCGTCGAGGGCCAGGACTGGGAGCTGACGGTCTCGATCCTCAAGTCCAACTGGGTCGAGCTGGTCTCGCGCCACTTCCGGTTGGTGCGTGAGTCTCTGCTGGCACTGCCCGCCGCGGCGGCCGCCGACGACCTGTCCATCAAGGCCGGGCGTGAACTGTTCCTGCGATTCGGCGCCGACTCGGCGGGCTTCGCGGCACCCACCGTCCCGTCGTACGACATCGAGGTCTCCGAGGCCGACATGTCGGTCGTCACCGAGACCCTCGCGGTCGGGACCGTGCAGTCACTGATCCTGCGGGTCGCGGGCGACTTCGAACGGGCCGACGAGATGACCGCGCAGCTGTCCGCGTTGGCGGACCGCGCGATCGAGGTGCAGCACGGCCAGCTCACCGAGTTCCTGCCGCTGCTGCGTCTGCAGTGGGGCATCACCCACCAGCTGCGGGGTGACCTCACGCGGGCGTCGACCGAGCTGCGCCGCGCGCACCACGGCAACCGCCCCGCCGGGACCGACTTCATCGCCCGGAACGCGGCCGGCAACCTCGCCCTCGGTTACGCCCTCACGGGCGAACTGACCCACGCAGACTCCTGGCTGGACCGCGAACGGCGCTACGACGACTCGGGGTCGGGGATGTCGTCGATGGTCCGGGTCGGCGGCCTCGTCGCGTCCGCGCTGGTCGCGCTGGACCGCATGGACGTCACGCTCGCCGCAAAGGCCCTCGCCGAGCTCGGCGATCTGCCCGACGACGAGGAGTTGTGGGCGTTCGCGCTGTACGCGCACTGCCAGCTGGCCCTCGTGACGGGCAACGCGGAGCAGGGCCTGGACCGGCTGCATCGCGCGACCGCGGTGTACGACAGGTGGTTCACGTCCGGGTCGGTCGCGGCGCCGCTGCTCGCCGCGACCGAGGCCGATCTGTTCTCGGCACTCGGCCGCGGCAACGACACGTGGGCTGCGCTCGAGCAGGCCCGCGGACGCGGCCCGTGGACGGCGATCGCCCGGGCCCGGATGGACCTGGCGAGCGGCTATCCCGCGTCCGCGCTCGCCGGCTGCGCCCGACCGGTGATCGCGAACTGTCCGCATCCGCGGATCCGGATGGAGTCGGCACTGCTGCAGTCCGTCGCGCACCTGGACATGGGGAACACGGAACCGGCCGTGACGCTGCTGCAGCGCGCGGGCGCGCTGTTCGAGCAGACCGGGCTGGTCCGCCCGTTCGCGTCGCTGTCCGCGAATGCCGTCGAACGTCTCGTCGGCCTGGGCGTGGACCTCCCCGAGGCGTGGCCGGCGTCGGCGCCCCCGGTCGGTCGCGAGGTGTTTCCCGAGCGGATCCGCATGGTCGGCATCAGCGACCGCGAGTCCGCGGTCCTCGAGGCGCTGGCGTCGACGCCGTCGGTCGCGGAGATCGCCGGACAGCTCTACGTCTCGCAGAACACCGTCAAGACGCAGCTGCGCAGCCTGTACCGCAAGCTCGGCGTCCATTCGCGGGCCGACGCACTGCTGACCGCGACCCGGCTGGGATTGCTCGCGAGCCGGCACGACACCGACGGCTGACGCGCCCGGACCCGGGTGGGAATAGATCGAGTTCGAGGTTGTTGAGCTACGGTGAACTAGTTGAATCATCAACTAACCGCTCGGAGGAGACCCGAATGCCCGCCGTGACCGTCGACAACATCCTCGCGCTGCCGCGCATCGAAGCCGTGGATCCGACCGCCGTGGACCGCCCCGTCCGGGGCATCGTCACCGCGCCCGTCGGCTACGAGGGCGAGGGCTTCCCCGTCCGCCGCGCCTTCGCCGGCATCGACCTCGCACAGCTCGACCCGTTCATCCACATGGACCAGATGGGTGAGGTGAACTACGCCCCCGGCGAGCCCAAGGGCACCCCGTGGCACCCGCACCGCGGCTTCGAGACCGTCACCTACATGATCGACGGGATCATGGAGCACCAGGACTCCAACGGCGGCGGCGGCATCATCGGCGGCGGCGACACCCAGTGGATGACCGCCGGTGGCGGCATCCTCCACATCGAGGCTCCGCCGGAGCACCTGGTGATGAGCGGCGGCCTGTTCCACGGCGTCCAGCTGTGGGTCAACCTGCCCAAGAGCAACAAGATGGCGGCGCCCCGCTACCAGGACATCACCGGCAGCAAGGTCGCCCTCGCGTCGAGCGCCGACGGCGGTGCCCTGATCCGCGTCATCGCCGGCGAGATCGCCGGGCACCAGGGCCCCGGATCGACGTACACCCCCATCGCGCTGTCGCACACGACCGTCGCACCGGGGGCGAGCGTGACGCTGCCGTGGAACCGCGACTTCAACGCCCTCGTCTACGTGCTCGCGGGCGACGGATTCGTCGGCGCCGAGAAGCGGCCGATCTCGTCGGGCCAGACCGCGGTGCTCGGCCGTGGCGACTCGATCACGATCGCGGCCGCCGACGTCCAGGACTCGCGCACCGAGTCGCTCGAGGTGTTCATCCTGGGCGGGCAGCCGATCCGCGAGCCCGTCGCGATGGCCGGCCCGTTCGTCATGAACACCAAGGCCGAGGTCATCCAGGCGTTCGAGGACTACCAGGCCGGCCGACTGGGCTCCATCCCGGCAGCCCACGAAACCCTGAACTGAATGCCGTTGCCGGACAGTCGATCACATCGGTCGAACGACCGACCGATTGTGGTCGACTTCCGGCCCGACACTCGTCCGTGAACAGTCCGAGACCGAACCGACACCACTGATTCGGCGCCGACGGGTCCCAGTTCGTACCCTGGTGACTCGACAGCGCGAACGCCGTGGAGCAACTCCGACCGTGTCTGTCAGCGAGGAGGACCGCATGCCAGCTCTCACCACCCCCCACGTCGACGTCCACCGCTCGGGCGACCGTCTCAAGACCCGGATCCCGTGGCTGGACTCCAAGCACTCCTTCTCGTTCGGGCAGCACTACGATCCGGACAACACCCACCACGGGCTGCTGCTCGTCAACAACGACGACATCGTCCAGCCGGGTCAGGGCTTCGACACCCACCCCCACAAGGACATGGAGATCGTCACCTGGGTGCTGCGGGGGTCGCTGGTGCACCAGGACTCGATCGGACACTCGGGGGTCATCTACCCGGGTCTCGCGCAGCGAATGAGCGCGGGCACCGGCATCCTGCACTCCGAGAAGAACGACTCGTGGCGGGTGCAGGGTGACGAGCACGAGGAGCCCGTGCACTTCGTGCAGATGTGGGTCGTGCCCGACGAGCCGGGCATCACCCCCGGCTACGAACAGCTCGAGATCGACGCCGAACTCCTCGCCGGCGGGCTGGTCCCGGTCGCGTCGGGCATGCCGCAGCACCGTGACCACGCGGCCATCCGGATCAAGAACAAGTACGCGTCGCTGCACGCCGCCCGCCTGCAGCCGGGCAAGGCTGTCCGCATCCCCGAGGCGCCGTTCGTGCACGTGTTCGTCGCACAGGGCACCGCGGAGATGGAGGGCGTCGGAACCCTGTACGAGGGCGACGCGGTCCGGCTCAGCGCGTCCGGCGGACAGCAGATCACCAGCGAGACCGGTGCCGAGATCCTCGTCTGGGAGATGCACGCGCGTCTCGGCGGGTGAGAATCACCCATTGCCGGGTCGGCTTCGCCTGCTAGCCAGGAAGCATGACTTCGGTATCGGTCGCACCACGCGGCATCGACCCGCTCAACACCGTGATGGGTGTGCGCACCCTCGCGATGAACGCCGCGGGTGCACGCTTCGAGCAGTCCGTCGGCCCGCGGTTCCACGACCACCGCGGGCTGACGACGCTCGGATCGGTGGGCGTCGTCGCCGACGACGCGGTCGCCGGGGCGTTCTACGCAGCCGTTCCGGCGGGCAGCCGCACCGTCGTCTCGCAGTTGGTCGTGACGGCCGCGGCGCCGCTGCCGCGAACCGGCGACGTGACCGCGTCCGCCTCCGCGACGCACCTCGATCTCGACAGCGGCACCGGCGTCACCAGCGGCGATATCCGCAACCCGGACGGCCGGATCGCCGCGCTGCTGCGGGCGCGCAGCTTCATCGTCTCCCGGCCGTCGCAGGTCGACGTGCACTACGGCCCGGCCGCCGACCTCGTGGTCCCCGAACCCGAGGCCTCGACGTCGCCGGACGAACTCGCGACGCTGCCGGGACTCGCGATCGTCGCGGGGATCGCCGGCGGCAGCGTGCGCCGGGGACCGCTCGCCGGTCTCGTCGACCTGACGGTGGAGACGTCGGCGCGTGGCGCCGTCACCGCCCGCATGACGCCCGGGTCCTGGATGAGCAACGAGATCGGCACGGTGCAGGGCGGCGTCCTCCTCACGGTCGCCGACCTCGCCGCTGGGCTCGCGGCGCAGACCCTCACCGAGCCGGGCCGCTCGTTCCGGATCCTCGACGCGCACCTCGACCTCGTCCGATCCCCCGCCGTCGACGGTCCCCCGATCCGGGTCGAGTCCGAGGTCGTGCGGGCCGGTCGTCGGCTCGCCCTGATCGAGACACGATTGTTCGGCGCGGACGGCGGACTGCTCGTGTCCGCCCGGGCGAGCGCGCAACTGGGATAGCGGTTCGGTGGCCGCGGGCGGTGGTGGTACACAGGTGCAATGACCCAGACTGCCGCCGATCCGAGCACCGCACCCGAGCTGGTCGACCGGCTCAACCTGTTCATGGGTGTCGGGGCGCGGGAGATCCGGCCCGGACACCTCGTGCTCGCGCAGGAGGTCGGCGCGCGCTTCCACGACCATCGCGGACAGACGATCCTCGGCTCGGTCGGTGTGCTCGCCGACGCGTGCCCGGGCGGCTCGCTGGGCAACTCGATCCCCGCCGACGCCGGCATGGTGCTGTCGCAGATCTCCGCGACGCTGGCCGCGCCGATGCCGACCCACGGAACTGTCGTCTCGACCGGCGACGTCGTGAACCTCGATCTCGACAGCGGCATCGGACTCGCGGCCGGCGCCATGCACGACGGCGACGGCACCACGGTCGCGGTCCTGCAGTCGCGCGGCGTCTTCGTCACGCGGCCCCGCGCGAACGCCGACGCGGTGTTGAGCGGTCAGCGCCTCCCGGTGCCCGCGCCCGAGCCGTGCGCCGCCCCGGACGAACTGGCCGGCCGCGGCGGCCTGGACATCGTCGACGGCATCGCATCGGAGCGGATCGCGCGCGGCCCCCTCGCCGGGCTGCTCGACCTGCGCCTGGCGGACGTCGAACGCGGTTCGCTGACAGCGACATTCGCGCCGCAGGACTGGATGAGCAACTACCTGGGCTCGATCCAGGGCGGCATCCTGATCACCGCGGCCGACCTCGTGAACGGTCTCGTCGCGCAGACCCTCACCGCCGCCGATCAGCGATACCGGATCCTGGACCTGCGCATCGACTTCGTCCGCTCCCCCGCCACCGACGGCCCCGCCATCCGCGCGGAGGCCGAGGTCGTCCGGGCCGGACGCCGCCTCGCGCTGATCGAGTCCCGACTGCTCGACGCCTCCGGTCAGGTGCTCATCCGGGCCGCGGCGAGCGCACAGTTGTCCTGACGGACACCGCATGAACCGGGACGTGGAGCTGAGTCGGCTGCGGATCAGCCGACGACGGGCGCTGGCGCTGGGCGGCACCTTGACGCTCAGCGGCGTCCTGGCGGCCTGCGGCGGCGCGGATCCCGACGCCGCCCCGGCCGCGACCACCACCGCCGTCCCGAGCGACATCGAACCGCGCCTGCTCGCGCTGCTCGACGAGGCGCCGCGCTGCACGATGGCGGTGGAGGAGACGCAGGGCCCGTACTGGTTCGACGTCGACTCGATCCGTCGTGACATCCGCGAGGACCGTCCCGGCCTGCAACTGAACCTCGCGTTGCGGGTGCAGGACGTGCGCAACTGCGGCCCCGGCGGCGACGCGCCCGCGGTCGCGAACGCGGTCGTCGAGATCTGGCACTGCGACGCGGGCGGGGTGTACTCCGGCTACGAGGCCGCGTCCGTCGCGGCGAACGGCGGCACCGAGGCGCCGGCGGTCGGTGGCGCGTCGTCGATCGTCACGATGTCCGACGGGTCGTACAGCCTCGACGACGGGCAGATCCCGACCACCGACGACGGCACCTACCTGCGCGGCGCGCAGACCACCGACGCCAACGGCATCGCCCAGTTCACGACGATCTTCCCCGGCTGGTACACCGGCCGCACCGTGCACATCCACCTCAAGGTGCACATCGACCGCCGGACGGTGCTGACCACGCAGCTGTACCTCGACGACGCGCTCAGCGACGACGTCTTCGCGAGCGTCTCCCCGTACACCGACCACCCCGGACGCGACACCCGCAACGACACCGACGTCATCTTCCACGACACCGGCCTCGTGGCGACCGTCCGCGAACCCGACCGGATCCTGGCCGCGATCAATCTGGGACTCGACGCCTGAGTTTCGGTTCCCAGGAAGCTCACAGCAGACGTCCAGCCGCACGCCAGCCCACTCGCCGACGATTGGTCGTATCGAATCATTCGTTGCGAGGAAGGATGTCGCGTGAACAAGGACGTGGAACTGAGTCGGCTGCGGATCAGCCGACGACGGGCGCTCGCACTGGGCGGAACCGTCAGCCTGAGCGGACTGCTCGCGGCGTGCAGTGGTGGCGGTAGTTCTTCGACGGCCACCACGACGTCAGCGGCTGCGTCCTCGGCGTCCTCGGCGTCCTCTGCGTCGTCTGCAGGCGCCACCGGCACCGTCGACGAGCAACTGCTCGCGCTGCTCGACCAGGCCCCGCAGTGCGTCATGGCGGTCGAGGAGACGCAGGGGCCGTACTGGTTCGACGTCGACTCCATCCGCGGCGACATCCGCGAGGACCGTCCCGGGCTCGAACTGAACCTCGCGATGCGGGTGCAGGACCTGGTGAACTGCAGCGCCGACGGCAGCGCCGGCGCCGTCGCGAACGCGGTCGTCGAGATCTGGCACTGCGACGCGGGCGGCGTCTACTCGGGGTTCGAGTCCGGGTCCGTCGCCGCGAACCAGGGCGGCGGCATGGGCGGACCCGGTGCCGGTGGCATGGGCGGACCCGGTGCCGGCGGCATGGGCCAGCCACCGCAGGGCGGCATGGGCGGTCCGCCGCCCGGCGGCACGCCTCCGGAGGGCATGGGTGGTCCGGGCGGAGGTGCTCCCGGCGGCATGGGCGGATCCGGCGAGACGTCGGACGGTTCGTACAGTGTCGGCGACCAGGAGGCGACCACCACCGACGATGGCACCTACCTGCGCGGCGCGCAGACCACCGACGCCGACGGCATCGTGCGGTTCACGACGATCTTCCCCGGCTGGTACACCGGCCGCACCGTGCACATCCACCTCAAGGTGCACGTCGACAAGAAGACTGTGCTCACCACGCAGTTGTACTTCGACGACACCCTCAACGACGAGGTCTTCTCCACCGTCTCGCCGTACACCGACCACACCGGTCGCGACACCCGCAACGACACCGACAGCATCTACGACGCGGCCGGCCTCATGGCGACGTCGCGGCAGCCGGATCGCCTGCTCGCGGCGATCAACCTGGGCATCGACGTCTGACCCTGCCCCTGGTGTGGCCGAATGTCACATGCGTCCATTCGGAGTGAACGCATGTGACATTCGGCCACCGGGGTTGGTGCGCGAGGACCGGACGCCCCGACCGAGACGGTGTAAAGATGGAGCGATGACGACTGCGCAGCATTCCGGCATCGACCTGACCCACATCGACGCGGGCACGCGCCCGCAGGACGACCTGTTCGTGCACGTCAACGGCAAATGGCTGGACGAGTACGAGATCCCGGCCGACCGCGCGGTGGACGGCGCGTTCCGCACGCTGTACGACAAGGCCGAGGAGGACGTGAAGACGCTCATCCAGGAGGCGTCCGAGTCCGGTGCGGCGCACGGCACCGACGCGCAGAAGATCGGTGACCTGTACTCGAGCTTCATGGACGCCGACGCCGTCGAGGCCGCCGGGCTGTCCCCGATCGCCGACGAACTCGCGGCCGTCGCGAACGCCGGGAACCTGAGCGAACTGGCGGGCATCGTCGGACGCCTGCAGCGCACCGGTGTGGGCGGCGCGATCGGGCAGTACGTCGACACCGACGCCAAGAACTCGGCACGCTATCTGGTGCACTTCACGCAGTCCGGCATCGGCCTGCCCGACGAGTCGTACTACCGCGAGGACAACTACGCCCCGATCCGCGAGGCGTACGTCGCGCACATCCGGAAGATGTTCGATCTGGCCGGGATCGAGTACGACGCGCAGCGCGTGTTCGATCTCGAGACGGCGATCGCGGCCGGCCACTGGGACGTCGTCAAGCGCCGCGACGCGGAGCTGAGCTACAACCTGGTGACCCTCGACGACCTGCACTCGCAATACGGCGGATTCGACTGGGATGCTTGGATTTCCGGCCTGCAGGCGACGCCGGAGCAGCTCGCCGAGATCGTGGTGCGTCAGCCCGGCTTCGTCGAGTCGTTCACCGAACTGTGGACGTCGCGTCCGATCGAGGACTGGAAGGCGTGGGCCACGTGGCGCGTCCTGCATTCGCGGGCGCCGTACCTGACCGAGGCGATCGTCGCCGAGGACTTCGCGTTCTACGGCAAGACCCTCAGCGGCACCGAGGAGAACCGCGAACGCTGGAAGCGTGGCGTCTCGCTGGTGCAGGACCTGCTCGGTGAGGCCGTCGGCAAGCAGTACGTCGAGCGGCACTTCCCGCCGGAGTCCAAGGCGCGTATGCAGGTGCTGGTCGAGAACCTCCAGGAGGCGTACCGCCGCAACATCTCCGACCTGGAGTGGATGAGCCCGGAGACCCGGCAGGCGGCGCTGGCGAAGCTCGAGAAGTTCACCCCGAAGATCGGCTACCCGGACAAGTGGCGGGACTACTCGGCCGTCGAGATCGACCCGGCCGACCTGGTGGGCAACTACCGCAGCGGCTACGCCGCCGAGCACGACCGCGACATCGCCAAGCTGGGCGGTCCGGTGGACCGCGACGAGTGGTTCATGACGCCGCAGACCGTCAACGCCTACTACAACCCGGGCATGAACGAAATCGTCTTCCCTGCAGCGATTCTGCAGCCCCCGTTCTTCGATCCCGAGGCCGACGACGCCGCCAACTACGGCGGCATCGGCGCGGTGATCGGCCACGAGATCGGGCACGGCTTCGACGATCAGGGCGCCAAGTACGACGGCGACGGCAACATGATCGACTGGTGGACCGACGACGACCGCACCGAGTTCGGCAAGCGGACCAAGGCACTCATCGAGCAGTACAACGACTTCGAGCCGATGGACCTGCCGGGTCATCACGTCAACGGCGAGTTCACGATCGGCGAGAACATCGGCGACCTGGGTGGCCTGTCGATCGCACTCGAGGCGTACCGCATCGCGACCGAGGGCAGCGAGGCTCCCGTGCTCGACGAGCTGAGCGGCCTGCAGCGCGTGTTCTTCGGCTGGGCGCAGGTGTGGCGGACCAAGGCGCGTAAGGAAGAAGCGATCCGACGCCTCGCCGTCGACCCGCACTCGCCGCCGGAGTTCCGCTGCAACGGCGTGATCCGCAACCTCGACAGCTTCCACGACGCGTTCGGCGTCGAGCCGGGCGATGCGCTGTACCTGGAGCCGGAGAAGCGCGTCAAGATCTGGTGATCTCCGACTGGGCGGTTCGCCGGTTTCCTTGACCGGCGAGCCGCCCTGCGCGTGGCGGCACAGGAATTTAGGGAACCGAACCAACGCTGACACGCGAATCCGTCCGGGGCACCATGGGAGACAGACCAGTTCGCTCCGATCCCGCAGTGCCCGACGGACGGTGAGGTGACACGGTGGCGGAAGCTCCGACGGACGCCGAGACCGGGACGAGTTCCGTCGAGCACAGTGGCTATCACCAGGAGCTGAAGCGAACGCTCGGCTCGTTCCAGGTGTTCGCGATCTCGTTCGCGTTCATCTCGGTGGCGGTCGGCATCTTCGGCACGTACGACGACGTCCTGCAGGACGCGGGGCCGGTCGGGATCTGGCTCTGGGTCGTCGTCGCGGCCGGGCAGATCCTGGTGGCGCTCGTCTACGCGCAGTTCGCTGCCCGCATCCCACTCAGCGGCTCCACGTACCAGTGGGCCTCACGACTGGCGAATCCGAAGATCGGCTGGGGGTTCGGCTGGCTCACCGTCTGCTACCTGTCCTTCGGTGTCGTCGCGGTCGACAACGCCCTTGCCAGCCAGGCCTTCATGCCGCTGTTCGGAATCGCGGAGGACGAGGGCACCGCGCGGCTGATCACGCTGGCAATGGTGCTTGCACAGGCCCTGATCGTCGTGTTCTCGACCCGCATCGTCGCGATGATCAACGCGAGCGCGGTCGGTCTCGAGCTGGTGATCGTGATGGTGCTGGCGATCGCCCTCGTCGTGGCCGTGGCGGTCACCGGCAACGGGGCGGTCGACAACCTCACCTCGCGGGGTGTCACCGGAAATGCGCCCGACTACTTCGCGATCGGCGGCGGGTTGATGGGCGCGATGATCATGGGACTGGCGACGCTGGTCGGCTTCGACGCCGCAGCGAACCTGGCGGAGGAGGCGAAGGATCCGTTCCGCAGCGTTCCGCGCGCGATCGTGGGGTCGGTTGTGGCGGCCGCGCTGCTGGGGTTCGTGTTCCTGATTGCGCTCACCGTCGCGATCGACGACGTCCCGCGCATCAGCGAGAGCGCCTCGCCGGTCGCGGCGATCATGCGCGATCAACTCGGCCCGGTGGTGGAGCGGATCCTGCTCGTCGCGATCACCTTCGCGTTCTTCGGCGCCGGGATGGTGACCATGGCCGCGTGCTCGCGGATCGTCTTCGCGATGGCCCGCGACTCCCGCTTTCCCGCCTCGGGCCTGATGCGGCGGATCGATCCGCGCACGCAGACCCCGATCCCGGCGACGATCCTGATCTGCGTCGTCGCGGTGGTGCTGATGCTCGCGCTGCCGGGTGCCGCGCTGTTGAAACTCATCGTGGCCGGGACGATCCTCACGGTGATCGTCTACGGCGGGACGATCGTCCTCTACCTGGCGGTGCGCGGACGGTTGGACCGCAGAGCCGGCGCCTTCAACCTCGGGCGGTTCGAACTGCCGGTGGCGATCGGTGCGCTGGTGTGGATGGTGATCGTGCTGTTCGTGGTGGTCTCGCCCGTCGAGGCACGGGTGCCGGTCGTGCTCGTCGCCGCACTGATCCTGGTCGGCGCCGCCTATTTTCTCTGGTTGTGGCGCTTCCGCCGCGACGTGCTCGAGACCGAACCCGGCGACATCAGCGTCTTCCAGCACTGACCGACGGTTATCGAATACCTCAGCGCGCGTACATGATCACGCCGACACCGCACAGGCAGATCGCGGCCCCGATGATGTCGTAGCGGTCCGGCCGGAAGCCGTCCATGACCACCGCCCACAGCAGCGAACCTGCCACGAACACACCGCCGTACGCGGCGAGGATGCGGCCGAAGTTGGCGTCGGGCTGCAGCGTGGCGACCAGCCCGTAGATGCCGAGGGCGATCATCCCGGCGCCGACCCACAGCCAGCCCCGCTGCTCGCGCACGCCCTGCCACACCAGCCAGGCCCCGCCGATCTCGAACAGCGCGGCCAGGACGAACAGCAGGATCGAACGGGTCACGGTCATGGCATCAATATCTCAGGCCGTGGGACTAACGGTTCCAGTCCCCCAGCCCGTCGGCGCCGCTGAGGATGCCGCCGGCGGTGTTCTGCACGATCACCGGGTCGCCCTTCTTGGCGTTCTCGAAGAACCAGCGGCCGTCCTCGGTGCTGACATTGAGGCAGCCGTGGCTGACGTTGCTGTAGCCCTGCTGCTGCACCGACCACGGCGCGGCGTGGACGAAGATGCCGCTGTAGGAGATTCGCGTCGCGTACTCGACGTACGTCCGGTAGCCCTCGGGCGCGTCGATCGGCACACCGTACGTGGACGAGTCCATGTACATGTCGCGGAACTTCTCACCCACGATGTAGGTGCCGTTCGGGGTCTCGTAGCCGGGCTTGCCGAGCGATGTCGGCATCGTCTTGACGATCTCGCCGTTGCGGGTGACGGTGATCTGCTTGGTGTTGTCGTCGGCGACGGTCACGAGGGCGTCGCCGATCGAGAACGTGGACTGCGCGTCGCCGGCCTGGACGGTGACCTGGATGTTGGCGGGCCAGAACTGGGTCGGCTTCCACCGGACCTGCTTGTCGTTGATCCAGTAGAAGTGCCCCTCGACCGGCGGGTCGGTGGTGACCCGCATGGCCCGCTCGGCGACGGCGCGATCACCGACGGCCTCGTTGAAGCGGATGATGATCGGCTGCGCGATGCCCACCACCTCGCCGGGTGCCGGATTCAGCGACGGTGCCGAGAAGTTCGCGGGCCCGAGCGGCGGCGGAGCCGTCACGACCAGGCCGGCCGGCAGCAACGCCTGGATCTCACGTGGCAGCTCGAATCCCGGCGGGAGCACCAGTGGCGGCGTGGGGATCTGCGGCAGCTCGAGCGCGGGAAGCTGGACGCCGGGGATCTCCGCGCTGCCGGGGAACAGCGGCGCGGCCTGCGCGGGAGCGACGAGCGCGGCACCGGCCGCGGTGACCCCGACGAGCACGGCTGCCGCCCGGACGAACCACCTCTGCCGACCACGTCCTGCGATCTGCCCGGTCATGTCCGTACCCCCTCGCTCGACGACACCGTGCCACGGTCGCGCCGCCACAGCGGGCGTCCGGTACGTCTTATTCAGCCATACCGGACGCGCGTCCCACAACCGACCCGCCGCGAACCGCTACGCCCCTCAGCCGGCCTCGCCGCGTGCGATCTCGAGCATCGCGGCGATGTCGACGATCTTGGTGCGGGAACGTCCACTCTCGGCGCCGAGTGCGCGTTCCTGCTTGTCGATCCGCTGCCAGCCCTGGAAGTCGACGACGTCGGGCTGACGCTCCCCGACGATCCGGCCGAGGTGCTCACGCTCGCTGGACGGCTGGGGCAGCATTCCGTCGGAGAAGTCGGACAGCAGGAGATCGACGGTGGCCGCCGAGCAGTGCTTGTTGGTGCCGATGACGCCGGTGGGCCCGCGCTTGATCCAGCCCGCGACGTACACGCCGGGGACGGGCTTGCCGGTCTCCGGGTCGATGACCCGTCCGTTCTCGTTGGGCACGACGCCGCGGCGCTCGTCGAACGGCAGATCGGCGATCGGCAGGCCCTTGTAACCGATCGACCGCAGCACCAGGCCGGTCTCGAGGGTTTCGGTGCGGTCGGTCGGACGCGCCGAGAGCTTGCCCGCCTCCTCGGCGACGAGTTCGTTGCGCACCAGGCGGATGGCCTCGACGTGGTCGTTGCCGGTGAGCTCCTCGGGCGAGGCGAGGAAGCGCAGCACGATGCGCTTGCGTCCGTCCGCGGTGGTCCGCTTGGCGAACTCCTCGGCCTGCCGCACCTTGAGCTTCTCGGACGGCTCGGAGTCCGGTCCGTCGATCCACTCGCGGCTGGCCGCATCCAGGATCACCTCGTCCGGATCGACGACGATGTCGACATCGGTCATCTGTCCGAGCGCGATCAGTTCGGGGTTGGTGTACGCGGCCTGCGCGGGCCCGCGTCGGCCGACGATGACGACCTCACGGATGTTGCTGTGGCGCAGCGCCTCGACGGCGTGCTCCGCCATGTCGGTCTTGGCCAGCTCGTCCGGATCGGTGACGAGGACGCGGGCGACGTCGAGCGCGACGTTGCCGTTGCCGACGATGACCGCACGCTCACCGGAGAGGTCGAACTCGTGGTGCGCGTAGTCGGGATGGCCGTTGTACCAGGCGACGAACTCGGTGGCGGCGTGCGATCCGGGCAGGTCCTCGCCCGGAACCCCGAGACGACGGTCGCTGGCCGCGCCCACCGCGTAGATGACGGCGTGGTGATGTTCGAGGAGCTCCTCGTGGCTCACGTGCTGCCCCACCTCGACGTTGAAGTGGCACTGCACCGAGCGCTTGCCGAGGGCCGAACGGAACACGTCCGCGACGCCCTTGGTGCCCGGATGGTCGGGGGCGACGCCGGCCCGCACGAGTCCGTACGGCGTGGGCAGGCGGTCGAAGATGTCGACCTCGACGCGCGGGCGTGAGGTCAGTTCGATCGCGGCGTAGCAGGCCGACGGGCCGGACCCGACGATCGCGACACGCAGCGTGCCCAGATCGGCGCTCAGCTTCCGCGGCGAGGCCAGCTCGGGCCAGTCCGGACCGATCGGGTGCTTCTCGAAGTACGCGGCATTGATCTCCGGGTACATCGAGTGCGCCTCGCTGAGCTCGTTCTCACCGAAGATGGCGTCGACGGGGCACTCGTCGACGCACGCGCCGCAGTCGATGCACGTCTGCGGGTCGATGTAGAGCATCTCGGTGGTGGCGAACTCTGGCTCGTCCGGCGTCGGATGGATACAATTGACGGGACAGACATCCACGCACGATGCATCGTTGCAGCATGCCTGCGTAATCACATAAGCCACAGTTGTTTCCCTACCTGTGCGTACCCACCGAGACCGACATTCTCGCTCAGACTATAACGTGTTTCAGTTTCGGTCGAGGTTCCGTTGCGTCGGAACGTGATCGGTGCGTCCCGGGATCACTCGAGTCGGGGGTCACTCGAGTCGGAAGCCGACCTTCAACGTCACCTGGGTGTGGGCCACGGCCCCGTCCTCGATGTGACCGCGGGTCTCGATCACCTCGAACCACTCCAGATTCCGCATGGTCGCGTTCGCCCGGCTGACGGCGTTGGCGATCGCGGCGTCGACGCCCTTGCTCGACGAGCCGACGATCTCGATCACCCGATAGACATGGTCACTCATCCGAAGACCTCCTCACGAACGCATGATCGCCTGCGCCTCGGCGCCGAGCTTGGCCAACCGCAGGTCACCGAGCGCGGTGACCGCGTTGCCCAGCCGGTTGGTGACGAACGCCAGCGCCAGACCCGTCTCCGGATCGGCGTACGCGCCCGAGCCGCCCACCCCGTAGTGCCCGAGCCCGCGGGTGGGCTGGACCCGGCTGGCCAGCAGCGGCGGGTGGTAGCCGAGCCGCCACCCGAGCTTGACGCCCAGCACGTAGTCGCGGTCGCGGGTCTGCACGGCCCCCATCTGCTCGAGGGTCTCGGGCTGCAGGAACCGGGTGCCGTCGATGACGCCGCCGTTCGCGATCGCGGCGTACATCCGGCCCAGCGAACGGGCGCTGAACACGCCGTTCCACCCGGGCATCACGGCGTCGTGCACCGCGGGGTTGCGGACGAGTTCGTCGAAGCCGTCGGGCATCGCGGCCTCGGCGAGTCCGCGCAGCGGGCCCGCGAAGGACAGGACCGCCGACGTCATCCGCCAGTCCAGGCCGCCGGGATTGATGTGCGGGAACAGCTTGGCGATCCGTCCACGCTGCGCCTGCGGCACCCGGTACCAGAACTCGGGCATCCCGAGAGGCTCCGCGATTTCCTCGCGGACCAGTTCGGTGAACGGCTTGCCGGTGGCCCGTGCCAGCGTCTCCGCGACCAGCCACCCGTAGGTGACGGCGTGGTAGCCGGGACCCCGAAGTCGACGCGGATCCGGCGCCGCGGCCGCAAGAGCCTCGATGACGGTCTCGTAGTCGAGCAGTCCGGTGCGTCCCGGCACCAAGCCACGGACCTTGTGCAGGCCGGCGCGATGCGTCAGGACGTCCCGGATGGTGATCGAGTCCTTGCCCGCCGCGCCGAACTCTGGCCAGTAGGCGGCGACGGGGGCGTCGTAGTCGACGATGCCGCGCTCGGCCAGCCGGTGCGTGACGGTGCTGGCGACACCCTTGCCCGTGGAGAACGACAGCGACACGGTGTCGCTGTCCCACCGGCGGTCGCGGTCCGCGTACCCGGCCCAGACGTCGAGCACCTTCTCGCCGTGGACGTAGGCGACGAGGGCTCCGCCGCCGTTGTGCGGCTGGCGGTACATGGAGAAGAACCGGTCCGCGAGGGACAGGAACCGCGGGTGCACCAGCATCTCGGTGCGCGCCTGCGGGGCGGCCGGGACGCCCGTGGGCGGCCCGAGCGGGGCTCGAACAGGGGCAGTTGCCCCAGTACGCGGCGCGTTGCCGTGCTCCACATGGATCGCCATCGCGACCTCCGATCCGCTCCTCACACCATTGTGATTGGCGCAGCGTAAGCGTGGAAGGGTTTCCGGCGGAGCGAAACAGACATACGCGATGAGCGGGGCGAAAGAACTACCTGGTCAAGCGACCGATTTCAGTTCTCCTTGCGGTCCCGGTCGCGGCTCGGCTGCACCCGTTTGGGCTCGCCGGGCATCTTCGGATGGTTCGGCGGGTACGGCAGATCCCCCAGTCCAGCGGCCGCGTCCCGCTCGGCCATCTCGAGCAGGACGTCGAGCGAGTGCGCGACGTCGTCGAGCGTCGCCATCGGGTCGCCGCGGCCGGCGAGCAGTGCCGGAACGGTCGCGATGGTGAAGTCGTCGGGCTCGACGGACGCGAGTTCCTCCCAGGTCACCGGGGTAGAGACGGTCGCGATCGGGGTGTTGCGCGCCGAATAGGCCGACGCGATCGTCTTGTCGCGGGCGTTCTGGTTGAAGTCGAGGAAGATGCGCTTGCCGCGCTCCTCCTTCCACCAGTGGGTGGTGGCCCGGTCACCGCTGCGCCGCTCGATCTCCCGGCACAGCGCGATCCCGGCGCGGCGCACCTCGACGAAGTCCCAGCGCGGCTCGATCCGGATGTAGACGTGCAGTCCGCGCCCGCCCGACGTCTTCGGGAACCCGATCAGTCCGAGTTCGTCGAGCAGCGGTTGCATGACGTCCAGTGCGACGCGGCGGGCGTCGTCGAAGTCGGTGCCGGGCTGCGGATCGAAGTCGATCCGCAGTTCGTCCGGATGCTCGACGTCGGGGCAGCGCACCGCCCACGGGTGGAACGTGACGGTGCCGAGGTTCGCGGCCCACACGATGTCGGCGGCGCTGCGCACCCGGAGCACGTCCGCGGTGCGCTTGGACGGGAACGTGACCTCGCACGACGCCACATGCTCGGGCCGCTTGGCCGGCACCCGCTTCTGGTAGATCTCCTCGCCCTCGACCCCGTCCGGGTAACGCTGCAGGTGCGTGGGCCGGTCGTGCAGTGCTCGCAGCAGCTCACCGCCGGTCGCGACCTTGAGGTAGTACTCGACGAGGTGCCGCTTGGTGCCGCCCTCGGGACCGAGCCGCGGGTAGTAGATCTTGTCGGGATTCGACAGCCGGACGGCCACGCCGTCGACGTCGAGCTCCTCCGCCGGAGAACGCTTGGTGGCCGCCATGTTTCAGCTCTCTCCCGTGAGTACGTCGGCGAGGTCGTAGCGCAGCGGGACCTCGAGTTGCTCGAACGTGCACGACGCCGGGTCGCGGTCCGGACGCCAGCGCAGGAACCGGGCGGCGTGCCGGAACCGGACTCCGGCCTGGCTGCCCCGCTCCCCCAGGCCGCCCTCCATCTGGTCGTACGCGACCTCGAGGACCCGTTCGGGACGCAGTGGCACCCAGCTCCGGTCGGCGCTCGACCGCCATCGCGTCGCCTCGCCCTCGGCGACGACGTCGTCGCCCACCCGCAGCGGTTCGAGTTCGGCCAGCAGTTCGACGCGGCGCTTCGCGGTGAACGCCGATGCGCCACCGACCATGTGCAGTTCGCCGCCGTCGTACAGGCCCAGCAGGATCGATCCGATGCCCGGCTGGCTCTTGTGCGGCCGGTAGCCGATCGCCACGACATCCGCCGTCCGGGAGTGCTTGACCTTCACCATCTCCCGCTTGTTCGGCAGGTAGTGGCCGTCGAGCCGCTTGGCGACGACACCGTCGAGTCCGGCACCCTCGAACGTCTCGAACCAGCGTTCGGCGGTCGCGGCGTCGAGCGTCGCGGCGGTGAGGTGACAACTCGGCCCGCCACCGATCGCCCCGAGCAGCGCCGCCCGGCGCTCCGCGAACGCACGCTTCGTGTAGTCGTCGTCGCCGAGCGCCAGCAGGTCGAACCCGATGAACTGGGCCGGGGTCTCGGCGGCGAGCAGCCTCACCCGGCTGTCGGCGGGGTGGATGCGTTCGGACAGCGAGCCCCAGTCCAGCCGGGTGCGTCCGCCGATCTCGCGTGGCACCACCAGTTCGCCGTCGACGACGCACCGTTGCGGCAACTCCGCGCGGACCGCGTCGACCATCTCCGGGAAGTAGCGCGCGAGGTCCTTGCCTCCGCGCGAGCCGAGAACGACGTCGTCGCCGTCACGGAACACGATGGCCCTGAACCCGTCCCACTTCGGCTCGTACGACCACACGGGTTCGCCGGCGGGCTGTTCGGGCACTCCGGATGCGGCCTTGGCCAGCATCGGCTGCAGGGGTGGCGCGATCGGGAGATGCACGGGGTCCATAGTGGCACCCGTTGGCCGTCTTCGCGCTGCGCTTCGCCGTCAGGGTCGGCGACGCTCGTCGGTGCCGGCGATCTTGCCGGTGCTGATCGCGAGCCGATTCCACGTGTTGATCGTGAAGATGACCGCGAGGACGTGGGCCATCTCCGACTCGTCGAAGTGCGCCGCGGCCTCGGCATACACGGCGTCCGGCACTCCGCCGGCGATCAGCGTCACGGCCTCGGTCAGCGCGAGCGCGGCCTGTTCGCGTTCGGAGAAGAAGTGCCGCGCCTCCCGCCACACCCCGACCATGTGCAGGCGCATGTCGTCCTCGCCCGCCGCGCGCGCGTCACCCACGTGCATGTGCAGGCAGTAGGCGCAGCCGTTGAGCTGGGAGGAGCGGATCTGGATCAGCTCGATCAGCGCCGGGTCGACGCCCTCGCGGGCAGCGGCGTCGAGACCGAGCAGGGCCCGAAATGCCTTCGGGGCGGCGTCGGCGAAGGTGAGTCGAGGGGCGGCGGTAGTAGTCATGACCACTACGGTAGGGAGCGAATAGACCACCCGAGAGGTGCATTCCGATGTCGAAATCATGGGTCAATTTCGCCGAACGGCTCGGCTCCGACCTGCACCTGGAGCTGACCGGAACCGGTTCGCGCCGAGCAGCTCTCGCGGAGGCGCTGCGCACCGCGATCCAGGACGGCCGACTCGCCGCGGGGACCGCACTTCCGCCCTATCGGTCGCTCGCGGCCGACCTCGGCATCGCGCGGAACACCGTCGCCGCCACCTACTCCGAACTGGTCGCCGAGGGCTGGCTCACCGCACGCCAGGGTTCGGGCACCCGCGTGGCGGAACGCTCCGCGGCCCTCCCGCGGCCGCGCACGCCCGGGAGACCGACCACCGCGACCGCCGTGCCCGAGCACAATCTCCTGCAGGGACTGCCCGACGCCTCCGCCTTCCCGAGGAAGGCATGGGCGACCTCGACGCGCCGCGCGCTCACGAACGCACCCAACAGCGCCTTCGGGCCCGGTGACCCCCAGGGGCGACTCGAGTTGCGGACCGCGCTCGCGCACTACCTCGCCCGTGCCCGGGGTGTGCGCGCCGAGCCCGAGCGCATCGTGATCTGCGCCGGATTCTCCGACGCCCTGCGTCTGCTGTTCGGCGGCGGCGTGCTGCGCGGGACGCTGGCAGTCGAGGCGTACGGTCTGGCGTTCCACCGCACTCTGCTGGCGTCCGCGGGTGTCCGGACCGTGCCGCTGGGCCTGGACGAACACGGCTCCCGGACATCGGAACTGGACGACCACGACGATGTCTGCGCGGCACTGCTCACGCCGGCCCACCAGTTCCCGATCGGCGGCCCGCTGGATCCGGTGCGCCGCCACGCGGCGGTGGAATGGGCACGCCGGCGCGGCGGCACGGTGATCGAGGACGACTACGACGGTGAGTTCCGGTACGACCGCGAACCGGTCGGCGCGGTCCAGGCTCTCGACCCCGACCACGTCGTCTATGTCGGGTCGGCCAGCAAGAGTCTCTCGCCCGCCCTACGCCTGGGCTGGATGGTGCTGCCGGAGTCGCTGGTCGACGCCGTGCTGGAGGTCAAGGGCCGGCGTGAACGGTGGACCGGTGTGGTCGACCAGCTCACGTTCGCCGATCTGATCGACTCCGGGGCCTACGACCGGCATGTCCGGCAGATGCGTCTGCGCTATCGGGCTCGCCGCAACCGTCTGGCCGCCGCTCTCGCCGAGCACGCACCACACATCGAACCCACCGGCATCGCCGCGGGACTGCACGCCGTGCTGCGACTGCCGCCCGGCACCGAGGCATCGACCGTGGAAGCCGCTGCAGCGCAGGGCATTGCACTCGACGGGCTCGCGGGCTACCGGCATCCCGATGCCGCGCCCGCCTTCGACGGCCTGGTCGTCGGCTACGCGGCGCCGTCGGACCACGCGCTCACCCCGGCACTCGCCGCGCTGTGCCGGATCCTGCCGCCGCGCCCGTGAACCGGGGACGGACGTCAGCGCTGTTCGCCGGCTTCGACGAACAGCGCCGACGGTCGATCAGCCGTTCGCCTCGACGGTTTCGAGCACCGAGACGACCGGCGTCGGGTTACGCGTCAGGTCCAGCACCGGGCAGTGTGCCTCGGCCGCCGCGTGCAGTTCCAGGTAGCGCTCGCGCGATTCCGGTCCGGTGATGGTCACGACCACCCGGACCTCCCCGAAGCCCGGGCGGACGGCGTCGTCGAACCCGAAGAAGCCGCGGACGTCGAGGTCACCCTCGGCTCGGGCCTTGATGTCGTCGACCACGATCCCGAGGCGCTCGGCCCAGAACCGGTAGGTGACGACGTGGCAGGACAGCAGCGAGGCCAGGTAGTACTCGACCGGGTTGGGCGCCGCGTTGTCGCCGCCGAGGGCCGGCGGCTCGTCGACCTCCACCGTGTACTTACCCAGCGAGACGGTGCTGGCGACGGCGTCGTGCGCCTGGGCCTTCGCCCGGAAGACGACGTGTGCCTTGGAAGCGTCGTCCGCAACGGCGTCGGCGGTCGCGGAGGTGATGGCGGACAGATGCGAGACGGAAGCTGTGGTCATGGAAGAACCTGTCGTGAGAGTGCGGATGCGGGCAGCCGAGGGCGGCCCGGCGAAAGTGTCGTCGGGGTCGATCAGGACCGACGACAACCGCAGGTGCACACGAGCGCGAAATCGACATGGCGACGCCGCGTCAGCAGCATCCCGAGGTCGATCACGCGCGGTCCGGTCACAGCCGAGACTGTAACGCGCCGAACGCGCTACAGCCAGCCGCGCTTCTTGAAGATCCGGTAGAGGCTGAAACAGGTGAGGAACATCAGCATCAGTGCGAACGGGTAGCCGCCGGCCCAGTGCAGCTCGGGGATGTTGTCGAAGTTCATGCCGTACACGGTGCCGATCAGCGTGGGCGCGAACAGGATTGCCGCCCACGACGAGATCTTCTTGATCTCCTCGTTCTGCGCGTAGCTGGCCTGCGTGAGGTTACGCATCTCCTCGTTCTGCGCCTGCGAGACCAGCGTCGCGTTGACGGTGAGCATGCTGGCGAGCAGTTCCCGGAATCCGTCCACCCGCTCGACGACCGTCGTGGCGTGGTCGGTGACGTCGCGCAGGTACTTCTGCAGTTCCTCGTCGGTCTGGTACTTGTCGAAGCCCGCCGACAGCGCCCGGAGCATGCCGAGCAGCGGCTTGGTGGCGCGCTGGAACTCGATGACCTCGCGCGAGAGCTCGTAGATGCGCCGCGACACCATCGGATCGCCGCTGAAGATCTCGGTCTCGATCTCGTCGATGTCGTTCTGCAGGCCCGCGACGACCGGCGCGTACCCGTCGACGACGGCGTCGAGGATCGCGTAGAGCACGGCCTCGGGACCGAGCTTCAGGAGTTCGGGATCGCTCTCCATACGGTGCCGAACGTTCGACAGGTCCGGCGACTCGCTGTGCCGGACGGTGAGCACGAACGTGGGGCCGCAGAAGATGTGCAGCTCGCCGAAGTCGACGCTCTCCGACTCGTCGAGGTAGCGGGCAGCGCGGAGCACGACGAACAGCGTGTCGCCGTACCGCTCGAGCTTGGGGCGCTGATGCGCGACGATCGCATCCTCGACCGCGAGCTCGTGCAGGTCGAATTGCTTTGCCGCCGCGTACAATTGCGCGTCGTCCGGACGGTACAGTCCGATCCAGGCCATCGACGACGCGTCCGGCAGACTCGCGAGCGCCTCGGCGAGGGTCGACGGCGAGGCGATGCGCCGGCCGTCGCGGTACACCGCACTGTTGACGACACTCGACTCGACCGCACGCTGCTGCTGAGCGGCCGGCGTCTGGCCCGGGTGGCGCGGAGCCATCGAATGCTCGGGCGAGACGGTGTCGTCGGCGGTACCGGCGGCACGCCGAGGAAGGATCGAGCGGTTGGGACGCTTGTCACGCATGGCGAACACGGCTTTCGGGAAGGTCCGCGGCGGCGCCGTCGGTCACGGCGGCAGCAGACACCAGTCGAACGCCACCCGATCGGATGGCGTGGATTGCCTGAGTTTCAGCTGGTACTCGGAGGTTGGCTACTCATGACTAGCCCCACCTCCTCTTTCCTCGAAATCCCGCGACCGCACGCGGGCAAGGTTCGACACGAACGACGACACCCTACTCCGCCACCGACGACGGCGACAACCGCCGCGATCAGCCGATGCGTTCCATCTCCGACAGGTAGCGTGCGGCATTCGCGACGTACGTCGCCACGCCACGTCGAATTCCATCCGCGAACTCGTCCGGATTCGGATGCGGCGCAACGGTTGCCGGCGCACCGAGCACACGCGAACGCGGCGGGACGACGGTCCCCTCGGTGAGGAGCGCGGCCGCACCGACGAGGCTGCCTGTGCCCACCACCACTCGCTGCAGGCACGTCGACATCGATCCGATGAGGCATCCGTCCTCGACGACCGCACCCTCGAGGTGCGCGTTGTGCCCGACGACGCACCCCGCGCCGATCACCGTCGGCCAGGCCGCCGACGTGTGCAGCACGGTGCCGTCCTGGATGGACGTGCGCGCGCCCACGCTGATCGTCCCGTAGTCGGCCCGCAGCACCGCCGACGGCCAGATCGAGGCCTCGGCGCCGACGGTCACCGCGCCGACGACAACCGCCTCGGGGTGCACGAACGCGGTCGGGTGGACGTCGGGCACCAGGTCGCCGAGCCGGTAGATTGCCACGTGGAGAACGCCTTTCGAACGGGAAATGTACTTCTCGAGATTTCTACCCGGCGTCCGTCGAGCCCTCGCCATCAGCCTGGCGTTCGTGCACCCCGGCGACGAACAGGTCCAGATGACCACACGTGCCGCGCATGGCGAGCGACTCGTCGCCCTGCACGATCCCGTCGACGACGTTCTGATGATGCCCGGCCCCGAGTTCGGGTTCGTGGACGCCCTCGGTGAAGTCGTAGGTGGCGCGCAGCGGCTCCGAGATTCCGGCGAACAGTTCGTCGAGGACCGGATTGTGGGCTGCGGCGACGACCGCGACATGGAATGCGAGATCGGCGTCGGCGAACGCGGCGCCGTCCCCGCTGCGGCCGGTCTCGTTCCGTAGATCGAGTGCCTCGCGCAGACGCCGCATGTCGTCGTCGGTGCGGCGGGCGCACGCGAGCCGCACCGCCTCGAGTTCGAGGGCCCGCCGGACCTCGTAGACGTGGAGCATCTCCGAGACCGCGACCTGACGGGTGAGGAGCCCGCCGATGTCGGTGCGAGCGCACACGTACGTCCCGTCCCCTCGGCGGATCTCCAGGATCCCGGTGGAGGTGAGGCACTTGATCGCTTCGCGGAGGGTGTTGCGACCCACGCCGAGCAGCTCGGTCAGCTCGGGCTCGGTGGGAATCCGTTCGCCGATCGGCCAGTCTCCCGACGCGATCCGGACGCGCATCCAGTCCAGCGCCTGCTGGTAAGCCGATTCCCTCTGCACAACCGTCACCGGTTCATCCTCACACGAGTCGCCGCCCGCCCTCACCCAGAATACATGGGACGTCCTACGTAGGATGTATTCGTGCCGACGACTTCCGTACGCTCCAGGACCGACCCACAGAACTCCGCCGACCGCGTACCTCGCTGGCCGGCGCGCCACTTCCACGGCATCGGGTACGTCCTGGCGATCCTGCTGGTGGGCGCGAACATGCCCACCGCGCTCTACGGCATCTACCGTGCAGACTTCGGATTCAGCCCCGTCACCCAGACGGTGATCTTCGCGGTGTACGCCGCCGCACTCGTTCCTGCGCTCTTCCTCTTCGGACCGCTGTCGGACCGGGTGGGGCGGCGCCCGGTCCTGGTGACAGCCCTCGTCGTGGGGCTCGCCGGGGCCGCCGTGCTCACGGTTGCCGACGCGACCGCCTGGCTCGTCGTGGGGCGCGTCCTCCAGGGAGTGTCGGTGGGCGCCTGCTCGGCCGCCGGAGCGGCGGCCCTGCTCGATCACGTACCGGCGCGCGACACCGTGCGCGCCGCCCGCGCGGCGAGTGCGAGCACCGCGGCGGGTGCGGCACTCGGCCCGCTCCTCGCGGGCGCAGTCGCCGAGTACCTCCCCCACTCCACCGTGCTGCCGTACGTTCTCTTCGCCGTGGCTCTCGTCCCGGGCGTCGTCGCCCTCGTGGCCCTCCCGAAAGCGGCCGAGTCGGAACGCCGCGGACGGACCGACGGCACCCCGCGTCGCCTCGTCGAGGTACCGCGCCTTCCGCGCGAGATCCGGTCGGTGTTCGTCCTGGCAACGCTTCCGGCCGCGATCGCCTGGGCCACGGTGGGACTGTTCCAGTCGGTCGTGCCGTCCTGGATCGCGGAACTGCTCGGTGTCTCCAACCTCCTGGTGGGCGCGGCGGCCGCCGCGCTCGTGATGGGGTGTTCTGTGCTGTCGCAGCTGAGCATGCGTGGCATCGATCCGCTTGTCGCGCAACGCATCGGACTCGGGGTGATGTTCGCCGGGACGGTGGGACTGTTCGTCGTCGACCGCATTCCGAGCCTGCCGTTGCTCTTCGTCGTGACGGTGGCGGTGGGCATCGGGCACGGCTGGGCCTTCGCGGGCGGCATGCAGCGGGTGGGTGCGGCCGTCGCGGTGCAGGCCCCGGAGTCGAGCGGAGCCGTGCTGGCCGCCTTCTTCACCGTCACGTACATCGGCCTGGGCGTGCCGGCGATCGCGGCCGGGCTCCTCGTGACGTATCAGGGAACCGCGACAGCGGTTGCGGAGTTCTCGGTGGCCGCAGCGATTCTGTGCCTGATCACGTTGGTCCTGAACATGATCCGCCGATCCGAGCCGGCGGGACAGGCTACGGAATGAGCCCCTGCCGCCGCGCCTCGACGACCGCCTCGTGCCGGCTGCGGACCTCGAGCTTGGTCATGATGTTGCGCATGTAGCTCTTGATCGTGTCGAGCCGTAGGCCCAGCCGCTCGGCGATCTCCGCGTTGCGGCAGCCGAGCGCGACGTGCACGAGCACCTCGAACTCACGGGCGGACAGTGCGATCTTGGCCGGCACCGACGGCCCGGTGGTCAGCCCACGCAGCTTCTGCTCGACGGCCTCCACCTCGGCCGTCAGGGCTGCGTCGTCCAGCCGATCGGCGATCGAGCGCAACGCCAGGTAGCTCTCGGCGATCCCCTCCGACACCCTCGGGTCCCGGTGCCCCGCCGACTCGGCGCGCCCGTTTTCGATCATCACGATCCGGCGGTCCACCTCGTCCCGGACCTCGATCTCGTGCGCGAGCTTGTGCGCGGACCGCATGACGGCCTCGGCGACGACGTCCCCGATGGGGAGGTTGGCCCGCAGGCCGCCGTACACCGCGGCCCGGGTCTTCCCGCGCACCACGACGGGGGCGGCGAGCAGCGACTCGATTCCCTCGCTCGCCACCTCGTGGTCGTAGTCGTGCGTGATGTGCCGCGAATGCGCGTAGTCCTGGACGGCACCGGGACGCTGCTCGGCCATGACCCGACCACCCAGTCCGCATTCGGTGTCGATCGTCAGGTCTCGCAGCATCGCACCGCGCGTCCCGACGAACCCCGACAGCCGCAGGCTGCGCCCGTCGACCGTTCCCCCGAACAGCACCGGCAGCGACGTGCTGGTGCGCAGGTACCGGAGTTCGGCGCGGATCGCGTCCTCGTCGCTCGGTCGCAGGGTGTCGGTCATCTGTTCGTTCGGCACACTCTCGCTCGATCGGCGCGGGCACCCACCGCGGATACCCACTTTCGAGGGTAGCGGCCGGTGGACCACCGCCCTTAGCGTCGCCCCGACGGTTTGTAACGCCCGTCACGTGCAATCACCACGGAGGTACTCGTGTCCGAACTGTCCGCTTCGGCGAACCACACCCCGCTCAGTCCGCTGCGCTTCCTGGACCGCTCGGCCACGGTGTTCCCAGACAAGACCGCGATCGTCCACGGGGACCGGAGCTACACCTACCGCGAGTTCGCCGACGAGTCCGCTCGGCTGGCCCGCGTGCTGCGCTCGCGCATCGAACCCGGCGACCGTGTCGCGTACCTGTCGCCCAACACCCCCGAGATGCTCATCGCGCACTTCGCCGTACCGCTGGCCGGCGGCGTGCTGGTGGCGCTCAACTCGCGCCTGGCCGGGGCCGAGCTCGAGTACATCCTCGACCACGCGGGCGTGAAGATCCTCTTCGTGGACTCCGAGCTGGTGGGCTCGGTGCGCACCGCGCGGGAGAACGTCGGCAGCGTTGCGGAGATCGTCGAGATACCGGACTCGACGATCCTGTACCCCGACGTCCCCGCCGGTGTGGTGACGGCGCAGTACGACGAGTTCGTCGGCAGCCGCGACGGCCTGACCGACGAGCCGCTGCACTGGGGCGTCGAGGACGAGCAGCAGGTCATATCGATCAACTACACGTCCGGCACCACCGGTAAGCCCAAGGGCGTCATGTACACCCATCGCGGCGCGTACCTGAACTCGCTGGGCGTGACGTTCCACAACGGGTTCGACGGCAACACCAAGTACCTGTGGACGCTGCCGATGTTCCACTGCAACGGCTGGTGCACGCCGTGGGCCGTCACGCAGGCCGCCGGTACCCACGTGTGTCTGCGGGCGGTGCGCGCCGACGCCATCTGGGACGCGATCGACGATCTCGGCATCACGAATCTGTGCGGCGCACCGGCGGTGTGCACCACGATCGCGGGTGCCGATCGCGCCCATCCGGTTCCGTCGCTGCGGATCACCAACGGCGGCGCACCCCCGGCGCCGACCACCATTGCCCAGCTCGAGGCGCTCGGCATGAGCTTCGTCCACGTGTACGGACTCACCGAGGTCTACGGGCCGTACACGATCTGCGAGTACCAGAAGGCCTGGGACGACTGCTCTCCCGAGGAGCGCGCCGCGCTGGTGTCCCGTCAGGGCGTCGGCATGGTGCAGGCCGAGAACGCGCGCGTCGTGGACGAGAACATGGTGGACGTGCCGGCCGACGGCGAGACGATGGGCGAGATCGTCCTGCGCGGCAACAACGTGATGCTCGGCTACTTCCGCGACGCCGACGCCACCGCGGAGGCCTTCGCGGGCGGCTGGTTCCACACCGGTGACCTCGGCGTCATGCACCCCGACGGCTACATCCAGCTCAAGGACCGTGCCAAGGACATCGTCATCTCGGGCGGCGAGAACATCTCGACCGTCGAGGTGGAGCAGGCGATCATGTCGCATCCGGCGGTGCTCGACGTCGCGGTCGTCGGTGTGCCGCACGAGAAGTGGGGCGAGCGCCCCAAGGCGTTCGTCATCCTCAAGAAGGGCGCCACCGCGACCGCCGACGAGATCATCAAGCACACGCGGAGCAAGATCGCGCGCTTCAAGGTGCCCGAGGAGATCGTGTTCCCGCTCGACCTGCCGCGCACCCCGACCGGCAAGGTGCTCAAGTTCGAGTTGCGCGCAATGCAGAACTGAGACGCGGGGTGCCCCGCCGGTTGTTCCGGCGGGGCACCCATCGCGCTCGACGCAGAACTAGGTTCGCGGCGATTCGAGTTTTGTACAAAACCGAGCGATCTGTACAAAACTGAGCGATTCGTACCTTTCCGCCTAGACCCGGTCGGTCTCAGTCTCGGGGCAACCCGAGCATCCGCTCGCCGATCACGTTGAGCTGCACCTCGGTGGTGCCGCCGTAGATCGTCGTCGCGCGGCCCGCGATGAGCTGTTCCATCGCCTTGTCGCTCGGCTCACCGGGCACCGCCACCACTCCCGCGGGTCCCAGCTCGGCCACCACGAACTCCGAGATCGCCTGGCCCAGACCCATACCCAGGAGCTTGCCGACCGACGACGTCGCGCTCACGTCCGCACCGGAGAGCTGTTTCAGCACCAGCCGCGCCCCGATGAGATCGATCGCCTGACTCTCGGCGATCAGCTCACCGAACCGATGCCGTCCGACCGGGCCGAGGTCTCGGCCGCGCGCGAATTCGAGCAGATCCCTGTCACTCGCGTACGCCTCCATCTTCTGGCTCAGTGCCACCCGCTCGCCGGCCAGCGTCGTGCGGGCGACGTGCCAGCCGTCGTTCACGTCCCCGACGACGTTCTCATCCGGGACGAAGACGTCGTCGAGGAACACCTCGTTGAACAACGCCGAGCCCGTCATCTCCCGCAGCGGCCGCACCGTGACCCCCGGTGTCGACATGTCGAGCACGAAGTACGTGATGCCCTCGTGCTTGGGCCGCGACGGATCGGTGCGGGCGATGAGCATCGCCCAGTCCGCGAACTGCGCGACGGTGGTCCAGATCTTCTGGCCGGTGATCTTCCATCCGCCGTCGACCTTCTCGGCGCGGGTGGTCAGCGACGCGAGGTCCGATCCGGCACCGGGCTCGGAGAACAGCTGGCACCACACCAGATCGCCGCGCAGGGTGGGCACGGCCAGTTCCTGCTTCTGCTTCTCCGAGCCGTGCGCCACCACGGCCTGCACCGCCCAGCCACCCATCAGCAACTGCGGCATCGCAATTTCCGCCGACTTCACCTCCTGCGCGATCACGATCTGCTCGAGCGGTCCCGCACCGCGCCCGTACGGCTTCGGCAGGTGCGGCTGCACCCAGCCGCCGTCGCCGAGCGCGATCAGCTGCTCGTCCTCGTCGTCGATCGCGGCGATCGGCTCGAGTGCCGCGCGCACGGCCACGCGCAGGTCCTCGGCCGCGGCCGGCAGCTCCAACTCCGACTGCCGGACCACGCCCGCGAGCGACTGCTCGGCGACGCGCTCCACCCGCTCCTCACGTGTGCCGAGCACGCCGCGGATCGCGAGAGCGCGACGGTAGTACAGGTGCGCGTCGTGCTCCCACGTGAACCCGATGCCGCCGTGCACCTGGATGCAGTCCTGCGCCACCTGCACGGCCGCGTCGGGCGCGATCACCGCCGCCACCTCGGCCGCGAAATCGGCTGTCGTGTCGTCGCTGTCGAGCGCGGACGCCGCATCCCAGATCACGGCCCGCGCCTTCTCGAGCGCGATCCCCATGTGCGCGCACTTGTGCTTGACGCCCTGGAACTGACCGATCGGACGGCCGAACTGGACGCGGGTCTTCGCGTACTCGGCCGCCGTCGACACGCACCAGGACAGCACGCCCACGGCCTCGGCGCCCAGCACCACCGACACGATGGACCGCACCCGGCGGTCGCCGAGCCCGTCGAGGATCCGGTCGCCGCCGACCGCGAGCGCGGCGGCCTCGACCCGCGCGGATCCGCGAAGGACGTCGACGCCGTCCTGCGGGGTGACGGTGAGGTCGGCGCGGTCCACGACGATCCAGCGCACCACGTCGCCGACGAGCGCCGGCAGCAGCAGCACGTCGGCGTGTTCGGCGGCGACCACCGCGTCGAGGGTCCCCGACAGCGAGTAGCCGTCGCCCACCGGATCTGCCGCGAGCGGGCGTCCGAGAGCGACTGTCGCCGTTCGTGTCCCGTCGAGCAGACCCGGTAGCACCTCGATCCCGATCTTGGAGTCGGCCGCGCCGAGAACCGCGGCGGCGGCCGCGGTCGGCACGAACGGCCCCGGCGCGACCGACCGTCCCAGCGCCTCGAGCGCCACCGCGAGGGTGAGCAGACCGGCCCCCTGGCCGCCTCGGTCCTCGGGCACCGCGAGCCCCGGCAGGTCCTGCCCGGCGAGCGCCGACCAGAACGGCGGCAAGCGGTCCTCGGTGCGCGCTTCGACCGCAGCGCGCACGTGCTCGGCGGTGATCGTGTGTTCCGCGAAGGCGCGCACCGAATCCGCGAGGGCCACATGCTCGTCGCTCAGTCCGAGTCCGAGTTCGTACGCGTTGCGTCCCATGCGCTCAGCCCAGTCGTTCCGCGAGATCGCCGACGGTCCACGGGCCGTCGCTCTCGATGGTGTCGCCGCCGTGCCAGTTGATCAACTCCGAGATCGCCCCGCCCTGGACGGCGTACACCTTGCCGGTCAGCTTGCAGTCGGCCGCCGCCAGGCGCCCGACGAGCGGCGAGATGTTCGACGGCGCGAACGCGTCGAACTCACCCTCCGGGATCTCGGCGGCGAACAGCGCCCCCATGCCGGGGGTGGCGAGCGTGAGCCGGGTGCGGGCGATCGGCGCGATCGCGTTGACCCGCACCCCGTACCGCTCGAGTTCGTCCGCCGCCACCAGGGTCAGGGCGGCGATGCCGGCCTTCGCGGCCCCGTAGTTTGCCTGCCCCGCGTTGGGCATGAACGTGCCCGACGCCGACGCCGTGTTGATCACCGAGGCCTGAACCGGCTCACCGGCTTTGGCCTGCGCCTTCCAGTACGCGGCGGCGTGGTGCAGCGTCGCGGCGTGCCCCTTGAGGTGCACCGCGATGACGGCGTCCCACTGGCTCTCCTCCATGCCCGCGATGAAGCTGTCACGCAGGATGCCGGCGTTGTTCACCAGGATGTCGAGGCGACCGAACTCGCGCACCGCCTGGGCGACGAGCGCCTCGGCACCGGCCCAGTCGGCGACGTTGTCGGTGTTCGCGACCGCCCGTCCGCCCGCGGCGACGATCTCGTCTACCACCTGCTGCGCCGGACCCGCGTCGGATCCGGTGCCGTCGTTGGCGCCGCCGAGATCGTTGACGACCACCGCCGCGCCCTCCCGCGCGAACAGCAGTGCGTGCTCGCGGCCGATGCCCCGTCCCGCGCCGGTGATGATCGCGACGCGCCCGTCCAGTGTTCCCATGATGTGTTCCCCTCTCGTCACGAAGTCAGTCGCCGGATCAGCCGGCGGGTCGATCTGCGATGACGGCGAGGCCGTCCTTGATCACCAGGTCGTCGCCGACACCGGTCTCGTACGCATAGGTCGAGGTGCCGGGTTCTGAGGTCGTTCTCCAGAATCGGGTCTCGATGTGCTGCCCGGGCAGAACGGGTTTCGCGAAGCGGACCGCGAGTCGCTTCAGCCGTTCGACATCCCCGTCGGCGAACTCGGTGAGCGCGGCCCACGACGTGAACGCCATCGTGCACAGCCCGTGGTTGATGATGCCGGGCAGTCCGGACATGCGGGCGATCTCGTCGTCCAGGTGGATCGGCATGGGATCGCCCGACGCCGGCGAGTACCGGAACGTCTGGTCGTCGTCGATGTGCGCGGTGACGACGGCGGACGGATCCGCGGCCGGCAGCGCCTCGTCGAACCGGTGCGGCGGCGCCTGGTCACCGAGGCCGGGTCCGGCGTCGACCTTGCGGAAGAACGCCGTCATCCACTGTTCGTTGACCAGTTCCCCACCGTCCGTTCGAGTCTCGACGTACACGACGACGGTGGAACCGTTCTCCCGACCGGTGAAACCGACCGGCTTCGCGCGGACCACCAGGGCGTCGCCGGGCCGGATCGGACGGTGGAAGTGGAAGTCCTGCTCGCCGTGCACCAGCTTCATGAGCAGTTCGACGGGCGCGACCGACAGCGCCGCGGGCGCCATCGAGGTGAATGCCGGCACGACGGCGAACACCGGCGGAGCGATCTCGCCGCGCAGGTGCCGCTCGATGGGGTCGTTGGTGGCGGCCGCGTATTCGGCGATGCGTTCGGCGGTGACCTCGAACCGTTCGGGGTCGGTCCACACCCCGAGCCCGGAGGTGTCGAATTCGACAGTGGGCGTGGTCATCCCGCTACCCGACCAGTTCGGCAAACTTGGCGAGCGACGCCTCGAGATCGGCGGCCGCGTTCTTGGCGACGGCCTTGCCGATCGGGCCGACGATCATCGTGCCCTTGAAGCTCGCGTCGATGACGGCTTTCGAGCCCGAGCCGTCGGGCTCGACCCGGAGCGTGAATTCGACCGTGACACCGGCCATGCCGGTGCCGGCGATCTTCACCAGCCTCGGCACCTCGACCTCGGTGACGGTCCACTCGATCTTGTTGGCCATGCCCATCACGGAAACCACCTCGGTGAAGGTGGCGCCGATTCGGACCTCGGTGGGCAGCTCGCTCTTCCAGCCCTGGTGGATCGTCAGCCACTCCTCCCAGCGGGAGAGGTCGGACAGGGCGTCCCACGCCTTGTCGGGCGCGGCGGGCAGGGCGGCGGAGACGGAAACGGAAGCCATGACTACTCCTGGAGGATTGTGGGACGGAAGGATTCAGCGTTCTGCGGGTCGGTACGCGGTGACGACGACGGCGCCGCCGAGCCCGATGTTGTGCTGGAGCGCCACCGTGGCATCGGTGACCTGCCGCCTGTCGGCGGTCCCCCGCAGCTGCCACGTGAGTTCACTGCACTGCGCAAGGCCGGTCGCGCCGAGCGGGTGTCCCTTCGAGATGAGGCCTCCCGACGGGTTGACCACCCAGCGACCGCCGTACGTGGTGTCGTCGGCGTCGACGAGCTTGCCGCCCTCACCCTCGGCGCACAGCCCGAGCGCCTCGTACGTGAGCAGCTCGTTGGTGGAGAAGCAGTCGTGCAGTTCGATGACGTCGATGTCGGCCGGACCGATCCCGGCCTGCTCGTAGACGAGACGGGCGGCCGTGCGGGTCATGTCGGCGCCGACCAGGCTGATCGCGCTCCGGTCCTCGAACGTGCTCGGCAGGTCGGTGACCATCGCCTGGCCCACGATCTCGACCGCCTGGCCCGCGAGCCCGTGGCGGTCGACGAAGTCCTCGCTCGCGACGACCACGGCACCGGAACCGTCCGACGTCGGCGAGCACTGCAGCTTGGTGAGCGGGCCGTAGATCGGCTTCGAGGCGAGCACGTCCTCGAGCGTGTACTCGTCCTGGAACTGCGCGTACGGGTTGTTGATCGAGTGCCGGTGGTTCTTGACGCCGATCCTCGCGAACTGTTCAGCGGTGGTGCCGTAGCGCTCCATGTGCTCCTTGCCGGCGGCGCCGAACATGTACGGCGCGGGCGGCATCGCGAACTCCTGCAGTTCCGCGAGCGCGAGCAGGTGCCGCATCATGGGCTGCTCGCGGTCGTCGTACGTCGTGCCGAGGGAACCGGTCTGCATCTTCTCGAACCCGAGCGCGAGCGCGCAGTCGACCTGACCGCTGCGAACCGCCTGCGTCGCGAGATAGAGCGCGGTGGATCCGGTGGAACAGTTGTTGTTGACGTTGACGATCGGAATGCCGGTCAGCCCCAGCTCGTAGACCGCGCGCTGCCCGGACGTGGACTCCCCGTACACGTAGCCGACGTACGCCTGCTGCACCTCGCGGTAGTCGATGCCCGCGTCCTCGAGCGCCTTCGTCCCCGCCTCCCGCGCCATGTCGGGGTAGTCCCACTCGCGCGCCCCCGGCTTCTCGAACTTCGTCATCCCCACCCCGACGACGAAAACCCTGTTGCTCATGCCGACTCCCGATCCGGATCAAGTTGTGTGTGACACGCTGTCCGACCAAAAGTAAGTGAGACACACTGTCCAGTCAATGCCCGCCCGAGTACTCTTCGCCGAATGACGGACGGGCGCGCGACGCGGTGGGACGACCACAAGATGCAGCGGCGCGACCGGATCCTCGAAGCCGCGCTCGAGGCGGTCGAGGACGGCGGTACCGACATCGGCGTCCAGCAGATCGCCGAGCGCGCGCAGGTACCCCGATCCGTCGTCTACCGGATCTTCGCCGACCGCGGCGACCTCGACGAGCAGATCCGGCTGCGAATCATCGACGCGATGATGGCGGACCTGGGCCCGGTGCTGACGCCGCACGGCACGGTGCGGGAAGCCATCGTGCTCGCGGTCGACACCTACCTGCGGTGGATCGTCGAGCATCCCCGCCTGCACGCGTTCCTCGGCAAGGGCGCGCCGAGCCGGAAGACCGTGGGCTCGCGCGCCGTCACCGGAACCAAGACCGCGATCGGTATCCAGCTGGGGGCACTCCTCGCCGGCATCCTCGATCGCCGCGGCGTGACGTCGAACCTCGCGGAGCCGATGGCGTTCGCCCTCGTCGGACTGGTGGACGCCACCGTCAACCGGTGGCTGAGCCAGCCGGAGAGTCCCGTGCCGAGCGAGGACCTCGCCCGGTTCCTCGAGATCTCCATCTGGAGCGTGCTCGACGCGAATCTCCGAGCGCTGGGCGTCGACATCGAGCCGTCGACGCCGGTCGCCGAACTCCAGGTGTGATGTCCGGGGAGGTCAGCCGCGCCGCTCCAGGTACGCGGCGAGCACCGGCCCGATCACCGCGAGCGACGCCGGTTCGACCATGTCGTTGTGACCGCAGTCGACGGGGCACTCCTCGATCTCTCCGGTGACCAGCGGACGCCATTCCTGCGGCGACCGCCGCGCCTCGTCGTCGACGCCGACCGCCGGGAACACCAGCAGATCGCCGTCGTACCGCTGCGGCACGTAGCGGTGCACGAGCAGCCGCGAGTTGGCGTAGCCGTCGTTGATCCGCTCGAGATGACCCGCGGTGATCGCGCCGGACGTCCCGAAGTGCGCGTCGAGCATGCGGGCCGCGTCGTCGTACGTGAGCGGGGCGGCGTCGTCCGTCTCGAACCCCAACCCGCGGAGCAGATCCGTGAGGTCGAGGCGCCCCAGCAGCGGATCGGAGCCGTCGTCGGGGTAGCTGTCCATCACCGCGAGCGAGCCGACGGGACGACCGCGCCGCTGCAACTCGACGGCCATAGCGTGGGCCAGGACCCCGCCGAGCGACCAGCCGAGCAGGTCGTACGGGCCGTCCGGCGCGATCGCCTCGATCTCGTCGACGTACCGGGCGGCGAGGGCCTCGACCGACGCGTACTGCTGACCACCGGCGATGACCGGCAGCTGCAGCCCGAACACGGGCCGTTCCGACGGCAGGAAGCCCACGAGACCCGCATAGCCCCAGGACAATCCGATTCCCGGATGGACGCAGAACAGCGGCCGGGCCGCACCCTCGCCGCGCAGCGTTATCACCGGCGCCAGCGCGGCACCGGCGTCGTCGGACGCCGACGTCTCGATACGGTGGGCCAGCCCCGCGGGCGTCGGATTCAGGAACAGCGCCTGCAGCGGCACCGGCTCGTCCATCCGTCCGCCCAGCTCCGCGACGAGCCTCGTCGCGAGCAGCGATGTCCCGCCCAGGTCGAAGAAGCTGTCGTCCATGCCGACCCGGTCGACGCCGAGCACCGCGGCGAACGCCTCGACGACCGCGGCCGCGACCGGACCGTCCGGCTCTCGGTACACCGTTGCCGCCGCGAGGAACTCGGGCGCGGGCAGCGCGTCACGGTCGAGTTTGCCGGTCGGCGTGAGGGGGATGTCGCCCAGCACCGTCACCGCGGACGGCACCATGTGCGCCGGCAGGTGCCGGGCCGCGGCGCGGCGCAGTTCGTCGGGGTCGACGTGTGCGTCCAGGGTGGGGCACACGTACGAGCACAGCAGCGTGTTGCCGGCGGGCCCGGGCCTGGCGAGCGTGACGGCGAAGCCGACACCGGGCTGCGCGGACAGCACGGTGTCGATCTCCCCCGGCTCGATCCGGAACCCGCGGACCTTGACCTGGAAGTCGCTGCGCCCCACGTACTCGAGGGTGTCGTCGGCGCGCCACCGCACGAGATCACCGGTGCGGTAGAGCCGTCGGCCGGGCGGCCCGAAGGGATCCGCGACGAAACGCGTCGCCGTCAGGCCGGGCCGCCGGTGATAGCCGCGGGCGAGTGCCGGTCCGGCGACGTACAACTCGCCGATCACCCCGCGCGGCACCGGGTGCAGACGGGAGTCGAGGACGAGTTCGGCGGTGCCCCGGATCGGGCCGCCCAGCGTGACCGGGCGATGCGGACGCATCGGCGCACTGATGTTCGCCATGATCGTGGTCTCGGTGGGCCCGTACGCGTTGAGCATGGTCCGGCCCGGCGCCCACCGGGTCACCAGTTCGGGTGGGCACGGCTCACCCGCGACGACGAGGGTCCGCAGCGAATCGAGCCCCTCCGGATCGAGCGAGGCCAGTGCGGTCGGTGTCACGAAGGCGTGTGTCACACGTTCGGCGGCGAGGACCGCAGCCAACTCGGCACCGCCGTACACGTCGGGCGGTACGACGATCATGGTGGCACCCGCACTGAGCGCCATCACCGTCTCGAACACCGACGCGTCGAAGCTGGGCGAGGCGAAGTGCAGCGTCCGCGCATCCGGCGTGACACCGAGCCGGTCACGTTCCTCCGCAGCGAGATTCGCCAGTCCGCGGTGGGTGACGACGACGCCCTTGGGCATTCCGGTGGAGCCGGACGTGTAGATCAGGTAGGCGGGATGATCGGCCCGCAGCGGACCGGTGCGGTCGCCATCGGAGATCGGCCGGTCCGGCAAGGCTGCCACCTCGGACTCCGTCGCGGGGTCGTCGAGCACGAGCCACGGTGTCGAGTCCGGCAGTCGGTCGCGCCGGGATCGCGTCGTGAGCCCGACCACCGCGCCGCTGTCGCCCAGCATCCGGGCGATCCGCTCTGCCGGGTAGTCGGGGTCGACGGGGACGAATGCCGCCCCGGTCCGCGCGACGGCCCACACCGCGAGCACCGAGTGCACCGATCGCGACAGTCCCAGCGCCACGGCGGTCTCGGGTCCGGCCCCACGTCCGATCAGATACCGCGCCAACCGATTCGACCGCTCGTCGAGTTCCCGGTAGGTCATTCTGGTACCGGCGCAGCTGACGGCGACCGCGTCACCGTCCCGCGCGGACGCCGCGAGGAGGTCCGCGAGCAGCACCGGCGGCGCATCGGCGACGCCCAGGGCCGGCGCGACACCGTCGAGTTCGCCCGCGCGCAGCAACTCGAGATCACCGACGGCGCGGTCCGGGCGCGCGGCGGCGGACTCGAGCATCCGGACGAAGCGCTCCGCGAACCCACGCACCGTCCCAGGATCGAACAGATCGGTCGCGTATTCGATCCCACCGACGACCCCCGCGGGCGCACCCGCGTCGTCGAACCGCTCGGAGAGGACGAACTCGAGATCCTCCTTGACCGCCCCGAGTCCGGGATCGAGCGACTCGAGCGCCAGGTTCGGCAGCTCCATCCGGCCCGCGCCGTCCGACTGAAACTCGAGCGCCACCTGGAACACCGGCGAATACGCCGTCGAGCGAGCCGGATCGAGTTCCTCCACGACGCGTTCGAACGGCACGTCGGCATGCGCGAAGGCACCCAGGTCCACGTCCCGGACACCGTCCAACAGCTCCGAGAACGGCTGCCGTGCATCGATCCTCGTCCGCAGGGCGAGTGTTCCGACGAACATCCCGACCAGGTCGTCGAGCGCCCGTTCGCCGCGGCCCGCGATCGGCGTGCCGATGACGATGTCATCGGTGTCGCCGAGCCGGCTCAACAACACCGCGAGCGCCGCGTGAATCGTCATGAACAGGCTCGATCCGCGCCGGCGCGCGATCTCGAGCAGCCGGCGGTGCAGGTCCGGACCGATCGTGAACTCGGTGCTGCCACCGTGGAAGGACTGCTGGATCGGGCGGGGCCGATCGGTGGGCAGGCTCAGCAGATCGGGGGCACCGGCAAGCGTCCGGGTCCAGTAGTCGAGCTGCCTGGACAGCACCGATCGTGGATCGTCGGCAGCACCGAGCAGCTCACGCTGCCACAAGGTGTAGTCCGCGTACTGCACCGGCAGCGCGTCCCAGTCCGGTGGGTGACCCTCCACCCGGGCCGCATACGCGCGCATGACGTCCCGGGACAGGGCGCCGATCGAGAACCCGTCGATCACGATGTGGTGCGCCGCCAGGACGAGGGTGTGGTCGGTCGCCGATCGGCGGAAGAGCGCGCCGCGCACCGGGATCTGCTCGGTCACGTCGAATCCGGTGGCGGCGATCGCGCGGACGGCGCCGTCGAGGTCCGACTCGTCCACCACCGGGGTCGGCGTGAGATCGAGTGCCACATCGCCACCCGGGTGCACCTGCTGCACCGGACCGTTCGATCCCAACGGGAAGGCGGTGCGCAAGGCCTCGTGCCGCCCCAGCACGTCGGCGACGGCGTCCTGCAGGGCCGGTACGTTCAGCGTCCCGGTCAGCCGCACCGCCATCGGGACGTTGTAGGCCGCGGAGGTCGGGTCGAACTGATTGATGAACCACATCCGCTGCTGCGCCGCCGACAGCGGAATCTCGTCGGGCCGTTCGACGGGTTCGAGCGGGGGACGCCCCGACGGCCCGGTGTCGTCGTGCTCGATCCGCTCGGCGAGGGCCACCGCGGTCGGCGCCTCGAACAGTGCCCGCACCCCGAGGTCGACGCCGAGCGACTCGTCCAGCCGCGCCACGGCACGGGTAGCGGTCAGCGAATTGCCGCCGAGGTCGAAGAAGCTGTCCGTGGTGCCGATCCGATCGACACCGAGCACGTCGGCGAACGCCTCGACGACGGCCGCCTCCACCGGATCGGTCGGAGGCCGGAACACCCGTGTCGCGGGGTCCAAGTCGGGGTCGGGCAGCGCTCGGCGATCGAGCTTGCCGACGGGGGTGAGCGGAACGTCGTCGAGCGCCACGAACGCCGTCGGCACCATGTGTTCGGGTACCCTCGCGGCGAGGCGCGCGCGGAGTCCGTCGACGTCGATCCGTCGGCCGTCCACCGCGACGACGTACGACACGAGCACGGTGTCCCCGGACGGACCGCGACGGCCGAGCGTCGCCGAGAATCGGACGTCCGGGTGCCCGGTGAGGATCGAGTCGATCTCGCCGAGTTCGATACGGAAGCCGCGGACCTTGACCTGGAAGTCGCTGCGCCCGCGATACTCCAACCGGCCGTCCCCGGTCCACACGCCGAGATCGCCGGTGCGGTACATCCGCCGGCCGGGCGCACCGAACGGCGCGGCCACGAACCGGTCCGCGGTCAGGCCGGGACGGCGGTGGTAGCCCCGGGCCGCGCCGGGACCGAGGATGTAGACGTCGCCCACGACACCTGCCGGGACCGGCTGCAGGCGGGCGTCGAGGACCACCTCGAACACTCCCGGAATCGGGCCGCCCATCGTCAGGCTCCGCGCTTGGGCTCCGGTGTATTCCTCGATGTTGACGACGATCGTCGTCTCGGTGGGGCCGTACACGTTGAGCACGCGGCACACCGGGAGCCAGTCCGCCACCAGTTCGGGCTGCCACGACTCCCCCCCCACGAGGACGCATTCGAGGTCGTCGAGCCCGACCGGATCGACCGACGCCAACGCGGCCGGCGTGATGAAGGCGTGCGTGACGCGTTGCTTACGCAGCACCGCGGTCAGTTCGGTGCCGCCGTAGACGGTGCGCGGCACGATCACCATCGTCGCCCCCGCCGCGAAGCACAGCAGGTACTCGAGCACCGACACGTCGAAGCTGGGCGAGGAGAAGTGCAGCGTGCGCGAATCCGCGGTGGTCCCCGTTCGATCCCGCTGCGCCTCGGCGTAGTTCGACAGACCGCGATGCGAGATCGTCACGGCCTTCGGCCGCCCCGTCGACCCGGACGTGTAGATCAGGTACGCCGGGTTCTCGATCCGCACCGGAGCGGTCCGGTCCGCGTTGGTGACGGGCGCAGGCGAACGACGCGAGCACGCGGCGGCGAAGGCCGGATCGTCGAGCACGAGCCAGCGCACGCGGTCGGGAAGCCGTCCACGGTGCGCCGCCGTGGTCAGCCCCACCTCGGCACCGGAGTCGGTCAGCATGTCCGCGACACGCTCGGCCGGGTAGTCCGGGTCGACCGGCACGAAGGCCGCACCGGATCGGGCCACGCCCCACATTGCCGTCACCGAATCGAGAGAGCGCGGGATGCCGAGCGCAACATGCGATTCCGGGCCGATCCCCAGCTCGATCAACATTCTGGCGAGCCGGTTGGAGCGGGCATCGAGTTCCCCGTAGGTGACCTCCGCTCCCCCACTGACGAGCGCGACGGCATCCGGATCCCGTGCGGCGGCGGCATCGAGGATCTCGGGAAGCGCGCGCACGTCGGCGGCCGGGCCTCCCGATACGGGCATCAGTTCGCGCCGCTCGGACGACGTGAGCAGATCGAGCTGCGCCACCGGACGCTCCGGGTCGTCGACGATCGCGCGAACGACCCGCAGCAGCCTGGTCGCGACGTCCTGGACGTCGCTCTCCTGCAGGAGATCCGGACGGAACTTCATCGTCACGCGGAGCCGATCCGGCACGGACGCGACGACACTCAGCGGGTAGTGCGCGGAATCGCGGGCCTCGATGCCCGTGAGCCGCGCGCCGCGCAGCGTGGTGTCCGCGGGCACCTCGGCGCGCACCGGGTACGACTCGAACACGGCGAGGGTGTCGAACGAGGCCCCCGGTCCGGCGGCCCGCTGGATGTCGAGCAGGTCTACGTCGTGGTGGTCGAGCAGCGCCGCTTGCTCGGACTGGATGCGGGTGAGCAGGTCGGCGAGGGTCTCGCGCGGATCGAGGCGCACCCGCGTCGGGAGCGTGTTGATGAACAGTCCGACCATCGACTCGATGCCGGCGATGTGGGGCGGGCGCCCCGAGACCGTGGTGCCGAACACGACGTCGTCCCGCCGGGTGCGCAGCCCCAGGACGATCGCCCACGCCACCTGCACGACCGTGCCGAGGGTGATGTCGTGCGCGGCCGCGAGTTCGCGCAACCGCTCGGAGGTCTGCGCATCGAGTTCGAACTCGAGGTCTCTGGACTCGACGTACCGCTCGGGTGCGGCGGCGCGGTCGGGAACGAACAGCGTCGGATCGTCGACGCCCGCGAAGGCCTGCCGCCACGCCTCGAGGTCCGACGCGCGGCGATGCCCACCGAGCCACTCGAGGTAGGCGCGGTAGGACCGCACCGGCGGCAGCACCGACCGGTCGCCGCCCGTCACGTAGAGCGTGACGAGTTCCTCCAGCAGGAGCGGGGTCGACCAGCCGTCGAGCAGGATGTGGTGGTTGGTGAGGATCAGGCGATGCCGGTCACCGGGTAGGTGCACCAACATGATTCGAAGCAGCGGCGCCTGCGCGACGTCGAACGGTGTGGTGCGATCCTCCGCGAGCAGCACCGCCGCGCGCGCCGACGCCGCCTGCCTGCCGAGGCCGGTCAGATCCACATCGGTCCACGGCGCCTCGACGTCGTCCGAGATCACCTGCACCGCTTCACCCTGCGCATCGCGGGCGAAGGCGGCGCGCACGTTCGCGTGCCGGGCGAGCAACGCAGTCACGGCGGCCCGCAGCAGCGATCCGTCCACGGGTCCGTCGAACGTGAGGATCAGTTGCACCAGGTACGCGTCCGCCTCGGCGACGGACATTTCCGCATGGAACAGCAGGCCACGCTGCATCGGCGACAGCGACCAGACGTCGGACAGTGCGGGATACCGCCGTTCGAGTCGCTCGATCGTCGCCTGGTCCAGCCGCACCAGGTCGAAGTCCGACGGCGTCCTGCCACCCGCTCCCGGCGCGCGCACCTCCTCGACGAGCCTCGTCGCCGACTCCAGCCACGCCCGCGCGAGCTGCTCCACCTCGCCGGCGGCGAGCACCCCACGCGGGAAGTCCCAGGTGCAGACAAGACGAGGGCCGTCCGGTCCGGCGACGGTCGCGGCATTGACGTCCAACGCGTAGGCCACCGGCAGGTCCGGCGCCACCACACCGCGGAGCCCCGAGTCCTGCACCGGGAGCCACGGACCGCCACCGGGATCCGCGTCGAAGCGGCCGAGATAGTTGAAGCTGACCTGCGGGGCCGGTCGCGACGCCAATTCCGTTGCAGTGTCGTCGTTCAGGTAGCGGAGCATGCCGAATCCGATGCCGTGGTCGGGGATCGCACGCAGCCGTTCCTTGACGTACTTGACCACCGCTCCGAGGTCCGGTGTCGCCCCGGACAGCTCGAAGTGGACCGGGTAGATCGTCGTGAACCAGCCGACGGTCCGGGACAGGTCGGCGCCCGGAACCGCGTGCTCTTCACGGCCGTGCCCCTCGAGTGCGACCGTGACCCCATCGGTGTGGATGCCGCGCTCGGCGCGCCAGTTCCGTAGCGCCAGCGCCAGGACCGTCAGCAGGGCGTCGTCGACGGTGCCGTGGAAGGCCTCCGGGACCGCGGTGAGCAGACCCTGCGCGATCTGCGCCGGGAGTTCCACTTCCACCCGGTCGACGGTGGATCCGACGTCCACCGCCGGGTCGACGGCGCGGGCGCCGAGCGGGGCCTCGTCGGCCGCGGTCATCGCCCGCCACAGGTCCAGTTCGGCCGAACGCTGTGGTGCGGCCGACGCGAGCCCGGCGGCCCACGTCCGCATCGATGTCCCGACGTCCGGGAGGTCGGGCTCTCCGCCGGCGGCGATCCGGGTGCAGGCGACGGCCAGATCCGGGATCAGGATCCGCCACGACACCCCGTCGATCACGAGGTGGTGCGCCAGCACGAGCAGCCGGGAGCCGTCCGGACCGCGGAAACGGGCCACGCGGATCATGTTGCCCACGAACGGGTCCAGCCTGTCTGCAGCCTCGTCCGCGACGGACCGCAGGACGTGGGTGAATCCCGGGCCACGCACGGTGTCCACGGGCACCGTCTCCACGACGTCGGCGGCGACCGGGCCGTCGGGTCCGTCCGGGGGTGACACCTCGACGCGCCACCCGGTGCGGGACCGCTCGTCCGTGCGCAGTCGGGCGCGCAGGCCGTCGTGCCGGCGGAGCACCGCGTCGACGCCACCGACGAGTGCGCTGTCGTCGAGGTCGGCGGGCACCTCCAGCAGCACCGACTGCGCGTAGCGGCGGAAGTCGCCGCCGCGCTCGGCCAGCCAGTGCACGATCGGTGTGGCCACCACGTCGCCGACGCCGCCACCCGGCAGCTCCGGGAGCCGCACCGGCTCCGGCGACTCGTCGAACACCGCGATCTCGGCGAGCCGCGCGACGGTCCGGCGCTCGAACACGTCACGCGGAGTCAGCCGTATCCCGGCGGTCCGGGCCCGGGCCACCAACTGGATCGACATGATCGAGTCACCGCCGAGACCGAAGAACGAGTCGTCGACGCCCACCGAGTCGATGCCGAGCACCTCGGCGAAGACGTCGGCCAGGACCTGCTCGACGCCGCCGGCCGGTGTCCGCCCGGCCCCGCTGACCGGTTGCGGGTCCGGCAGCGCGGCGCGGTCGATCTTGCCGTTCACCGTCAGCGGGAACTCGTCGAGCACCGCCACCACCGACGGCACCAGGTAGGACGGCAGGCGCAGGCGGACGGCGTCCAGCACCGCATCCACGTCGATCTCCCGGCCGGGCCCGGGCACCACGTAGCCGACGAGTCGCTCGCCGCCGCCGGGGCCTTCCCGGGCGAGGACGAGGGCCGCCTCGACGTCGGGTACCGCGAGCAGCGCAGCCTCCACCTCGCCGGGTTCCACCCGGAAGCCGCGGACCTGGACCTGGAAGTCGCTGCGGCCCAGATACTCCAGCATCCCGGCCGCGTCGATGCGGACCCGGTCGCCGGTTCGATACATCCGCGCGGAGGCGTCGAACGGGTCGGCGACGAAGCGCGTCGCGGTCAGACCCGGCCGGCCCCGGTAGCCGCGCGCCACCTGCGGCCCGGACACGTACAGCTCGCCCACGACGCCCGGCAGCACCGGATGCAGGCGGTCGTCGAGTACCCGGATCCCCATGCCCGGCAGGCCGATTCCCACGACCGATCCCACCGTGCGGGGCGCGCGTGCCGCCTCGGCGTCGACCCGTCGCCACGTCACGTGGACGCACGTCTCGGTGATGCCGAACATGTTCATCAGCGACGGCGCGGCGTCGCCGTGCCGGTCGATCCATCCGGACAGCCGTGCCACGTCCAGCGCCTCGCCGCCGAACACCACCCAGCGCAGCGCGAGGGGACGCGGATCAGGGCTCTCCGCGTCCGCCCGGTCCAACTGTGCGAACGCGGACGGCGTCTGGCTGAGCATCGTCACCGACTCTCGCCGCAGCACGGCCAGCAGATCGTGGGGCGAGCGCGCGGTGTCGTGGTCGATCACCACCGTCCGGCCACCGAACGCGAGTGCGCCCCACAGTTCCCAGACCGCGAAGTCGAAGGCGAAGGAGTGGAACATCGTCCACACGTCGTCCCGGCCGAAACCGAGCGTTTCGCGCGCCGCGGTGAGCAGCGTGACGACGTTGCGGTGCGTCACCGTCACGCCCTTGGGCCGGCCCGTCGACCCCGACGTGTAGATCAGATAGGCGGGCGCATCGGCATGCAGGGGCGCGACCCGGTCGGCGTCGGTGACCTCCGCTGCGAGGCCGCCGTCGAACCACACGTCGCCGGTCGGGTCGACGCACACCACCGGGACCTCGGACGGGAACTCGACGTCGGTGCGGTCACGGCGGAACGACCCGTCGATCAGCACGCACGCGGCCCCGGCGTCGCCGATGACGTACCCGATCCGCTCGGCCGGGTAGCCCGGATCCACCGGCAGGTACGCCGCGCCGGACCGCACGATGCCCACCGTGGTCGCCACCAGGTCGACGCCGCGATCCATGACGACGGCCACCACCGACTCCGGTCCGATGCCGCGTTCGATCAGCCACCGCGCCACACGGTTCGAACGCTCGTCGAGGTCGCGGTACGTCAGACGGGTGGACCCGGACACCACCGCGACCGCGCCCGGGTCGACGGCGGCGGCCGCGGCGAACAGGTCCGCGAGGGTCCGGTCGGAGACCTGGCCGGGCAACGCCACCGGTCCCGGCGCCGACCCTGTATCGAGGTCCAGGTCGCCGACCGGCGTGGCCGGAGCACTCACCACGCCATCGAGCACCGCGCCGATCGCCGTCGCGAGCGCGACGACCGTGGAATGGTCGAAGATGTCCGTCGCGTAGAGGATCTCGCCGGACAGGCCCGCGGGCGCACCGGCATCGTCGAAGCGCTCACCGACCCCGAACTGCAGATCGAACTTCACCTCGCCGGCGGCGACGTCGAGCGCGTCGACCGTGAGCCCCGGGAGGTGCACTCGTGGGCGCTCGACGTTCCGGAACTCGAGCAGCACCTGGAACAACGGGGCACTGGAGGTGTCCCGCCCGGCTCCGCTGCGGGCGACGATCCGTTCGAACGGCACGTCTGCGTGCGCGAACGCGTCGAGGTCCGTGTCCCGAACCGCCTGCACGGCAGCGGTGAACGGTCCGCTCGGGTCGATGTCGGCACGCAGCACGAGCGTGTTGACGAACATGCCGATCACGTCGTCGAGGTCGGCCTCACCGCGTCCCGCGACCGGCGTGCCGATCACGGTGTCGCGTCCCGCCCCGATGCGGGAGAGCAGCACGGCGAGCGCGGCGTGCACCACCATGAACACGGTCGCGTCGAGCCGCGCGGCGATCTCGGTCAGCGCGCGATGGGTGGTGGCGTCGACGGCGAACCCGACCCGATTGCCCGCCGTGGAGCGCCGCGGCCCGCGGGGCCGGTCGAGCGGCAGCGTCGACACCGGCGGCGCCCCGGACAGCCGGGCGAGCCACCAGTCCTCCCCGGTCGACAGCCGGGAGTCGGGGTCGTCCGGCGTGCCGAGGGTCTCGCGTTGCCACAGCGCGTAGTCGGCGTACTGCACGGGCAGCGGTTCCCGGTCCGGCGCCTCGCCTCCGATCCGTGCCGTGTACGCCGTGGCGACGTCGCGGGCCAGCGGGCCGATCGAGAAGCCGTCCGCGACGATGTGGTGCACCACCAGCACCAGCACGTGGGCGTCGGTCCGCTCGCGCAGCAGGACCACCCGCACCGGCACCTCCCGCGCCACATCGAATCCCGCACCGCAGACGGCGTCGATGCGCGCGGCGAGGCCGTCCGGCGTCACCGGTTCGGGCGCCAGATTTCCCACCACGGCGGCGGCCGATGCGGTCACCTGCATAGGGCCGGACGGTGAGGACGGGAAGAGAGTGCGCAGCGACTCCTGCCGCTGCACGACGTCGACGAGCGCGGCGCGCAGCGCGACTGCGTCCAACTCTCCCGAAAGCCGGAGCACCAGTGGCACGTTGTACGCCGCAGAGGCCGGATCGAACTGGTTGACGAACCACATCCGCTCCTGCGCCCACGACAGCGGCACCCGGTCCGGCCGGGTCACCGCCCGCAGCGACCGGGCCTCCGGTACCCGTTCCTGGCCCGTCGCGCGCGCCGCCCGGTCGGCCAGACGGCCCGCGGTGCCGCACTCGAACACGTCGCGGACGTCGATCTCCGAGCCGAGGCCGCGGTTGATCCGTGCGACGGCACGGGTCGCACCGAGCGAGTTGCCGCCGAGCGCGAAGAAGTTGTCGTCCAACCCCACCCGCTCGACGCCGGTGATCTCCGCGAACACCGTCACGACGTGTTCCTCGGCGGGGGTGGCCGGGGCCCGGTAGCCGGCCGCGCCAGACGTGAACTCCGGTTCGGGCAGCGCGTCCCGGTCGAGCTTGCCCACGGGGGTCAGCGGAATCTCGTCGAGGACGACGATCACGTTCGGCAGCATGTGGTTCGGCAGTCGCACGGCGGCGAACTCGGTGAGGTCCGTCGTGTCCACCGGGGTGCCCGCGTCGGGGACGACGTAGGAGGCGAGCAGCGGATCCCCGGCGGTGCGCCTCCTGGCCACCGTGACCGCGTGCGCGACGGCCGGGTGCGCGACGAGGACGGCGTCGATCTCGCCGAGTTCCACCCGGAACCCACGCACCTTGACCTGGAAGTCGCTGCGCCCCAGATAGTCCAAACCACCGTCGGACCGGACCCGGACGACGTCACCGGTGCGGTACATGCGAGTGCCCGGAACGCCGTCGGGGCTCGCCACGAAACGCGTGGCCGTCAACGACGGCCGCCGGTGGTAGCCGCGGGCCGTGCCCGCACCCGACAGGTACAGCTCGCCCGGAACCCCGACCGGCACGGGCCGGAGGAAGGCGTCGAGCACCAGTGCCGCGGTACCGCGGACCGGCCGTCCGATCGCGATGTCGGCCCCGGGGACCAGCGGCGTGCCGATCGTCGAGAGCACGGTCGACTCCGTCGGTCCGTAGCCGTCGAGCATCGTGCGCCCGGGAGCCCAGTCGGCCACCAGTTCGGGGCCGACGGCGTCACCCGCGACGACGAGAACCTCCAGCGCGGGCAGGCGCGACGCCTCGACCGTGGCCAGGGCCGCAGGGGTTATGCACGCGTGCGTGATCCGCTCGCGCGCCAAGAGATCCGCGAGCGCGGTGCCGCCGTACACGTCGGGTGGCGCGATGACGAGCGTCGCCCCGGACGAGAACGCCTGCAGCATCTCGAGAACCGAGACGTCGAAGCTCGGGGAGCAGATGTGCAGGCACCGCGCGCTCGCCGGGATCGGGTACCGCTCCGCCTGTTCGGCAAGCAGACTCGCGAGCCCGCGGTGGGTCACGCTCACGCCCTTCGGCGTTCCCGTAGATCCCGACGTGTAGATCAGGTAGGCGATGTCGTCGGTGTGGGCCGCGGGGGCCTGCCGGACTGTCTCGTCGACGCCGTCTCCCGGATCGTCCAGCGTCAGCCAGCGGACCGAATCCGGCAGCGTCGCCCGATGGTGCGCTGTCGTGACCCCCACGGTGGCACCGGAATCCGCGACCATGTGGTCGAGGCGCGAGCGCGGATACGTCGGATCGACCGGCACGAACGCGGCCCCGGACTTCGCGACCGCCCATACCGCGAGCACCGACATCTCCGAACGTGGTGCGGCGCATGCAACCACGGCCCCCGGTCGCGCGCCCGCACCGATCAGCGCCGACGCCCACCGGTCGGACAGCGCGTCGAGTTCGCGGTACGTCAGTCGGCGGCCGACCGCGTCGACCGCGACGCCGTCCGGATTGGCCGCCATGCCGACGGCGAGGAAGTCGCGCAGCAGGCGCGGCGCGACCGCCGGGCCGCCGCGGAGCGGCACGCTCGCGTCCCGCTCCCGAGTGGTGAGCACGTCGATCCCGGCGACCGTGCGCTCCGGATGCCGGGTGAGGACACCGAGCACCGCGGACAGTCGATCGGCGATGGATTCCACTGCGGTGGTGTCGAAGTGGTCGACGCGGTACTTCAGGGTCACCTGCAGCCGGTCGGTGAGTCCGGCAAGCAGGGTGAGCGGGTAGTGCGTCGCGTCGTGCCCCTGCACCCCGGTCACCCGCAGACCCGCGATGTCGGCGCCACGTTCCAGCGCCGAACGGTCGACCGGGTACGACTCGAAGACCGTGAGCGTGTCGAACACCGCGCCCGGGCCCGCCACCCGCTGGATGTCCGCGAGCCCGACGTGCTGGTGCTCGAGCAGTGCGGACTGCTCGCTCTGGACACGGGCCAGCAGGTCCCCGACGGTTTCACGTGGATCGAACGCGACCCGCACCGGGACGGTGTCGATGAACAGGCCGATCATCGTTTCGATTCCGGCCACCTCGGGTGGCCGGCCGGCAACCGTGGCGCCGAACACCACGTCGTCGCGCCCGGTGAGCGCGCCGAGGACGAGGGCCCAGGCAACCTGGAAGACGGTGTTGGGCGTGATGCCCCTCTCGCGGGCGCTGCGCAGCAGTGCCGCGGTGTCGGGCTCGGTCAGGATCACCGTCACCTCGTCCGACCCGCCGCCGTCGGGTGCGCCCGGCTCGGACGGCGCGAGCAGCGTCGCGCCGGAGGACCCGGCGAGGGCCTGCCGCCACGCCGCCACCGATCCGTCCCGATCCCGGCCACCCAGCCACGCCAGGTACCGGCGGTACTCGTCCGACGGCGGTGGCGCGATCGAATCGTCTTGAACTGCATAGCGAGTCAGCAACTCCTGCAGCAGCAGTGGGGTGGACCACCCGTCGAGCAGGATGTGATGGTGGGTCACCACCAGGCGATAGGTATCGGGCCCCGTGCGCGCGAGCAGGAACCGCATCAGAGGCGCGCGATCCATCGGGAACGGGGTGGAACGGTCGCCCGACAGCAGGTCGCGCCACGCGGCATCGAGGTCGCGCCCGTCGCCGTTCCCCATGGACAGGTCCACCTCCCGCCAGGGTGCGGTGACCCCGCGCTCGACCACCTGCACCGTGTCACCGGCACCGACCTCGACGAAGCAGGCGCGCAGATTCGGGTGCCGATCGAGCAGTCCGTCGGCCGCAGCCCGCAGGCGTGCCCGATCGGGTTCGCCCTCCAGGTCGACGACGAGCTGAACCAGATACGCGTCCACCGACCCCGCCGCCAGACGTGCGTGGAAGAGCAACCCGGATTGGAGCGGGGTCAGCGGCCAGACGTCGACCAGCCGGGGATACGCGTGCTCGAGCGTCTCGAGCGAGCCCTGCTCGAGCCGAACCAGGTTCACGTCGGACGGGGTCAGTCCCCCGGCGCCCGGCGTCCCCGCGTAGGCCGCGAGACCGGCGAGTGCCTGCCGCCACAACGCCACGACCTCCTGCACGTCGGCGCGATCCAGCAGCCCCGACGCGTACCGCCACGACGACTCGAGCACCGGCCCGTCGGGGCCGGCAGCGACACCGGCCGCGATCTCGAGGACGGCGGACACCGGCATGTCCGGGTCCTGCGCGCCACCGAGGCCGGCCGTGTCGACGGGCGTCCACGCCCCGGCGTCGTCCCCGGCTCCGGTCAGGCGGCCCAGGTAGTTCAGCACCACCTGCGGCGAACATCGCAGCCGCGCACCGTCGTCGCCGTCGAGTTCGGTGAGCATCCCGTAGCCGATGCCGCGATCGGGCAGTACCCGCAGATGCTCCTTGACGAGTTTGAGCGCGGTCCCGGCGGCCGGGCCGCCGGCGAACGCGTCGTCGATATCGATGGCCGCGACTCGCGGCCGGGTGGGATGCAACACGGTGAACCAGCCGACGGTGCGGCTGAGATCCGCGCCGGGAGCGACGGCTTCCTCCCGGCCGTGGTTCTCGATGCCGACCAGGGCGTCCGGCGCGGCGGCTTCCCGGGTGCGCCACCGCCGCAACGCGAGCGCGAGCGCGGTGAGCACGACGTCGAGTGCGCTGCCGCGGATCAGCTCGGGCAGTGCGGTGAGCGCGGCCGCGGTCTCGGCGGCGGGCAGCGCGTCGCGGACCACCTCGACGGTCGCGTGCACGTCACGCGCCGGGTCCATCGCACGCCGGCTGATCGACGGATCGTCGCCGTCGACGATGCTCTGCCACAAGCGAAGTTCGTTGCTCCGGTCGGTAGCGGCGTCGCGGAGCGCGTGTGCCCACCGCCGCATCGAGGTGCCGACCTCGGGCAGCACCGGGACCTCCCCCTCCCGCGCCTGCGCCCACGCGGTCGCGAGATCCGGGACGATCACCCGCCACGACACCCCGTCGACCACGAGGTGGTGCGCGACGATCAGCAGCCGGCCGGTGCCCGCCGGTCCCGCGAATCGCGCGAACCGGATCATGTGTCCAGCAGCGGGATCGAGACGGTCGGCGGTCGCCGCGGCCACCTCTTCGAGCACGTGCTCGAACCCGTCGTCGAACGACGACACCGGGACCGCGTCGAGCACGTCGTCGGCCGCGACGCTGCCGACCGGTGGCACCGTCAGCGCCCCGGCGGATCCGAGTCGCGCCCGCAGCATGTCGTGGCGGTCCACGACGGCCTGCACGGCCGCGGTGAGATCACCCGCTTCGACGTCGGGCGGCAGCTGCAGCAGCACCGACTGCGAGAACCGGCGGATCCGGCCGTCCGCACGGCGCAGCAGCCACGACACGATGGGTGTTGCCGGCACCTCACCGACGCCGCCACCGGCGAATTCGGCGAGCACGACCGGTTCGTCGGCGCCGCGAGCGACGACGGCGGCCGCCAGACCCGCCACCGTGCCGCGATCGAACACGTCGCGCGGCGTCAGCGCCAGACCGACGGCCTTCGCGCGCGCCACCAGTTGGATCGACATGATGCTGTCGCCGCCGAGCGCGAAGAACGAGTCGTCGACGCCCACCGAATCGAGGCCCAGCACGTCGGCGTACAGACCGGCGAGGGTTTCCTCGACCGGCGTCGACGGCGGCCGGGCCGGGCGCGGTTCGACGCCGAAGTCCGGTTCCGGCAGCGCGGTTCGATCGAGCTTGCCGTGCACGGTCGTCGGCACCTCGCCGATCACCGCGACGTGCGCGGGCACCATGTACGACGGCAGCCGCGACGTCAGCACGTCCCGCAGACCCTCCGGATCGACCACCGCGCCGGGCTCCGGTACGACGTACCCGACGAGGCGGTTCCCGAGCTTCGACACTGCCCGCAGCACGACGGCCGCCTGTACGACGGACGGCTGGTCGACCAGGGCGGCCTCGATCTCGCCCGGCTCGATCCGGTAACCGTGCAGCTTGAGCTGGCGGTCGGCGCGACCGAGGTACACCATCGCCCCCGACGCGGTCCATCGCACGCAGTCGCCGGTGCGGTAGAGGCGCCCTCCCGCAGCACCACTCGGGTCGGCGACGAATCGGGACGAGGTGAGGGCGGGCCTGCGGTGGTAGCCCCGTGCGACGCCCGGGCCGGCGAGGTACAGCTCGCCCGGGGTGCCGACCGGCACCGGGTGCAGACGGGTGTCGAGCACGAGTGCGTGGAAGCCCGGTGCGGGCGGACCGATCGTGACCGGCACCTCCGGGACGAGCCGATCGCTGATGCTGCCGACGACCGTCGTCTCGGTGGGCCCGTACGCGTTGTGCATCGCGCGTCCCGGCGCCCAGCGGGCCACGACGTCCGGCGGGCACTCCTCACCGCCGGCGAGCACGCAGCGGAGATCGTCGAGTCCGTCGGCGTCGGTCGCCGCCAGCACCGTCGGTGTCATGATGCAATGCGAGACGTGTTCGGCGGACAGCAGGTCCCGCAGCACGTCACCGCCGAACACGTCGGCGGGAGCGATCACCATCGTCGCGCCGGACCCCACCGCGAGAAGCAGTTCGAGGATCGACGCGTCGAAACTGGGCGACGCGAGATGCAACGTGCGCGACGATGCCGTGGTCCGGCACCGCCGGTGCAGGTGCTCGGCGAAGTCCGCGATGCCACGGTGGGTGACGGCCACGCCCTTGGGGGTTCCGGTGGATCCGGAGGTGTAGATCAGGTACGCGACGTGGTCGAGGCGCAGCGGGGCCGTGCGGTCGGCGTCGCCGATCGGGGCATCCGATGTCGGCTGCCGGACGTCGCCGTCGAGCACCCACCACGGCGTGGATCCCGGGAAGGACTCGCGCACGTCCCGGATCGTCAGCCCCAGTGCCGCGCCCGAGTCGTCGAGCATCAACGCGATCCGCTCCGGCGGGTGGGCGGGGTCCACGGGCAGGAAGGCGGCACCGGCCTTCACGACCGCCCACAGGCCCACCACATACTCGGGGCACCGCGGCATACCGAGTGCGACGACCGCCCCCGGCCCGATCCCCGCATCGATCAGTCTGCGCGCCAGCCGGTTCGAGCGGCGATCGAGATCACCGTAGGTGAGGTCACGGCCGTCGTAGCGGACCGCGGGACGGTCCGGGCCCCGCGCCGCCGCCGACGCCAGCACCGCGGCCAGTGTCCTCGGGCCGCCGCCCCGCGCGCCGCGGACCGGGACGAGTGCCGCCCGTTCACGTGCGGTGAGCAGATCGATGTCGCCGACAGTCGTGCCGGCCGAATCGGTGGCGGCACGCAGGATCCGGACGAGGCGTTCCGCGATGCCACGGACGGTGTCGGCGTCGAACAGGTCCGTGGCACCGACGAATCCCGCTGTCATTCCGGCTGCGGCGCCGTCGGCGCCGAACTCCTCGGCCACGCTGAGTTGCAGATCGAAGGCCGCGACCTCACCCGCGTTCTCGACAGGTGTCACCCGCAGGTCCGCCAGTTCCAGGTCGGGCGGGGCGATCGTCCGGAACTCGAGCATCACCTGGAACAGCGGCGAGTGTGCCGTGGATCGGGGCGGGTCCACGGCCTCGACGACGCGCTCGAAGGGGATGTCGGCGTGCATGAACGCCCCGATGTCGGTGTCCCTCACCCGTTCCAGGATCTCGGCGAACGACGCGGCGCCGTCGACCCTCGTCCGGAGCACCAGGGTGTTGACGAACATCCCCACGAGGTCGTCGAGCGCGGCTGCCCCGCGGCCCGCGACGGGCGTGCCCACCGCGACGTCGTCGGATCCCGAAAGCCGGGACAGCAGCACCACCAGCGCGGCGTGCATCACCATGAACACGCTCGAATCATGTTCCCGGGCAACCTCGACGATCCGCCGGTGCAGGTCCGCCGGCACCTCGAATCCGACCCGGTGGCCGTCCTGCGCCCGGGTGTCGGGACGCGGACGGTCACACGGCAGTTCGAGAACGTCCGGCAGGTCCGCGAGCGCCGTCGTCCAGTAGTCGAGTTGCCGGGCCGCCGGCGACGTCGGGTCGTCGGCGTCGCCGAGCCAATCGAGTTGCCACAGGGCGTAGTCGGCGTACTGGACATCCAGCGCGGGCCACTGCGGCGCCTCCCCCGCCCGGCGGGCGAGATACGCCACCGACAGGTCCCGTGCGAGCACGGTGAGCGAGAAGCCGTCCGCGAGGATGTGGTGCAGCACCACGGTCAGGACGTGCTCGTCGTCACCACGGCGGGTCAGGCCGACCCGCACGGGAATCTGCTCGGTGACATCGAATCCGCGGCCGGTGAGCTCCTCCGGAGCATCGACGTCCAGCAGTCCCGGAACGAGCTCCGGCGGGAGCACCACCTGGCGCGGACCCGCCTCGTCGAGCGGGTAGACGGTGCGGAGCGCTTCGTGCCGCGCCACCACGTCACCGAGCGCCGCGCGCAGCACGTCACGGTCGAGCGGTCCGGACAGGCGCAGCGAGGCCGAGATGTTGTATGCGGGAGACGCGGTGTCGAACTGGTTGACGAACCAGATCCGCTGCTGGGCCGGGGACAGCGGCAGACGCTCCGGCCGCGGCCCGGCGACGAGTGGTGGCCGCACCGCATCGCCCACCGACCCGACGGCGCGCTCCGCCAGTCCGGCCACGGTGGGCGCGTCGAACACGTCGCGGATCCCCAGCGTGGCCCCGACCGCATCGTTGACGCGGGCGGCGAGCTGCGCGGCCACCAGCGAGTTCCCGCCGAGAACGAAGAAGTCGTCGTCCGCACTCACCCGCTCGCATCCCAGCAGATCGGCGATCACCGCCGCGACCGCTTCCTCCACCGGGGTGGCCGGTGCGCGGCCGGGGGCCGTGGTCTCCTCCGGCGCGGGGAGCGCGGCGCGGTCGAGTTTGCCGTGGGCGGTCACCGGCAGCCGGTCCAGCACCACGATCGCCGACGGCACCATGTATGCCGGAAGGGTCTGCGCCACAAGACGTGTGGACGCACCTGGATCGATCGTCCGCCCACTCTCGGGCACTACGTAACCGACGATCCGGGGCCCGGCGGGACCGTCGGCGGTGACGGCGACGGCCGACGCAACGTGTGGTAGCGCCGCGAGCGCCGACCCGACCTCGCCGAGTTCGACGCGGTAACCGCGGATCTGGACCTGGGTGTCGGCCCGGCCGGCGAACCGGAGGGTGCCGTCGGCACGCCACGCGCCCCTATCGCCGGTGCGGTACATGCGCGTGCCCGCCGCGAACGGGTCGGCCACGAATCGCCCCGACGTCAGCCCGGCGCGGGCGAGATAGCCGCGGGACACCTGCGCTCCGGCGACGTACAGTTCGCCCACCACACCCACCGGAGCCGGATGCAGGCGCCCGTCGAGCACCCGCACCGTGATCCCGGGCAGCGGGCGGCCGATCCCGTCGTGTGCCCCCTCTGCGACGGTATCCGCGGTGAGCGGCCCGTAGGTGACGTGGACGCAGGTCTCCGTGATCCCGTACATGTTCGTCAGCCGCGGAGCGTCGTACCCGTGCCGCGCACCCCAGTCCCGCAGACGGGCAGGGTCGAGCGCCTCGCCGCCGAAGACCACGTGGCGCAGGGCCGAACCCGAATCCTGCTCGGGGAGAGACGCGTCGGCCTCGCTCAGTTGCACGAACGCGCTGGGGGTCTGGCTCAGCACGGTGACCCGCTCGCGCGTAAGCAGGTCCAGGAACTCGCGCGGCGACCGCGCCGTGTCCCGGTCCACGACCACCACCGTCGCACCGTGCAGCAAGGCGCCCCACATCTCCCACACCGCGAAATCGAAGGCGTACGAGTGGAACATCGTCCACACGTCGGTCGCGGTGAACTCGTACAGCGGCCGGGTGCGGTCGAACAGCGTGACGACGCTGCGATGCGACACCGTCACTCCCTTGGGCCGGCCCGTCGACCCGGACGTGTAGATGACGTACGCGGCCACGTCCGGGTGCAGGGGTTGCCGTCGGTCGGTGTCGGTGACGGCGCCCCCGGACAGCCCGGCGACCGCCGACGCGACCTCCGGTTCGTCGAGCGCGATCACCGGCAGGTCGGGTACGAGCGCCGACAACCGCACGCGTCCGGCGGCATCGGTGAGCACGCACGCGGGCTCGCAGTCCCGCAGCACGAACGCGATGCGCTCGTCGGGATAGTCCGGGTCCACCGGCACGTACGCGGCCCCGGCGCCGACGACGGCCGTGAGCACGACGGGTAACGCTTCCGACCTGTCGGTCACGACGGCGACCCGGCTCTCCGGGCCTATCCGCCTGCCGATCAGCCAGCGGGCCAACCGGTTCGATCGCTGCGCGAGTTCACGGTAGCTGAGGCGCCGATCACCGGCGACCACCGCGATCGCGTCCGGGTCGACGGCGGCTGCCCGGTCGAGGTGCTCGGGCAGGGTGCCCGCGACCCCGTCCGGGTCGACCGCCCCGACAGAGAGCGCCCGGTCCGCCGCGGGAGTGATCGTTATGTCCCCGACGACGGCGTCACCGTTCCCGGCGACCGCCGCGAGGATCCCACCGAACCGCTCCGCGAAGGCGCGGACGGTGTCGTCGTCGAACACGTCCCGCGCGAAATGCATTGCTGCCGAAAGCCCGCCAGGCTCGCCGGACGGATCGACGTGTTCACGCACACTCAGCTGCAGTTCGAACTTCGCGACACCGGCATCGGTTTCGGTGACGTCGAGGGCCAGCCCCGGAAGCTCCATCCGCGACAGCTCGGCGTTCTGCACTTCGAGCATCACCCCGACGATCGGCGCACGGGTCGGGGAATGCTCGGTGGCGAACTCCTCGACCAGTCGCTCGAACGGCAGTTCGGTGTTCGCGAGCGCACCGAGGTCGGTCTCGCGCACGCGGGCCAGCAGTTCGACGAACGTGATTCCGGCATCGACATCGGTACGCAGCACCAACGTGTTGACGAACATGCCGACGAGGTCGTCCAGTTCGGGTGCGCCCCGGCCCGCGACGGGAGTGCCGACGGCAACATCAGGTCCGGCGCCCAGACGCGACAGCAGGATCGCGAACGCCGCGTGCAGCACCATGAACAGGGTGCAGTCACGGTCGCGGGCCAGTGCGAGCAACCGGCGGTGGACGTCCGGGGTGATCTCGAACGGGATCCGGCCGCCGTCGGCGGACGGAGTCGTCGGGCGCGGACGGTCGAGTGGCAATTCGATCACGGCGGGCAGTCCGGCGAGCCGGGTGGACCAGTAGCGCAGTTGTCGCGCCGAGATCGAGTCGGGATCGTCCTCGGCGCCGAGCATCTCCTTCTGCCACAACGCATAGTCCGCGTACTGCAGCGGGAGCGGATCCCAGCCGGGTGGCCGGTGCCTCAGCCGGGCGGTGTAGGCGGCCATGACGTCGCGCGTCAGCGGCGCGACCGACTGCCCGTCGGCCGCGATGTGATGGACCACCACCGCCAGCACGTGCTCGGTCGGCCCGATCCGGAACAGATTCGCGCGCAACGGCGGATCCCGGGTCACGTCGAATCCGACGGCCGCGTCGGCCCGCACCGCGTCCCACACGGCGGCCCGGTCCGCGGCCACCGGCAGCAGCTCCGCGGCGACGCTCTCCGCGGGGAGGATCACCTGGCGCGGGCCGTCCTCGTCGGCCGGGAAGACCGTGCGCAGCGCCTCGTGCCGCTCGACCACGTCGGCGACGGCACTGCCGAGAGCCGCCACGTCGAGCTCTCCCTGCAGCGTCACCGCGAAGGCGATGTTGTAGACCGGCGAGCGCGGGTCGAGTTGGTTGACGACCCACATCCGGCGCTGCGGCGCAGACAGCGGCAGCCGGCCGGGCCGGCCGCCGGGGCCGAGCAGCGGCGGGGCGGACGCGGCGGTCCGGTCCACACCGGGCTCCGCGGCGGCCTCGACGTGCCGCGCGAGCTGCGCCACCGTCGGCCACTCGAACAGCTCGCGCACCGTGAGCGCCGTGCCCAGCGCCGCGTTGACTCGGGCCACCACCCGCGTCGCGACCAGCGAGTCGCCCCCGAGGTCGAAGAAGCTGTCGTCGGGGCCGACGGCCCGCCCGGTCCCGAGCACGGCGGTGAACGCCTCGGAGATCTCCTGCGCGGCAAGGACGCTGGGCGCGGGCAACTGTGAATCGTCCGCACCGGAATCCGGAAGTGGCTCCTCCACCGCAGGTTCCGGGGACGGCACCGGCCCGCCGGTGTCCAGCGTGGCGAGGGGAACTCGCGGAGCGGCGAGCGTGAACCGTTCCAGGAACGGGACGAACAGACGGTGGTAGGCGACCTCCAGATCCTCCGGGTACCGCCCGGGATTGGCCCGGAAGTCGACGTAGGTCCGCACCGGCGAACCTGATTGGTAGACGTTGACCAGCAGGTCGTCGACCGGCCCCGACGTGACAATGTGGAATTCGGTGTCGAGGTCGCCCATCACGATCTCGGGATGGAAGAACATGACGTTGACGATGGGGGCGGCCAGCTCGTCGACGGCGTCCCGCTGGATGTCGGTGCGGCTGCAACGCTGATGACGCAGGGTCGCAACCAGTTCGAGCTGGACCCGATCCGTGATCGAGCCGACGGTGTCGTCGTCCCGGATCTCGATCGGCAACGGGACCAGGTTCACCGCCATGCCCCCGGACCGGCGCAGGACCGCGGTGGTGCGCGCGGACACCGGGATGTTCACCAGGACGTCGGACCGCCCGGTCATCCGGTTCAGGAAGCACGCGAACGCCGCGAGAATCCGGGCGGCCGCGGAGGCGTCGGTCTCCGCGCCGTCGGACAGTGCGCGAACAGCGTTGTCGGACAGGGCGGCACCGACGAGCCTGCTCGCCGCTACCGCCGGCGCGCGCGAGTGCGTCAGCCCGGTCGACCGAACCCGGACGAGTCGGTCGGACCAGTACGCCCGGTCGGCTTCGTGGCGGTCAGATGCCCGGTAACGTTCGTCGATCTCGTGGAGCGTGACCAGATCCGCGGCACGGGCGGGTTCGGGTTCCCGGCCCCCGATCGCGGCGGTGTAGAGATCGGCGATGCGGTACAGCATCGTCGCGGCACCGAAGCCGTCGAGAGCGATGTGGTGACTTCGGCTGTACCACAGGTGATGTCGATCCCCCACCCGCAGGATCACGGTCTGCACGAGCCGGTCCACGGACAGGTCGATCGGCGTCGATATCTCCCGGCGCATCCAGGCGTGGGCGGTCCGCAGCGGATCCGCCTCGGCCCGCAGGTCGATCAGCGCGATCGACGTGTCCCGCGCGGGGTCCACGTACTGGACGGGTTCGCCGTCGACCGTGACGATCCGGAGGAACGGCGACTGGAACTCCTGCGCGGCCCGCACGTTGACCTCCCGAAGGAGGTCGATGTCCAGCGGCCCGTGTATCTCGACGTACTGCGCGATGAACAGCGGAACCTCGGGCACCAGCTGCTGCGCGAACCACAGCGCGCGCTGAGCCTCCGACAGCGGGAACCGGCGCGATCGAGGATCGGCAAAGCGGGGTTCGGGAGGTTCGGCAGAGTCCACGTATCGCCCCCAAGGAGGTTCGCTTCGCCACGGTGGCCCGCGCCACCGTCGTCCGACGAACACTCCCTCGGGCGGAAGCCGTCCCACGACGGGCAGCGCCTTACGTGCAGTATCCGCCCGCCGCGCAGTGCGGTCCAGATCGGCTGGTCAGGCGTGGTGTGGATACTGGCACGCATGAGTGAGCGCGTCGAGGGCACGGGACCCGACACAGGCGGCGACACCGCGGACTTCCGGGTGCACGTCGCGACCCAGGCCATCCGCCTCTTCGCCGAGCACGGGTACGAGGCGACCACGGTCGATCAGATCGCGGCGGCCGCGGGCGTCTCGCGGCGGACCTTCTTCCGCCAGTTCCGGTCGAAGGAGGACGTGATCTTCGCCGATCACGAATCACTGATCGCGCAGGCGTCCGCCTTCCTCGCGAGCACGACCGCGGATCCGTGGGAGGCGGTCTGCGATGCCGCCCACCTGGTGTTCAATCGGTATCGCGAGAACCGAGAACTCTCGGTGCGCCGCTACCAGGTGGTCCAGCGCGTGCCGGCACTGCGTGACCGCGAACTCGTCACCGGATACCGGTACGAGCGGGTGTTCAGCGACTACCTCCGGGACGCCGTGCCCGCGGCTCCGCCCCTCGACGTCGTCGGCTTCACGGCAAGCGTGACGGCGTGCCACAACTACCTGCTCCGGGCCATGATCCGGGGTGACGAACACGCGACGCCCGAGGCGCTGCGCGGCGCCCTGGCCGAGATCCGACACAAGTTCGCCCCCGGCGTCGCCACACCTCGGGGCGCCGCCACCTCCACCCCCGGCGAGTCGGTGACGGTCGTGACGTACCCGGCCGGCACGCCGGCCGACGAGGTGGCTCGGCAGGTGCGCCGGCAACTCGAGGCCCGCCAACCTTGACTGGCACTAAGTGCCATGCTTGACTGAGGGCATTCGTGGACGTACGTACGCGATCGGTAGAAACGTGCCGAAGAGTACGCACAGCCAGCCCAACCAGGCCTGGCACTGAGTGCCCGAACACTCGGCGCCGGCGCCCGCACGACGAGGAGCGTCCCCATGTCCGGCAATCCCGATTTCCCCCTCTTCCAGCTGAACGAAGAGCACGACGAGCTGCGGGCCGCGATCCGCGCCCTGTCCGAGAAGGAGATCGCGCCGTACGCGAAGGAGGTCGACGAGAAGGCCCGCTTCCCCCAGGAAGCGCAGGTCGCGCTCGTGAACTCGGGCTTCAACGCCGTCCACGTCCCCGAGGCCTACGACGGCCAGGGCGCCGACTCGGTGGCCACCTGCATCGTGATCGAGGAGGTCGCGCGCGTCTGCGGTTCGTCCTCGCTCATCCCGGCCGTCAACAAGCTGGGCACGATGGGCCTGATCCTCAAGGGCTCCGAGGAGCTCAAGAAGCAGGTCCTGCCCGAGATCGCGGCCGGTGCGATGGCGTCGTACGCCCTCTCCGAGCGTGAGGCCGGGTCCGACGCGGCGAGCATGCGCACCCGTGCGAAGGCCGACGGCGACGACTGGATCCTCAACGGCTCCAAGTGCTGGATCACCAACGGCGGCCAGTCCACCTGGTACACCGTGATGGCCGTGACCGATCCCGACAAGGGCGCCAACGGCATCTCCGCGTTCATGGTCAACAAGGACGACGAGGGCTTCGTCGTGGGACCGCTCGAGCACAAGCTCGGCATCAAGGGCTCCCCCACCGCCGAGCTGTACTTCGAGAACTGCCGCATTCCGGGCGACCGCATCATCGGCGCGCCCGGCACCGGCTTCAAGACCGCCCTCGAGACCCTCGACCACACCCGTCCGACGATCGGCGCCCAGGCGCTCGGTCTCGCGCAGGGCGCGTTCGACGCGGCGCTCGCATACACCAAGGACCGCAAGCAGTTCGGCAAGTCCATCGCGGACTTCCAGAACACCCAGTTCATGCTCGCCGACATGGCGATGAAGATCGAGTCCGCCCGCCTCATGGTCTACACCGCGGCCGCTCGTGCCGAGCGCGGCGAGAAGAACCTCGGATTCATCTCCGCCGCCGCGAAGTGCCTGGCATCGGACGTCGCGATGGAGGTCACCACCAACGCGGTCCAGCTGTTCGGCGGCGCCGGCTACACCACCGACTTCCCGGTGGAGCGAATGATGCGAGATGCGAAGATCACCCAGATCTACGAGGGCACCAACCAGATTCAGCGTCTGGTCATGTCACGCGCACTGCTCAAGTGACGCACGGTTCCGCTGCGAAGGTTCCCCCGGTCGGGCTCCCCGGCGTTCAATGAGGGAACGGCGCCCACGGGTGCCGCAGTAGGTGACAGCACGGTTCGAACCGGGTACTGCGCCAAGCAGGCCGTTCGGGGGCCGGCACCGTGACCGACGCAGGGGAGTTGATACGCATGGGTTCGATCAGCATTCTCGGTGAACTGGTGGACGTCCTGGGCCAGCTGATGGCCATCATGGGCGGTGAAGGACTCGGAGGCGGTGGCGGCATCGGCGGCGGCCTGGGAGGCGGCAGCCTCGGTGGCGGCGGCGGCCTGGGCGGTGGCAGCCTCGGCATCTGACCGTTTCGCGGCACTCACGATGTCCGTCACCCCGGCGCCGGAGCTTTCGACGCCGGGGTGACGGATGCCCGGCCCCTGAATAGCAGAATGATCCGGATAGCAGAATGACCGTGACAGCACTTCGCCCGACGGCGAGGTGACGAGACGACAGTGGAGATTCGACTGTGGAGCTAGTTGGTGTGATCGGTGGCGGCACGATGGGTGCCGGCATCGCCGAGGTGTGTGCCAAGGCCGGAAGCAACGTCCTGATCCTCGAGACCAAGCAGGAGTTCGCCGACGCCGCCCAGGCCCGCGTCGCGAACTCGATCGGCAAGGGCGTCGCCCGCGGCAAGATCACCCAGGAGGAGGCGGACGCCGCCATCGCCCGGGTCCGGGTCACGCTCGACATCGAGGAGTTCGCCGATCGCGATCTCGTCATCGAGGCCGCACCGGAGATCGAGGCGCTCAAGTTCGAGATCTTCGGCAAGCTCGACAAGATCGTGAAGCCGTCGGGCATCCTCGCGACCAACACGTCGTCGATCCCGGTCATCAAGATCGCCAACGCGACGCAGCGTCCGTCGCAGGTCGTCGGCGTCCACTTCTTCAACCCGGTCCCGGTCATGCCGCTGGTGGAGATCGTCGTCAGCCTGGTCACGTCGGAGGAGACGGTCGCGGCGGTCACCGAGTTCGCGCGCGACACCCTGGGCAAGAAGGCCGTTCGCGCGGGCGACCGCGCCGGCTTCATCGTCAACGCGCTGCTGATCCCGTACCTGTGCGACGCGGTCCGCATGCTCGAGTCGGGCTACGCGTCCGCCGAGGACATCGACGAGGCCATGAAGGGCGGCTGCGGCTACCCGATGGGCCCGCTGACGCTGCTCGACACCGTCGGCCTGGACGTCGCGCTCGCGGCAGCCGAGTCGCTGTACGCCGAGTTCGCGCAGCCGAACTACGCGCCGCCGGCCCTGCTCCGTCGCAAGGTCGACGCCGGCCACCTCGGCCGCAAGACCGGCCAGGGCTTCTACAGCTACAAGTAGAGACTGCATACGCCTCCGGCCCGCATCCCTGCACGGGATGCGGGCCGGAGGCGTTCTGCCGAAAGATCAGGCGGCGGGGAACAGCGCGCCGAGGGCGCCGATCACCGACAGGATCGCGCCGAGGCCGCCGATGATGGTGCCGACGCCACTGACGACGGGCTGGATCTGCTTGAGCAGGGCGAGATCAGCGGTGGAAGAACCCATGTCGAAAACTCCTCACAGTGAATGATGTGTCCGCGCTTCGCGGCGCGTCCCGGGTTGCTGCACGGTGCCCACGACACTAATCGCGAGATCCGGGCAGAGATTCTGCGAGACAGTCGATTTCGCTTCGGCCTGCTCGAATCTCCGTGAGTTATATTCACGTGACCCGGCAACGGTCCCGGAACGATCGGGTGTCGAACAGGCGAACAGAAGCGGTCGAATCGGGTCAGCCGACCGCCAGAGAGCGGATGATCCGGACAATTCCGGAGAGAGGCGTCTGTCGGTCCGAGCAGTCGTAGTTGGGTACGCGTCCGTTCCCCAGGTTGAAGTAGGTCCCCACCTGGCCGAGTGCCGGAAGAACCGGCGGGGTCGTGCACGCATCCGCGACGAGGCACGGGTAGTCGGCGAACAGTGCCGCGAGACGCTCACGATGGGGTGCGGATATCCGGAACCCGGGATCTATCAGCGATACGGTCTCCACCTGGAAGTACTCGACGCCGGCGGCTACGAGTCGGTCCAGATGCCTGCGAGTGTCGAGCAGGCCGACGTCGTCCTTCATGACGAAGAGGCCGTTCGCGATCTTCGGAACCGGCAGCCGCGCCAGCAAGTCCAACTGTTCGGCCGCCGCCGATTCCTTGGGTGCGTCGACGACCGTGAATTCGAAATAGGTGGGCCGGAGCGCCTCGACGGCATCGACGACGTCCTGCGCCGACAGGGCCGCCGAGGCATCGATGTACAGCGATGTCCGCGGGCCGACCAGGTCCTGCAACATCGTGAACGTGCCCGCGTCGACGACTCGCCGGTCGGTTGTCGCGGCGTCGCCCAGGCAGATACCCACGATGTCGACGCCGCGCAGCTTGTCCGCCTCGCGGCGCGAGGTCACCTGGTTCACCTTGATCACAGAAACCTCCCCCGCGTAACCCGACCCCCGGATAGTAGGCGAGGTCCCCCGCTCGCGCGGGGGACCTCGTTCACGCACGGCACGAACGGAACTCAGTCGTCGAGGACGCCTATCCGCCCCTCGACGGCCGCCCGCGCAATCGATTCCTGCATCGCCGGGCAACTACGGGCGCGCGACACGGGGTCGGCGGCACCGTCCAACGCCTGGCACGCGGCACGCGCCTCGGCCGTCCACTGCACGGACGTGTGCTGCCAGCTGTTCTTGGCCACCAGCACCCGGCAGCCACAGCGGTCGCACTCGACAGGGTCCACGACTACGCCTGTTCCGCGGCCGCGCGGCGGGCCAGGTTGTCGGCCACTTCCTGCTTCCACGACTCGACCGGCTTGGTGGTGTCGAGCTCGAACTCGAAGCGGTCCACCATGTCCGGGGTGACGTCGGCGACGTCGACGTAGAACTGCTCGTACCAGCGGCGCAGCTGGTAGACCGGGCCGTCCTCGTTGGTCAGCAGCGGGTTCTCGATGCGGGTCTTGTTCTTCCAGATCTCGATGTCCTGCTCGAAGCCGATCCCGATGTAGCCGATCATCGCGTCCACCAGCTGGTCCGCGATCTCGGCGGGAACCTGCTCGGTCTTCTTCACCGAGATGCCGTACATCAGCACGAACTTGTCCGGCGCGATCGGGTAGTGGCAGTTGATCAGGACGGACTCGACGTCGTACTTGTCGTAGTGGTAGATCAGGTCGTCGATCATGAAGGACGGGCCGTAGTACGCGGCGACGGACGTGTTGCCGACCAGCTGCGGCACGTCCGGGTCGGTCCACTCGGTGACGTCGTCGCGGCCGACGCCCTTCTGCTCCTGGATCGCGACGTGCCCCTCGAAGATGTTCTTGAAGTACGTGGGGAACGAGTAGTGCACGTAGAAGAAGTGCGCCATGTCCACGACGTTGTCGACGATCTCGCGGCAGTTGGTGTCGATGATCAGCGACTTCCACTGCCAGTCGGTCCACTCGGCGTCGGTCGAGCGCATCGGGGGGATCGTGACGTCGGCCGGCGGCGGGTTGCCCTCGGGGTCGTTCCACACGAACAGCAGTTCGTCCTGCTCCATCGTCAGCCACGCGCGCGTCTTCGCGACCGGGGGCACACGACGCGCGTAGGGGATGTCGGTACAGCGGCCCTTGCCGTTCCAGCGCCAGTCGTGGAACGGACACGCCACCGAGTCGCCCTTGATCGTGCCCTGGCTCAGGTCGCCACCCATGTGGCGGCAGTACGCGTCGAGGACCTTGAGGTCGCCCTGGCTGTCGGCGAACACGACCAGCTTGGTGCCGAAGGCCTCGACCGAGTGGGGCTTGCCGTCGCGGAATCCGTCGACGAGGCCCAGGCAGTGCCAGCCGCGGGCGAAGCGCGCCGGCGGGGTGCCCTGGTCGATGATGCGGATCTCGTCGGTGTCGACGTCCCCGGCATGCACGGAGGTCATGATCAGTCCTTTCGTCCCACGGTGCACGCAGGCGGGCTGTGCCGGTGCTCCGTTCGAACCTCCAATCTCCCGACGCCGAAGCCCCGTTTCCAGAGGCCCTCCCGTTGACTGGTCATTCGTTCGGTGACTCGATCAGCTCGACACCACGGGCACGAGTTCCGGCGCCACGACGTCGGTCAGCCGGTCCCAGGGGACCGTCACCACGATCAGCCCGATCGCGTGCGGGCCCACCTGGTAGTCGGTGAAGTGGAGTTCCATCCCCGCCGGGGTGGCCACCCAGTTCGCGAAGTTCTCCCGCTTCGGCTCGATCCCTTCGCGCTGGAAATCGGGGCCGGCGGCCGTCGTGGGCAGAAGACGCGCGGACTCCTCGGACAGCCGGTTCAGGCCGGCCTGGAGGTCCGGGAACAACCGATCGAGGGTGATGGGTTGCGCGTCGTCGGCATCGATCACCACCGTCGCGACGAGCGGCGTCGGATGCGCGCCGGGCGGGTCCGCGTTCCACGACGTCACCAGGAGCCCGCTGACGACCCGCGCACCGATGTGCACGACGGCCGACCGGTCGGTGGATTCGAGCGTGAACCGGTCCCCCGGCCAGCCGTCGATCTGATCCTGCAGCGCCGCCCGCATCGACTCGTCGAACTCGGTCACGACGGCGGGGTCGCCGCCCTCGATCTGCGGCACCACGACGTCGTACCGGACCCGACCGGTGTCGCCCGCGACACGCACCGAGGTTGCGGTGTAGGCGTTTTCGTTCGCCGTTGCGGTCGGCAGGGTGGACGACGCGGAGGCCGACGCCGACATCGTCGACGGAGCCGCCGTCACCGTCACGCCTCGTGTCTCGGCCACGCCGTCGGTTTCGCTCGAACAAGCCGACACGGTGAGGAGCATGCCGGCGGCCGACGCTACGGCCGCTTTGCGAAGGATCCGCGAGTTCGCCATCGCTCCATCATCACTCCCGACGCCTACCGCGGCACGGCAACGGCAAGCTCACGCACACGCCGGAGACGTGAGCCCCGCGACGCTGACGATGCCGCACGCGTTGTCCTTCGACAGCTTCCACACACCGTCCTCGGCGACGAAGGTCATGACGCTCTCGGGTGCGGGCTGACCGTCGAGTGCCATGACGACGGTCGCCGCGACCGTGCCGTCGCCGAGGTCGGTCACGTCGGTGACCTGTGCGGACGCCTTGTTCACCTTCGCCGCCTCGACCACCTGCTCGATCAGCTGCGGATCGGTCTGCGCGCCCTGGACCAGCGCGATCTTCTCCGCTGCGGGGACCGTCTCGTCGAACGCGCGCGCCAGGTTCGCGTTCAGTTCGGCGGGTGTCGGCGCGGCGATGAGCTGCGGTGTCACGGTCGTGGACGACGGCGGAGGCGACGGCGAATCGCCGGGTTCCGCCGGCTCGGAGCACGCGGCCGTCGCGAGCGCCGCACCGCACAGGATCGCCGCCGCAAGCACCTTCGGACTCCGCTTCGCCCCACCACGCATCGACATCATGCCGCTCCATTCGTCCGGTTTCCCTCGAATGCGCAACGGTAGAGGCGCTGCAGACCAGCAGAGACCGATACGACGGCGCGGCGCCGAACTCTTACCGTCTCCTCACGATTGACGAGCGGACGGCCCGAACCCCTTCCCGTCGCGGTCGGTCGCGAGCACCATCGAAGAGATGACCGCTCCGGCGCTCCACCTGAAATCGGCTCGAGGTCGGTGGGTCGTGGCCGCGACCGTTCTCGGCTCGTCCCTCGCGATGCTCGACGGCACGGTCGTGAACGTCGCGCTGCCCCGGATCGGTGAGGACCTCGGCGCCGAGGTCGCGGGCCTGCAGTGGGTACTCAGCGGCTACACGCTCACCCTGGCGTCACTGATCCTGTTCGGTGGGGCGCTCGGCGATCGGGTGGGACGTCGACGAGTATTCGTCTGGGGCACAGTCTGGTTCGCAATCGCGTCCGGTCTGTGCGCGCTCGCACCGAATGTCACGATCCTCGTCGCCGCGCGCCTGTTGCAGGGCGTCGGCGCCGCCCTGCTCACCCCGGGAAGTCTCGCGATCATCTCGGCGTCGTTCGACGACGAGGACCAGGGCGCGGCGATCGGGCTGTGGTCCGGACTGGGCGGGGTCGCGGCGGCCGTCGGCCCCCTGCTCGGCGGCTGGCTCGTCGAGGTCGCGGGCTGGCGCTCGGTGTTCCTGATCAACCTGCCGCTCGCCGTCGCCGTCGTCTGGGTGTCCGCGCGGCACGTGCCGGAGACGCGGGATCCGCACCCGCCCGAGCGCCTGGACGTCCTCGGGTCCGCGCTCGCCGCGCTGGCGTTGGCTGCGCTCACCTACGGACTGATCGAGACGACATTGTGGGCGGTGATCGCCGGTCTCGTCCTCATGGCGGCGTTCGTCGTCGTCGAGCGACGATCCCGGTACGCGCTGGTGCCGGGATCCCTGTTCGCGTCCCGCGTGTTCGTCGCCGCCAACCTGGTGACGCTGGCGGTGTACGCGGCGCTCGGCGGGGTGTTCTTCCTGCTGCTGCTGCAGCTGCAGATCGTGTCCGGCTACTCGCCGCTGGCCGCGGGCGTCGCGTCGCTGCCCATCACGATCCTGATGCTGCTGCTGTCGTCGCGGGCCGGACGGTGGTCGCAGGTCCACGGCCCCCGCATCCCCATGACGATCGGGCCGCTGCTCGGTGCGGGCGGTCTGCTGCTGATGCTGCGGATCGGGCCCGGTGCGTCGTACCCGACGCAGGTCCTGCCGGCGGTGCTGGTGTTCGGACTCGGGTTGGCGGCGCTCGTCGCGCCGCTCACCGCGGCCGTGCTCGGTTCGGTGTCGTCGGATCAGGCGGGCATCGCGTCGGGCGTCAACAATGCCGTCGCGCGCACCAGTCAGCTACTGGCGGTGGCCGCGCTCCCCGCGCTCGCCGGGATCGGCGCCGACGCCCTGACCGACCCCGTGGCGTTCGCGTCGGGTTTCCGGGTCGCGATGCTGATCTGCGCCGGACTGCTGCTGGTCGGGGCAGCGATCTCCGCGGTGATGATTCCCCGGAAGCCCGCACCCGAGGCACCGACAGCCGAAACGGCGGGCGAGAGCGTCGCGTGCCAACCGCACTGCGACGTCACCGCGCCCGCCGTTCAACCTCCCACGAACTGAAGCGTCGACGACGCCTGAAGACCGAGAGCGGTAGCCGGCGACTCTGCTCACTCGTCGATGTGCGCCTCGATCAACGCGACGAAATCGGCGGGATGGTCGACCATCGGAGAATGCCCGGCCCCGGGCATCTCGGCGGAGACGGCGGTCGGGATCCCTCTCACCAGCGCGGCGGCGTGATCCCGAGTGCGGGCGCAGTCGTCGCTGCCACGGATAACCAGGGTCGGTGCCGCAATAGAACCGAGGCGCGGCGTGAGATCCAACCGACGAGCCGCGGCGAGGACCGCAGCCAAGAAGTCAGGAGGGGTCTGCTGCACCATCGCGACGAACGTCGTCCACGTCGCCGGATCAGTGCGGCCTGTGAACAACATCCCGACCGTCTCCTCGATCGCAGCGCTGGACGCGGCCTCATCGGAGTTTGCCGCCTGGATCCATCGGTCGACCGCGGCCGCAAATCCCGGCAGTGTTCGGTCGGTACTCGCTCCGGTACCCACGAGCACGAGCCGCCGCACCCGCTCGGGATGAGTGGATGCCAGAATCTGGGCGACGATGCCGCCGACCGAGTTGCCCAACACATCGGCTGAGCCGATCCCCTCCACATTCATCATCGCGATCACGGCATCGGCGAGTCCGGATGGATCGGCAACACCCGTCCAGTCACCGCCGGCCAGGGAATAGAAGTCGACCGCATAGCAGGGCCGATGAGTCAGCGCACCCACCACCGGCGTCCAGAATTGCCAGCATCCAAACCACGGGTGCAGGAGCACGACCGGAGTTCCCTCACCGGCCCCGGACACGTGGTAGCTCAGCGCAGTGTGCGCCACCGCGACTTCTCGTCTTCGACTCTTGGTCACCCTTCTTCCCTTCGTATCGAAATAATCTGGGGCCGAGATCTGTTCGGTCACTCCGACAGGTACTCGGGCAGCTTCTCGGCCGGAGCACACCGTACGGATTCCTCCGGCTCCGGGATCTTCAGCAGGAGACCGGCGCACAGGGACACCACCGCCGTCCCCGCCATGTACAAAGCGATCGGAAGCCAGCTACCGGTCGATTCCAACAGCACCGCCGAAAGTGGCGGCGCTACAGCATTTCCGGCGATAAGCCCGAGAGTGAATCCGATCGACATACCGGTGAATCGCACCGATGGCGGGAACACCCGAGAGAAGTAGACCGGCACGACCGCGTAGTTGGCGGAGTAGCCGGCGAAGATCAGCCCGAACCCGAGCAGCATCAGCCAGTACTGACGAGTGTCGAGCAGTGCGAACCAAGCGAAGGGCAACACGACGAGAGACAGGGCCCCGCCGATGAACATCCTGCGGATGCCCACTCGATCGGCGAGCCCGCCGAACAACGGAAGACACACCAGCACGACAACCGTGGCCGGGAGCAGGACTTCGAGCATGGCACTCTTGTCGAGGCCGAGTCCTTCCTTACCGTATGTCAGGGAGAACACCGTGGTCATGGTGAATGCGCTTCCCGCGGCAACGATTCCGAGAGCGACGAGCACGACGGTCCGAATGTGTCCGTTCGCAATCGTCACGATGGGGCGCTCCTGGACGCCTCCACGCTTCTTGACACCCGCGAAGTCTGGCGTCTCCTCCAGCGCGACTCGGGCAATGAGGCCGATTACCACGAGAACACCGCTGAGCAGGAACGGGATACGCCACCCCCACGACTGCAGATCGCCGTCGGGTAGCTGCAGGATGAGCAGGAAGATCAGATTGGCCAGCAAGAGGCCGGTGGTGGCCCCGGTGTTGACAAGGGCGCCGAAGAAACCCTGTTTGCGGCGTTCGGAGTGCTCGACGGTCATCAGGACCGCACCGCCGTATTCGCCTCCGACCGAGAACCCCTGCAGCAAGCGCGCGATCACGAGCAGAGCGGGCGCGGCCAGGCCGATCTGGTCGTAGGTGGGCAGTAGTCCGATCATGAAGGTCGCCCCTCCCATGAGGACCAGAGTCATGATCAGCGCAGTCTTGCGTCCGATCCGGTCACCGAGATGACCGAACACCAGTGCCCCGACAGGCCTCGCGATGTAGGCGACCGCGAACGTCGAGAGTGCCAGGAGGGTGCCCACGGCCGGGTTGGCCTGGGGAAAGAACAGCGGCGCGAAGATCAGCGAGGCCGCCAGTCCATAGCAGGAGAAGTCGTAGTACTCGATGGTGGTGCCGATCCAGCTGGCGAACACAGCTTTCCGGCTCTGGGATTTCGGGTGCGAAGTTCCGGTCATCGTCGTCCTTCGGAGGGGGCCGGCCGGGTCTGGCGGCCGGATCGAGGTGGGACGTCAGTTCGGTGCGGGCACACACGTGCCCACAGGGCGATGAGCAAAGCCTGATGAATCGAAAGACCTTGTGATGCGGGCGATCACGACGATGGGACGCCCGCTCGAAGTCGTACCGTCGACCGGTGCACCGATCGACCGTACGCTGATTCGTACTATGTACGGTGCAGTGCACGCTGTCAATCGGTGGCGCGAATTCTCCGTGAACTCGGAGCCGACAGAACAACCCGGTCCGTGCCGGGGCGGGCAGTAAGGATCAGGCGCCGTTGCTGCCGTCGATCATCCGGACCACACTTTCGACGAACGCCTCGAGCCCGAACTCGAAATGCTCGTCGGACGCGAGGTCGGCGACATCGGCGGCGTGCGCAACGACCTGCGGGAACTTCTCGATCGGCAGACCCGCGTAGAAATGCCGCCGCTGGCGACGCTGCTCGGCCGCATCCGAGCCGTTCCGGCCCCACGGCCGTGGCGCCTGATAACTGGCAAAGCCCAGCGCGTAGGTGACCAGAAATCCGTAAGACCGCACGGCGACCGGGCCGGGAACGCCGGCGTCGACGAGCTTCTGGACCACCGCTTCCATGGCCCCACCCAGAGCGGCCTGACTGTCGGTGACTCGCGTGGCGAACAGGCGCACCACGGCGGGTTGTTCGCGCATTGTCGAGAGGAAAGCGCCTCCGACCGTGCGCAGCGCCTCGGCCGGATCCGCGTCCAACTCCTCGGGGAGTTGCATCCGCCCCAACACATGGTCGGCCATCGCGTCGAGTATCTCGTCCTTGCTGCGGAAATGCCCGTAGAGGGTCATGGCACCCACACCTAGTTCTGCCGCGAGGCGCCGCATCGTGAGACGGTCGAGGTCTGATTCGGCGTTGCAGATACTCAGCGCCACCTCGACGATTCGCTCGCGGGTGAGCGGGCGGGCGGAGCGCTTCTGCTGTCGCACCATGAGTCTCCTCGGATCATTCGGCTTCCCAACCGTACCGGACACTGTCCGGTCGCTCGTACGCCCAGGTGAGGACCAGTTCCCCTGCTCGAGATGCACGCGCTATCCGATCGGTGTACCGTACGCCGTACGGACCGTCAGAAGGGAATCAAATGGACAGGGAGACAGGGGTTTTAGAACTCGAAGTCGTAGCACTACGACGCGAGTCGGAGGACGTCCTCTCCGTCGAGCTCGCCGACCCGGAACAGCGGGCACTACCGCCCTGGTCACCAGGCGCGCACATCGACCTCGGGCTGCCCGAACACATCCGTCAGTACTCACTGATCGGCGATCCCGGGCACAACCGTAGCTATCGGATCGCAGTCCTTCGGGAGCCGGCTTCGACCGGTGGCTCCCGGTACGTACACGAGGTGTTGCGACCGGGCGAACTCGTCGAAGTCGGCGGTCCACGAAACAATTTCGAGCTCGTTGACGCAACGAACTACGTGTTCGTGGCTGGCGGCGTCGGCATCACGCCCCTGCTACCGATGCTGCGGCACGTACAGTCCCGCGGTTGCAGTTGGCGCCTACACTACGGCGGCCGGTCACGACGATCGATGGCCTACCTCGACGAACTTGCGGCCTACGGCGAACGCGTCGTGATCCGGCCTTTCGACGAGTACGGTCATCTCGACCTCGAGTCCGCCCTGGGCGATCCGGCCGACGGCACCGCGATCTACTGCTGTGGGCCTGAGGGACTGATCGCGGCCGTCGAACAGCGGTGCGAGGAATGGCCTTCCGGCACATTGCACGTGGAACGCTTCGCGTCCGCGTCTCGCGACGACGAATCCGAACTATTGCCGTTCGAGCTGGTCCTCGATCGTTCCGGGTTGCGCGTTCCCGTGCCGGCGGCCACGTCGGCCCTCGACGCCCTCGACGCCCTCGGCATCGTCGTGCCGAGCGCGTGCCGGGACGGGGTCTGCGGTAGTTGCGCCACGAAGGTGCTTTCCGGCGTCCCACTGCACCGTGATTCGGTCACGCCCGAGGACTGCACCGACATCCTCATGCCCTGCGTGTCGCGCGCACGGACCCCCGAGCTCGTTCTCGACCTCTGATTGCGGTTCACCCCGGACAGCCTGGCGCTCACGTGCACGGCTGCCACAATCCCACGTCTGGAGAAATCGTGAGCACTACAGCCGAACCAACGCCCGCCGTCGCTCCCCGCCGCGCCCGGCGTTCGCGAACCACCCCCCTTACAGCCGAACCACAACCACAGACGGGCCCCCCTGTGCAAGGAGGCACCGACTGGAAGGCATGGCCGAAGTACAACTCTGCGACCGTCGGACTTCGCAACTACTGGTACCCCACCATCTGGGCACACCAGGTTCAGGAGAAGCCGGTTCCCATCACGCTGGCGGGCGAACGGATCGTGTTCGTCCGTGACGGCAAAGTCGTGCGCGGCCTGCACGATCGGTGTCCACATCGCGGAGTCCCGCTGTCGCTCGGCAGGCGACAGTACCCAGGCACCATCAGCTGCGCGTATCACGGTTGGACGTTCGGTCTCGAGACCGGCGAACTGAAGGCGGTTCTCACGGACGGCCCGGACAGCCCCATCTGTGGCAAGGCGTCGGTGGCGACCTATCCCGTCGAAGAGCGACTGGGCCTGCTCTGGGTGTACATCGGTGACGTCGCCGAAGGCGATGCTCCGCCACCGGTCGAGCGGGACATCCCGGCGGAGCTGACCGAGAACACGCTCGTACTCGGCGGCAGAAACGAGGTACGAAATGGTAACTGGCGTTTCGCAGCCGAGAACGGGTTCGACGAGGGCCACGCGAAGTACCTGCACAACACGGCATTGTGGCGGCTCTTCAAGATCATGCCGGCATGGAACGAGACACGCATTGTCGAGCGCGACGGATGGCTCATCCGGGTCCAGGACAAGCTGCACTGGGAGGCCGACTTCCCCGGCGTCGGCCGGTTCACCAACAAGCGCTGGTGGAAACGCATCCCACTCCCCGACCGCCCGGGCAAGAACGGCAACGCCAATCCGGTCATCGACGCGATGGACATTCCCGGATTCGTATCGATCCGATTGCCGGGGTTGCTCCGGGTCGCGTACCCGAAGTTCATCCACTACGAGTGGTACGTCCCGGTCGACGCCGACCACGTCCGCTACGTGCAGATCATGGTGCGGTTCGAGACCGGTGGCACCGCACTCGCGTTCAAGGCGAAGTACCTGGCCGCGTTCCGGTGGCTCTTCCACGGTCAGTTCACCCGTCAGGACGCATGGATGGTCGACGTCACCGATGCGCCCCCGGAGCGGCTCTACCGGCCGGACCTGTCGATCTCGGCGTGGCGCCGGCACATCGAACAGGCGTCTCCCGCTGTCCAGCCGATCGAGCGCCGCGTCGGTCACTGACCTACCGCTCGCAGCCGCAGCGACGCCGTCGCGGTACCGGTCGTCGTCTTCCTCACCGACAGGAGTCGAATCATCATGTCCCCCCGCATCACCGCTATGGCGGTCGTCGCCGTCACCTCAGCGGTCGTCCTCGCGCAGCGCACGCACCTGCTCGCGCGACTCGGTCGTGGCACCACGGTGCGTTCCGTAGCCAAGGGCGCCCGATGATCGCCCTCACCGAAGAGCAGGAACGGTTCGTCTCCGAGGCGTGCGCGCACGTCCGCCCGGAGCGGCTCACCGAACTGGTCGTAGCGATGGTGAATATCCCGAGCCCGACCGGCGAGGAGGCCACGCTCGCCCGATTTCTCACCGAGACCCTCGACGATATCGGCCTGCAGGCGCACTACCAGCAGATCGACGAGCACCAGGGCAACGCCGTAGGTCGACTCCGGGGCACGGGTGCCGGCGAGGACGTGCTTCTCTATGCCCCGATCGACACCCTGACCGTCGGCGACGCTACCGAGGACGTCCCCTGGGTCGGACCGGAGTTGCGGGCGGACATGCGCCCCCGCGCCGAGGTCCACGGCGATCACATCCTCGGGCTCGGCGCCAGCAATCCCAAGGGCCACGCCGCGGCGGTTGTTGCTGCGGCAGAGGCGATCACACGTAGCAGGGTTCCGCTGCAAGGCGATATCCTAGTCGGGCTCGGGGCAGGCGGCATGCCGACCAATGCCCGTCTCACGCACGGATCGACCCGGCACAATACCGGCCAGGGCGTCGGCTGCTCGTTCCTCCTCGAACAGGGCTGGTGGGCCGATCACGCGCTCATCGCCAAGCCTGGCTGGGCGGTCGCGTGGGAGGAGGTCGGCTTGTGTTGGTTCGACGTCCGCGTCGGCGGAACCTATACGTACGTCGGCAGTCGACATCGGATGCCCTACCGGAACGCGATCGACTGTGCCGCAACCGTCGTCGCCGGCCTCGAACGTTGGTTTCCCCGATACGCCGAACGACACACCGACGGCCTGGTCGCACCGCAGGGCATTGTGTCCTCCATCGAGGGCGGTAGGCGACGGCTGGCCGCGGTCACTCCGGCGGAGTGCCGGCTACGGGTCGACCTCCGTATCAGCCCCCGCACTTCGCCGGCCGAGGCGCGGCGAGAGTTCGGAGCAGCCCTTGCCGCGATCTGTGCCGAACATCCGGACCTGGACGTCGACTGGGACATGGTGCTCGCCATCCCGGGCACTCACACCCCAGAGGACGCTCCGGTCGTCGCCGCCGCGAAACACGCGTGGGAACGGCTCGAGGGTCGCGCCCACGCACCAATTGTCGCGAACAGCGGCGCCACCGACGCCAACATCCTGCGCTCCCGCGGCCTCTCGACCGCACGAATCGGGATGGACCGCATCGGCCCGGATGCCCCATTGCCCCTGGACTTTCCGTCGGGGATGAATGTGATCGACATTCGGGAAGCGGTCCGACTCACCCGGGCGATCGTGCACACTGCGATCACCCTGTGCACGCGGCCCCGTTCGACAAGACCGACGGGGGCCGGCGATGAGTGAACTCGTCCTGGGCATCGGCGCCTCGCACAGCACCTTGATGAACACGCACTGGGACGAGGTCGCCGATCTCGCTGCGGCCCAGCGCTTCCGAGACGGCCTGGCCACCGCGCGTGACGCCCTCGCCGCCGCCGAGCCCGACGCAGTCGTAATCATCGGATCCAACCACTTTCGTGGCATGTTCCTCGATCTCATGCCGGCTTTCACCATCGGAGTGGCCGAGGTCAACGGCGCGGGCGAAGCAGGGACGCCGGACGGCGCCCTTCCGGTCGACACCGCCCTTGCACGAACACTGGTCGACGGGCTGGTGTCGCAGGGTTTCGATCCCGCCTTCTCGCTGCGCCTGACCGTCGACCACGGCATCACCCACTCGCTGCAGCACCTGATCCCCGCGCTCGACGTTCCGATCGTGCCGGTGGTCGTCAACATGTTCGCACCGCCACTACCGACGTTGCGACGCTGTCGCGACCTCGGCCGGGCACTGGCTGCGGCGATCCACGGTGACGGCGCGGACAAGCGCGTCGCCGTCATCGCCTCCGGGGGGCTGTCCCACCGGCTGCCGTGGCCGAAATGGTTCGCGGCATTGTCCGACGACGACCGATTTCTCGTCGAAGCCTGGCTGAACGGCCGCAACAACTGGGGCGATTACGAGGTTCGGCGCCGACAGATCGTGCGCGCCGCACACCCGGACATCAACGAGGGATTCGACGAGTGGTTCTTGAAGACACTCGAAACCGGTGATGCTACGGCACTGCTCGAGTGGACCGATTCCGACCTCGAGACAGAGGCCGGGAACGGCGCGCACGAGCTACGGGCCTGGATCGCGATGACAGCGGCGCTGGCGGAGCTCGGCCCGGTCACCGCAACCACCCTCGCGTACGGCGCCGTCCCGAACTGGCTGACCGGCATGGGCGTCAGTGTGCTCACCCCATCCACAACCGAGGAGATCATCGAATGACAATCTGGACGGACCTCGCAGGCACCGACTTCGAGGTGTCGCACAGCCCGATCGACGGTGCGCAGACCCGGGTGCTGCGCGCCGGCAGCGGCGACGCGGTCGTAATGCTGCACGGAACGAGCGGACACCTCGAAGCTTTCGTGCGTAATATCCCGGTCTTCGCGGAGCAGTTCGAGGTGCACGCGCTCGACATGCTCGGACACGGATACACCGACAATCCGGGCGGGGACCTTCGCATCCCTCGATACGTCCGGCACGTCCTCGACTACCTCGACGGCCGCGGCATCGAGCGGGCGCATTTCGTCGGTGAGTCGCTGGGCGGATGGGTCGCCGCACGCCTGGCCGCCGACAATCCAGAACGTGTCGGCCGCATCGTGTTGGTCGCGCCCGGAGGCACAGTCGCCGATCCGCAGGTAATGGAACGCATCCGCACCAGCACCCGGGCGGCCGTCGAGTCCGACGACCGCGAACTGACCCGCCGCAGACTGGAACTACTGATGCACGACCCGGCGAACGTCACCAGGGAGTTGGTCGACGTCAGGCACACGATCTACCACCGCCCCGCCTTCGTCGACGGCATCGATGAACTGTTGTGTCTGCAAGAGATGGAGAATCGCACCGAAGACCTCCTCACGGCCGAGCAGATGGCACGGATCTCAGCGCCGACCCTCATCGTCTGGGGAGCACAGAATCCGTTCGGCGATGTGCCCGAGGCCCATCGCATGCAGCAGTCGATCCCCGGCTCCCAGCTCGAGGTCTTCCCAGAGTGCGGGCACTGGCCGCAGCACGAACACGCGGATCGGTTCAACGAGCTTGCCTTGAAGTTCTTCGCAGGGTGAGCGCACGGTGCGGCCGCCGAGAACTGTTCGGCGGCCGCACCATTGCCCGAAGAGACGTTCGCTCAGCTCACCACCATCGGCCACACCGGAGCGGTGCTCCACGGGTACGCGGCCTCGAGCTGCGCGGCCACCCGGATCAGCAGATCCTCACGACCGTGCGCGGCCACCAGCTGGGCACCGAGCGGCAGACCCGTCGAATCCTTGCCCAGCGGAAGCGAAATCGCCGGCTGCCCACCACTGTTGAACGGCGACGTCAGTGCGCCGTACGCACCGGCGTGCTTCCACATGGCCTCGAGATCCATCGAGTCGAGCACGCCCAGTTCCGGTGTCGGCCGGCACAGCGTCGGCGTCAGCAGCAGGTCGTACTCGGTGAAGTACCGGCCGATCTCCCGTCCGGTGAGCTCGAGCGCCGCATAGGCGGCGGCCAGGTCGGTGACGGACTGCGACTTGCAGCGTTCGTACTGCACACGCGCCATCGTCTCGAGGTCGTCGTCGCGCAGTTCCCGGCCCAGTTCGGCGAGCCGGTGGTCGATCTCCACCGCCATCGGGGCCGACATCAGGTACTGCATCGCCGCGCCGAGCGCCTCGGGATGGAAGGTGGGCGCGGCCGTCTCGACGTGGTGGCCCAGCTTCTCGAGCATGACGCCGACGTCCGACGCGACCGCCGCGCAGTCCGGGTGGACCGGATCCCCGCCCGGCATCGTCGTGGTGATTCCGATGCGGAGCTTGCCCGGATCGGCGCCCACCTCGTCGACGTACGGGCGAACCGGCGGCGCGATACCGAACGGCGCCCCCACCGCGGGTCCCGCCGTGAGGTCGAGCAGCAGCGCGGTGTCCCGAACACTCTTGGTGACAGCGTGTTCCACCGACAGCGGCCCGGACAGCGGAGCGCCCGAGGGCATCCGGCCGCGGGACGGCTTGAGGCCCACCAACCCGTTGGCGGACGCCGGAATCCGGATGGAGCCGCCACCGTCGCTGGCGTGCGCGGCCGGGGTGATGCCGACCGCGACGGCCGCACCCGCGCCACCGGACGAGCCGCCGACGCTGTGGGTGAGCCGGCGTGGGTTCCGGGTGGGGCCGAACAACACCGGCTCGGTGCTCGCGTTCTGGCCGAACTCCGGGGTGTTGGTCTTGCCGATGATCACGAGCCCGGCTCGCCGGTAACGCGCCACCAGCTCGGTGTCCGCCTCGGCCATCCGGCCCGCGAACAGCCGCGAGCCGTTCGAGGTCGGCAGCCCCGCGACGTCGGCGTGAAGATCCTTGATCAGGAACGGGATTCCGCGCAGCGGAGCATCGGCCGGGACCGACTCCACCTCCGCGAGTGCCTCCTCGGCGCGCGCGGCCACCACCGCGTTGACGGTGGAATTCCGCTCGGCGAGGCGTCCGAGCGCGAACTCGACCACCTCGCGGGCCGACACGTCACCGCGTCGGATCGAGGCGGCCAGCCCGGTCATGTCCTGACCGTCGAACACACTCTCCATCGACTTCCCCATCGACATACCTGTTCCTCCCACTCACTCCCCGCGTTTTGCGCACTTATCGCGCTCCGGGCACCGGAGTTTCCGCGACAAGTGCGCAAAACGCGGGAGATAGATGTGTCAGACGTTGTGGCAGGCCACGAAGTGCTCGGGGGCGACCTCCCGGAGCAGTGGCTCCTCGGCTGCGCAACGGTCGGTCGCCAGCGGGCAGCGGGTGCGGAACCGGCAGCCCGACGGCGGATTGAGCGGCGACGGCAGGTCGCCCTCGATCTGCGGTGTCGTGTCGGCCTCGCCGCGGAGCACGTCCGGGTCGGGGATCGACGCGAGCAGCAGCTGCGAGTACGGGTGCCGCGCCTGCTTTTCCATGTCGCTGCTGGGCGCGATCTCGCACACCTTGCCCAGGTACATGACCATCACCCGGTCACTGATGTTCTTGACCACCGCCATGTTGTGCGCGATGAAGATCATCGTGAGCTCGAACTCGGTCTTCGTCTGTTCGAGCAGGTTGAGGATCTGCGCCTGGACCGACACGTCCAGACTCGACACCGGCTCGTCGCAGATGAGGACCTTCGGCTTGAGCATCATGGCGCGGGCGATGCACACGCGCTGACACTGGCCGCCGGACAACTCGCCCGGGAGTCGGTCCCACACCATGTCGGGGTCGAGTCCGACCGCCTGGAGCAGTTCCCGCCCCATCTGGTCGAGACGTTCCTTGTTCTTCTGGCCCCACATGCGGGGGCCCTCGGTGACGAGGTGCTTGACCTTGCGACGCGGATTGAGCGAGGAGATCGGGTCCTGCATGATCATCTGCATCTGCGCCCGGATCTTGCGCAGCGCAGACGGACTGAGCGTGGTCAGCTCGATACCGTCGATCTCGACGCTGCCCGACTTGGGCGCGGGCAACTGCAGCACGGCGCGGCCGGCCGTGGACTTGCCACAACCGGATTCGCCGACGATGCCGAGGGTTTCGCCGGGCAGCAGATCGAAGCTGATGTCGGACACGGCATGCACCGTCTGGCCACGTCCGGCCGGGAACTCGACGACGAGGTTCTCGACCGCGAGCACGGGCTTGTCGTCCCTGCGCAGATGCGCAACTCCACTACCGGCCATCAGATGGTCTCCACTTCCAGCTCACGAACTTCTGCGCCCACAGCAGCAGGCATCCCGAGGTCGGCGACGCCGTCCAGCGGGAAGTGGCACGCCACCTCGTGCGGGTGACGGGCGCCGACGGTGTCCGGGGCCGCGGTGAGGGTCGGTACGACCTCGCGGCACTTGGCCTGCGCGTACTTGCACCGGGAGGCGAACGAGCACCCCACCGGCGGCTTCGTCATGTCCGGCAGGCCACCGTCGATCGACTCGAGCCGGGTGTGCGGTTCCTGCTCGAGGCGGGGAACCGCGGCCAGCAGTGCCTCGGTGTACGGATGCCGGGGGTTGGCGAACAGCTGCCGGGTCGGCGCCGTCTCGACGATTCGTCCCGCGTACATGACCGCGACGCGATCGGTCTGTCCGGCAACGACTCCGAGGTCGTGACTGACCAGGATGCCGGCCATGCCCATCTCGGTGCGCAGCGAGTCGAGCAGCTCGAGGATCTGCTTCTGCACTGTCACGTCGAGCGCGGTGGTCGGCTCGTCGGCGATCGTCAGCTTCGGATCGCACGCGAGTGCCATTGCGATCACCACACGCTGGCGCATACCGCCCGACAGTTCGTGCGGGTACTGGTCGATCCGCCGCGTCGGCTCGGGAATCCGGACCTTGCGCAGCAGTTCGATTGCGCGTTCCCGCGCCTGGGTCTTGTCCAGGCCGAGGTGGGCGCGCAGCGACTCGGTGATGTGGGTGCCGATCCGCTTGAACGGATTGAGCGCCGACATCGGGTCCTGGAACACCATCGCGATGTCCTTGCCCCACATCTGCTGCTGTTCCTTGCGGGTCAGCGCCTGCATGTCCCGGCCCATGAAACTCACGGTGCCGGTGACGGTGGTGGTGCCGCCGTTCGAGACCAGACCCATGATGGTCTGCCCCAGAACGGATTTACCGGAACCGGACTCGCCCACCAGGCCGAGGGTCTCACCGGCGTCGAGTTCCAGGGACACCTGCTCGACCGCACGCAACTGTCCGCGCTTGGTACGGAACCTGGTGGACACACCGTCCACCGTCAGGATCGGTTCGTTGCTACTCACAGTTTCACCTCCCGGGTGCCGCCGGTCTTCTTCTGGGCCTTCTCACCGACCATGTTGAACGCGAACACCGTCAGGAACAGGAACACACCGGGCACCAGAACGATGTACGGATGCTGCTCGAAGACATTGCCCTGGCCCTCGGAGATCATGTTGCCCCACGTGGGTGACGGCGGCTGGATGCCGAGACCGAGGAAGCTCAGCGACGCCTCCGCCACGATCATGACCGAGATCATCACCATGCCGAGCGAGAGCAGCGGCAGGGCGACGTTCGGCGCGATCTCCCGCAGCATCACGCGCCACCGTGTGGCGCCCATCGCCCGTGCCGCCAGGACGAATTCGCGTTGCGAGAACACCAGCGTGTTCGCTCTGGCGATTCGCACCATGCTCGGTATCGCGAGCACGGCGAGGGCGAACGACACGTTCCGCAGGTTGGGCTGCAGGACGGACGCGAGTGCGATCAGCAGGATCAGTGCCGGAACCGCGAGCAGCGAGTTGGTGAGGATACCCACGATCCGGTCCACCCAGCCACCGAAGTAGCCGGCCAGGATGCCGATCGCGCCGCCGATGAGGATACCGATCGCGACAGCGGCGACCGCCACGATGAGCGACGACCGGGCTCCGTAGATCGAACGGGCCAGCATGTCCAAACCGAAGTTGTTGGTACCCAGCGGGTGCGACGAGAACAGGCTCGGCGATGCGTAGCTCTTCGCGCTGAGGGTCTTGGTGGTGTCCTCATGTTCCGCGAGCGGCAGCAGCGGCGCCAGGATGGCGGCCGCGATCAGCACCGTCAGCCACGCACACGACAGGATGAACGTCAGGTCGAAGTCGGAACCGAAGCGGGCCAACCCCAGGCGACGCACGCCCATGTACAGCACGACGAGGCCGACCACGAAGATCGCGACCCGCGCACCCATCATCAGCACCGGCACCACACCCAGAACCGCGCAGACGACGCCCACGGCGGTCAGGATCGAGCCGATCCGATACAGATTGCGGCGCTCGGCCAGATCCTTCGCGTTCGCCAACTCCTCGGCGCCCGCGTCGTCGAGCACCCGGCCGGTGAACGCCGGCATGTCGATATCGTCCATCTTGGTCTCAGACATGGGCTCGTCGGCTCCTTGGGTCGAGGTATCCGTAGGAGATGTCGATGACACCGTTGGCGACCACGTAGATGACCGCGATCACCAGGACCGCTCCCTGCACCATCGGCATGTCACCCTGCTGCGCCGCACGCACGATCAGTGAGCCCATGCCCGGGAGAGAGAACAGCGTCTCGACGATGACGGTGCTACCGATCATCGACCCGAGCACGATGCCCAGCATCGTGATGAGCGAGAACGACGACGGCCGCAGCGCATCGCTGAACAGCAACCGCGCGTTCGACATTCCCTTTGCCTTGGCGACCAGGATGAAGTTTTCCTTCAACGTCATCACGAGGTCGCTCCGCAGGATGCGGATGAACATCGCCATCTCGAGCAGGCTGATCGTGATCGCCGGCAGGATTGCGTGATACAGGTTCTGCCCCAGTCCTTCCGAGACCCGAACCCACTGCGACCGCGGGAACCATCCCAGGTAGTTGACCATCACCATGATCAGCAGCAGACCCGACAGGAACGACGGGATCGACAGCACGCCGAACGTGCATGCGCTGATCGCCCGGTCGATCCAGCCGCCCTGATGACGGGCCGAGTACATCGCCAACGGCACCGCGACGACGATCGCGATGAACAGACCCATCACCGCCAACTGGATACTCACCGGCAGTGCGGCACTGATGCTGTCGGTCACCGGCCCCTGCGGCGGCACCATCGACTGCCCCAGATCGCCCTGCAGCGCACCGGACAACCAGTCCCAGTACCGAGTGAAGAAGGGGTCGTTCAGCCCCATGTCCGCACGAGCCTGCGCGTACTCCTCCGGCGAACGTCCCTCGCCAAGCATCGCGACGGACGGATCACCCGGAATGAGCGAAACGAGTGCGAACGTGCCGAGACTGACGACGAAGAGCACGACGATAAGCTCGATCACCTTGTCGATCACGGTTCTCGTCATCGCCTCATCGCCTCCTTCCTGTGTTCATGGGCATACCAATCCGATTGAGTTCGCCGATCCGGCACTATGACGCGGATTCGGAAGAGAGCCAGGCGTTTCCGAACAGCATGATGCCATCGGCGCTGGGGGTGATGCCGTGCGAATTCTTACTCCACGGGATGAAGTACTTACTCGCGTTGGCCACGATCATGGGTGCGGTCTCGTTGACGAGAGTCTGAATGTCCTCGAGGACCTTGCGGCGTTCGTCGTCGGTCGGCGCGGTCTGCAGCTTGCCGAGCAACTCGTCCATCCGCGGGTCCTCGTAGCCGAGAACGTTCGACGTCGATTCGCTGTAGAGGTTGCCGTACATCCGCACGAACGGCGACTCGTCGAGGATGTTGAATCCCGCGTAGCCGATGTCGTAATCGTGCTTGACGTACATCATCTTGGTGAGGTCGTTGACATTCGAGTTGTAGACGATGTCCACGGTGAAGCCGACGGCCTGCAACATCGACTGGATCGCGAGCGCACGGCTCTGCGATGCGGGATCGTTCAGTCCGGCGTAGGTGAGCTTGCCGTCGTAGCCGTCGGCCTTGGCCTCGGCCAGCAACGTCTTCGCGGTCTCCGGATCGAACTTCGGACCGGCGACATCGCCGTGCCACTGCGACCAGGACTGGAACATCTCGGTGCCCGGCATGCCGAGCCCGCCCTCGCCGCGTTCGTTGAACGTATCCGGGTTGAACGCGAGCACGATCGCCTTGCGGACCCGTTCGTCCGACGCGGCCCGGCCCTCTCGCTGGTTGATGGGGCCGACGCCGCCGATGTTGACGGTGTAGACGTAGCCCACGTCGCCGGCCTCGAGAGCGCTGTGCACGGTGTCCGCGGCCCGCAGGTACGCGGCCTGGACTCCCCCGCTGTGCAGCGCATCGATCTTGCCCTGCTCGCTGACGATCGCGGGGAACCGAAGCTTGGCCAGGTGCGGCTTGCCGTCCCAGTACCCCGGATTCGCCGCCAGCACCAGTTCGTCCTGCGTCGCGAACTTCTCCACCGTGAAGGGGCCCGCACCGACGGCGGCGAACTTACCGCTCGCCATCGACGAGGGCGCCACGATCATCCCGGGGCCGGAGGTGAACAGGATCGGGAACTCGTTCCACGGCTGCTTCAGCGTGAACACGACCGTCGACGGATCAGGCGCGGCGACGTCGGCCACCGACGCCTTCCACACCTGGGCGTGGGTGCCCTTCTTCTCGAGGTAGTGATCGATGCTCCACCGCACCGCCGCCGCGTCGAGCACGGAGCCGTCGCTGAACTTCACGCCGTCCCGCAGCTTCAACGTCCAGACGGTGTTGTCCCCGTTGGGCGTCAGCGACTGCGCCAACTGCGGCTGGTACTCCTTGGTCGCCGTGTCGTAGCGCATCAGCAGGTCGTAGATTGCCGCCATCTCGGTGCCGCCGGTGGCACCGCCGTCCTGGCGATCGGCCGGATCCAGGCTGCTGACGCTCGTGTAGGTCGCGTACGACAGCGTGCCGCCCGACGTGGGATCGCCGCCGTCGGCCTGTTCGCCGACGAGGCCCGTCGTCACCTCCGAGGCATCCGTCGAGGAACCGGAACCGCCACCGGCGCAACCGGCCAACAGAACCGTTGCGGCAGTGAGCGCGGTCAGGAGTGTCCCGGCCCGAGCCAGCGAGGATCGCGTCATTCGTACCTACTTCCGTCGACTCGAAACACGACTAGGAAAATGCGGGGTCGGTGGAGTACACGACACGACCCGCCACGACGGTTGCGAGGACTGCGATGTCCTTGATCGCCGACGGCGGGACGCCGGTCGGATCACCGTCGAGGACCACGAAATCGGCGAACCGGCCGGGGGCGATGGCTCCCTTGACCGCGGACTCACCACCGAGTCGGGCGGCGGACGTGGTGTAGCCGGCCAGCGCGGTCGCGGCGTCGATGCGTTCCTCGGGGCCGAGGACGGCACCGCCCCGAGTGACGCGGTTGACCGCGGTGTGCATGGTGAACAACGGGTTCACCGGGGTGACCGGGCTGTCGCAGTGCAGCGCGAACGGAACCTGTGCGGCGCTGATCGACGCCAGCGGGCTGATCCGGCTGCCCCGCTCCGGTCCGAGGAACCGATCGCGGTGCCGATCTCCCCAGTAGTAGACGTGGTTGACGAACACCGACGCCGACACCCCGAGATCGCGCATCCGCTCGATCTGATCGTTCCGCAGCGCCTGCACGTGTTCGAGTCGGTGCTGGAGCCCACCCGGAAGCTGCGCTCCCCCGGCAGCGGCGATCGCCTTCTCGATCGCGTCGAGCGCGAGGTCGATGGCCCGGTCGCCGTTGGTGTGGATCGCGACCTGCCGGCCCGCCTCGTGGCACCGGCCGACCATCTCGTCCAGATCCGCGGGTGGAATCGCCATCTCGCCGCAGTGGCATCCGCCGAGATCGTGGTACGGCTCGGTGAGGGCCCCGGTGTGGAGCTGGATCGACCCGTCCGAGATCAGCTTGACGCCACCGATCTCGAGGTGGTCGTGGGCCTCGACCCGGGGCTCGCCCTCGACGGTGAAGCCTTCGAGTGTTCCGAACCCCGCGTACACGCGCGCCCGGAGGGGCAACTCGCCCTGGTCGAGCAGCCGGCGGTAGGAGTCGATCACCGCGGGCGTGACGAACATGTCATGGAAGCTCGTGACGCCCACCGAGGCCATCTGGCTCAGCGCCCGACGCAGTCCCTCGTCCAGTTCCTCACCCGTCGGCATCGACTCCTCGGGCGGCACGACCAGACGCATTGCGGGAATCTCGCGGAACTCACCGGTCGGATCGCCGGCCGGATCCCGAACGACGACACCGCCCTCCGGCTCCGCCGTGTCGCGGTCGATTCCCTTGTTCCGCAGCACGAAGGAGTTCACGTACAGCCCGTGGCCCGACAGGTGCCGCACCACGATGGGGTGGTCGACACTGGCACGATCGAGATCGGCTGCGGTGAGTCCGCGGTCCTCGGCGACCAGGCTGTCGTCGAACCCCGACGCGGAGATCGGCTGCCCGGCGGGAGTCTCGGCCGCCCGCACCGCGAGCGCGGCGATCAGCGAACCGATGTCCGGGCACGCATCCGATCCGGCATCGACGTTGACACTGTTCATCCCCGACATGTGCGGGTGTACATGAGTTTCGATGAATCCGGGGACGATGGTGCGCCCACCCAGATCGACCACCTCGGTCTCCGGACCGGCCAACGCCCGGATGTCCTCGTCCGAACCGACGGCCACGAACCTGCCGCCCGACACCGCGAAGGCAGTGGCGGCCGGGGCACCCGGAGCCGGTACGACGACGCCTCTCACGTGGATGCGATCGATGACCGTTACATCCCTGGTCGTCGCACTCCGGTCCAACGTTCGACTCCCTCGTGAGATGTGGATCACATAGCGTTTTGAAGAGGCTAGCGCACAATAGAATTCATGTCATTACTTGGGTCGGGGCTACTCTCCAGTAGATTTCCCCAGACCTCCAGACCACCCCGAACACGGGCGGCCGACGCCGTCAGTCGGTCGACAGCTGCGCACCCACCGCTGTCACGATGGAGTACCGATCGGCCGGATGGGTGTGGATGCCGACGGCCTCGAGTGCGCCGTTCGAGTCGACGTGCCGATGAGTGACAACCAGTGCAGCACTGGGACTTTCCGCACCCAGCGCCTGCGCGAGGGCCGGCGTCAGGAGCGTCCCGGTCACCACCTGCTCGATACGCTGGCGCACCAGGTTCCTGATCCCGATCCTTCCGGTCAACACCATCCGGCGATGCGGTAGGTCCGACCTCAGGTACACCTCGCTCCAGCAGAACGGGGGCATCACCGAACCTCGGATCACCCGCGGCCCCGAAACGCGATACCACTCGGAACCGACCGGCACGCCAATCCTCGTTGCCAGATCACCATCTGCCACAACGGTATTCGAACAAGGATCGAGTATTCGGGTGTGCTCCACGAACGCGAGCATCCCGAGACTGCTCGTCACGAATGCCTGGTGCCCGACGACCGGTTCCGGAGACTCGACCGTGGTACCCGCTCCGCGACGGCGGCTGATCATTCCCGCATCTTCCAGATGCTTGAGCGCCTGCCGCACCGTGCCTCGGGCGAGGGATCGGGTTTCACACAGTTCGGCCTCGGTCGGCAACTTGTCGCCCACTGCGAACTCACCCGACTGGATCCGAGAGATCAGATCCTGCGCGAGCAGCACATGCTGCGGGTCTGTCACGGAACAGAGGCTCTCCGCCCGTCGCAGGACACGGATAACGCGCGAACCACCAGGTACATCGAGAGGGTCCTCCCGTCTGACGCCGGCCGTTGTCGGTCGCCGAGGTCCTCGCCGAGGCCTGTGGAAACCATCCACAGGCCGAGGCGAGAACTTTGTCTATACAAAGCTGTGTTCCGGACAATCTAGGACACCTATCTTGGTTCCACAAGAGTTTTGGTGAAATTCATTTCGGTCCGTCACGGTGGTCGGCGGCGGCACGCGCGGAGCCCCGCCGAGATCGGTCTCCTCTGCTAACGAATACCGCTGCAACGCTGCGGAATCACCAGTTCGCCCGATTCCTTGTGGACACCCGTCGGGGCGGCTAGAGTCCGTTTCTGCAACGACCCCGACTGCACCGAATTCCGGTGCGATCGTCCTCTTCGACCGGGCCAACCAGCCCCGTCGACTCAGAGATCCAATCGATCATCCGGACGGGCCATCCGGCCCGTACCGACTGGCAGGCGTCGACCCCGACCGTGGAGGTTGGTACATGAAGAAGTATTCGAGAAGGCTCGCCCGAACGATGGCCGTCACGGTCGTCGGTGCGGTCGCGCTTGCCGGCTGCGCGTCGTCGGAGAGCTCCGACGCGAATAGCGGATCCGGCGCAACCACGACCGCCTACGGCATCCTGGGCGACCAGGGCGACGGCGGCACGCCCGTGTCGGGCGGAACCCTGAGCTTCGCCTCCTACGCACCGGTGACGAACCTCGATCCGGCGGCGACGCAGCCGGCCGGTGCCACCGGCGGCACCGAAATGGCTGCCGTCTACGACGTTCTGATGCGATACGACTCCCAGTCCCGGAGCTTCGAGCCCCAGCTCGCGAAGTCGTTCGAGGAGAGCCCGGACTTCCTGACCTGGACGCTGAAGCTCCGCGACAACGTCAAGTTCAGCGACGGCACCCCGTTGAACGCCGACGCCGTGGTCGCCAGCATCAACCGCTACAACCAGCGGCGCGGCGCCAACTCGCAGGTCTACACCCAGATGGTCAAGAGCAACGTCGCGCAGGACCCGTCGACGGTCGTCTTCACCCTGAACCAGCCGTGGCGTACGTTCCCCGCGATGCTCGCCTACGGTCACGGCATGATCGTCTCGCCGACCGCTCAGCAGGGCGACAAGTTCACCCCGATCGGCGCCGGCCCGTTCACGCTCGTCAGCCTCCAGCCGCAGCAGGAGCTGCAGCTCAAGGCGAACCCCGACTACTGGGGTGGCGCGCCGAACCTCGACGGCCTGAAGTTCGTGGCGATCGCCGGTGAGCAGCCCAAGGTCGATGCCCTGAAGACCAACGGCATCGACGTGGCCTACCTCCGCAACGCGCAGACCGTCAATGCTGCGAAGGCCGAGTTCCCCGGCTACGTCGACACCACGAGCATGTCGATGGTCGGACAGCTCAACAACGCTCCGGGACGCCCCGCCGCCGATCCGCGCGTTCGCCAGGCGATCGCGTACGCAGTCGATCCCGAGGTCCTCAACCAGCGCGTGCGCGCCGGCGAGGGCATGCCCGGCACCGACATGTTCCAGCCGTGGTCCGAGTGGTTCGGCAACGTCAGCGGCATCAGCCCCGACGCCGCCAAGGCCAAGGAACTGCTCGATCAGGCCAAGGCCGACGGCTTCAACGGCAAGATCACCTATGTCGGCGTCAATGACCCCGATGCGCAGCAGCTCGCTCTCGCGGTGCAGGCACAGATGAACTCGATCGGCTTCGACGTCTCGCTCGAGTACACCAGCAGCATCACCGACATGGTCAAGCGGCTCTACATCGACCGCAACTACGACATGAGCTTCGGCGCGTACAGCATCGCCGACGTCGCTCCCGAGATCCGGCTCTTCAGCTCGCTGTCGAGCACCTCGACCAACAACATCCTCGGCTACAAGAGCCCGGAGATGGACGCACTGCTCGGCAAGGTGCTCTCGGCACCGGACGACACCGCCAAGCGTGCCGCGATCGTCGACATCCAGAACCTCGTGAACACCGACCAGCCGTTCCTGTCGTGGGGCGCCGGAGTCAACTACGTCGCGTGGTCGCCGGACGTGTACCGGGCCAACCCGACCGTCGACGGGATCATCCTGTTCGACAAGGCATTCAAGAAGAACTGACACGGCCGAGGTCACTGAAAGCGGATGCCCCCGCCACTCTCACGAGTGGCGGGGGCATCCGCTTTCGACTGTCGGTCAGGAGAGACTCGGTGCGGACTGCGCACCCCGCACCAGACGGCCCGGCAGGGCACCGGTGTGCCGGCCGTCCTCGACGATCACCTCACCGGCCACGACCGTCGCGACGTACCCGGTCGCGGTCTGCATGAGGCGCCGGCCGCCGGTCGGCAGGTCGTACAGCACCTCGGGATGGTCGGCCTGCAGCCTGTCGAAGTCGATGACGTTGAGGTCGGCCCGGTAGCCGGGGCGGACCTGCCCGCGGTCGAACAGCCCCACCACGGCCGCGGTGTCGACCGTGTGCCGCTTGATCAACCACTCGACGGGGAAGAGCTCACCCGCCTTGCGATCGCGGCCCCAGTGGGTGAGCAGCGTCGTGGGGAAGCTGGCGTCGCAGATCGCGCCGCAGTGCGCACCGCCGTCACCCAGCGCGGGCACGGTGTCCGGCCGCGCGAGCATCTCCCGGACCGCGTCGAGATTGCCCGCCGAGTAGTTGAGCATCGGGAAGTAGAGCAGTCCACGCCCGTCCTGCGCCATCATCGCGTCGTAGGCGACCTCGGCGGCCGGCACTCCGGATCGATCGGCGAGTGCTGCCACCGAATCATTCGGTCCGGGTTCGTAATTCGGCGGATCACCGAGCAGGAACAACTGGTCGAACCGGGTCGACAGGCGATCGACGAATTCGCTGTCGGTCTCGGGCTTCTCGGACAGGATCGCGGCCCGGACCTCCGCCCGCCGCAGCTGCTCCACCCTCTCCTCGCGCGGAAGATCCGCGAGCGCATGGTAGCTCGGGTACGCCATGAACGGGTGCCAGCTCAGCTCCCAGCCCAGCATCACTCCGACGGCGCGGGGAGCTACCTGACCGGTGATCGGAATACCCTGTTTCGCAGAGATTTCCGCGAGCCCGTCGAGCAGTCCGCGCCACTTGTCGGGGGCGCGGTCACTCTGCACGACCGACACCGACATCGGCCGCTGCGCGGCCTCGACGATCGCGCTGACGAACTCCATCTCCTCCGGTTGGTCCATGAAGTCGGAGATGAAGTCGATGACGCCGGCGCCGGCCTTCGCGAGACCCGCCGCCATGCCGGTGAGCTCCTCGCGCGAGGCGGTCAGGCTCGGCGTGGGCTCGCCGGCGGACGTCTTGTGGACGGCGGACCGGGAGGTGGACCATCCGAGCGCTCCCGCCTCCACGGCCTCGGCGACGAGATCGCGCATGCGATTCATCTCGTCCTCGGTCGGCCGCGCGAGGTGGTCGCCGCCACGCCGACCCATCACGTAGGTCCGGAGCGCGCCGTGCGGCAGCTGTGCCGCGAAGTCGATCGCGTGCGGGGTGTCGATCGCGTCCAGGTAGTCGGGGAAGGTCTCCCAGTTCCACGTCATCCCCTCCGCCAGAACGCTTCCGGGGATGTCCTCGACACCCTCCATGAGGCTGATGAGCCAGTCGCGCTGCTCCGGCTTGACGGGGGCGAAACCCACACCGCAGTTGCCCATCACGACGGTGGTGACGCCGTGCAGCGACGACGGGGTCATCAGCGGATCCCACGTGACCTGTCCGTCGTAGTGCGTGTGGATGTCGACGAATCCGGGGGTGACGAGCTTGCCCGACGCGTCGATCTCGCGGCGGCCGGGTTCGGTCACCTCGCCGACCAGTGTGATGCGCCCGTCGTCGACGGCGACGTCGGCGGCGCGCGGCGGTTCACCGGTTCCGTCGACGACGAGCCCACCGCGGATCACCAGATCATGCATGAACGCCTCCTGTGGTCGAATTCTGCTTCACTGCTTCGTTTTCGAACAACGCCGCGGCAGCGCGGACGATCGCCGACGCCGCCTCCGCGGAGGTCGGCGAGACACCGGTGAACTGCAGGAACCCGTGGGGCAGCGACGGGAAGTGCAGCAACTCGACCGGCACACCGCAGTCCCTCAGCCGTTCGGCATATTCGACGCCCTCGTCGAGCAGCGGGTCGTGGCCTCCGACGACCACGACGGTGCGCGGCAGTCCGGACAGGTCGGTGTCCCGGAGCGGTGACACCAGCGGGGTCGTCCGAGTGTCGGGGTCGGGGCAGTAGTGGTCGAGGAACCACTGCATCTCGCGGGCACCGAGGAATACACCCGAGTTCTGCGCGTACGAGTCCCGCCCGAGATCGGCGTCGACGACCGGGTAGATCAGCACCTGACCGACGACGTCGATGGAGTCCTCGCCGCGGGACAGGGCGGCGCACACCGCCGCCAGGTTGCCGCCGGCGCTGTCTCCGGTCACCACGACCGGACCGGCAAGTCCCTCCGATCCGGCTGCCACCCAGCGCAACACCGTCATCGCGTCGTCGGTCGCCGCGGGGAACGGATGCTCCGGGGCGAGCCGGTAGTCCACGCTCACGACGTCGACTCCGGCCGCCTCCGCGAGCATGCGGCACGTCGCGTCCGCGTAGTCGAGGTCCCCGGTCACCCACCCGCCGCCGTGGAAGTGGACGACCGTTCCCGGGGACTTACGCACCGACGGCCGGTACAGGCGCACGCTCACGTGGTCACCCACCGAATGCGCCGTGACCTCCGCGACCTCGGGTCCGGGCGCGCACGATTGCATCGCCGCGCGGATCCGTTCCCGCGCCCCGTCCGGGCCGAGTTCCACCATGGGCGGGAGGCCCGATCCCGACACCGCGGCGGCCACCGCTTGCAGTACGGGATCCAGTTCTGTTCGAGTGCCCTGCATGCCACTTGTCATGAATTAGAATCTAACTCTAGTCTGACGGTATGACAACGGTCACACTCGACGCTCCGTCGCCCTCAACGCGTCTGCGAGGCTTTACTTCTCATGCCCGCGGAGCGGCACCGTCAGGATCGGGGAGCGACCGCGAAGACCAGGTCGACCGTGCGATCGAGCAGGCGATGCACCTCCGCGACCTCCTGCCGGCCGAGGCCGAACAGGGTCAGTTCGTGGGCCAGGACCGCCGTCACGATCGCGACGACGTCCGACGCGTCAGCATCGGGAAGATCGTGGAGGTGTTCCCGATACGAATCGATCACCTCCGAGGAGAACTCCGCGAACAGAGCGCACACGAGCGGGTCGGTGGACTGTCGGAGCAAGGTCTGCAGTCGCAGGTAGGTCGGGTACTCCTCGAACCGATCGACCGAGTGGTGCAGCCGGACCCGGATGCGTTCGGCCGGAGGCAACCCCGGATCGGGCGCCTCGCCGTGCTTGATCGGATCGCCGGCGGACCAGTCGAGCAGCACCGCGGCGTAGAGGTGCTCCTTGGAGGCGAAGTAGCGGTAGACGGTCCCCAGCGCGACGCCCGACCGCTCGGCGACATCCCGGATCTGGATGCGCTCGAAGTCGTCGGCCACCAGCAACTCACCGGCGGCATCGATGATGCGCTGCCGCCGCTCCCGCTGCCCCTTCGGCAACGCCGCGGGGTCGGGCAACGTCGGCCTGTCGGGCCGTTCCGGATCGCCTGCACCCACGCTCGTACGCCTCCCATCGCGCCCGCCGGGCCGGCGGGACAACTGCTGCACCGATGCTACTGACCCCTGCTCACCCCACTACGAAACGAGGTCTACCCCGATGCCGAACAACGATTCCCCCGAGCCGACCTACGACGTCGTCGTCGCGGGCGCCGGATTCGCCGGCCTGTACGCACTGCACAGCCTGCGCCGGCGCGGCATATCGGTGCGCCTGTTCGAGGCCGGCGACGGTGTGGGCGGGACGTGGTTCTGGAACCGCTACCCGGGCGCGCGGTGCGACGTCGACAGCGCCGACTACTCCTACTCGTTCGACGATGCCCTGCAGCAGGAGTGGGAGTGGACCGAGCGCTACCCGACGCAGCCCGAGATCCTGCGCTACCTCGAGCACGTCGCCGACCGCTTCGGACTGCGCGAGGACATCACCTTCGGCACCCGAGTGACGTCGGCGCACTTCGACGAGGGCAGCGGCCTGTGGACGATCGGCACCGACTCCGATACCGGCAGCGACACCGTCACCGCGCGCTGGACGGTCATGGCGACCGGCGCGCTCTCGACGGCCCGACTGCCCGCGATCGACGGTCTTGACTCCTTCGCCGGCGAGATCCTGCACACCGCGCAGTGGCCCACGGAGGGTGTCGATTTCACCGGCAAACGGGTCGGGGTGATCGGCACCGGCTCGTCCGGGGTGCAGGCGATCCCGATGATCGCACAGCACGCGGACCGGCTCACGGTGTTCCAGCGGACACCCGGATTCGTGATCCCCGCCCGGAACCGCCCGCTCGACGCCGGTGAACTCGCCACGATCAAGGCCGACTACCCGACCCGACGGCAGTTGCAGCGCGAGTCGCACGGCGGCTGGATCCTCCCGCCGCCCGTCGGATCCGCACTGCAGACCGCACCCGAGGTCCGGGTCAAGGAGTACGAGGCGCGCTGGGCCATGGGCGGACTCGCCTATCAGACCACGTTCGACGACGTCATGACCGACCTCGCGGCCAACGAGACGTCCGCGGAGTTCGTGCGTTCCAAGATCCGCGAGACCGTCACCGACCCGGTCACGGCAGAGGCGCTGTGCCCCAAGGGGTATCCCCTCGGGGCCAAGCGAGTCTGCATCGGCACCGACTACTACGAGACCTACAACCGCGACAACGTCGAACTCGTCGACCTGAGATCCACACCGATCCGGGAGATCGTGCCCGCGGGAATCCGCACCGACGCCGGCGTGCACGACCTCGACACACTGGTCTTCGCCACCGGATTCGATGCCCTGACGGGCGCGCTGGGTGCGATCGACATCCGCGGCCGGGACGGCGTCAGCCTGCGCGAGACCTGGCAGGACGGTCCGCGCACTTATCTCGGCGTCGCGGTGGCCGGGTTCCCCAACCTGTTCGTCATCACCGGCCCCGGCAGCCCGTCGGTGCTGTCGAACGTCGTCGTGTCGATCGAGCAGCACGTCGAGTGGGTGATCGACTATCTCGATCACATGCGCGAACGTGGTGCCCGGTTCGCGGAGGCCACCGCACAGGCGCAGGACGAGTGGGGCGAGCACCTCACGACGATCGCGGCCGGGAGCATCTACCAGCAGGCCGACTCGTGGTACCTCGGCGCCAACGTGCCGGGCAAGCCGCGCGTCTTCATGCCCTACCTCGGCGGCGTCGGCAACTTCCGCAACCTGTGCACGCAGATCGCGGCGGACGACTACCGCGGGTTCACGACGACGTAGTCGGGCGTCCGAGGTGCCGTGTCAGCCGCCGTTGCGGTCCCGCCAGTAGCGGTACACGTCGACGGCGTCGGCACGCTCCTCGTAGCGCATGGGCAGCCGGCGATCCTGCCAAGGCTTGGCGAACTCGTCGTAGAACGTGGCGAGTTCGAAGTACTTGCGGTCGTCGACGTAGTAGGGCTCGTACTCGTCACGGGTGGTGAGGAAGACGACCTCGTCGGGCGAGCAGTAGTACAGCGACCCCAGACACATCGGGCACGGGTGGGCGAGAACGTAGATGGTGGTGCCGGTCAGGTGCTCGGTGCCCAGTTCGGTGCAGGCCTGACGGACGGCGAGGATTTCGGCGTGGGCGGTGGGGTCACCGGTCTGGGCCACCATGTTGGGGCTCTCGGCGAGTACCTCACCATCCTTGACGATGACGGTCGCGAACGGGCGGCCGCCTTCGGTGACGTTCCGGCGGGCGAGGTCGATGGTGCGCTGGACGAAGTCCATGAGGAGTCCTCCGAAGGTTGGTTGGGGGTGGGAGATCAGAACGGCTTGGTCGGCAGGTACTTGCCGTTCAGGGTGATGACGGCGCGCTCGCCGCCCTCGGGGTCGGCGACCTTCTGCACGTCGAGGGTGAAGTTGATCGCGGAGATGATGCCGTCGCCGAACTGCTCGTGGACCAGGGCCTTGAGGGTGGTGCCGTAGACCTGGAGCATCTCGTAGAAGCGGTAGATGGTCGGGTCGGTCGGGATGCCGCCGGGAATCGAACCACGGGTGGGGACGCACTGCAGCAGCATCGCCGCGTCCTCGTCGAGGCCGAGCAGTTCTGCGACGGCCTCGGCGGACTTCGCCGGCAGCGGGTGCTGGCCGAGCACCGCGGCGGTGGTGAAGGCCACGGACAGGCCGGATGCATCGGCGATCTGCTGCCAGGAGAGATCCTTGCGGGTCTTGGCATCGACAGCGGCGACGGCGACGGCCTGGCGGGCGGCGGGATCGAACTGGGACTGGATCATGATCGGTTCTTCCTTACTTCTCGGGGTGGACTGCTTCAGGTGGGGTCGACTACTTCAGGCGGACACATCCACGACCTCGCCGGCCGCGATGTCGAATACCCACCCGTGGAGGGCGACCTTGTCCTCTGCCAGCGCACGGGCGACGGAGGGGTGGGTGGCCAGGTTGGCGAGCTGCGCGTGAACGTTCTGACGGACCAGGGCTCCGACGTCGCCGACCGCGGTGGTGCGGGCCCGGGAGGCGTCCGCGTGCCGCAGCCATGCGGCCACCGCGGGCGCAGTGCTGAGGTCGTGGCTCTGAGCGATCGCGGTCATCGCACCGCACGCCGAGTGGCCGCAGACGACGATGTCCCGCACGCCCAGAACGGCGACGGCGTACTCGATGCTCGCTGCCACGCCGTCGGCCTCGGGGGTGTACGCGGGCACCAGGTTGCCGGCGGTGCGGATGACGAACAGGTCCCCCGGGTCGGTGCCGGTGATCAGTTCGGGAACCACACGGGCGTCGGAGCAACCGATGAACAGCGTGTGCGGTGTGTGATGGGTGGCCAGGTGAGCGAAGAGTTCCGCCTTTTCCGGGAAGACGTCCTTCCGGAAATGAGCGACTCCTTCGATGAGATCCTGCATGGGTCACGTCCTTCGTGGGTGGCTTACGCAATCCACCGTGCACGAACTGCACCTATAGAGTCCAAGACTTACTATCCATGCAAACGATTGCTCCCATCTATAGTGAGCGTCATGGCCGCCCTCGAACTGCGCCACCTGCGCTACCTGATCGCCGTCGCCGAACACGGCAACTTCACCCGCGCGGCCGAAGACCTGCACATCTCCCAGCCCACGCTCTCGCAACAGATCAGGCAACTCGAGCGGGCCGTCGGTGTGCAACTGCTGGACCGCACCGGCCGCACCGTGCGACTCACCGACGCCGGTGCCGTCTACACCGACCACGCCAGACGCGCACTGCGCGACCTGAACGCCGCCGAACGTGCAGTTCACGACGTCCAGGACCTCTCCCGCGGGCATCTACGACTGGGCGTCACCCCCACCTTCACCGCCTACCTGATCGGCCCACTCGTCGCCGGACTCCACACCCGCTTCCCCGGCATCGGACTGACCCTCACCGAGACGACTCAGGACCGCATCGAGGCAGCACTGCTCGCCGACGACCTCGACCTCGGCATCGCCTTCGCGGGCACACACCCGACCGGCATCGCCGCCACCCCGCTCTTCACGGAAACCCTCAGCCTGGTGATCGGCGGCTCGCGAACTCCGGGGACACCGGAGACTCCGAAATCCCTAGCCGTGCAGGACCTTCAGGAACAGCCACTCGCACTCCTCAGCGGCGACTTCGCCACGCGCGGCCACATCGACGCCTATTTCGCCGACCACCGGATCGAACCTCGAATCATGGTCGAGGCCAACACCATCCAGGCGCTCACCGAGATCGTGCAACGTACATCCGTGGCCACCGTCCTACCGGACGCGATCACTCACGACCACCCGCACCTCGCCCCCGTCCCACTCGACCCTCCCCTGCCCGCCCGCACGGTCACGCTCCTGGATCGACGAGGCGCCTATCGCAGCGCCGCGGCCCACGCGTTCATCGGACTCACTCGCGACATCGTCCGTGCCCGCGGCTACACCCCGCCGCCCGCGGCCCGTGGTTACATGGACTTCGAAGCACGCCGTCCGTGACGATCGATCGTTGGGAGCAGCGCCGTGACCACCTCGTCGAAATCCCCGGAGTCGAACACCCCGGAGCAGGGCAGACCGGACATCAAGCCACGCAGCCGCGACGTCACGGACGGGCTCGAGAAGACCGCGGCCCGCGGCATGCTGCGGGCGGTCGGCATGGGCGACGACGACTGGGACAAGCCGCAGATCGGGATCGGGTCGTCGTGGAACGAGATCACCCCGTGCAACCTGTCGCTGGACCGACTGGCCGAGGCGTGCAAGGACGGGGTGTTCGCGGCCGGCGGCTACCCGCTCGAGTTCGGCACCATCTCCGTCTCGGACGGCATCTCGATGGGCCACGAGGGCATGCACTTCTCGCTGGTGTCCCGGGAGGTGATCGCCGACAGTGTCGAGACCGTGATGCAGGCCGAGCGCCTCGACGGCTCGGTCCTGCTCGCCGGGTGTGACAAGTCGCTGCCCGGGATGCTCATGGCGGCCGCCCGTCTGAACCTCGCCAACGTCTTCCTCTACGCCGGGTCGATCCTGCCCGGCATCGCGAAGCTGTCCGACGGCACCGAGAAGGAAGTCACCATCATCGACGCCTTCGAGGCGGTCGGCGCGTGCTCGCGGGGCCTGATGAGCCGCGAGGACGTCGATGCGATCGAGCGCGCGATCTGCCCCGGCGAGGGTGCGTGCGGCGGTATGTACACCGCCAACACGATGGCGTGCGCGGCGGAGGCACTGGGGATGTCGTTGCCCGGCAGCGCCGCTCCCCCGGCCACCGACCGGCGGCGCGACGGCTACGCCCGACGCAGCGGGCAGGCCGTGGTCGAGATGCTGCGCCGCGGCATCACCACGTCGGACATCCTCACCAAGGAGGCGTTCGAGAACGCGATCGCCGTCGTCATGGCGTTCGGCGGCTCCACCAACGCGGTTCTGCACCTGCTCGCGATCGCGCACGAGGCGGAAGTGGCGCTCACGCTCGACGACTTCGCCCGCGTCGGGGCGCGCGTCCCGCACCTCGCGGACGTCAAACCGTTCGGAAGGCACGTCATGATCGACGTCGACCGCATCGGCGGCGTCCCGGTGATCATGAAGGCCCTGCTCGACGCCGGGTTGCTGCACGGCGACTGCCTCACCGTCACCGGACGCACGCTCGCCGAGAATCTCGCGGACATCGCGCCGCCCGACCCGGACGGCAAGGTCCTGCGCGCGCTGTCGTCGCCGATCCACCCGACCGGAGGCATCACGATCCTGAAGGGCTCGCTCGCGCCCGGCGGCGCCGTCGTGAAGTCCGCGGGGTTCGATTCGTCGGTCTTCGAGGGCACCGCAAGGGTTTTCGATCGCGAACGCGCCGCGATGGATGCGTTGGAGGACGGCACCATCACGGCGGGCGACGTCGTGGTGATCCGCTACGAGGGCCCCAAGGGTGGGCCGGGGATGCGGGAGATGCTGGCGATCACCGCCGCGATCAAGGGCGCCGGACTCGGCAAGGACGTGCTGCTGCTCACCGACGGCCGGTTCTCCGGCGGCACCACCGGACTGTGCGTCGGGCACGTCGCCCCCGAGGCCGTCGACGCCGGACCCGTCGCGTTCGTCCGCGACGGCGACAAGATCCGGCTGGACGTCGCCAACGGCGTCCTCGATCTCCTGGTCGACGAGAAGGAGCTCGCCACCCGCCGAAGCGGGTGGGAGCCCCTGCCTCCGCGCTACACGCGCGGCGTCCTGGCGAAGTACACCAAGCTGGTCGGATCCGCCTCCGACGGCGCCGTGTGCGGATAGGTTCCCGGCAACGACCGATCAGGCGTCCTCGAGACGGATCCCCTTGGTCTCCCTCATGAACAGGCACGCGAGGCCGGTGAAGGCGCACAGCACCATGATGTAGATGCTGAACGCCCACCCGATACCCTGCCCCACCAGGAGCTGGTTGAGGTAGGGCGACGATCCGCCGAACACCGCGACCGAGATCGAGTACGCGAAGCCGATGGCCTGCGTCCGCAGCTTGGTGGGGAAGCTCTCGGACAGGGTCGCCGAGAGGACCGATGCCGGGATCGACACCACAAGCAGTGCAACGGTTGTCGCGACGAGCAGCGTCCAGCCCGCGGAGGTGATCATCGCCGTGAGCGGGAACTGCAGCACGAACATCAGTCCGGCGAATGCGAAGAGCATCGGTCGTCGGCCGATCCGGTCCGAGAGCAGCCCCCAGAACGGCAGCGACACGAGCGCGATCAACTGGGCGACGACGAGCATCCAGTACGCGGTGTCCGGATTCATGTTCTTCTGCGTGATCGCGTAGGTCGAGATGTACGACGTCCAGGTGTAGTGCGCCGCAGTGATTCCGGACGTCATGCCGATCATCAGCAACACCGCGCGCACGACCGTCGCCCGAGGAATGCGAGGGCTGTCGTCGCCGGCCTGGGCGTCGAAGACCTCGCTTTCCTCCATGCTGCGGCGCAGGTACAGCGCGACGAGCGCGAGCATCGCACCGATCAGGAACGGGATGCGCCAGCCCCAACTCGCCACCGCACCGTCCGACAGCACCGACGTCACGCCGCCACCCACCGAGTACGCGAGCGCGGATCCACCGAAGATGGCGATGAAGGCGACACTTCCCCACATTCCACGGCGGTGCGGTGGCGCGATCTCACTCACGTACGAGTACGCCGTCGCGGACTCGCCGCCGTGCGCGAATCCCTGAGTGATGCGCGCGGCCAACAGGATCACCGATGCCCAGATGCCGACGGACTCGTACGTCGGCATGATGCCGATGACGAGACTGCCGCCGGCCATCATCAGCATCGTGGTCACGAGCACGAACTTGCGGCCCCGCCGGTCCGCGATCCGGCCGAACACGATGCCGCCGAGCGGTCGCATGAGGAACCCGACCGCGAAGACGGCGAGGGTCGACAACAGGGCGGAGACCGGGTTGGAACTGTCGAACACGACGGCGGCGATGAACGGGGCGAACACCGCGTACGCACTCCACTCGTACCACTCCAGCACGTTGCCGACCGCGCTTGCGAGGAGCGACTTCTTCTTCGATCGGATGTCCGATCCGGACGTCGACGCGAGCCGATCCCTCTCGATGACCTCAGATGCCACGGACTACTCCAGCCTTGTCGTTGGATAGGTTTGTCAGATAACGGGATTCAGGACGCCGACTGCGTTCGCAGGTCGGTACGCCGGATCTTTCCCGTGAGAGTCTTGGGGATGGCGTCGACGATGTGGACGCGCCGCGGCCTCTTGTAGGCGGCCAGACGATCGCCGACGAACGCGACGAGTTCCGATTCGTCCACGTCGGCGCCAGGGTTGAGTGCGACGTACGCGACCACTCGTTCGCCCTGGTAGTCGTCGGGTTCACCGGTCACTCCCGCCTCGTAGACACCGGGGTGCTCGTGCAGCGCGCTCTCCACCTCCCGCGGCCACACCTTGTAGCCGGAGACGTTGATCTGGTCCTTGAGACGGTCGACGAGGTGGATCCAACCGGCCTCGTCCATGATCGCGACGTCGCCCGTGCGGAGCCGACCACCCGGAAAGGTCTTCGCAGTGTCGTCCGGACGCCCGAGATAGCCCGAGATGATCTGCGGTCCGGCCAGTTCCAACTCACCCGGCGTCCCGACCGGGACCGGTTCGCCGCGCTCGTCCACGATGCGCGCCTCGACGAGGGGCAGAGGGATGCCGATCGCCAGCGATCCACTCTCGGTATCGACAGGGGCGCGCACGCCCGGAGGCACTGCGACGACCCCCGAGGACGTCTCGGTCATCCCGAACGCGTTGTGGATGTAGTGACCGAATCGGTCCTCGAACTTGCGCACCGTGGCCGGGGGGATCGGTGCCCCACCCGAGTAGAGCGTCTTGACCGAGGCGAAGTGCTCGGCCGACGCGCCGGGCACCCGGTACAGCGCGTTGAAGACGGTGATCGAGCCGATCGTGAACGTCACCCCGTGTTCGACGAAGGCTTCGAGAGTGACCTCGGGATGGAACCGATTGGCGAACACGAGCGCACAGTCCCGCACCAGCGCCACCACCGCGTTGATCACGGCGCCGGTGATGTGGAAGAGCGGCGCCACCGCGAACACGACGTCGCCGTCGGCCATCCCGACGAAATCGCCGTAGGTGCGCGCCACCGCGAGGACGTTCGCATGCGTATTGCGACTACCCTTCGGCGCGCCGGTCGTGCCCGAGGTGTAGGCGACGATCGCGAGGTCGTCCCCGTTCAACCGAAGCTGCGGAGGCCGACTGCCGCGGTGACGCGCCACGACGTCGGCCATGGCCTCGCCCACCGGACTCGGGCTCCGATCCGCCTCGGCGAAAACCCGAGGGTCGTTGCGGCTCTGGTAGTCGAGATCGCAGGTCGTGACGATCCAACCGACCGAGGTACCCCGCAACGCTTCGGCGGTCACCGATGCGACGGTGTCGGCGCAGATGAGCCCCACGGCGCCGGCATCGGCCACCAGATGCCGAAGTTCCTGGCCGCGGTACATGGGATTGAGCAACAGCGCCGCGGCCCCTACCTTCCACAGGGCCAGCATCGAGATCGCGTACTGCGGGATGTTCTGGAGGTAGATCCCGACACGGTCACCTTGGCGAACCCCCCTCTCCTGCAGTCCCACAGCGAGCGCATCCGACTCCTCGTCCAGCTCCCTCGAGGTGAGCGTCCCGTCGAAGTACCGCACCGCGACACCGTCCGGATGGGCGGCGACACGCTCCTTCCATGCGTCGACGAGGGACTCGGACCGCAGTTGCGGCTGCGGATCGACATCGTTCGGATAGAGACGAACCCACTTGTGGGACACGAGACCAACTCCCTTCCAGCAGCGAACCCGAACGAGAAACCGTTCGCGGCGTCGCCCGACCGGACATTTCCAACAAACGACCGACCGATCGATCGCTCGGTAATGGTTAGCGAGTGTTACGGGTCACACATCCACTGTCAAGTGGGAGCCTCCTGCGAGCGCCTGCAGGTTCGGCGAATCCCCGTCAGACGGAACGTGCCGGACCCGAGAGCGGGTCCGGCACGTTCCGGAGAATGCGGTGGCAGCGGTGCGTCAGATGGGTCTGTAGCCCGCCCCGACGCCACCTGTCGCATTGATGTTGTCGATGATCGCCGTCATGTTGGTGCCGAGTTCCGGACCGAGGCAGGCCACCCCGAGATAAGCGTTCACCATCGCGACCAGAGTGGTCCCGACGACGACCGGCGATCCGGAGTCACCCTCGATGACGCACATCTGCGTCCACGTCTCCTGCGACTGCAGGAGGTCGCCGTAGACGATGCCGCACGTGTGCCCGGTGGTGCGCCCCTGCTTGCACGCGGTGGCCGGGAACTGGGCCGGCTTACCGATGTCGGTGATCGTGACCTGGCCGATCGTGTTCACCGGGGTGACCTTCGCGGGATCGAACTCGATCACCGCATAGTCGTAGTCGGAGTTCGACACGACGAACCGGCCCACCACGCCCGCATCCGGATCGGACTCGGGCACCACGGGCCAGCCCGCCTCGCCGCAGTGACCCGCGGTGATGCCGACGAGTCGGCCGGCGTTGTCGTGCCCGATCGTGGTGAGCGTGCACTGATACATATCGTCGATCACGATTCCGGACCCGCCGCCCAGGACGGCTCTGGGTGGCGCCGCGGTCGCGGTGCCGACGCTGAGCATGCCGGCGATCACCGCCAACGCCGCGAAGATCAAGGAAAGTCGCTTGAGCATGTTGCCCTCCCGCTTGGCGCTACGAATGTGCCATCGGTCGATCACCGCCACATGCCTGCTGTCAGCCTTGCTTGCACGCCCCCGGCCGCTTGCGCGCCCGAGTCGGCGGGACACTCACCGGCAACTTTCCCACCCGAGCGTCGACGCTCGGGCGGGCTTCATCCGATCGTCACCCAATCGCCGACTAGGAGGTCGCCCCCAGCGCTTCGAGGGCGCGTCGCGCATCCTCGAGTTCCTTCGACAATGCGGCAATTCGCTGCTCCGCAGCCTCTCTGGCTGCGGAAATGACCGATTGGACCGCCTCGAGCGCAACGTCGTCGCCGAGTTCACGCATCGCGCGATCGACGGCGTCGGGACTGACCGGAGTGGCCTTGCCGGGGCGCTTCGCGCCGTGCGTCACGGTCACGGTCCAGTCGTTCTCGGCGCCGGCGTGAATCGTCACGCTCACACCACCCGGGGCCTTCTTCGCGCGGCGCGGCGCGGGCGCTGCGGGCGCAGTGCTGGTGACCGGGGCAGGCGCGGGGGCCGGCTTGGGTGCGGGCGCTGCCGCCGCGGGCTTCGGGGCGGGGGCGGCTGCGGGCTTGGGCGCGGGCACCGTCACAGGCCTGGGCGCCGGGGCTGCTGCGGGCTTGGGCGCGGGGGCCGCCGACTTGGCCGGGCGGGCCGGCTTGGCCGGTTCCGGCGCCTTGCGGGTCATGCGCAGTTCCTCCGCTTCGAACGGAAGCTCGTCGTTGACCCCCTTGGGGCTGATGATGACCGTGTTCCCTTCCACGGAAACGACTTTCGCCGAGCATCCGGCCTCGATACCGAGGCTCGGGGTGGCCTCGCGCAGGTATACGGTGGCGCGCTTGCCCTCGGCGACGGCTGCTGCCAGCGTCTCGAGGTTCTCCGCGGTGAGATGTTCCGGCGTTGTCGAGCCTGCTCCAGAACGACTGCGGGGCGGCATGATGGGGTCCTCCTGGTACAGACTGACTGCTTGCACCGCTACCTTCCCACAGGCACCCGACAGTCGTTGCGGCCCGCCATCGCGTGGTTCATTCTTGGGGCGACCATCACGAAAGGGGCGTGCGTTGGAACTCTCCGAGCACCTCGATCCCACCGTGCTCGGCCTCATCCAGTCGGAAGTGGAGCAGACGCTCCTCGGCGGCCCGCGCCGGTACACCCGCGAACAGGTGGCCGAGCTCGCCGGCGTGCCCCTCGAACGCGCGCAACGCCTGTGGGTGTCGATGGGTTTCGCGATCGACGCCGACCCCGACGCGACGATGTTCACCGACGCCGACGCCGCCGCGTTGAGGGGTCTGGTCGCCTTCGTCGACAGCGGGGCGCTCGCCCCGGACGCAGCGGTCGCGGCCACCCGGGCGCTCGGTCAGTCGATGTCCCGGCTCGCGGAGTGGCAGGTCGCGGTGCTCAATTCACACCTGGCCGAGGAGCTCGCCGCCACGCACCTGGACGCCGGCACGCTCGACGAGCAGTCCCTGCGCGACGCCGTCGGCGCGCTCACCTCGGGACTGCTGCCCACCGTCGAGGCGCTGCAGTCGTACGTGTGGCGCCGGCACCTCGCGGCCGCCACCGCGCGCCGGGCCGGCAGCGTCGGCGAGAACACCACGCACCGGACCCTCGTCGTCGGATTCGCCGACATGGTCGGCTACACGAGCCTGACCCGCCGGATCCGGGTCGACGAGCTGAGCTCGCTGCTCGAGGACTTCGAGTCGCAGACCACGTCGATCATCACGCAGGGCGGCGGCTGGGTGATCAAGAACGTCGGCGACGAAGTGATGTTCGCGGCCGAACACGCATCCGACGCGGCACGGATCGCGCTGGGACTGCAGGACGCAGCACAGGCCCACCCGGAACAACCGGATCTGCGCGTGGGCCTGGCCCTCGGCCCGGTCCTCGTCCGCTTCGGCGATCTGTTCGGCGAGGCCGTCAACATCGCGGCGCGGCTGACCAGCGCGGCACGCCCGGGGACGGTGCTGGTCGACGCCGAACTGTCCGCGGCGCTCGTGGACGACGACGGCGTCCAGCTGCGCTCGCTACGCCCCTTCCGCGTCCGCGGCTACTCCCGGCTCCGAGCCTTCGCCCTGCGTCCCGGGCGGGACCGGGACGAGCGCTGAGGCGCGGGAGCGATCGGACTGCCTGGCCGCGAGGAAGTCGTCGACGATCCTCACGCACGCGTCGGGCCCGAGCGGCGCGAGGGTCGCGAGCCGCGTGAAGACGAGCGGCCCGACCAGCTGCGCGAGCGCGAGGTCGTAGTCGAAAACGCCCAGCTGGGTCTTCGCCTCGTCGGTGCCGAGCACGCGGTCGAACGCCGCCCGATACTGCACGACGACGTGTTCACGCAGCGACCGGAGCTCGGGCCGGTTCTTCCCGGGCTGTTCGGTGGCCTCGAGGTCCGAGGCGCTCGAGTAGTCGTCGAGTGCCGGTCCCATCCCCAGCCAGCACAGCGCGGTGATGTGCATCGGCGCGTCCTCGATCATCCGCGCCTGGGCGGTGAGCAACTCGATGAGCTGTTCGCGCAGGTCACCGGCGACGGCGGCCTCCGGCGCGGGTGCCACCAGCTTGCCGAACGCCGCGGCCACCAGTTCGGTGCCGCTGTCGAAGTGCCGGTACAGCGTCGCCCGCGCCACCTTCGCGAGTTTGGTGACCGCGTCGATCGTCACCGCCTCCGTGCCGCCCTTGACGAGCAGGGTCGTCGCCGCGTCGAGCAGCCGCGCCCGCGACCGGGCCCTGCGGGGGTCCTGCTCGGCCGCCGCTCCGTCCCTGTCTTCCGTACCCATCCGCCACCACCTCTTGTGGAACCATCAGTCCACCTACGATACTGACAGTCTTGTTTCCTACGGGGAGGCCCGCATGGCTGGAAAGTACACCGGAACGGCCGACCGGATGACCCGGGGCCAGATCTGGACGCTCACCGTGTCGTGCGCGGCGGTCGCCCTGGTCGTGGCCGCGATGGCGGCGCTCAACACCGCGCTCGCCGACCTCGCCCGGGACACCGGGGCCACGCAGTCCCAGCTCACCTGGATCGTCGACGGCTACACCCTGGCCCTCGCCTGCCTGCTGCTGCCGTCCGGCGCCCTCGGCGACCGCTACGGACGGCGCGGCCTGCTCGTCATCGGCCTGCTGCTGTTCGCCCTCGCCTCGGCGTCCCCGATCGTGCTGGACAGCCCTACCCAGATCATCGGCGCCCGCGCGGTCGCGGGCCTCGGTGCCGCGTTCGTGATGCCGGCGACGCTGTCGATCCTCACCGCGAGTTTCCCTGCGGCACAACGCTCCAAGGCCGTCGGAATCTGGTCGGGCGTGGCGGGATCGGGCGGCATCGCCGGACTCATCGGGTCGGGCCTGCTGCTCGAGAGGTGGTCGTGGCACGCGATCTTCATCGGCCTCGCCGGTGTGTCCGCCGTGCTGTTCGCGCTGGCCTTCACCATCCCCTCGTCTCGGGACGAACAGTCCCACGCGTTCGACGTCCGCGGGGCGGTCCTGAGTGCCGGTGCGATCGGACTGTTCGTCCTCGGCATCATCGAAGCGCCGGGGCGGGGTTGGCTCGATCCGTGGGTGCTCGCCGCGATCATCGGGGGCCTGGCCGCCGGGGTGCTGTTCGCGGTCGTCGAGGCCCGTACCGAACATCCGCTGCTCGACGTGCGTCTGTTCGGCAACCGCACGTTCGGCGTCGGTGCGGTTTCGCTGCTGATGCAGTTCCTCGCGACGTTCGGCCTGTTCTTCCTCATCATCCAGCACCTGCAACTGGTGCTCGGGTACTCGCCGTTGCAGTCGGCCCTCGCGCTCGCGCCGATCGCCGTGGTGGTCATCGGGCTGTCGGTGGCGGCGCCGTGGCTGATTCCGCACATCGGGCTGCGCGTCCTCACGCTCGTCGGGCTCGCGGTTCTCGGCGTCTCGCTCGCGCTGATCGGGCAACTGGACGCCGACAGCACGTACCGCGACGTCGCCGTGCCGTTGCTGATCGCGGCCGTCGGCCTCGGCCTGTGCACCGCGCCCGCGACGACGGCGATCGTGCAGAACACCCCCGCGGCCAAGCAGGGCGTGGCGTCCGCCGTCAACGACGCGACCCGCGAGATCGGTGCCGCGATCGGTGTCGCCCTCGCCGGCAGCGTGCTCGCGGCCGGATACGGACGCAACATTGCGCCCGCCGTCGACGCGGTGCCCGAGCAGGCCAAACAGCCGGTCGGCGACTCGCTGGCCGCCGCGCTCGAAGTGTCGAAACTGGCGGGCCCGCAGGGCCGGCAGCTAGCGGACTTCGCGAAGGAGTCGTTCCTGCACGGCATGCAGGAGGCCTCGCTGGCGCTGGCCGGCGTCATGCTGGTCAGCGCCGTCGCGCTCGGATTCTGGGCGCCCGGCGGGCGCGGGATCGCGTCGATCGACGAGGAGTCCGGGGTGGAGTCGCTGGCCGACGTCGACTGATCCCGGATCAGGCCGGGCGTGCCGCTCTCGGGACGGGGACGGGGATGGCGTCGAGGAGTTGGCGGGTGTAGGCCTGTGTGGGCGAGGCGTAGATCTGCTCGACGGTGCCGGTTTCGACGACCTCGCCGGATTTCATGACCATCACCCGGTCGGCGATGACCTCGATCAGTGCGAGGTCGTGACACACGAACAGGTAGGCCAGGCCGAGTTCCTCCTGCAGGTCCCGCAACAGGTTCAGCACCTGCGCACGCACCGAGACATCCAGCGCGGCAACGGGTTCGTCGCACACGATCATCTTCGGCTCCAGCGTCAACGCCCGGGCGATCGCGACGCGCTGGAGCTGTCCGCCGGACAACTCGGCCGGGTACCGGCCGAGGTACCGGGGCCCGATACCGACCTTGTCGAGCAACTCCTGCGCCCGGGCCCGGCGTGCAGCCCGGTCGAGGTCGGTGTGCACGATCAGCGGTTCGATCACCGCGTCGGCCACCGTCATCCGCGGGTCGAGCGAGGAATGCGGATCCTGGAAGATCATCTGCATCCCGCGCCGCATCGCCCGCAGCCGGGCGGGCTTCGCGGCGCGGACGTCCTCGCCGTCGAAGACGACCGTGCCGGTGTCGGGTTCGATCAGGCGCAACACCATGCGCCCGACCGTGGACTTCCCGGCGCCGGACTCGCCGACGACGGCCAGGCATTCCCCGGCGTCGAGGGTGAACGAGACATCCTTGACCGCGTGCGTCCACCCGGTCCTGCGGCCGAGGAAGTCTCGGCGGGTGGAGAACGACTTCGTCAGGTTCGCGACCTCGAGCAGACTCACGACGCGCTCACTCCTTCCAGGTGCAGATCCGTCACCCGCAGGCAGCGGGCAGCGCGTCCGGGGGTCGTCGCGGCCAGCGCGGGATGGGTGGTGTCACACAAGCCGGCGGCCGCGTGGGTGCAGCGGTCGTGGAAGTGGCAGCCGGCCGGCCACTCCCCCGCCGCGGGGATCCGACCCGGGATCGCCGTCAACCGGCGATCGGTGCCGGCACCCGGCCGCGGGATCGAGGCGAGCAGTCCGGACGTGTACGGGTGCTGGGGCGTGAAGAACACCTCGTCGGCGCGGCCGTCCTCGATGACCTCACCGGCGTACATCACGACGACCCGCTCGCACAGTTCCGCGACGACGCCGAGGTCGTGGGTGACGAACAGCAGCGAGATCCCGGTCTGCTGCTGCAGATCCCGCAGCAGGTCCAGGATCGTCTCCTGCACCGTCACATCCAGTGCGGTGGTCGGCTCGTCCGCGATCAGCAGCCGCGGGTTGCACGCCATGACCATCGCGATCATCACCCGCTGGCACATGCCGCCGCTGAACGCGTGCGGGTACTCGCGCACCCGGTCCGCTGCCCGCGGGATCTGCACCAACTCGAGCATCTCGACCGCCCGCGCCATCGCGGCCTTGCGGTCCAGACCCAGGTGCTTGCGCACCGACTCGGCGATCTGATCACCGACCGTGTAGGCGGGGTTCAGGGACCGGATCGGCTGCTGGAAGATCATGCCCATCCCGGTGCCGCGCAAACCCCGCCACTCCTTGGCGGGCAGCTGCGTCAGATCGCGGCCGTCGAACTCGACGCTGCCGCGCGCGATCCGGCCCCCGGTGTCGGGCGTCAGCCCCATCACCGCGAGCGAGGACACGGTCTTGCCGGACCCGGATTCACCCACCAGGGCGACGGATTCACCGGCGGCGACGTCGAAGGAGACCCCGTCGACCGCGGTCACCCACTCCTTGCGGCCGGCCGGGAACTGCACCGTCAGATCCCGCACCCGCAGCAGCGGCGTGGCGGGGTCGACCGGGGCCCGATCGGGGCGAACGAGCGTGTCAGTTGTTGCCATTGCGACTCCTCGTCAACGCCCGGCGCACACCGTCGCCGAGATACGTGAACGCCAGCACCGTCAGGAAGATCATCACGCCGGGCGGCCACACCAGATACGGGGCCAGCTGCATGTTGGACGCCGCGGTGCTGAGCATCGATCCCCAGCTCGCCGCCGGCGCCTTGGCACCCAACCCGAGGAAACTCAGGCTCGCCTCCGCCGCGACCGCGGTACCCAGCGAGACGGAGATGACCAGCACGATCGGGGGCATCACGTTCGGCAGGATGTGCCGGACGATCGTGCGGGACGTCGTGCACCCCAACGCCACCGACGCCTCGATGTACGTATCCCCGCGCACGTCCATCGTCGACGCCCGCGCCACCCGATAGAACCGTGGTGCCATCACCAGACCGACCGCGAGCATCGCGTTGGTGATGCCCGATCCCAGCACTGCGACGATCGTGATCGCCAGCACCAGCGACGGGGCACTCATCAGCGCATCCATGATCCGGGTCAGCACCGTGTCCACCCAACCGCCCCGGTAACCGGCGATCACGCCCAACGGCAATCCCAGCACCAACGCCAGCGCCACCGCCTGCAGCGACGCCTGCAACGAGATCCGTGAACCGTAGATCAACCGGCTCAGCACATCCCGGCCGTAGTCGTCGGTCCCGAGCCAGTGCGCCGACGACGGCGGCTGCAGCCGGTTGACCACGTCCTGCGCGTACGGATCGTACGGCGCGATCAGCGGCGCGAAGATCGCCATCAGCACCAACAGCAGTACGAATGCCCCGGCGATCGCCGTCACCGGACGACGTCGCACGAATCCCCACGCGCGCCCGGCGACCCCCGGGACGCGGTCGGCGGTAACTTCGGAAGGCAAACTCGTTGTCATGCGCGCACCTTCGGGTTGAAGTAGCCGTACGAGATGTCGACCAACAGGTTCACCAACACCACCACGCACGTGGTGAACAGCACGAACCCGAGCAGCACCGGAACATCATGGTTCTGCACACTGTTGACCGCCAGCGATCCCATTCCCGGCATGCTGTAGATGATCTCGATCGTCACCGCGCCGCCGAGGACCTCCGCGACCCGGAACCCCAACACCGTCACCACCGGGATGCACGCGTTCTTCAGACCGTGCTTGAGGACCACACTGGCCGTGCCCAGCCCGCGGGCCTTCGCGTTCAGGATGTAGTCGCTGCCCATCACCTGACCGAGCGCCGAACGCAACTGCAACGTCACCTCCGCCGCCGGCAGCAACGCCAGCGCCACACCCGGCAACACCAGATGCTGGAACCACGGCACCACACCATCCGACAACGGGGCATACCCGAACGCCGGGAAGATCTGGTTCGACACCGCGAACAACGACACCAGCACCAGACCGAACCAGAACGCCGGGATCGCGATCGCGATCGACGCGATCACGTTGATCGCCCGATCCACCACGCCACCCGGACGCAGCGACCCCAGCACACCGAGCACCACGCCGATCACCACGGCCAGCACCATCGCGAACCCGACCAGCGACAACGTCGTCGCCATCCGCCGCAACAACAGATCCGCCACCGACTGATTCGACAACAGCGACGTCCCGAGATCGCCGCTCAGCACCGACCCCACCCAGTCCAGATAACGCACGAACACGTTCTGATCCAGATTCAACGTCGCCCGCAACTCCGCCAACCGCTCCGGCGTCGCATCCTCACCCGCCAAGACCACCGCGGGATCACCCGGCGCCAGATCGATCAACACGAAAATCAGGAACGGCACGACCAGCAGCAGCGGAATCGCTGCCAACAACCGCCTACCGGCATAACGCAACATGGCTGCCCCTCAACAGATGTCGATGACCGTCGACGACGGCTACTTCGCGATGCCCACGTGGCGGATGTCGAACAGACCGTTGTTCACCCAGGCGATTCCGTCGATGTCCGTGACCTTGCCGGTCGCGACGGTCGCATTGGTGAGGTTGCAGATCGGCACGAACATCGCCTCCTTCAAGGTCTGCTCCGCGATGTCCTGGTACATGGGCGCGCGCTCGTCCTGCGACAGAGTCGGATTCGCTGCCTTCGTGGCGAGTTCCTTGATCTGCGGGTTGCCGTTCGACAGGTCGTACGGTCCGGTGATGTACGTGCTGACGGTCTCGGCCGGATCGACCCGCGGCGTGAAGCTGTTGGCGACCATGGACTGGAAGTCACCGGCCACGTAGCGCGGTTCGTTCTGACTGTTCGGCACCGGATTGAGTTCGGCGTCGAGCCCCGCTGCCGCGAGCATGGACTGGATGACGTTTGCGGGCTTCTCGGTGTTCGTTCCCGCACCGAAGGTCAGGGTGATCTTCGGTGCTCCGCCGACCCCTTGGACGAGGCTCTTGGCCTTCTCCAGGTCGAAGGCGTACGGGTACTCGTAGGAGTCGTCCGCCGCCCAGCTGCCGGCCGGGAACAACTGTTGACGAGGCGTGCAGGTGCCGGAGAACAACGCGCTGACCGCCGCGGGATCGATCGAGTAGGCCACGGCCTGACGAACTTCCGGCTTGGCCAGATCGCCCTGGGCCCGCATGTACACACCGAGGACATTGCGGAAGGAGACCTCGTCGACCGCGAGGGTGCCACTCTTCGCGAGCGACTGCGCCTCGACGACCTCGTTGGCGGAGCTGACCCAGCTGATGTCCACAGCGCCGGTCTTGAGACCGTTCAACCGGGTGCTGGCATCGGGCATCGCCTTGATCTCGATCCCGGCGACCTTACCGGCCTCCGGATCCCAGTTGGTGCCCGCTGCCCGCACGAGGGTGAGCGACTCCTCGGGCACGTAGGAGGCGACCTCGTACGCACCCGATCCGCTCTTGCCCGGGTTGTTGCGGATATCGGTGCCGGCCTCGATGAACTTCGGGCTGATCATCATTCCCGCGTTGTTGCTGAAGACGCCCGGCAGCTCGACGCCCGCGCCCGGAGCCAGCCGCAGCCGCACCGTGTGCTCGTCGACGACGTCGGTACCGGTGATGCTCTTCAGCGCAGCCACCACGGTGCTGCCTTCCATCGTCTGGCCGCGCTTGATGTTGGCTACCACCGCGGCCGCATCGAACGGGGCACCGTCGTGGAAGGTCACACCCTTGCGCAGCTTCAGTTCCAGGTACGAGCCGTCGGGGGCGAACTCCCACGACTCCGCAAGCCCCGGTTCGAGATTGCCGTCGGCATCGACCACGGTCAGCCGGTCGAAGATGGGCGAGAGGTATCCGTATCCACCGACGCTGGTCTGCAGATAGGGATCGAGATTCCGGGACGGCGCGGCAGTCGCGACACGCAGGGTCGCGGACGTGTCGAGATCGCCGGAGTTACCCGACGATGTCGTCGAGGACGATGCACCACCACCGCATCCGGCCAGCGCCACCGCGGCGACCGCGACCGCCGCCAGGTTCCTCGACCCACGAATCCACTTGTCCCTCATCCTGTGTCCTCCCGAAGATCCACGATCGAACCACCGATCGCGTGTACGCGCATCTGCCGTGTCGAGCTGCGGCGGGCGATTCACCTGTCCGACTGTCGTTCAGTTCGGACGGTCCGCGCCGAGTCGGGGCGCCGTCTCGACGCACCCGAAATACAAGCAGCAGAAAGTGATTCCGATCTCACCACTGCTGTGACGACAATAACAGCACGCAACGCTCGTTGCGCAAGTGGAAACGTCGATACGCAGACCCGAGCGTGCATCCGACGCCATCCACCGCGATACTCGTCCGGACAGCACTGAGCCGGTACGCACCCACGCGGCACGTACCGGCCAGTTTCTGTTGGCTACAGCATTTTTCGGGAGAATACCTACTACAGAGTAGCCAGAACTTCCACCCGCTTGACCTTGCCGGTCGCGTTGCGCGGCAGTTCCTCACCCCGGAGGACCCACCGGCTCGGCACCTTGTACCGCGCGATCCGCTCGGTCATGAACCCGGCCAACTCCTCTCCCGTCACCTGCGCATCGGAATCGACGACGACCACCGCGCAGACCTCCTCGCCGTAGTCGGCGTGCTCGATCCCGACAACGATGCACTCCCGCACCGCCGGATGCTCGACGAGGACGTCCTCGACCTCGGCCGGGTAGACGTTCTCGCCGCCACGGAGGATGAGATCGGAACGGCGACTGCTGATCCGGAGATACCCGTCCTCCATCGTGCCCAGATCGCCGGTCGCCATCCAGCCGGTCTCGTCGATCGTCGCCGCGGTCGCCTCCGGGTTGTTCCAGTACCCCAGCATCACCAGGGGGCCCCGCACGTAGATCTCGCCCTCGACACCGTCCGGCACCAACTGTCCGGCCTCGTCCCGGACCTCGACCCGCATGGTCGGGACCGCGGTGCCGACGGTGTCCGGACGGGCCGCCAGGTCGGCCGCCGTCGCGAGGGTGGCCGCCGACGACGACTCCGTCAGCCCGTACGTCGTGCCCAACGACCGACCGGCCGCCGGCAACACCTGGCGCAGCCGCTCCTTCAATGCCGCCGACGACGGCGCCGAACTGACCGAGATCGTCTGCAGCGACGACAGATCGTAGGACTCCAGATCACCGTGCTCGACGAGCCGACTGATCATGGTGGGCACCGCACCCCAGTTCGTCAAACGTTCACGCTCGATCAGACCGAGCACCCGATCGATGTCGAACCGGCCCGTCGTGATCACCGCGGTATCCCCGAACGCCAACCGCGGAACCGCCAGGTTGTGCAGGGCCGCGATGTGGAACAGCGGCGTCGCCAGCAGGAACCGGCGCGCACTCGGAGCACGCCCCAACTCGGCCGCCAACGCATCGTTGAATCGGTGGAAATCGACCGCGGCCACCATATTCCGCTGCGAATGCGTCGCACCCTTCGGCCGACCCGTCGTCCCACTGGTGAACAGAATGACCGCAGGATCGTCCTCGGCCACCTCGGGCACCGGAAGCTCGGAGCCCGGGCTCGCCGTCGACAGCGCGGGGATGTCGACCTCGGTGGACAGCACCGGGACGTCCACCGCTCCCATCAGCTCCCGCCGCGGCCCGTCCGCCACGATCAGATTCGGCTCCGAAAGCTCTATTCCGTAGGCGATCTCGCGGGACGACCACAACGAGTTCATCCCCACCGTGACGGCCCCGAGCGCGGTGGCCGCCCAGAACGTCATGATCCACTCGGCGTTGTTCGCGGACAGGATCGCAACCCGATCACCTGCACTGATCCCGTACCGGGATCGCAGTTCCCGGGCCAGCGAGGCGACCCGATCCAGATGCTCGGCGAACGTGAGCCGCAGGTCGTCGCACACCAGATACTCGGCGTCACCGTAGCGAGCCGACGCCACCAGCACCTCGTACAGGGAACGGTGCCGGTTGCGGAACACCGGCATCGCCGCGCCCCGTACGGGCTCCGGGGCGATCTCGAACGCCGCACCGGGCGCCGTCAGTCGCGCCACGGCTTCCGCGCGCGCATCCGGCACTGGACGAATCTCGGACATCACAACACCTTTCCGGGGAAGGACAGTTCGGGGCCGGGTCGGCGGCCCGGATCAGCGGATCGTCAGCTGGCCGCCGTCGATGTTCCATGATTGGCCACTCACCCAGGCCGCCTGATCGCTGGCCAGGAAGACGGCGGCCCAGGCCACTTCGCGCGGACTACCCGCGCGCTGCAGCGGAATGTTGGCCTCCACGTACTTCTGCCACACATCCGCCGGCCAGTCGTCGAGCCGGCTGGTCGAGGTGACGCCGGGACACAGCGCGTTGACCCGGATCCCGGACGGCCCGAGTTCCTTCGCCATCGACGACGTCAGCGACTGGACCCCCGCCTTCGAGGCGGCGTAGGCGGCGGTATTCGCGCCACCGAGCTTCCCGCCGATCGAGGAGATGTTGACGATGCAGCCGCCCGCGCCGCGCTCGACCATCGCCCGCGCGAAGGCTCGGCTCATCAGGAACGTCCCCCGCAGATTGACCCGGAGTACCCGGTCCCACACGTCGACGTCCAGCTCCGTCACCGGGACGCGATCGCCGCCGCGGGCCGCGGCCGCGTTGTTGACGAGGATGTCGACACCGCCGAACTCCTCCTGCACCTGAGCGAGCAGGGTGTTCACCGACTCCTCGTCGGCGACGTCCGCGACGACGGCGGCGGCCTTCCGGCCCAGCGCACGGATCTCGTCGGCGACGGATTCGATGTCACGCCAACCGTCGGCCTTCTCCTCGTCGGTGTAGCGGTCCGGCGTCCGCCCGGTACCGGTGACGACGACATCGCAACCGGCACGGGCGAGTTCGACCGCGATCTCCCGGCCGATCGAGCGCATCCGCCCGGCACCGGTGACGACCGCGACCTTCCCGTCGAGTCCCGTGAGCTGGGCGGGCATCAGATGCGCTCGACGATCGCTCCGGTTGCCATGGCCCCACCCGCGCACACCGCGACCAGTGCGCGCTCGCCGTCGCGACGCTCGAGTTCGTCGATCACCGCGCCGATCAGTCGGACGCCCGACGAACCCACCGGGTGGCCCAGGGCGATCGCGCCGCCGTTCACGTTGAGTCGGTCCTCGTCGACACCGTGCACGCGGGCCATCGACATCGGGACCGCTGCGAACGCCTCGTTGACCTCGAAGAGGTCGATGTCGCTGACCGACAGTCCGGTTCGCGCGAGCAGGTACTCGGTGGCCTGCACCGGACCGTCGAGCAGGAAGTGCGTCTCCGCACCGATGAGGCACTGCGAGACGATCCGCGCCCGCGGGCGCAGACCGAGATCACGGGCCCGGGCCTCGTCCATCAGCACCGCCGCGGCGGCGCCGTCCGAGATCTGCGACGACGTGCCCGCCGTGTGCAGGCCGCCCTCGAGGACCGGGTTCAGGCGGGCGAGTGCCTCCATCGAGGTCTCCCGCAGTCCCTGGTCACGCGACACCTCGCTGGGGGCTGCGCCGTCGGCGCCGGGCGCCTTGACCGGGATGATCGCGCGGTCGAACCGGCCGTCCGCCCACGCCTGCGCCGCGCGCTGCTGCGACCGCAGACCGAACGCGTCGAGGTCCTCGCGGGTGAGGCCGCGTCGGCGCGCGATGCGGTCGGCGCCCTCGAACTGGGCCGGGATGTCGACGGTCCAGCCCGGCGGCTTGGGGCTGCCGACGTCGCCCTTGATGTTCGACAGCAGCGGAACCCGGGACATCGCCTCGACGCCGCACGCCATGCCGGCATCGATGACGCCGGCGGCGATCTGCGCCGCGATCAGCTGCACCGACTGCTGCCCGGAGCCGCACTGGGCGTCGATGGTCGTCACGCCGGTCCGCTCCGGCAGACCCGCGTGCAGCCACGCGTTGCGGCTGACGTTCGACGCCTGCTCGCCGGCCTGCGTGACGCAACCGCCGATGACCTGCTCGACGAGCGCCGGATCGAGATCCAGACGCTCGAGAATCCCGGACTGGACGGCGCCCAGCAGTTCCGCGGCGTGCAGTCCGGACAGCCAGCCACCACGCCGACCGATCGGAGACCTCGCCACATCCACGATCACCGGGTTACCCATTGCAGTCCTCCTCGAGCAGACAGATGTGTGGAACGCGATTCTTGATACCGAGGAATTCAGTTCCGTTGTGGCGCGAGTCTCACTGGGTGGTAAACGCCTGCACAGGAACCCCGTTCTGATTTCCGACCGCCGGGCGCACGTGCGAGCGGTCGAGGTCCCGGACGTCGCGCACCCCGAGCAGCGTCATCGCGCGCTCGATCTCGTCCCGCAGGATCGTGAGCACGTGCTCGACCCCGCGGTCACCCGCGACGGCCATGCCGTACAGGCACGGCCGGCCGACGAGCACCGCGTCCGCCCCGAGCGCGAGCGCCTTGATCACGTCGGTGCCGCGGCGGATGCCGCCGTCGAGCAGCACCTCGGCCCGTCCGGCCACGGCGTCGGCCACGTCGGGCAGCGCCGTCAGCGACGGTACGCAGCCGTCCAGCTGGCGGCCACCGTGATTCGACACGACGACACCGTCGAGTCCGAGTTCCACCGCCCGCACCGCGTCCTCGGGCCGCAACACGCCCTTGAGGTGCACGGTGCCCTGCCAGTGGTCCCGCATCCAGGCCAGGTCGTCCCAGTTCAGCCGCGACTGCACGAGATGGCGTTCCTGGACCTCGATCGACGCGAGCGCCGCGGTCACGCCGTCGCCGGACGCCAGGTTGCGGCCGCCGATGCGCCGGTACTTGACCACGTCGTAGGCCCAGCGCGGGTGCCGCGAGACGTCGAGCAGGCGACGCGGCGTCAGGACCGGCGGCACGCCCATCCCCGACCGCTTCTCGCCCTCACGGTTCCCGACGGCCGGGACGTCGACCGTGACGAACAGCGACCGGAATCCCGCTGCCCACGCCCGGGCCATGAGCGCCGCGGCGACGCCGCCCGACCCCGGATACAGCTGGAAGGCGTGCCGCTCGCCGGCCGCGTCCGCGAGCTCCTCGACCGACCACGTCGACGCCGTGCTCACGACGCACCGGGTGCCCACGCGCTCGGCGGCCCGGATCGAGTCGAGATCGCCGCTCCACCGGGTGAGTCCGTTGAACCCGGTGGGTGCGGTGAGAACGGGCAGCGAGACCGGCAGTCCCGCAACCCGAGTGGAGAGGTCGTGGGTGTCGTGGCCGGCCAGCACGCTCGGCACCAGCCACCAGTCGTCGAAGGCCGATCGGTTGCCCGCGACGGTCCGCAGGTCGTCGGCGCCGCCCTCGATGTACGACCACACCATGCGCGGCAATTTGCGACTCGCGGCGCGGCGGTAGTCCTCGACGCTCAGCGGGTCTCCGGACGCCCGCCACTGCCAGTCGAACCCGAATGCCCTCACCCGGACACCCCCGCACGGGATGCGGCGGCGTACGCGGAGATCTTGCGCGCGGCCGCGGACCAGCACCGGTCGAGCACGTCGTCGGTGATGCCGGCCGCATGCGGCGTCACCACGACGCCGGGTGCAGCCCAGAGGGGATGCTCCGTGGGGAGCGGTTCGGGATCGGTGACATCGAGGATCGCGTTCACCCGCCCGGCCTCACCGAGAAGCGCTTCCGTATCCACGAGCTCACCCCGTCCGGCATTGATCAGCACCGCACCGTCCTTCATCGCCTCGAGGAACCCCGCATCTGCGAGGCGCCTTGTCGAATCATCCAGCGGCAGAGCCAGGATCACGATGTCCCTGCCACCGAGCGTGGCCCGGCCCTGACCGAAATCCACGACGCCCGTTCGGGCCGTCCGTCCGACCAGGGTGACCGTACAGCCGAAAGGTTCGAGCCGTCGACGAAGGTGCTCACCGATGTCGCCCGCCCCGAACACGAGCACGTCGCTGCCGGACAGCGTCCCGGTGCGGTGCGCCTGCCACTGCCGGTTCTGCTGCTTGATCCGATATCCCGCGAGATCCCGGACGTGGGCGAGCAACTGCGCGACCACCCACTCCGCCACCGCACCGCCGTGAACGTGGTCCGCGTTCGACACTGTGACGCCGTCGGGCACGACTTTTGTCCACCGCTCGACGCCCGAACTGAACAGCTGCACCATCCGCAGCCGCGGCAACTGCGCGAAGAGGGGCCCGGACTCGGCCGGATCGAGGCCGTTCGCCACGAGGATCTCGGCGTCGCCCGCACCGCTCGGGAGTTGCGGGGATTCCGGGTCGTAGACGACCGCGCGCACGTCCGGTATCCCCGCGAGCGCGGACACCCCGCGCTCGTCGGGGACGAGCACCACCGTCGACGTCATCGCTCGGACTCGCCGTCGGCTCGCCGGGCCGCCACCCAGCCGAGGATGTCGGCCGGCCAGATCGGCCGCGAGTGCCGCCGATAGTGCTCCCACGTCGCCTCGAGTACCTCGGATTCGGTACACCCGGCGAGTAGTTCGGCCCAGTAGTACTCGTCGAGCCGCTCACCCGGCGGCCGTCGCTCGACGCCGGAGATGATCCGGATGACCTCGCGACAGGTGAAGATGTCGGCCGGACGGTCGACGGTGGGACCGGACGAGTCCGCGTCCGGTCCCACCGCCACGTCCGTCGTGAACGTCTCGGTCATCGCGGCCGGGACAGAATCTTCTGCGCGAGAGCCGGTTCGGCGCGCAATGCCACGCGCACCGCCGCCTCCCAGAAACCGTGGTAGCCGTTGCCGTCGTTCTTCAGCTGCCGGTCGAGCCACCAGTCCGGGAGCGACGTCTTGTCCGGTCCGCCCGCGACACGCACCATCCACGCGTTCTTGCAGCGCTGCTCGAGCGCCACCGCGCGGAGGTAGACCGCCCGTGCGGTGTCGGCGATGACGAAGACGCCGTGGCCGCCCAACAGCGCCCGATCCGCGTCACCGATCGCACGGACCGCCTTCTCCGCGGCCTCCATGCTGTTGACGGCGCCGTCGTACTCGTCGACCAGGACCAGCTCGCCGCCGCCGAGGCTCGAACTCTGGTCGTACGCGGGCGGTACCTCCTTGATGTCGCCCCACACCGTGCCGTACTCGGAGTGGTTGTGCAGCGCCCACACCACGTCGGGGCGGGCGTTGTGCAGCGCCAGGTGCAGCGGGATGCCGAGCGGCACCGGCCAGTCACCCTCGATGAGGTTGCCCTGCAGATCGATTCGCAGAATGTCCTCCGGGGACATCTCCTCCCACGTGAGCAGCCACGGGTTGCACAGCAGCGTGCCGTCGCCGAGGTTGTAGGTGATGTGGCCGGCCAGGTGGTCGCGGTAGCCCTCGTTCCACAGCGTGCGGCCGAGCAGGACGATCTCCTCCCGCGCGTCGAGTTCCGGGATCAGACGATCTGCGGTGGGTGTGAATTCCAACGAAGTAGCTCCTCTCGTGTTACGAGGCACGTCGGCCTCGGGTGACTCTCAGTCGAGTTCGCCGCACCGCCACGGTTCGAAGAACTCTGCGATTGCACGGCCGACGTCGTCGGGCGAATCATCGATGAAGAAGTGACCTCCCGGGACGGCGTGTCCGGTGACGTTGTGTGCAAACCGCTTCCAGACGTTCAGTGGGTGTTCGCGTCGGGTGAGCGGGCCCCGGTCGCCCCACAGCACGAGCACCGGGCAGGCGACCCGGCGCCCGGCATCGAGCGCGTCGTGCTCGAGATCGACGGACGCACCGGCCCGGTAGTCCTCGCACGTCGCGTGGACCACCGCCGGGTCACGGAAGTAACTCTTGTAGTGCTCGATGTCCTCCTCCGACATCGAGGTGGCCGCGCCTCCGGCCAGGCCGAGCACGTTGTCCATCCACGCGTCCGGGTTCCCGTCGATGAGTTGCTCGGCGAGGGCGTGCGGCCGGATCAGGAAGAACCAGTGGAAGTACATGGTCGCCAACTGGCGATCGGTGGTCGCGTAGACCTCCGACGTCGGCAGGATGTCGAGCAGTGCGGCCTGGACCACCCGGTCGGGATGGTCCAGGCACATGCGATGCACCACCCGCGCACCCCGGTCGTGACCGGCGACCGCGAATCTCTCGAAGCCCAACCTGCGCATGACTTCTACCTGGTCGCCGGCCATCGCCCGCTTGGAATACGTCGTGTGGGCGTCGTCGCCCGCCGGCTTGCTGCTGCCGCCGTACCCCCGCAGATCCGTGGTCACGACCGTGAAGCGGTCGGCCAGGGCGTCCGCGACCCGCCGCCACACACGGCCGGTCTGCGGATACCCGTGCAGGAGCAGCAGGGGTGGGCCGGAACCCACCACCCGGACCGCTATCTCCACCTCACCCACGTCGACGATCAAGCGACGCTCCTCAGCCCCGGGGCAGGACGATCTCGGGCAGCGGGTGCCGGTACAGCTTGGCGGCATTCTCGCTGCACATCATCCGCATCTCGTCAGCGGGGATGTCGCCCCAGTAGTTCTCGAGGACGCTCTGGGTGTGCGGCCAGGTGCCGTCACCGTGCGGGTAGTCCGTCTCGAGCATGATGTTCTCGACGCCGATGACGTGGCGCAGCGCGATGGTGGACGGGTCGTCGAGCGTGCAGAACCAGAAGTTGCGACGCAGGATGTCCGACGGACGCTCGTCCCAGCCCAGGCCGTAGCCGGAGCGGTCGATGATGTTGTCCAGGCGGTCGATCAGCATCGGCACCCAGCCGATGCCACCCTCGCTCATCGCGATCTTCAGCGTCGGGTGCTCCTTGGGGTAGCCCGACCACAGCCACTCGCTGCACGCGCCGAGCGACAGCTGGCCGAACATGGTGGCGCCCAACTGCAGTCCCGGCGCACCCTGCGGGTACTGGTACATGCCCGAGCTGCCGACGTGCAGCGAGATCACGGTGTCGGTGTCGACGCAGGCCTGGATGATCGGGTCCCAGTGATCGCGATCCCACAGCGACGGAAGACCGATCGCGTGCGGACGCTCCGGGAAGGTGACCGACGTGAAGCCGCGCGCCGCGTTGCGCTTGATCTCCTTGACGGCCTCGACCGGATCGGTGAGGTAGGTGATGCCACCGGGGATCACCCGGGTCGGGTACTCGAGGTGCCACTCGTTGTAGAGCCAGTCGTTCCACGCCCGCACCGCGGCGATGCCCACCTCCTTGTCGGAGGCGTGCGCGAACACCCGGCCGCAGAATCCGGTGATCTGCGACGGGAAGTTGAGCATCGCCCAGATGCCACCCTTGTCCATGTCCGCGACGCGGGCATGGATGTCGTAGCAGCCCGGGCGCATCTGATCGAAGCGGAACGGCTCGTACTTGACGGACTCCTTGCGCCGGCCCGCGACGGCGTTCATGCCGACCTGGGAGTAGATGTTGCCGTCGAACTCCCAGACCTGCGCACCGTTCTCGTCCTCGAGGATCTTCGGGCCACGGTCCTTGAGCGACGCCGGCATCCACGTCTCGAACAGGTGCGCCGGCTCGACCACATGGTCGTCGACGGAGATGACCGTGTACTTGACCTCGGCCGGTTCCGGCTCGGGGTTGAAGAGTTCGGGGTCGAGTTCCTGATTGACAGCCGTCACGGCACGCTCCTTCGGAGGATCACGGGAGGCTTCTTCGTGAGAGGCCTTGCCCGAGGTGTTATCACTATGCGATACTAGGTATCACTTGCAGATACAGAGTAGGGGTGATCCACATCTCAGTCAAGACATTGGGCACCCTCGCGCGCGGTCTCCGCGTCGTCGAGGCGATCTCCGAGCACCAGCCGATCGGATTGACCGAACTCTCCCGAGTCCTCGACGAGGACAAGAGCGCACTTCAGCGCACGCTGGCGACCCTGCACGACGCGGGATGGATTCGCCCGCTTCCCGATTCGCCACCGCGATGGGAGGTGTCGACCAAACCGCTGATCGTCGCAGGCCGGGCCCTCGCGTCCTCACCACTCCCCGCCCGGGCCCGTCCGCTCCTCGGCTCGTTGCGTGACGCGACGGGCGAGACGGCCCATCTGGCGATCCTCGACGAATCGACGATCACGGTCGCCGACGTCGCCGAGGGCAAGCAGATCGTCCGCGCGGCATTGCAGGTCGGCCAGATCCACCCGGTCGAGACGAGCGCGGCGGGACGCGCGATCTGCGCCCTGCTCACGCCCGACGCCCGCGCCGGCTTCGCATCCGACCCGACGGCCCTCCTCGCCGACGCCGACTACACCGAGATCCGGACCCGCGGATGGTCACTGTGCGAGGGCGCCGTCCAGCCAGGGTCGACGAGCATCGCCGCCGCGATCGCGGACTCGACCGGAAACCCGATCGGCGCGGTGATCGTGAGCGGTCCGGACACCCGGCTCACGCCCGATCGATACGCGGAGATCGGCGCGCTGGTCCGCGACGTGGCAACCGAATTGAGGGGGGCCCGACAGCGCTGACCGAGGCGACACCCCACGACTCACCCATTGCCATCGTGACAATCGCCATTGTATGGTTCGGCTAACAGTTACCGACCGTCACACACAGATGGCTCGCCGCGACCGCGGCGGTGACAGCAAGAGGGGGCGTCATGACCACTGCGATTCCGTCGACCCGCACAGCTCCGCCGGTGTCCGATCGCGAGGAGACCGCGCGGCGCCTGCTCGCGTCGTCTGCCCGCAAGTCGTACGACCCGATGGTCGAGGTGGACTGGAACGCCCCGCTGCCCACCGACAAGTTCGGGCTCACCCCCGAGTGGAGCACGCTGTACGGCACCGCGCTGTGGGACGAGCTGACCGACGAGCAGAAGATCGAGCTCACCAAGCACGAGGCCGCGAGCGTCTCGAGCGTGGGCCTGTGGTTCGAGATCCTGCTCATGCAGATGCTGTTGCGCGACGTCTACGGTCGCGACAAGCATTCGCGCCACGTGCAGTTCGCGCTCACCGAGGTCGCGGACGAGTGCCGCCACTCGGTGATGTTCGCCCGCGCCGGCGAGAAGTTCGGGATGCCCGACTACGGCCCGATCACGTTCATCCACAAGGCCGGTCGCCTGTGGGGTGGCCTCTTCCGCGGCGCCAACGCGTACGCGAGCGTCATGGCTGCCGAGGAGATCCTCGACATGATGCAGCGCGACTTCATGAAGGACGAGCGCGTCCAGCCGATCACCCGCACCGTCAGCAAGATCCACGTCCTCGAGGAGGCACGGCACATCCGCTTCGCCCGCGAGGAGGTCGCGCGCCGGCTGCAGGGCGCGTCCCGCGCCCGACGGGCATTCGAGCGGGTCAGCACCGCCGCCACCGTCTACTTCGTCATGAAGAGCATGATCCACCCCGACGTGTACGCGAACGCCGGTCTCGACAAGGAACGCGCCCTCGAGGTCGCGCGCGCCAACAAGTACCACCACGACAAGATCCGCACGTCGGGTTCGAAGCTCATGAGCTTCCTCGACAGCGTCGGTCTGGTCGGCGGTCCGTCCAAGGTGCTGTACAAGAAGGTCCACCTGCTCTGAGGGCAGGGTCACGGCGCGAGTGCGCGGTGTGCGAGCAGGGGGAGGTCGCGCGCACCGCGCATTTCGCGTATCCGGGGTCGATTGCCCTCCCCACACCGAGCCGACTACATTCGCCCGATGCCGCCCGACGCGACCGAGACGCGGCCCGTCGTCACGACCGTGCCCTTCGCGCAACTGGATTCGGCCCTCGATCCCGCCGTGGCGCGAGCCACCCCCGCCGATCGCATCCAGCAGCTGATCGAACGCCGGATCAGCTTCGACCGGCGCGGGGCATCGCTGCCCTGATCCGACATCCGGTCCGGTGGGTGCCGCGTCACTGTTCGTAACGGTGACGTTTCCGGTTCGCCCACCGGACCGACGGTCGTGCCCACCGCACCACCTGCCGTCGATACTCGGCTCCTCTCCACGGGTTCACCGGACCCGATTCACCGAGACCTGGAGCCGCCATGACGATCGACAGCCCACCCACCACCGAGTGCGTCGACGTGACCCTCGCGAACGGCATCGCGACACTCACGATCGACCGGCCGCCCGCCAACGCGTTCGATCCCGCGCTGATCGCCCAACTGCTCACCGTCCTGCCACCGCTGTCCACCGACCCCGACGTCCGCTGCATCGTCGTGCGTGGAACCGGTCGATTCTTCGTCGCGGGTGCCGACATCGGGGTCATGCGTGAGCTCACCGAGGCGACGCAGCGCGCGATGCGGCCGTGGATCGACGTGCAGAAGCTGCTCGAGTCGGCACCGAAACCCGTTGTCGCAGCTTTGAACGGCCATGCTCTGGGCGGCGGCGCGGAACTCTCGCTCGCGTGCGACGTCCGAGTGATGACGGAGTCGGCGACCATCGGCTTCCCCGAGATGGGGCTCGGGCTCTTTCCCGGCGCCGGCGGCAGTCAGCGACTCCCCCGACTGCTCGGAGCCCATCGCGCGAAGCTGCTGATGATCCAGGGAGGCCGGCTGTCGGCCGCCGAAGCCCTGCGCATCGGACTGGTCGACGAGGTGGTCCCCGATGACCGATTCGATTCCCGCATCGATGAACTCGCGACCGAGTTGGCCGCGAAGCCGACGCGCACCATCGGCATGCTCAAGCGAATCGTCGAAGAGGGCCGCGCGCTTCCACTCGACGAGGCACTCGATGTCGAGTTCGCCGCCGTCCTCGAACTGATCCGCACCCGCGACACCGCCGAGGGGCTGCAGGCCTTCCTCGACAAGCGGCCGCCGTCGTTCACCGGCCACTGAGCACAGCACGCACCGATTCCCCTCCCCACGAAGGAAACCCATGACCTCCAGATTCCGGCGCCGCGCACTGGCCGCCGTCGCGGCACTCGCCGCGGTCACCGTCGCCGCCACCGCCTGTTCCCGGCCCGCATCCGAGTCGGCCGCGTCCGCCCCCGACGGACTGGTCCGCATCTCGGTCGGCGTCGATCCGTCGTACGCACCGTTCTTCGTCGCCGAGAAGGAGGGCCTGTTCGAGGCGGCAGGCCTGAACGTGCAGATCATCCAGACCGAGGGCGGCGCCGCGAGCGCCCAGAATGTCGTGGCCGGCACCTCCGAGATGTCCGGCAACGCCGACTCGACCGCCCTGACGGTGATGGCCGCCAACCCGAGCCTGCGCGCACTCGGCGTCTACGAGGAGTCCGACCGCTACTTCCAGGTGGTGCTCCGCCCGGGCGTCACGCCGCAGTCGATCAAGACGATGGGCGTGTTCCCCGGCATCGGCCTGTACTTCACCGACGCGTACCTGCGCAGCCTCGGCCTCGACCCGGCCGCGGTGAAGCTGGTGAGCACCAGCCCGCCGGAGCAGCCCGCGCTGCTCGCTCGCGGCGACATCGACGGTTTCATCTCGTTCGACCCGTGGGTCGCGCAGGCCGTGGCGACCGGTGGACGCGTCGTCGGCACCAGCGGCGACTTCGGTGCCCGCTACTCGCAGTGGCTGCTCACCTCGGAGTCGTGGCTGGCCGCGAACGAGGACCTGGCGGCCCGGGTCTTCGCGGTGGTCGCCGACGCGGCCGCGATCGTGAACTCGGATCCCGATCGCGCGGCCACCGCGATCGCATCGGCGATCCAGATGGATCCGGCGGAGGCGAAGCGCACGGTGACCCAGATCGACTTCGTCGGACGCGACTTCACCGCCGACGACACGGCCCGCGCCGACGACCTGGTCACGTTCTTCCGCGACCAGGGCAAGATCGCCGGATCCGTCGACACCGACACGGTGATGCTGCACGGCTGGGTGACCGAGCACGCGAAGGGCGATTGACCGCCCGTTCTGCCGGCCGGACCGCGCCCGGTTCGGTCAGCAGAACGGAATCGTTTCCCGGGACCCGGCGTCGCCATAGTGTCGGCGCACTCACCGAAGAATCCGCGTCACCGATCGGAGCAGCCGTGGTCGAATCCGCAATCCGGGTGGTCGAACTGTCGAGCCCCTTCACCCGCTTCGCCGGACGTATCCTCGTCGGCCTCGGCTACGACGTCGTCCTCGTCGAACCGGCCGACGGCGATCCCAGCCGGCACGAGTTCGGCGGGCACGCCTACGGCCACTGGCACGCCGGCAAGAAGTCCGTCGTCCTCGATGTCGGGTCGGACACCGGACGTCGTGACCTTGCACGGCTGGTCGCGGCGTCGGACATCTTCCTCGACGGCAGCGCCCCGGGGGCCGAACCGGTTTCGGTGCAGCGCGATTCGACCGTGCACGTGCGGGTGACCCCGTTCGGCGTCGACGGACCGCGCAGCGGTTGGGCGGCAACCGATCTCACCGTCGCCGCCGTCGGCGGCATGCTGGCCCAGGTCGGCGATCCGGGCGGCCCTCCCCTCCTGCTCCCCGAGGGGCAGGCCGAGCAGTTGGCCGGCGTCAACGCCGCGATCGGCGCGCTCCTCGGGCTACGCGCGCGCCGACGCGGCCCGGTGCCGGTCGTCGACGTCTCCGCCCAGGAGTGCGTCGCCGCGAGTCTCGAGGCCGGCACGCTCGCCTACCTGCACGAGGACCGGGTGCCGCCGCGACCCGGGCGCGTGCACCCGTTGGTGCCGCACGGTCTGTTCCGCGCGTCCGACGGCTTCCTGGGTGGCGGACTGGGCGGCAGCCCCCGCATGTGGGACGCGCTGCTCGCCTGGCTCGTCGAGGAGGGCGCGGCCGACGACCTCGCCGATCCCCGCTGGGGCGATCCGGTGGAACGAAAGCGGCATCAGGACCACATCTTCGAGGTGGTGCAGCGTTTCCTCGACAAGTGGACCAAGGAGGAGTTCGCGGTCGCGGCGCAGACCCGCAAACTGCCGTGGTCGGCCGTCGACCGCCCGGACGAGCTGCTCCTCAACCCGCAACTGAACGACCGCGACTTCTTCGTCGACGTCGTGTCCGACGCGGGCGTGACGCGCGATCTGGGCTTCGGCTTCGCCTTCCCGGAGGGCACCCGCGTCCGCGACCTCCCGGTGGCCGGCCTCGGTGAACACCAGCCACTTCTCGACGCAGTCGGAGAGCGGAATCATGCCGTGCCCGAGAGCGATTCGACGAGGCTGCCGCTCGACGGCATCCGGGTCCTGGATCTCACGTGGGTGCTCGCCGGGCCGTACTGCACCCGCATCCTCGCCGACCACGGCGCGGACGTCGTCAAGGTCGAGTCGCTGGGCCGGCCGGACCCGACACGGTTCGCGCCGTTCATGCACCTGTCCCGCGGCCCGCACGACGACCCCGACACCAGCGGCTACTTCAACGACGTCAACCGGAACAAGCGCAGCATCACCCTCGACACCCGCTCCCCCGCCGGTCTCGAGGTTCTCGCGGACCTGATCGCGCAGAGCGACGTCGTCGTGGAGAACTTCAGTTCGTCGGTCATGGAGAAGATGGGCTTCGGGTACGAGCGGCTACGTGAACTGCGCCCCGACATCGTCTACGTCTCGATGTCCGGCATGGGCCACACCGGGCCGCGCAGCGGCTGGGTGTCGTACGCCGACATCGTCTCCGCGGCAACCGGGTTGACGGCGCTGACCGGCTGGAGCGCCGACGAGGTGGTGGGCGTGATCTACGGCCACGGCGACATCGTGGCGGGACTGCAGGCCGCGACCGCCGTTCTCGCCGCGCTCGAGCACCGCGACCGCACCGGCCGCGGCCAGCACGTCGACCTGTCCCAACTCGAGGCGATGGCGTCGCACATGGGCACCAGCGTCGTCCAGGCCACCGGCACCGGACGGTTCCCGACACCGATCGGCAACGCCCATCCCACGATGTCGCCACACGGGGTCTTCCGGTGCCTCGGCGGCGAGCGCTGGTGCACGATCGCGGTCCGCGACGCCACCGACTGGCAGCACCTGTGCGAGGCGCTCGGACGTCCGGAATGGTCCGACGACAGCAGGTTCCGCACTGCACCGGGACGCCGCGAGCACGAGGCCGAGATCGCCGACGCGATCGCGTCGTGGACGGCGTCCCTGCCCGCCGAGACCGTCGCCGACCGCCTCCAGTCCGCCGGTGTCCCCGCCGGTGCCGTCCAGAACGGTCGCGATCTGGTCGAGAGCGATCCGCACCTGCGGGCACGCGGCTACTACGTTCCCGGTGACCACCCGAAGGCCGGCCGCTTCCTGCACGAGGGAGCACCCGTTCGGGTGGGTGCCCCGGTGTCGATCCGCCGCGCGGCCCCACTGCTCGGCGCCGACACCGACGCCGTGCTGCGCGACGTCGCCGGGTATCCACCCGAGACCATCGCCCGGCTGCGCGCCGACGGCGTCCTGACCTGATCCCGGCCTGATTCCACGGCCAACGGGCCGACCCAGTTTTCGAAAGATCCAGAAGGAGAACACATGCGCGCCGCTCGGCTCCACAGTTTCGGACAGGCCCCCGTGATCGACGAGGTAGACGCCCCCACCCGGGAGTCCGGCCAGACCCTGGTCCGGATCGACGCGGCCGCCCTCGGCCACCTAGACATGACGGTCGCGAGCGGCACGTTCGACGTCCGTCCGGCGCTGCCGCACATCGGCGGCACGGACGGCGCGGGCACCGTCGTTGAATCCGACACCTTCGCGCCCGGAACTCGGGTTCTGGTGCGCGGCGGCGGGATCGGGTTGTTCAAGAACGGCTGCTGGGCCGAGTACGTGGTGGCCGCGGACAAGGCGTTCACCCCGTTCGACTCGGGTCTCGACCCGGCAATCGCGGCAACCTTCCTGCTGCCCAGCACCACCGGATACGTGGCCGTCCACGACGTCGCCGACGTCCGGGTGGGCGAGCGGGTCGTCGTGTCGGGAGCGTCGGGCGCGGTGGGGGCGATGGCCGCGCAGTTCGCGCTGCTGGCCGGGGCCTCCGAGGTGATCGGGGTGGTGCCTCGCGAGGACCAGGTCGCGCTGCTGCCGGAGGGTGTCCGGCCGATCGTCGGGCGCGGCGAGGAGGTGGCCGAGGCACTCGGGCCCGATCCGGTCGCCGAGGTCCTGATCGACACCCTGGGTGGGGACGCGCTGCCGCACCTGCTCGCCCGCGTCGTGCCGGGCGGGCGCGCCGCGCTGATCGGCTACACCCTCGGCACGCAGCTCACGATCGACCTGCCGAACTGGCTGCTCAGTGACGTTGCGATCCTGCCGGTCAACATGATTCGCAAGACCGCACGCCAGGCCGAACTCGCTCCCGACATGATCGCCCGCCTCGTGGCCGGCGACATCCGCCTCGCGGTCCAGCAGTTCCCGCTCGACGATATCGCCGACGCGCTGCACCTGATGCGTGAGGGCAAGGTCGCCGGCCGTGCCGTCGTCGTTCCGTGACCATGTGACAGGAGCACTGCCACTGCCGGAATCGATGACGATCCCGGCGCTGCTCCTCGACCGCGCCGATCGCCGCGGCGAGCACACCGCGCTGCGCGTCGGGGACGTGCGGGTGACCTACCGCGAACTGGCGGACCGCGCAGCCGCGATGGCCGCGTCGCTCGCGCGCCGCGGGGTCCGGCGCGGCGATCCGGTCGCCGCGATGACCACGAACCGCATCGAGCTGATCGACCTGATCCTCGGTTGCGCGTGGCTGGGCGCCGTCGCGGTGCCGCTCAACACCGCCTTCCGCGGCGACGCGCTGAGCCACGTCCTCGCGGCGTCGGGCGCGCGCCGACTGCTCGTCGAACCGGAGTACGTCGCCCGGGTCGAGGGGGCGGGCTTCCGCGGCGAGCGGTGGATCGTCGGTTCCGACTCTGCGCCGCAGCCGGATTCAGCACCGGTGCCGCCCGAGGCGGTCATCTCGGCGCTCGACCCGGCTGCCGTGCTGTTCACCTCCGGCACCACCGGGCTGCCGAAGGGAGTGCTGTGTCCCCACGCCCAGTTCCTGTGGTGGGGGCGGGGCGTGGGGGCATCGCTGGATCTGGACGCCGACGACGTCCTCTACAACGGCCTGCCGCTGTTCCACACCAATGCCATCAACGCCTTCTTCCAGGCCGTGGTGGCGGGTGGCACCTTCGTGCTGGGACAACACTTCTCGGTGCGCGAGTACTGGCGGCGGGTGGCCGACGTCGACGCGACCGTCGTGTATCTGCTCGGCGCGATGGTCGCCATGCTGGCCGGCCGGCCGCCGACGCCGGACGATCGGGCGCACCGGGCGACGCGTGCGCTCTCCCCTGCGACACCCGAGCGGCTGTGGCGGCCGTTCCGAGACCGGTTCGGCATCGAGCTGATCGACGGCTTCGGCACGACCGAGACCAATCTCGTGCTCGGCACCCTCCCCGGTGACCGACGCGCGGGCTACCTCGGCACGATCATGCCGGGCTACGACGCGCTGGTCGTCGCCCCGGACGGCGTCGCCGTGTCGGACGGCACGGCGGGCGAACTGCTGGTGCGCACCGGGCTCGACGGCGCCTTCGCGCTCGGCTACCTCGGCGACCCGTCGCCGGCTCCCGGTGCGTGGCTGGCCACCGGTGACCGCGTGGTCCGCGAGGCCGACGGCTGGTTCCGGTTCGTCGATCGGATCAAGGACGTCATCCGGCGCCGCGGCGAGAACATCTCGTCGGCCGAGGTCGAGGACGTACTCGCGCAGCATCCCGCCGTCGCGCAGGTGGCGGTGTTCCCGGTCCCGTCGCAGTTGGCCGAGGACGAGGTGATGGCCGCCGTCGTCGGCCGGCCCGGACACCACGTCGACCCTGCCGAGCTGCGCCGGTTCGCCGAACCGCATCTCGCCTACTTCGCGCTGCCCCGGTACATCGACGTCGTCGATGCCCTGCCTCTCACCGAGACGGGCAAGGTGCGCAAGGCGGAGCTACGGGAACGTGGCGTCGGGGCACACACGTGGGATGCCGATGCCGTCGGAACCGCGCCCGGCCGCTGACGTCCGCCCGACCGCGACGAACGGACGCGCTACGCCTCGATCGGGGCGTACCAGTCGGCGTTCTCGAGCAGCACCCGCGTGCCGAGGTTCCGGTCCCACACCGGCTCGATGCCGTGCCGGCGAAGGACGGGAAACACCTCGTCCTCGAGCAGGAGCGTCACGTCGGCCGCGTAGAGGGCCGCCCTCGCGTCCTCACTGAGCGCGTCGTAGGCGGCTTCGTCGAACTTCTCGGGCGGAAACGCGCCGTAACCGATGTAGGTCCTCCCGTCCTCGACGAGACGGTCGGTGTCCTGCTGGTGGAAGTACACGTACCCCTTCCAGTGGCGGCTGTCGTCGCGCTCGTCCCAGATCTCACCGGACGCGCAGCTGCCGCAGCAGGAGAAGTCCGCCCGGGCGACGACACCGTTGGCGTTCAGTTCCTCGAAGGCGGAGGTCGTGCGGGACGTGTACGCCCCGATCTCCGCCTGCTGCCGCAGCCGGGCCGTGCGGAGCGCAGCGAACGCCGCCTCGAGCTGTTCCTCGGTGAGCTCGTAGTCCTCGCCGTAGCAGTCGATGAAGTCGTCGACGTCGTCCCGGCCTGTGATCAGCTGATCCCAGATCTGCCGGCCGAGCTCGGCTCGGTCGTCCTCGTCGAGGGGCAGTTCGGGAAGAACTGCATAGGGCGGGAACGCATTCGGGTCGGACAACGCGCTCACAGCGCCACCTCCAGACGACTCGTGGAACCGGGCAGATCACCCGGGGCCCACGAGACTACCCAGCGCTCCCGACACTCACTTGCCGCAGCCGTTGAACGAGCACATCGTGGGGCTGCAGGCCATCCCCCGCGCGAGGTCGGCGGGGGCGTGCGTGCACTTCATCGCGTGCAGGGCGCGGCTGATCCCCATCCCCGCGGTGCGCAGCGCGCCGGTGACCCGGCTGACGTTGAGACGAACGGTGGGGCCCGTGACCGACAGGGCGCCGGCGATCGTGGTGGGTCCGCTGAAGACCGGAACCGCGACGCTCATGTAGCCCAGTCGCGTCTCCTCGACCTCGACCGCCAGCTGTTCCTTGCGCATCCGCTCGAGCTGCTGGCGCAGAACCGACACCGACATCGTCGTCCGCGACGTGAGCGCGGTGAAGCCCTGCTCGACCACCTCGTCGAACACCGACTGCGGGGAGAACGCCAGGATCATCTTCCCGGTGGCAGTGCAGTACAGCGGCAGCCGGCCGGCGACGCGGGACTGCTGATTGAGCCCGCGGTGGCCGATGATCTTCTCGATGTAGAGGACGTCGATGCCGTCCCGCACCGCGAAGTGCACGGTCTCCTGCGTCGCCAGCAGCAGATCCTCCATGTACGGCAGTGCCGCGTCACGCAGGATCCGCTGCCGGGGCACCAACTGTCCCAGCTCGAACAGGCGCAGCCCCAGGCGGTACTTCGTGCCGGCCCGCTCGAGCAGGCCCCACTCGACCAGTTCCCCCGCGAGACGGTGCACCGTGGCCTTGGCGACCCGGCTGCGGCGCGTCAGCTCGGTGAGCGAGAGATCGCTGTGGTCGTTGTCGAAGGCGTCGAGGATCGAGCGGGCCTTCCCCAGCACCGACGACATCTCGCCGCCCTGCCCCCGAGCCGACTGGATCGGCACCACCGAACCGAGATCGACCGATCGCTGCATCGCTGTCGTCACTGCGGCCTCCTGGCACTCTGCGGGGCTCTCTCCGACTCGGAGGTCCGAGCGGTGTAACCCTTTCGGTGTCAGTGACGCTAGGGACCAAAGTCCCGAGACGCACGTCACACGTTCCGCCCAGCGGACCGGTTTCACAGGGTTTACAAATGCCGCGTAACCAGCGTGTCCGCCGTCACCGCGCCGGCGCCGGTGTTCACATTCGCCAGGAACTCGCACACCGCGGTCGCGACCCGGCCCGCGTGCCGTTCGACGAGGGCCACGGTGCCGTCCTCGATGACGACCTCGGTCACCGACGGTGCCGCCGTCAGGTGCGTGCGCAGCTTCGGCAGCGCGGGCATCGAGAACGGGTCCGCTCCCGCACCGATCAGCAGCACGGGCACGGCAACGTCCCCGACCCGGTCCTCCATCCGGTACCGGCCGCACGCCCGATGCCCCTCGGCCGGGTCGACGCCGAAGGCGAGCGCGTCGTGGAGGAACCGGTCCAGCAGGTCCGTGACCGGTTCCGGGTAGTACGGGCGGCGCAGATCCCACAGCGTCCGCAGGTGGGCGCCGTCCGGGACACGCTCGGCGCAGTCCACCCCGCCCGCTCCCGCGTGACCGGCACGGTACTCGGCATCCGCCCACGGGCACGACGACAGCACGACGGCGTCGAGTCGTCCATCGTCCGCCGCCGCCATCTCGAGCGCCACGGCCGCACCGGTGTGGTGCCCCAGCACGGTGGCCCGGTCGACGCCCAGGGCGTCGAGCAGCTCCCATGCCCCCTGCGCGAACACCTCGATGGTCTGCGGGGCGGGAAGCGACGCGCTCGCACCGAACCCCACCATGTCCATCGCGACGACCCGGAAGTTGCTCGCCAGCAACGGAATCAGCTCGCGGAACTCGTCCCACGAGCGCGGGGTCTGGTGCAGCAGCAGGATCACCGGCCCCCGCCCCTGGTCGGCGTAGTGCAGCTGACCGAACGACGTGTCCGCGTAACCGAACCGCACGCCCATCAGTACGCCGCCACCATCGGGGTGTCGACGCCGATCACGTCGATCTTGGCCGCGCCACCCGGATTGCCGACGGGCTCGGCCCGGGTCGGCAGGATCTCCAGGAAGAACCGCTTGGCGTCCTCCTTGTACTCGGGGTCGGCCTTGCGGTCGACGGTGATGGCCTCTACCGGGCACGCGAGTTCGCATGCGCCGCAGTCGATGCACTCGTTCGGATTGATGTAGAGCTTGCGCTCCCCCTCGTAGATGCAGTCGACCGGGCACTCCTCCATGCAGGACCGGTCCGTGTAGTCGATGCATGCCTCGCCGATGACGAATGCCATTGTTCAGCCCTCCTGTTCGGTGGAATGTCCGGGGAAGATCTCCGCGTCGGGGTCGATCACCGCGGCCGCGTTGTTGACCGCGGTCGCCGCCTCTCCGAAGCCGACCGCGATGAGCCGGACCTTGCCGGGGTAGTCGGTGATGTCGCCGGCCGCGTACACGCGGGGAACCGCGGTCTCCATGCGGGTGTTCACGACGATGTGGCGCGAGTCGATCTCGAGACCCCACTCCGTCAGCGGACCCAGATCGGCGGTGAAGCCGAGTGCAGCGATGACGGACTGCGCAGGCAAGGTGCTGGTGCTCTTCTCGAGCTTGTGTGCGACGTCCACCTCGGAGATCCAGCCGTTGCCGCGGACCGCGGACACGTCCGCGTTGACGATCATCCGCACACCGCTCTCGCGGACCTTCGTGACCGTCGCCGCGTGCGCACGGAACTTGTCGCGGCGGTGCACCAGGGTGACCGACGACGCGATCGGCTCGAGGTGAACCGCCCAGTCGAAGGCGCTGTCGCCGCCGCCGACGATCACGACGTCCTTGCCGGCGTGCGCCGACAGATCCGGGACGAAGTAGCTGAGCCCGCGATCGAGGAAGTCGAGGCCCTTGGCGAGCGGGCGGGGCGTGAAGGTGCCGATGCCACCGGTGACGATCACCGCACCGGCGGTGACCCTGCGCCCCTTGCTCGTTCCGACGACGGCACGACCGTCCGCGAGGTGTGTGAGGGTCTGCGCCTGCTCCCCGAGCAGGTACTGCGGGTCGTACGGCGCTGCCTGCTCGAGCAGTCCGTCGATCAGATCGCGCCCCTTCACGGAGGGGAACCCGGCGATGTCGAGGATGGCCTTCTCCGGGTACATCGCACTCACCTGCCCGCCGGGCTCGGACAGCGCGTCCAGCACGGCCACCCGCAGGCCCCGGAAGCCGGCGTAGTACGCGCCGTAGAGGCCCGCCGGGCCGGCGCCGATGATCAGGATGTCGACCTCGAGCTCGGTCGAGACGTTGGACGAAGCGTTCATGTCGGCAACGCTAATGACGTTGGTGCCCTTGACATATGAAACCGGTCCGGTCAGCAGACTGTGTTCGGTCCCGCACGCAGGAGTGCGCACACGCCGAAAGGCGGGCCCACCGGCGAAGGGGAGGTCTGCCGGTGGGCCCGCCGTCACGGGGCGCAGAGGAGTCAGCCGAAGATGTGCGGCTCCTCCGCGGCGATCTTCTGGATGATGGTCGAGTAGGCGAACCAGCCCACCTTCTCGGTACCGACGGCCTCGTACGTCTGCGCGGCGATGTCGTGCTGCAGCGCAACGGGATCCCCGGCGGCACGCGCGGCCAGCTCGGCCTGCATCGACCGTTCCATCGACACGTACCACCACACGGCGCTCTCGACCGAGGTCCCGACCGTCAGGTGACCGTGGTTGGTGAGCACGACCGCCTTGTTGGGTCCCAGCGCGGCCGCGATGCGCAGTCCCTCCTCCTCGTCGAGCGCGACACCGTGGTACTCGTCGTAGATCGAGTGGTCCTCGTAGAAGGCGCACGCGTCCTGCGTGATCGGGCTCAGCAGACGGTGCAGCGACGAGAACGCCTTGCCCTGCAGCCCGTGTGCGTGCACGGCGCCGACGACGTCCGGTCGAGCCTCGTGCACCTTGGAGTGGATGACGAAGGCGGCCCGGTTGAGTGGCCCGTCGCCCGACAGGATGGTGCCGTCGGAGTCGACGTGCAGCAGCTCGTCCGGCCCGACCTGTGAGAAGTGCCGGCCGAACGGCGCCGTCCAGAACGTGTCGGGACGCTCCGGGTCCCGGGCCGTGATGTGCCCCGAGATGCCCTCGTCGAGACCGAAACGCGAGAGGATCCGGTAGCCGCCGATCACCGCGGCCTTCCGGCGCCGGCGTTCGCTCTCGACGTCGTCGGACTCGGGTCGTCCGGGGATCCCGGCCAACTCGGCGATGGTGGGTGCGTGAGTCATTGCGTCCCTTCTGGTTCGACGGGTGGAGGGTCTACTTGACGCCGTAGCGGGCGAGGTACCGCGTCGAGAGCAGGCGCAGGATCCGATCGAACAGGAAGCCCATGATGCCCAGCACGATGATGCCGACGAACGTCCAGTCGATCCGGCCGTAGTTGCGGGCCTGCCAGATCATCGAGCCGATACCGTGGTCGGCGGCGACGATCTCGGCGGAGACGATCGTCAGGAAGCTGTTGCCCATCGCGAGGCGGGCACCGGTGATGATGCCGGGCACCGACGACGGCAGCACCACCGTCTTCATGAGCTGCAGCTTGCCCGCCCCCAGATTCGCTGCAGCCTGCAGCTTGTTCTCGCTGATCGAGACGGTGGCGGCGATCGTGCTGACGGTGACGATGAAGACCGAGGTGTAGAAGATCAGGACGACCTTGGAGGTCTCACCGATGCCGAACCACACCACCGCGAGGGTCACGAACGCGATCGGCGGGATGAAGCGGAAGAACTCGATGTAGGGGTCGAGGAGTTGCCGCACGATGTTCACGCGACCCATGAGGATGCCGATCGGCGCACCGATCACGACGCCGAGGCTCCAGCCGATGAGGATGCGTTGCGCGGACGCCCAGATCGACGTCCACAGCACCCCGCTCTCGGCCAGTTCGGTTGCGGCCGTCCACACCTCGGCCGGTGAGGCGATGGTCGTCGGCCCGTACCACCAGGCCAGGAACGACCACACCGCCAGGCCGATCGCGGCGGACGCGATCCACAGCAGCGCGGTGCGCACCGCAGCGGCGGACGCACCGGCACTGCGGCGACGGGTGCGGGTTGTGCGCGCGGCGCGCGCGGTGGTGGGGGTATCGGCCACGGCGGTCACAGCTGGTCCTCCTCGATGCCCTGGTTGCGCAGCGACGCCACGACCTCGGCGCGGATGTCGTCCCGCAGTTGCTCGTACAGATCGATCACCTCGGGATGGGCGCGATCGCGCGGCCGGGGTGCATCCACCTCGTAGATGCTCTTGATGCGCGCCTTCGGTCCCGCCGACATCACGACGACGCGGTCCGCCAGGGTGAGCGCCTCGTCGATGTCGTGCGTGACGAAGACGACGGTGCAACCGGTGTGCCGCCAGATCTTGTCGAGTTCGGTCTGCAGCACCTGGCGGGTCTGGGCGTCGAGCGCGCCGAAGGGCTCGTCCATCAGGACGAGGGACGGCTGGTTCGCGAGGACGCGGGCGATCTGCACGCGCTGACGCATGCCGCCCGAGAGCTGGGCCGGGAACTTGTCACCGGCGTGCGGCAGACCGACCATCGCCAGGTACTCGGCGGCGATCCGGGCCTGAGCCGCCTTGTCGGCGCCGTGCATGCGGGGTCCGTACGCCACGTTCTGGCTGACTGTCATCCACTCGAAGAGCGCCTCCGAGCTCTGGAAGACCATGCCCGCGTGCGGGTTGCTCCCGTAGACCTCGTCACCGTCGCACACGATCTCGCCGGCGGAGGGCTTCACGAAGCCCGCCATCGCCGAGAGCAGGGTCGACTTGCCGCAGCCGCTCGGACCGAGCAGGCAGACGAACTCGCCCGGCCGGACGTCGAGGTCGATACCCGAGACGATCTCGGCGGCACCGAAACTGATGCCCAGATCGCGGACGTCGATGGGGACGCCCTTGATGGTGGTTGTCGCTGTCATTGCTTGTCCTCCTGATACCAATCGAGCAGCATCGCCGAGGTGAGGTCGGGCTGCTCGGAGAGAACGCCGATCTTCTTGTAGAAGTCGACGATCGACTGCGCGGACTCCACGTCCTTCTCGGTGAGATTCTCGACACCGAAATCGATTTCGCTCACTGCAGTGACGGTCTGGTCCTCGGCCACGTTGACGGCCTTCTTGGTCGCGGCGGCCGCCGTCTGCGGGTCGGACTCGACCCGCTCGCTCGCCTGGGCGAGCACCTTCGCGATCTTGCGGGCGGTGTCCTCGTTCTGGTCCAGCCACGGGGCCGTCGTGATGGCCCAGTGGTGGTAGAACCAGTCGTAGTCGCCGGTGACCGCGACCACGTGCCCACTGCCCTGCGAGAGCGCGGTGGCCGGCCACGGCTCCCACAACACGTAACCGTCGATGTCGCCGCGGCTGAGGAGCGCGGGCATGTCCGTCGGTGTCGCCGAGACCATCTCGACTGCGCCCGGGGCGATTCCGTTGGCCTCGAGGTACTTGTCCGTCGAGATCTGGCTCAGCCCCGGAACGATGCCCATCTTCTTGATGCCGGCCGCCGAGTCGACCCCGTTGCGCAGGACGACCTTGATGTAGTCGCCGGACACCTCGTACGAGTACATGGCTCGCAGCGACGGGTTCTGACGCAGCTGCGCGATCGTCGTGGTGTCGGAGCTACCCGCCACCTGGACCTGACCGGTGGCCAGCGCGTCGACGGCCTCGCCGCCACGGCCGAACTGGACCAGCTGGACGTCGAGTCCCTCGTCCGCGAACATCCCCTCCTGATCGGCCACGAAGAACGGCGCGTAGGACGCGTCGATGCCCACTGCGATCCGGAGCGGGCCGCCGCCGGTGTCGGCCGTGCTCTGGGTGGCGGGCCGGCTGCACGCCCCCGCGGCCACCGTGAGAACAAGTGCTGCTGATGCAAGGGTCACCTTGCCGAATGTCGATCGCCAGGCCATGTGTGCACACCTTCGTTCTGTGATCTGCGCCGCATTTGCGGGGTCGTGGTGAAGAAACCTAACGGCGCGGACGAGCGGCGAAAACCAACGCGGTCCACCGTGCGGACCGGGCCGGAGAACTTACCGCCGCGCAACATCGCTCCTGGTCCGACAGGATTGTTCGAAATGCAAAGGAAACAAATTGGACGTGGCTCACAGCGTCCACCGCGGCGCGCCACCGCGGCACACGCGCGCGACGTTGGCGGCCGTCATCTCGTAGATCCGGCGCCTCGCAGTGGCGCTGCCACCGGCCACGTGCGGACTGAGCAGCACCCGGTCGAGCCGGCACAGGTCGCTGTCCGGTGCGAGCGGTTCGTGGTCGAAGACGTCCAGCGCCGCCCCGCCCAGACGCCCGGATCGCAGCGCGGCCGCCAGCGCGTCCGTCCGGACGACCGGGCCGCGGGCGACGTTCACGACGATCGCCCCCTCCGGCAGTCGGGCTAGTTCACGAGCACCGATCGACCCGCGGGTCGACGGCGTCAACGGCACCGCGAGCACCAGGACGTCCGACACGGCGAGCAGGTCGTCGAGCGGGAGATGTCGTGCCGTCGCGTCCGCCCTCGGACGGCGTGCCGTGTACGCGACCTCGCAGCCGAAGGCCGCGAACAGACCGGCACAGCGTCGGCCGATGTCGCCGAATCCGACGATCCCCACCCGGCGATCACCGAGGTCGCGACAGCCCTGTTCGAGGATGCGGTCCTGCGGCCACTCCCCCGCACGGATCCTGTCGTCGGCCCAGCCCATCGAGCGGCTCAGACTCGCGGAAGCGACGACCGCCCATTCCGCCACCGAGGCCGCGTTGGCACCGGGCGTGTTGGCCACCGGAACGCCGACCCGGCGCCACGCGTCGACGTCGATCCAGTTGACCCCGACGCCCGGTTGCTGGACGAGCCGAAGATGACCTCCGATCTCGGCCTCGTCTGCGCCCATGGGTAATTCACCGCTCCAATCGCCGACGACGATGTCGACATCGGGCAGCAGGGCGCGTAGCTCGGTCCGTGTGCGGGTGGTCGGTCGGACCACCTCGACGTCCTGCGTCGTGTCGCGCAGGAGGCGTCCCAGGACGTCGTGGTCGTCCGGAGCCGACAACAGGATCCGCATCGCGAACCGTCCTCTCGACGCGTGGAGCCGGCCACGCGACGCGCGGCCGGCTCCACGAACTGTGTTGTGGGAAGGCGACTCAGGCGACGCTGCGCGCCTGCGCGGACGCCTTCGCCAGGAACTCGAGGCTGAGCGGGTTGTAGAGCGCCGCCTGCTCGTGCTGCGGCCAGTGCCCGCACTCGGGGTAGAGCTGCAGCTGCGCGCCGGGGATGTCCGCGGCCATCTTCTTCGCCTCCGGCACGTCACCGAACGGGTTCTCGTGACCCCACACCACCAACGTGGGCGCCTGGATCCGGGCGAGCCGATCCGGACGCAGCAGGTTGCGCTGGCGGGTCTCCATGTCCTGCAGGGACAGCAGGTTGTGGATGTTCGCGACGAAGTCCGGCTGGTGGTAGATCCGGTGCCGCGCCTCGACGAGCTCCTCGGTGGCGTTCACCGGGTCGTGCATCAGCAGCCGCAGCCGCGCCCGGGTGAGCTCGACGTCGTCGCTCTGCACCGCCTTGGTCGTCGAGGTGCGGATACGCTCCATGACCTCCGGGTTGGCAACGGTGCCGCCGGCCGCGAGCAGTTGCAGCGACAGCACCCGCTCGGGCTGCTCGCTGGCGAGGTGGGCCGCGACCCAGCCGCCGAGGGACTCGCCCACCAGATGGGCCTTCTCCAGGCCGACGGCGTCGAGGTAGTTCACGAGATGCTCGACGTAGCGCGGAATCTCGTACGGGTAGCTCGGCTTTCCGGTGTAGCCGTGGCCGAGCATGTCGATCGCGTGGCACTCGTAGTGCTCGGCGTGTACCGCGATGTTGCGCGCGAAGGCCTCGAGGTGGCCGCTGGTGCCGTGCAGGAACACCACCGCCTCGTCACCGGATCCGGCCTGCAGCGAGCGGGTGGGGATGCCCGCGGCGTCGACGGTCTCGACCGCGAAGTCGAGGCCTGCCAGTTCGTTCCAGATTGTCATGAGTGTGTCCTTTGCAGAAGGGATGGGAGTGGATGTCAGTGCGCCGCCGGCGCCGCCGCGGGGTCCAGAACCACGACGCCCATTCCGGTGAGCCATTCCGGAATCGCCTCGTAGGCAATTCGTTCGGCGGGGATGTAGTCCATCATCGCGGCCATCATCAGCCACGTGCGCAGTTCCTGGGCGCCATTGCCCGCCTCGGCCTCGATGTCCGCGCTCGAGTAGCCGGCCAGTTCACCGGCCTTGCCGACCGCGAACAGGTCGAGGATCCGGTCGTCGAACTCGGGTGAGATCGCGGCCTCGGCGGCGCGGATGATCTGGCGACGGCGCACGTCGTAGTCGGACCAGTTCTCCCGGCCGTCGAGCCAGGCCTGGACCATGAAGTCCTCGTCCTCGCCGTGCGGGTCCCGCCAGTCCGGCCACGGCAGCCGGTGCGACAGCCCGCCCGAGGCGACGACGACGACCCGCTTGTCGCCGGGGTACGACTCGATCGTGTCGCGCAGGGCGAGGGCGAGGCCCTCACACCGCTCGAACGTCGGCAGCGGAGGGGCGAACACGTTGACCACGAGCGGGACGATCGGGACGTCGAGCCCCGCCAGCAGATACTGGATCGCGTGCGACTGGCCGTGATCGATCTGCAGACGCGCCGAGAACGCCAGGTCGAACCGGCCGCTCTCGACCACGCCGTCGGCGAGGTGACGCGCGAGATCGACGTCGACCTTCTGCGGGCCCTTCGGCGTTCCGGATTCCCCGCTCGCGTTGCACTCGCCCACCCCGAGCGTGAACGGGGGGATGAGGTCGAGCCAGAAGCCACGGAAGTGGTTGGACCCCAGCAGGACGACCACGTCGGGCCGCGCGGCGGCGATGCGGTCGCGTACCACCCCCAGGGCGTCGCGGAACCGCTCGGCCTCCGCCTTGTGCGTCGTCTCCTCCCAGTGCGTGTTCATGAGGGTGCTGTGCGATGCACCGACCCCCAGCACCAGTTTCGCCATCAGTCGATCCCCACTTCCTCGAGAGACCGGGTCACGGTGTCGACGGCGACCCGGATCAGGTAACGCGTGAGGCGTTCCGCCTCGCGCAGGTCCACGGTGTTCATGCCCATCGCGAAGTCGACCTCGAACGGGGCGTCGGTCACCTTCGGCATCCCGACCCGCACGGTCGGGATGCCGCGACCGCGCAGGATGTTCGCGTCGGTCGCACCGCTGGCGTCGTGGAACTCGTGGTGTGGTCCGCCCTCGAACGCCTCCCAGGCCTCGATCGCGCTGCGACACAGCCACATCTGCTCGTCGGACGACTCCCCCGGGATCGCCAGGACCTGTTCGACGTCGATCCGCGCGTCCAGGTCGGCGGCGATGGTCCGCACCGCCTCCACCAGCTCGCGTCTTGCCGCCGACGGCGTGGTCCGCGGGCTCAGCCGCAGATCCACCATCATCCGGACCTGTCCCGGCGTGAAGGACGCGGTGCGCTCCCAGCCACCACGGATGTTCGCGACCATCCCCTGCGGGAGCACCAGGCCGTCCCGGTGCCGGCTCGAGTACTGCGGGAACCATTCCTCGAGCCGCAGCGCCACCTCACCGGCCAGCGCGACCGGGTTCCGGTAGGGCAGCCGATGCCGCGAGCCGACGTAGGTGTGGCTGCCGTGCACCGTGATCTCGAACCACGCGAGCCCGACCTCCTCCCACGACACCGTCCAGCCGGGCTTTGCGATGAGCGCGAAGTCCGCCCACACGCCCTGCTCGAGCAGGTACGAGCAGCCGACTCCCTGACCGGTGTTCAGCCGTGGATTGCCCACGCCCGGACGGGCGTTGGTCGGCATGCCGCCGGCCCCGAAGCCGACCAGGAGGTCGCCCGTCAGCGGGATCTCCGCGGCGCGGATCGCCTCCACGGCCGCCATGACGCAGGCCGCGTGTCCCTTGGGGTTCGACGCCCCGAGACCGATGACGTAGTCGCCGTCGCCGGCGGCCTCCGCACGGAGATCCGGCCGTAACGTCTCCGCGGCCCACGGCACGTCCTCCGCGGCGTTGCCGCTCGTGACGGTGTCGATCGGCGCGTAGAGCAGCAGATCCGGCCCGTCCCCGTCGCCGCGCACCCGGCCCCACGAGTTCGCCTGCCGGTCGTCGAGGTACATCGTGTGTGCCTCGACCCCACCGGTCGTCAGCGTGTTCGTGATGTGCCGGGCGAGCGGGGCCTCGTCGCCCGTCGGGCTGGCGATGTCCACCAGCCCGACCGCCAGTTCGCGCAGTCGCTCGCGATCCACCTTCCCCCACGCCTGCTCGACCCAGCGGCGGCGCTGCTCGTCGAGACCGGCGAGGGGATCGACGGTCCCGGGGGTCACGAGTTGACCTGGTGTACCTGAGTATTGCTGCGGGCTGCGACGAAGCGCCAGGCCACGGGCGCCCCGGCGGCAAGCAGGACACCGAGCGTCACGCTCACGAGAGTCTTGAACATCGTCTTCTCCTCTAGTCCGAAGCGGCCGGGGTGTGCGGTGCCGCTGCGGCACCGCCCGATTCGGCGGCGGGGGTGGCTCGGCGCCGCTCACGCACCGGGCGGGCCGGCGGCTGCGGGGTGTGCGCCACCGCGGCGGCGATCTTCTCGGCGTACTCCTCCTCGGCGAGGTTGCGCCACGCGGTGAGCGAGATGTCGGGGCGGTAGAGCTTCTCCGGCGGCGCGTCGGTGACGCGGACCATCCATTCGTCCTGGCCCGAGAACTGGCCGTGGAACAGCCAGCGGATCGCGCCGAGGTACTTGGCGTAGAAGCCGAGCTTCGCTGTGCCGGTGACGAAGTTGACCATGAGGCCCACGTACTGGTGGTTGTCCTCGTCGACCGGGACGTAGAACTCGTAGTGGATGAAGTTCGGGTAGGCGATCCGCAGCACGCCGGGCATCGACAGCGAGGCGAAGCCCGGGAACTTCTGGGCCTCGATCACAGGGTTCACCTTCAGGCCCGCACCGACGTTGCCGATCTGCGAGATCTGGGTCTCGTCGGGCTTCTTCTTCCACCAGCGCTTGTTGGTCCACTTGCCCACACCGGGGAAGTCCGCCTCCCAGTAGACCTCCTCCTGCACTCGGAAGAGCCACCGGCCCTCGGGCACGATGCTGGTGATGTTCCACGTGGGCATGGGCTTGAACAGCCGCCACAGCGCGGTGCGGTGCAGGTACTTGGCGTGTCCCTCGTCGAAGCCGTTCTCGCACGCGAATCGCCAGTTGCCGCCGCGCGGTTGGATGCGGCCGCCCACGATGCCCTCGTTCTCGACGAGTTCGCGGGGCAGCTGCTCGTCGATCGGCGGCGCGGGCTCCTCCGCGATCGGAATGTAGACCCACACCAGACCGAGCCGTTCCTCGATGGCGTACGTCCGGACGGAGAGCTTGCCGCAGATCTTCGAGTCGGGTCCGTCGGTGATGACCGCGGCCAGTTTGCCGTCGTTCAGCCGGAACGTCCAGCCGTGGTACGGGCAGCTGACGGTGCCCGGGAACTGCTGGTCGCCCTCCGACAGCGGCACGCCGCGGTGCGGGCAACGGTCGTGCAGCGCATACACTTTGCCGCTGTCACGAATGATGGCGAGCTTCTCGCCGCAGATCGTGTAGCTCTTGGGATCCTTGGTGATGTGGCTGGACCACGTCACCGGGTACCAGTAGCCCCGGTAGCCGCTGCCGGCCTCGTTGTATCGGGGCCACGCCGTCCAGTCCTGCCGACCGGCCGCGCGCGGCCTCTCCGGGAGCGCCTGCGTGGCGTCCGGCGCCTCGACACCAGTCATGTGAAGTCCTCTCGACACGAGATCTTTTGGTACGCAGATCTTCCGACGAACCCTCCGTCCTTCCAACGGATCCGGTTCACTCAGCAGACCGGGTTCACCGCCGGGCCACGACGGCCTCACCGGCGGCGCACAGCGTCCCGTCGGAGTCGCGCTCCTCGAGGTCCAGAACGATCCGATCGTCGTGGACCTCGCGCACCGACCCGGTGACCGTGAGCGTCGTCCCGACGTACGCGGGTGCGCGGTTCCGCCACCCGACCGACAGCACCGCGTCCGGGTCGCCCACGTACCGGGCGGCCGCGCGGAAGAACAGGGTGCCGTGCAACTGCGCCATCACGACCCGGTCGTCGAGCCCCTCGAACCGTGCGTACGCGGTGTCGTAGTGGATCCGGTGCGCGTTGTGCGTGGCCGCACCGAATCGTTGCACTCGGACCGGATCGGTCTGCAGCACAATCGGTTCGATCGACTCGCCGATGACGGGAGCGGCGTGTTCGTTCATCGGACGATGAACCTTTCCGTGACGGTCGCCAACACACCGACCGCGATCGCGCGGTAGGTCTTGACGACGGTGATCAACAGGAACGGGGCGTCGTCGCGCCCCTTCCACTCGATCCGGTCGACGGTCCGGTCGGCGGCGATACGCTGCCCCAGCGGCGGCGCCCGGTGGAAGGCAATGTCCTGTCCGCCGGCCATCAGCCGGACGTCGAGTCCGGACGTCCCGGGCACCTCGTCAGCGAACATCCCGTCGGGTCGGTACTCGTCGTCCCGCGCGCCGCTGGGCCCGCGCAGCAGGCTGGGCACGTACATGGGGTGCACCGCGAAGTCCGGCCGGTCCGGGTCCAGGTAGCGAGGGTCGTCCTCCGCACACGCGCGCGCGAAGGCGACCGCCTCGTCGGGACGGATCGCCCCGAGGTCGCGGTGCTCGCGGGTGCCGATCGTCGACGACACCCGCTCGTGGACGATGTCCAGTGGAGTTCTCATGCGGCGACGCTAGGAGCGGCACCACCTGCAGGGCCACAGACCGGGACCGCCTGACGGACCGCGATCCTTTGCCCGCGCACGCCGATCGGGTCAGGTATGCGCATGACGAATCGACCGAACAGCTTGTACGCCACCGCAGCCGGCGTGAAGTTCCACTACCACGACCTCGGCGAGGGCGCGCCCACGATCTTCCTGCACGGCGGCGGTCCGGGCTGCACCGCGTGGTCCGATTTCGGGCCGGTGGCACCGCTCTTCGCGCAGGACCGCCGCGCGATCCTCGTCGACATCCTGCAGTACGGTCTGTCGGACAAGTGCACCATCACCGGGCCGATGTGGGACTTCCACGCCGCCAAGATCGTGGCGCTGCTCGACGAACTCGGCATCGACCGTGCCGATTTCGTGTGCAACTCGTGGGGCGGCACCATCGCCCTGAACCTGGCGGCGAAGTACCCCGACCGGGTGCGCTCGCTGGTGATCACCGGCAGCATGCCGGTGTTCTACGGCCCGCTCGCGCCGCTGCCCGAGGACGGCCGGCGGGGGCGCAACGCGCGCGACGTCTACTACGGCGGCGAGGGCCCGACGCGCGAGAAGATGCGTCAGCTCATCACCAAGCTCGAATGGTTCGACGGCGAGCGCCTGCCCGAGGAAACCCTCGACATGCGCTACGAGCAGAGCCTCGACCCCGACGAGATGGCGCTCGCGGCGGCGTCGGACAACCCCCGCGGAGACTGGCAGGATCTCACCGCGGAACTCGGAATGATCCAGGCGCCGGTACTTTTCGCGTGGGGCATGCACGACGCCTTCCTCACACCGGACTACCCGCTCATGCTCGCCCGGATGATCGAACGCGGTCACCTGTACGTGATGGACAAGGCGTCGCACCACCTCCAGGAGGAGCGGCCGCACGACTACTACACCGTGGTGACCGGGTTCCTGAACCAGCAGCATCCGTGACAGCCGACGCGACGACCGACGCGGCCCGCGAGGGTGCCCGCGTCACCGCGCCCGAGGGCGGGAGCCGGATCCGACTGGTCGTGATCCTCGGCCTGCTCACCGCCCTCGGGCCGTTCACGGTGGACATGTACCTGCCGGCGCTACCCGCGATCACCGACGATTTCCTGACGTCCGACGCCGCCGTGCAGCTCACGCTCACCGGGACGCTGCTCGGCCTCGCCCTGGGCCAACTGGTGATCGGGCCGCTGTCCGACGTCTTCGGGCGCCGACGGCCGCTCGTCATCGGCACGTCGCTGCACGTCGCGGCGTCGGTGGCCTGCTGGTTCGCGCCGTCGATCGCGGTCCTCGGCGCCCTGCGCGCACTGCAGGGGCTCGGCGCGGCCGCGACCGGCGTGATCGCGATGGCCGTCGTCCGCGATCTGTTCGACGGCCGGGACGCCGCCGTCGTGATGTCACGGCTGATGCTCGTCATGGGCGTCGCCCCGATCCTGGCGCCGTCGATCGGCGGCGTGTTGCTGACAGCGGTCTCGTGGCACGGGGTGTTCCTCGTGCTCGCCGGTCTCGGGCTCGTCATGATCGTGCTCGGTGGGGTCGCCATGCCCGAGACACTGCCGCCGTCGGCGCGGGTCGGCCGCGGCGTCGCACCGGTGTTGCGCACGTACGCGACGCTGGCCCGCGACGGGCACTTCATGGTGCTGGTGCTGGTGTGCGGGCTCGGCCGGGCGGTGCTCTGGGCGTACATCGCAGGCTCGTCGTTCGTGATGCAGGACCAGTTCGCGCTGGCGCCCGGGGTCTACGGCATCGCGTTCGCCGCCGGCGCCGTCGTGCTGATCGGCGCGTCCCAACTCAACGTCGTGTTGCTGGGGCGCTGGACACCGACGGGCATCTGCGTGGCGTCGCTCGCGGTGAGCACCGTGCTCGGAGCCGTCGCGATCGGGTTGGCAGCGACCGACACCGGCGGATTCCTCGGCTTCGCGCTGCCGGTCCTGGCACTGCTGTGCGCCACCGGGTTCGTGATGCCGAACGCACCGGCACTCGCCCTGTCCCGGCACGGAGAGGCTGCGGGCACCGCGGCGGCGATGGTGGGGTTCGCACAGTTCGGGGCGGCGGCGGTCATCGCCCCGATCGTCGGGCTGCTGGGGAACACATCCCTGGCGATCGCCGTGGCGATGACCGGTTCGGCGGTGCTCGCACTGTTCGCGTTGGGGGCCGTCGTCAGGCCGTCCGCGCGATCTCGTGGAGCGCTCGACTGACGCCCTGCCCCGCGGTCTGCAGCGGTCCCGAGATCCGGGCGACGTTCATCCGGGCCGTGCTCGTCGACACGCTGATGGCGCCGACCACGGTCGATCCTCCCGAGAAGATCGGGACCGCCGCGCTTGCCGTCCCGAGCCGAACCTCCTCGGCCTCCACCGTCATCACCTCGCTGCGGGCGCGTTCGAGTTGCCGTCGCAGCATTGCCGCCGACGCCACCGAGCGATGCGTGAACTTCGCGAGGCCACGGGCGACAACCTGCTCGAACACCGCGGGCGACGAGAAGGCGAGCATGACCTTGCCGGTGGCGGTGACCTCGACCGGCAGCCGGCCGGCGACGCGGGACGGCAGGTCCACCGACCCGTGCCCGGAGATCTTGTCGATGTACAGCACGTCGAGGCCGTCGCGGATCGCGAGGTGAACCGTCTCGCGGGTGATCGCGTGCAGTTCCTGCAGGAACGGCAGCGCCGCGTCACGCAGGATCCGCTGGGTGGGGACGAGCTGGCCCAGTTCGAACAGCCGCAACCCCAGCCGGTAGTCGGTTCCCACTCGCTCGAGCAGGCCCAGTTCGACCATCTCGGCCGCCAAGCGATGCACCGTGGCCTTCGCGACGCCACTGCGCCGTGACAGTTCAGTGAGCGACAGCGAACCCGACTCGGCGTCGAAGGACTCGAGCAGTAGGCGCACCTTGCCCAGCAGCGATGTCATCATCAGGTGCCTCCTACGATCGCCGTCCCATTGAGCGGGACCGGTGCGCAGAGCCTACCGAGAATCCATCGAACGTTTGTTTCGATACCAGCGGACCCGCAAGTCCGCCAGGGTGCTCATCGAAGCGTCCACAGCGGCGCCTCACGGCGGCACACCCGCGCGACGTTCTCCGCCGTCATCGAGTACATCCGCGAGAGGGCCGTCGAGCTGCCGCCCGCGATGTGCGGACTCAGGATCACGTTGTCGAGGTCGAACAGAGGACTGTCGGTCTCGACCGGTTCCCGCGCGAAGACGTCGAGGGCCGCGCCGGCCACCGTCCCGGATCGGATCGCCGCGGCCAGCGCGACCTCGTCCACGACCGGCCCGCGGGCGACGTTGACCACCAGCGCTCCCGGAGGCAGCAGCGCGAGTTCGCGAGCCGAGATCAGGCCCCGGGTCTGCGCGGTCAACGGGACCGCGACCACGACGACGTCCGACACCGACAGCAGGTCGTCGAGCGGCAGGTGCGGCAGCGTCGAGTCCGGATCCGGGCGGCGCGAGTGATACGCGACCTCGCACCCGAACGCTCGGAAGAGTTCGCCGCAGCGACGACTGATGTCGCCGAACCCGACCAAGCCGATCCGGCGCTCACCGAGGTCGCGGCAGTCCCGCTCCCGGATCGCCGTCTGCGGCCAGAGTCCACGTCGCATCTCGGCATCGGCCCAGCCGATCGAGCGGCACAGGTTCGCGGTGGCCGCCACCGCCCACTCCGCAACCGATCCGGCGTTTCCACCCGGCGTGTTCGCAACCGGGACACCGGCTTCCGTCCAGGCATCGACGTCGATGTAGGCGACCCCGACACCCGGCTGCTGGATCAGCCGCAGGTGACCGCCGAGTGCCGCCTCGGCAGCGCCGAGCGGCAATGCCCCACTCCAGTCCGCGACGACGACGTCGACCTCGGGCAGCAATTCGCGCACCGCGTCGACCGTGCGCTCAGCAGGCCGGACGACGGTTCCGTCGTCGCCGACCGCGGCGCGCACGGCCTCGCCGATCGCCGGATCCGCAGCAAGGAGCAGGATCCGGTCCGAGGCCGTGCGCGCATCCACGGGTATCAGCCCCAGCGGGACTGGCCGCCGTCGAGCGGGATCGTGGCGCCGGTGAGGTATCCGGCGTCGTCGCTGACGAGGAACACGACCGCACGACCGATATCGGTCTCCGCGTCACCGATGCGGCGCAGCGGAATGCTGGCCTTGAACGCCTCGGCCTCCTCGGGGCGCGCCGCGATCCAGCCCTCGAGCGCCGGCGACATCGCATGCGGCGCGATGGAGTTGACGCGAATTCCGTCGACGCCCCATTCGCAGGCCGCGGCGCGGGTGAGCGAGCGCATGCCTTCCTTGATCGAACCGTAGGCGCCGTAATCGCTGGCGTCCCAGCGCACGGCCGCGGACGTCACGAGGTTGATGATCGAACCGCCACCGCGTTCCTTCATCGACGGGTAGCACGCGCGCATCAGGCGCAGCGTCGCCAGCGGCCCGGTCGCGAACGACCGCTCGAAGTCGTCGTCCTTGACGGACAGCAGCGGTCCCGGACCGCAGTCGTTGGCGTTGTTGACCAGGATGTCGACACCGCCGAAGAACCCGATGGTCTGTTCGACGGCGGCCTCGATGTCGGCCGCATTGCTCACGTCGCACCGGACGGGCAACGCCTTGCCACCGTAGGCCTCGATCTGCTCGACCGTCTTGACGAGCTTGGACTCGGTGCGTCCGGCGACGGCGATCGACACGCCCTCCTTGGCCAGCGCGTGCGCGATGCCGCGGCCGATACCCTGCCCGGCTCCCGTGATGAGTGCAATCTTGCCGTCAAGCTTGCCCATGTGTACCCGCTCTCAACTCTCGTGAACTGGGGAGACCTGGTGTGACAGGCCTCCAGTCGACTATTCTCAACCAAGCATTTGCTTGCGCGCAGCGTTTTCGCGAAATTGGCTACGAAAACTTCTGAGCACCAAAGAGCCTCGTGGCGTCCGGCGCTGCGACACGACAGAAAGGCAGTTCGCATGAGCTACCCCAACCCGGTCGACTTCACCGGTCGCGCAGTGATCGTCACCGGCGGCACCAAGGGCATCGGCTACGTCATCGCCGAGCACTTCCTGCAGGCCGGCGCCGACGTGCTCGTGTGCGCCCGCAACGAGCCCGAGACCCTCCCGACGGTCGACGGCCGCAGCGCCGCGTTCCGCGCCGTCGACGTCCGCGACCCCGCCGACGCGACCGCCCTCGTCCAGGACGCCGTCGACCGCTTCGGGCGCCTGGACGTGCTGGTCAACAACGCCGGCGGCTCCCCCGACGCCGACGCCGCGACCGTGTCGCCGCGGTTCGTCGAGAAGATCGTCGCCCTCAACCTGCTGGCCCCGGCCTACATGGCACAGGCCGCGAATCTGGTTATGCGCGAACAGGAGACGGGCGGTGCGATCGTCAACATCGGCAGCGTCTCCGCGCACCAGCCGCAGCCCGGCACCGCCGCCTACACCGCGGCGAAGGCGGGCCTGCTCGGGCTGACCAAGGCGCTGGCCCTCGAGTGGGCGCCGAAGGTGCGCGTCAACCACATCACCACCGGCCTGATCCGCACCGAGGCCGCGGCGACGGTGTACGGCGACGACGGCGGCGCCGCGGTCACCCGCACCCTGCCGATGGAGCGCATGGCGGTGCCGTCGGACATCGCGAAGGCGTGCCTGTTCCTGGGCAGCGACCTGTCGTCGTACGTCAACGGTGCCGATCTCGCGGTGCACGGCGGCGGCGAGTACCCGGCTCGCTACATGGCGACCCAGGGCAGCTGACGAGACCGGTCGTCGCGAGTCGGTCGCCCAGAGATCGGAAGAGCG
>NZ_JAIVAH010000008.1 GCF_020171745.1 Prescottella equi
CGGTCGCCCAGTAGGCGACCGACTCGCCGACCCGCTCTACTTCTTGATCCATGCCTTGCTCAGCAGCAGGGTTGATTCCCGGCCTCATTACTCGTCAACCCTCCGTGAGTCTGTCGATCTCGCAATGGATCTGCCCACACTGGGGGTTGGGTTCCAGGGCCGACCGCCCGCAGTTCTCGGGGCGACGATGTCGGGCCCCTGCGGGCGCCCTACCGTATGACCTGGGCCACACGAGGCGCAGCGCCTGTTCCGCTGGACGGTAAACATTCAGCACTGAATAAGAAATCCGTCAGAAATGAAAACAGCTGCGGGAGCCTGACCGAGGTCGAACGCTCCCGCAGCTGAAGTCTTTTGACCGAATGTCACACGGGTTCAGTCAGACTGAACGCATGTGACATTCGGTCACAGCGGGGGCTACTTGGCGAAGACCGCGTAACCTCCGGAGATCGCCGACTTGCCCTCGCGTACCAGTTCGAACGACAGGCCCGACGCGTCGCCCCACGCCTTCAGTTCCGCGGTGTCACCGGGGAACACGGGCGCGGCGAAGCGGCCCTGCAGCTCGGTCAGGTCGGCCGGATGCACGCCCAGTTCCTTGGCGAGCGGCAGCGTCGACGCGGCGAGCGTGCACAGGCCGTGCATGATCGGACGCGGCTGGCCGATGCCCGCGGCGGCGGCCGGATCGATGTGGATGTGGTGACGGTCGCCCGTGAGGCGGTACAGCGCGGCCACGTTGAACGCGGTCTCGAGCTGAGCCGTCACATTGGCCTCACCCTCCGGTGCCGGCGGCTTGGACGGGCCACGCTCGCCACCGAATCCGCCTGCGCCCGGGGCGAACAGGGACCAGGTCGCGACGAAGTACTCGCACTCGACCTTGACCTCGAACACCGCCGCGGCGCCCTTGTCCCAGACCTCGCCGACGCTGGCCTCGAGCGTGACCTCACCGCTGCGGGGCAGCGGTGCGAGCACCTTCAGCTCCTGCGAGCCGTGCAGCGCGGTCTTCATGTCGAAGGCACCCCGCTGCCCCAGCTCGTCGGGGGCCCACTGGGCCAGCGTCAGCGCGAACGTCGGCAGCACCCGCAGCCGGTCCTCCATCACGAGGTCCAGATCGGTGGCCTTCGCACCCACGGCGAGCGCGTACAGGATCGCGTCGCGCTCGTCGTAGCTCACCGTGCGGGTACCGAGGTCGACCCCACGCCACGCGCCGGCCGACTTCTGCTCCACTGCCGTCATTCTCTCGGTCCTTCCAAATAATTCGGGTCAGGCGACGCCGAGAATCAGGCCGGACGTGGGAACCGCGGTTCCCGCCGTGACGAGCATGTTCTCGACGTTCTCGGGCTGGTTGGTGGACGTACCCCGCAGCACCCGGACCGCCTCGGCGATGCCGTTGACGCCGTGCAGGTACGCCTCACCGACCTGGCCGCCGTGCGTGTTGCTCGGCAGCCGTCCACCGATCTCCAGGTTGCCCTCGCGGATGAAGTCCTTGGCCTCGCCGGGACGGCAGAAACCGAGTTCCTCGAGCTGCGGGAGCACCAGAGGGGTGAAGTGGTCGTAGAGGATCGCCGCGTTGATGTCGTCGGGCGTCAGGCCGGCCTGCGCGTACAGCTGACGACCGACCAGACCCATCTCCGGGATACCGGTGATGTCGGGGCGGTAGTAGCTCGCCATCATGTGCTGGTCCTTGCCGGAACCCTGTGCCGCACCCTTGATGATCGCGGGCTTCTGACGCAGGTCCTTGGCGCGCTCGGCCGAGACGATGACGAGGGCCTGACCGCCGTCGGTCTCCTGGCAGCAGTCGAGCAGGTGCAGCGGTTCGGCGATCCATCGGGAGTTCTGGTGGTCCTCGAGCGTGATCGGCTTGCCGTAGAACCACGCCTTCGGATTGTTCGCGGCATGCTTGCGCGCCACGACAGCAACCCGACCGAAATCCTCACTCGTGGCACCGTACTGGTACATGTACCGGCGAGCGAACATCGCGACCCACTGGGCGGGAGTCGCCAGTCCCTGCGGGGTCAACCATGCGTAGGCTGCACGGTCCGCGGTGGAGTCCATCGGGCGGTCGTGCTGCCCCGCACCGAAACGCATACCGGAGCGTTCGTTGAACGCTCGGTAGACCACCACGACGTCGGCGATGCCGGTCGCGACGGCCATCGCGGCCTGCTGCACCGACGCGCACGCCGCGCCGCCGCCGTAGCCGATCCGGGAGAAGAACTTGAGCTCCCCGAGCCCGCAGTTGCGGGCGACGAGGATCTCGCCGTTGGTCTCCATCGTGAAGGTGGTCAGACCGTCGACCTCGGACGGGTCGATGCCGGCGTCGGCGAGGGCGGCGGTGACCGCCTCGCACGCGAGCTGCAGCTCGGAGCGGCCGGACTTCTTCGAGAACTCGGTGGCGCCGATGCCGACGATCGCGGCGGCACCGGAGAGCGGGCTGACAGCCATCAGGCGTCCTTCCCTTCAGCGGCGGGGTAGGCGACCGTGACCGAACCCGCGAGGTGGTTGCCGAGGCTGTTCGCGCCGACGATCTTCACCTCGACGAGGCCGTTCTCCTTGGAGACGACCTCACCGGTCATGGTCATGGTGTCGCCCGGGTAGTTCGGGGCACCGAGACGGATCTTCACCCGACGCACCGTGGCGAACGGTCCGGCCCAGTCCGTCACGAACCGTCCCGCCAGCCCGTTGCTGGTGAGGATGTTCATGAACACGTCCTTCGAGCCGCGCTGCTGCGCCAGCTCCGGGTCGTGGTGCACGTCCTGGAAGTCGCGGGTCGCGATCGCGGTCGAGACGATCAGCGTGCGGGTCAGCGGGATCGCCAGCTCCGGCAGCACCTCGCCGACCGAGATGTCGTCGTAGCTGCGGCCCGTGACGGTGACGGTGGCGGTCATCCGACCACCTCGACACCCGCGGCGAGCTGCGCGCCCAGGCGGGCGAGGTCCGATGCGGAACCACCGAGGGTGGCGCCGATCTGCTTGCCCCACAGCAGGTGCCGGTGCACCGGGTAGTCGGTGTCGACGCCCATGCCGCCGTGGAGGTGCGTGGTGCGGTGCACGATGCGCTGGCCGCCGTCGGTGGCCCACCACTTCGCGACCAGGACCGAGGTGCCGGGATCGATGCCGTCGACGAGGTTCTGCGTGGCCTGCCAGAGGGTCACGCTCATCGCCTGCAGGTCGATGTAGCAGTCCGCCAGCTGGTGGTTGACGGCCTGGAACGTCGCGAGCGGACGCCCGAACTGCTGACGGCCGTTGAGGTACGTGACGGCCTGCTGGACGGCACCCGAGCCGACACCGTGCTGGATCGCGGCCAGCGCCAGCTCGACGCGATCGACCAGCCACTGCGCGGTGGTGCCGTCGGCGGGACCGAGCAGCTCCGCCGGAGCCGACTCGAGAGTGACGTTGCCGCAGATCTCCCAGTTGGTGGACTGCGTCTGCTCCACCGAGACGCCGGCCGCGGCCAGGTCGACGACGAACAGCGCCGCACCGGTGGACGTGGTCGCCGAGACGATCGCACGATCTGCGACGTGGGTGATCGGGACGACGGCCTTGGCGCCGGTCAGCGTCCACTGGCCGCCGGCCTCGGTGGCGGTGGTCTGCGGGTTGCCCTCGACATACGGGCCGAACTCCTCGAGACCGATGGTCAGGAAGCTGCTGCCCTCCGCGACACCCGGGACCAGCGCGGTGCGCTGCGCGTCGGTGCCGAACTCGGCGACCGCGAGGGCCGCGAGGGCGGACTGCCAGATCGGCACGGGCGCGACGTGGCGTCCCTGCTGCTCGAGCAGGACGTACAGCTCGGCCAGGCCCATGCCGCCGCCGCCGAGGTCCTCGGGCAGCGCGATGCCGAGCAGACCCGTGTTCGCGAGCTCACGCCACAGGTCGCGGTCGATGCGCTCGTCGCTCAGCTCGACCTGCTTGACGCGGTCGATGTCGGCCTTGCTGGTGAAGACCTCGTCGGCGAGGTTGCGAATTGCCTCTTGCTCTTCGCTGAAGTTGAAGTCCATCAGGAGTCCTCCCGTGCGGCCGGACGGAACGCGGGCAGCGTCAGATCCGGGTCGGCGTCGATCCAGTCCAGTTCCACCGGCATGCCGATCTCGACATCGTCCGGCGCGATGCCGGTCATGTTCGCGATCAGGCGGGTGCCCTCTTCGAGTTCGATCGTCGCCACGATGAGCGGGTACTCGAATCCGGGGATCTGCGGGTGGTGGTTGACGACGAAGCTGTAGACGAAGCCCCGGCCCGAGGCGTCGACGGTGTCCCAGTCGAGCGACTGGCACGCGCCGCACATCGGACCCGTGGGGTGGCGCAGCACGCCGCAGTTCGCGCAGCGCTGGATCACCAGGCGGTGCTCCTTGGCGGCCTCGAACCAGAAAGCGTTGTCGACGTTGAGCGCCGGACGCGGGCGCAGGCCCGGGATCGGCCCGGCCGACTTCTCTGCCGGCTTCTCCGCAGCCTTCTCGCTGCCCTTCGGCTTGAACCGCAGGGTGCGCCAGCGCTGCGTCGCGACGACCTCGTCGTCCCCGTTGCGATACGTCTTGAGCGTCGTGACGAAGTGTCCGACACCGAGGCCCGTCTTCTTCTCCTCGGAGATGTCGTCGATCACCTCGGTGAGCGAAACACGGTCGCCGGGACGCAGTTCCGTGAAGAACTCGAAGTCCGAGTCGGTCGCGACGACGGACGTGAAGCCCTCGTCGTCGAGCGTGGCGATCAGATCGGTCCACACCTGCGACGGATCGTTGTTCGCCATCTTGTCGTTGAAGGTGCGCATGGTCCACACCTGCGCCATCAGCGCGGGCGCGACGGCGCCGTCACGGCCGGTCGCCCGGGCCGCGTCGTCGTCGAGGTAGACGGGGCTGGTGTCGCCCATAGTCTCGACCCAGTGCCGGATCATCGGGGTGTTGACCTCGTCCGGACCCCACACCGTGGGGGTCAGGATCTGACCCTCGAATGCCTTGAGCTTGGTGAGGAATTCGCTCACTTGACCCTCTTCTCACGTGCCAGGCCCAGGCCCATGGTGCCGACCATGTCGCGCAGGACCTCGTTGACGCCGCCACCGAAGGTGTTGACCATGCCCTGGCGGGAGATCTGCTCGATCTGACCGGCCAGCAGCGCACCCGGCGACTCGGGGCGGATACGGCCCGCCGCGCCGAGAATGCCGAGCAGCGTGCGGTACACGTCGATGTGGGTCTCGGTGCCGTACGCCTTGGTGGCACCGGCGTCGGCGCCGGACAACGTGTCCGCGGCGACCGCGGCCGTCATCTTCCAGTTCATCAGGCGCATCGCCTCGAGCTTGGCGTGCGTGCGCGCGAATTCCTGCTGCACCCAAGGAATCTCGATGGCACCGTTCTCCTTGGCCCAGTCCAGGACCTGGTGCCACAGGCCGTAGGTGCGGCCGCCGATCGCGGCCAGGCCGATGCGCTCGTGGTTGAGCTGCGCGGCGATCAGCTGCCAGCCACCGTTGACCTCACCGATGACGTCCTTCTGCGGGACGCGGATGCCGCTGTAGTACGTCGAGGTGACCATGAGGCCGCCGACGGTCGGGATCGGCGACCACGAGAAGCCCGGGTCGTCGGTGGGGACCACGAGGATCGAGATGCCCTTGTGCTTGGGCGCCTCCGGATCGGTGCGGCACGCGAGCCACACGTAGTCGGCGGTGTTGGCGCCGGACGTGAAGATCTTGTTGCCGTCGACCACGAAGTCCTCGCCGTCGACGACCGCGCGGGTCTTGAGCGACGCCAGGTCGGTGCCGGCCTCGGGCTCGGTGTAGCCGATCGCGAAGACGATGTCGCCCGCGAGGATGCCCGGCAGGAAGCGTTCCTTCTGCTCCTCGGTGCCGTACTTCATCAGCGTCGGGCCCACGGTGTTGACCGTGACGAACGGGAACGGCAGACCGGCGCGCTGCACCTCGTCGAAGAACACGAACTGTTCCTCGATGGAGCGGCCCTGTCCGCCGTACTCCTTGGGCCAGCCGATGCCGAGCCAGCCGTCCTGGCCCAGCAGCTTGACGACCTCGCGGAAGTACTGGCCGCCCACGCCCTCCTCGCCGGCCTTGCGTCGCTTCTCTTCCGGCAGCAGCGCCGCGAAGTACGCGCGCAGCTCCTTGCGGAGCGCGAGCTGTTCGGGGGATTCCCTCAAATCCATCGTTACTCCTCTAATACCCAACGACGTCGTTTACCAAAGGCAGACAGCCGCCGTTTTCCGGCGACTGTCTGCCTGCGTTGTCCCGGACGCTAGCGACCGAGCCGACGGCTCGGGTCACGCATCTCGCACAGCGGGAACAGCGACCCGACCTGCACTCGGGCGAGATCCAGGCGCCCGATCAGGGCGCGGTGGAATCAGTGAAATCATTCACCAGCTTCGGCGCCCAGACCACCTTTCCGAGAAAACGCTCGGAGTCGGGGGTCGTGGCCAGCCACACCGCGGCGTCGGCCGGCACCGTCGCGGGCACCGAGTCGAACCCGGCGTCCTCGATTTTCTCGGTGCCGCCGCGCGCCTTGCCGGACTCGGTGACCACGAAACCGGGGCTGAGATTGAACGCCCGGATACCGCGGCCGCGGTATTCGGCATTGACGGCGCCGGCGAGACGGCCGAACGCCGCCTTCGACGCGGCGTAGGCCACGCCCCAGCCGCCCTCACCGGGCGCGGCCGGCGGATCGGTCGTCGCCGACCCGGACACCAGGTTGACGATGACACCGTCGGCGTTCTCGACCATCGACGGCAGCACCCGCTGGATCAGCGCCAGCTGGTGCAGGTAATTGCCGCGCACCATGACCTCGGCGTCGTCCAGCCGGAGGTCGAGGATGCGCTCCATGTGACCGGCGGTCTGGGCGTAGGCGTTGTTGACGAGGACGTCGATCCGACCCCACTCACGCAGCACCTCGTCCGCGGCGCCGACCACCGACTCCTGGTCGAGCAGGTCCATGCGGATCGGCAGCGCGCGCACCCCGCACGCCTCGATCTCGGCGGCCGTCGTCTCGAGGCTGCCGGGCACCGCGATGAGCATCTCGCCCTCCGCACGGGTGCGGGGAGTGACGGCACCGTCGCCCTCGCGGACCGTGCGGGCCGTGATCGCGACGTCGAATCCCTTGCGTGCGAACGCGAGCGCGATCTCACGCCCGATCCCGCGGCTCGCGCCGGTGACGAGGGCGACCTTGCGGGTCACCTCAGACGCCCAGGAAGCGCTGGCGGCCGGAGGCGACGAACTCGGCCTCGAGCGTGGCCTTGTCGTCGGCGGTCATCGCCTTGTAGACGGGCTCACCGCGGCCCTCCCAGCGGTAGACCGGCTCGTCGGTGCGCCACAGCTCCGCCTGCAGTTCCCGCTTGAGGACCTTGTTGGAGCCGGTGATCGGCAGGTTGGTCGACACCCGCACGAACCGCGGCGTCGCCTTGCTGCCGAGATCGGCCTGGCCGGCCAGGTACTCGGCGAACTTGACGGCGTCGAACCCGTCGAGCGACTCGACCTCGATCGCGGCCATCACCTGATCGCCCGACTTCGGATCCGGGATCGCGTACACGCCGGTCGCGATGACCTCGGGATGGCGGCGCAGCACACGCTCGATCATCAGCGCCGAGGTGTTCTCGCCGTCGACGCGGATCCAGTCGCCCTTGCGGCCGGCGAAGTAGATGAACCCGGCCTCGTCGATGTACCCGAGATCGCCGGTCCAGTACCAGCCGTGCTTGATGCGGTCGGAGTCGGCGGCGTCGTTCTTGTAGTAGCCCTCGAACGCGCGCGCACCGTCGGTGTTGATCATCTCGCCGATCGCCTCGTCCGGGTTCAGCACCCGGCCGTGCTCGTCGAGGATCGCGCGCACGCACTGCTCGCGGGTCTCCGGGTTCACCACCAGGATGCCCTCGTGCGCGGGGCGACCCAGCGCTCCCGCGGGAGCCTCCGGATCGAGCTTGACCGAACCGGCGCCCTCCGAGGAGCCGTAGCCCTCGAACAGCTCGGCGCCGAAGCGGCGGACGAACTCGGCCTTGTCCTCCGGCGACGCCTCGGTGCCGAAGCCGCGCTCGAGCTTGTTGTCGATGTCGCCCGTCAGCTCCGGCGTCGCCATCAGGTACGACAACGCCTTGCCGACGTAGGTGAAGAACGTGGCACCGAAGAACTTCACGTCCGGGAGAAAGCCCGACGCGGAGAACTTGCGGGCCTCCGGCAGGCACACCGTGGCACCGTTCAGCAGCGCCGGCGCCCACAGCGCCATCAGGGCGTTGCCGTGGAACAGCGGCATCGGGCAGTAGTCCACGTCGTCGTGCTTGTGGCCGTACTTCGCGGTGTTGGCGTACGCGAGCCGCGACAGGCGACCCTGGCTGCACTTGACGCCCTTCGACATTCCGGTGGTGCCGGACGTGAACAGCAGCAGGTACAGGCTGAACTCGTCGATGCCGTCGGCCATCGCGGGCTCGACCCGGTGGGCGTCGATCCGCTCCCGGTAGTCGGGCGCGTCGACCAGCACGAACCGGTCCTCGGACAGGCCGAGATCGAGGCCCTTCAGCTTCTCCATGCCGGCCGTGTCGGTGACGATCAGCTGGCAGTCGACGTACTTGATCTCGGCCTCGAGCTCCGTGGCGCCGCGAGTCGGGTTGATACCGACGATCGTCGCGCCGGTCAGCGCCGCGCCACCGAGCCAGAACAGGAACTCCGGCACGTTCTCGAGCAGGACACCGATGTGGAACGGCCCGTCCACCCGCATCGACCGGGCCAGATCACCGCACGCGGCGCTCTCGCGAACGACCTCGTCCCAGGTCCAGTCCTGCTCACGGGTACGGAGACCGAGGTGCTCGTCGCCGACGCGATCGAGCAGCATCTCGGCAATCGTGGTGCGTTCCAACTCATTCTCCTGTCACGGCGCCGGTAGGCGCGATACTGATGGCCGTCGGCGGTGTCGGCGGGACAGCCATGTCCTATGCGCGAAAAGTATCTGCGGGCTGTCGCGCAGATCACCGCCAGTCTCGCTCAGTGGTAACTCCCCCCATCGAGGATTCGCAACGTGAGAAATTGCCGTGAGAAACCCGTCACATCCCACACCTCGAGTCTTCTACCTGGGTGTTCACTGGCCATTGGTGACAGGAACGACACTGTGACATCGAAGAAAGGTCACTCATGACAGCCCCCGCCGATCCGCAACTGCACCTGGATCAGGTCATCTCTCGTCTCACCGGCTTCGGCGGACCGTTCGAGATCGTCGAGGAAGAGGTCCTCGGCACCCGCATGCCGGTCATGAAGAACCGCGACCGGGCGGTCGGCGATCTGCTGGCGCAGTCCGTCAAGTGGGGTGACCGCGACTACCTGGTCACCGAGGACCGTCGCGTCTCCTACGCGCAGCACGCCGCCGACGCCTATGCACTGGCCGCCGCCCTGCGGGATCGGTACGGGGTCGAGAAGGGTGACCGCGTCGCGATCCTCGCCGCCAACACCCCCGAATGGGTCACCACCTTCTGGGCGACGCAGGCCCTCGGCGCCATCACCGTCGGCCTCAACGGCTGGTGGGTGCCGCGCGAGATCGAGTACGGCCTGCAGCACAGCACCCCCAAGGTCGTGATCGTCGACGCCAAGCGCGGCGCCGCCCTCACCGCAGTCGACACGACCGGGATCACGATCCTGACCATGGAGGAGGACCTGCCCGGACTGTTCGCCGAGTTCGCCGGCGCGGAGCGTCCCGTCGTCGCGGTCGACGAGGACGACCCGTCGGTCATCCTCTTCACGTCCGGAACCAGTGGCCGCCCCAAGGGCGCGCTGCATTCGCACCGCAACCTGCTCGCGGTCGTCGACTACCACCGCTACAACGGCGCGATCATGGCAGCGTTCACGGGGAAGCCGTTCGACCCGAACGTGCCGACCCACATGCGCGACCTGCTCACCTCACCGCTGTTCCACATCGCGAGCCTGCACAACCTGGCGGTCCCCCGCCTCGCGATGGGCGGCGCGCTGGTCATCAATCAGGGCTCGTTCGACGTCGACCGGATCCTCGGCCTCATCGAGCGCGAGCGCGTCACCAACTGGGGCGCCGTCCCGACGATGGCCTCGCGACTGCTCGAGCACGGCAACCTCGCCAAGTACGACCTGTCGTCGCTGACGTCGTTCTCGCTCGCGTCGGCGCCGTCGTCGATCGCGTTCAAGGACCGCCTGCGCGAACAGGTTCCGTTCGCCCGCAACGCACTCGTCGACAGCTACGGGCTCACCGAGTGCAGCACCGCGATCGCGGTGGCCACCTCCGCCGAGCTCGAGGAGTACCCGGGCACGCTGGGTCGACCGATCATCACGGTCAGCATGGAGATCCGGGATCCGTTCGGCGAGTGGCTGCCCGACGGCATGGAGGGCGAGGTGTGCGTGCGCAGCCCGTTCGTCATGCTCGGCTACTGGAACGATCCGGTCGCGACCGAGAACTCGATCACCCGGGACCGCTGGCTCCGCACCGGCGACTACGGCGTCGTCGAGAACGGTCGCCTGCGGCTCACCGGTCGCCGCTCGGACCTGATCCTGCGCGGCGGCGAGAACGTCTACCCCACCGAGATCGAGCAGATCCTCGACGAGCACCCGGCGGTGCAGGAGTGTGCGGTCGTCGGCTCACCGCACCCGGATCTGGGTCAGGAAGTATCGGCGGTTGTCGTGGTGGTCCCGGGCGCGATCGTCACCGAGGAGGAGTTGCGGGAGTTCGCGTCCGAGCGCCTGTCGTACTTCAAGGTGCCGACGAAGTGGCGCATCACCACGGACCTGTTGCCGCGCAACGCGACCGGCAAGATGAACCGTCGCGAGATCCACGCCTGATGACCGCCTGGACCGTCGAACGCCTCGGCGCCGTCGAGTCGATCCGCGACCTTGCCCACCTCTACACGCACCTCATCGACGAGGCGCGCCTGGAGGAGGTCGCGGAGCTCTTCGCGCGTGCGGTGTACGGGCAGTGCGACGGTGCCGGAACGCCGGTGGGGCCGGTGCGCGACTCCGACCCCGCCGGCGTGCTGGACGCGTGCCGCAGCTTCATCCGGATGCACGGCACGCCGCCGCGGCCGCGCACCAAGCACGTGGTCACCAACCTGCGAGTCGAGGTCGCCGACGACTGCCGCACCGCGACGTCGCTGTCGTACTTCACGGTGCTGCAGGCAACCGAAAACCTTCCCCTGCAGCCGATCCTGGCGGGCCGCTATTTCGATACCTTCGCGGTCGTCGACGGCGAATGGGTGTTCACACAGCGGCTCACCTGCATCGACCTGGTCGGAGACCTCGGCGAGCACGCGCAGCGCACTCTGTGAGAATCTTCCCCCCCACATGATCTTGATGAGGAAGAATCCATGTTCAAAGCTGTAGCGCTGCTCGCCCGTAAGTCCGAACTGACCCGCGAGCAGTTCATCGAGCACTACGAGTCCATCCACGTCCCACTGATCCTGCGGTCGTTTCCGCAGATCAAGGAGTACCGCCGCAACTTCGTCGACCTCACCGGCAGCGTGCGGGCGCCGGGTGTGGCCGATCCGATGTTCGACGTCATCACCGAGATGTGGTTCGAGGACCGGGCCGGCTACGACGCCATGCTCGCCGCGCACGCCGATCCCGCGATCGGCGGCCCGGTGGCGGCGGACGCGAACCTGTTCCTGGACATGTCCAAGACCCTGCAGTTCGTGGTCGACGAGTACGCAACGACGAGCGAGCTGCCGAACGTGTAGCCGCGGAACAGGAGCACCATGCAGGTCGGTCTGAACATTCTCGGAGCCGAGAACCTCTTCGCCGGACGGATCCGCCCGGTGCTCGACGTGGCCGCAGCCGCGGACCGCGCGGGAGTCGACATGATCTCCACCGGAGACCATCTCGGCTTCAACGCGGCCGCGCACGCGGACCGGGTTCGTACCCACGGCTTCCCGTTCCCGATCGACCACGACTGGTACGAGCCGCTGTCGCTGCTGTCGTCGGTCGCGGCGGTGACCGAGCGCGCACTGCTCAACGTGTCGGTCCTGATCGCGACGGTGCGACCGCCGGTGCTGCTGGCCAAGCAGATCGCGACCCTGGACCGGCTCTCCGAGGGCCGCGCCGCGATCGGCATGGGCGTCGGCTGGCAGGAAGCCGAGTACACGGCCACCAACATGCCGTTCGACGCACGGTTCGGCCGCATGGAGGACACCGTCCGCGCGTGCCGCGAACTGTGGACCGACGCGCCGGCCAACTTCCAGGGCCGCGAGTTCTCGTTCGAGGACTTCCACGCCCACCCGCTGCCGGTGCAGGACCGGGTGCCGGTGATCTTCGGCTTCGGCCCGAGTCAGCGCAACTTCGACCGCATCGCCCGCATCGCCGACGGCTGGACGGTCAATCCCGCTGACATGCAGACCTTCTCGGACAGCGTCCGGCTCCTGCGCGACACCTTCGAGGCCCACGACCGCGATCCCCGCTCCGCGATCATCCAGGTGTCGGTCGGCCCGGAACGTCGCGACGACGGCACCGTCGACCTCGCCGCCACCGCCGACAAGGCCCTGGCCTGGCACGCCGCCGGCGCGACCGTCGCCGTCTTCCGGCCTGCCACTTTCTGCACAGCGGGAGAAGAGGTTCCGGAGCTGATCGACTGGGCGGTAGGACTGAAGGCCGAGGCCGGAAACACTGCGGAGGCGAGTCGATAGCAACGGTGGACAGGCACTGGGGCGGCGGCGAGAGCATCGGGATGGTCGACTTCGTCTGTCGGCCCTCGCGGTCGGAACCGGGCCGGGCACATACGGGCAATCCCGGCGTTTCACGCATACAAGTCCTCGATCGTGGTGTGTCATGGATGCACACAACGGGGAGGAATTGATCGATGGCACAGCAAGATCCGAAGACACAGCGTGGAGCGCTCGCACGGATGGCCGTGGGCGCGGCCGTGGCCGCAGCGGCGATCGCTGCGGCCACTCCGGCGATCGCCGGAGCCGAACCGGTCGAGGCGGTGGTCCCCGCCCCCGAGGCCCCGACACTGGCCACCGCGATCGACGGCAGCGACCTCACCATCACGCTCACCGACCCGAACGTCACTCAGCGACTGACGACCTGCACCGCCGCCCTCATCAGCGTCGAGAAGGCACTTCCGTTGCTGCCGGACCTCGCGACCGGCACATTCCCGCCGCTCAGCGAGATCGACCCGTCCATGTTCACGTGGGGGCCGGGGCTGCCGACGTCCGGCCTCAACCGGGAACGCACGTACAACGTGACCGACGTTCCCACGGGCATCTACGTCACCGTGGGCGTCTGCACCAGCCTCGGCGGCGTGGCGGCGGACTTCGCACCCACGCTCATCGGCCCGACGATCCAGGTCGGTTCCGCCGCGATCCAGCTCGGCAGCACCGTGATCGACACGCCGGGCGCCCTGGACGCCATCCTCGGGCTGCTCGGCATCGACACCGGAAGCCTGGGCAGTTCCGAAGGCAGCCTCGGCAGTTCGGGCAGCCTCGGGAGTATCACCGGCAGTCTCGGGAGTTCCGAAGGCAGCCTGGGCAGTTCCGAAGGCAGCTCCAGTGGCAGTCTCGGCAGCTCCAGCGGCAGTCTCGGGAGTACCGGCGGCAGCCTCGGCAGTTCCGAAGGCAGCCTGGGGAGCTGAGCCTGTCGCCCCCGAGTGCTGTACTGGGACCGTGTACAGCGAGCGCCCGTCACGCGTGGTTCCGGAAGCAGTCGTGTGGCACACCGTTCGGTCCGTGGACGGTGCGGTGCTGCCCGACGGCTGCATGGATCTCGTGTGGCGGGACGGCACGGTCCTGGTCGCGGGGCCGGACACCGAACCGTTCCCGGTGATCGGGTCGCCCGATCCTGCAGTGGGGCTGCGCCTGCCACCCGGACTGCTCCCCCACCTGCTGGCGGTTCCGGCAGCAGACCTGCGCAACGCACGGATCCCACTCGAGGACGTCGTCGGCCGTCGGACCGCCACGGTTCTCGCCGGGCTGGACCCGGCCGACGCCGGAGCGGCGTTCGAATCGTTCGCGGTGGCCCGTCTGGGCGACGTGGGGCCGCCGGACCCGGTGGTGACGGCGGCAGCCCGACTGCTCGGACGCGGAGTCCCCGTCGCGGGAGTCGCCGCCACCACCGGACTGTCGGCCCGCGCGCTGCAGCGCCTCGGCAACCGCAGTTTCGGCTACGGCCCCAAGACTCTGGCCGGGATCCTGCGTCTGCAGCGGGCGTGCCACCTGGCCGCGAAGGGCGTCCCGTCCGCCGTGGTGGCGGCCGAATGCGGGTACGTGGACCAGGCCCACCTCATCCGCGAGTCCCGCCGCATCACGGGTCGCCCGTTCGGCGAACTACGTCAGGACGGCAGCGCCGCGAACAGGTCGACGCCGTTGCCGTCGGGGTCGGTGACCGTCGCGTAGCGCTGCCCCCACGGGGCGTCGAACGGCTCGACCTCGCCGTGCCCGGCCTCGGCGAGCCGCGCCCACACCGCGTCGACGTCCGCCGGTCCGTCGCACTCGAAGGCGAGCGAGACCCGCGCGTCGCCGGTGGGCGGGGTGTACGGGCCACCGAAGGACTCCACGGTCTCGACGGTGTCCCACATCAGCCGCACCCCGCCGGCCACCACCTCGACGTGGGGCTGGGACGCGGCGTCGTCGGGGATGTCGAGGCCGAGCAGTCGGTAGAAGCGCAGGGACGCCGCGAGATCCGTCGTCACGAGGCCGATCGCGTTCAGCTGAGGAATCATGATGGCCACGCTAGCCGCCCACCGGCGCCCGGCGATTGGATCTTTCGGACAGGTCAGCTCGGGGCGGATCCGCGCATCGCCGCCAGCGCCGCGAGCGGGGCCGCGATGTCGTGCTCGTCGAACGCGGCGAGCACGGCCTGGGTGATGTACCGCTGCACCGCCCACTGCTGTCCGGGCTTGACCCGCGCGGTCAGCCGCAGCATCACGGCCTCGGCGGTGACGCTGTTGACGCCGAGCATCTGCGGACGTTCCAGCACCGCGTCGGCGATCGCGTCGGCCTCGGAGGCTTCGATCGCGGCGGTGAGCGCGACCTCCGTCGCCCGCGGGACGGCAGCGCCCGGTGCGATCGGCAGGTCGATCACCGCGACCGCGTGGCCTTGGCTCATGTTGCCGACCCGCGCGATCTCGCCGTTGCGGCAGTACCAGAGGGTTCCGTTCAGGTCGCGGATCGTGGTGACCCGCAGGCCCACCGTCTCCACGGTCCCGACGGCCTCTCCGACGTCGATGATGTCGCCCACCCCGTACTGGTCCTCGAGCAGCATGAACATCCCGGTCAGGAAGTCCCGCACCAGGTTCTGCGCGCCGAAGCCCAGCGCGACGCCGACCACTCCGGCGGACGCGACGAGCGGGGCGACGTTGACGCTGAAGACCGTGAGGATCTGCAGCACACACCACGTGAGCGTCACGATCGAGACCCCGGACTTGAGCACGGACCCGATGGTGCGGGCGCGTTGCGACCGCCGCTGAGCGGCGACGGAGTCGCGGGTGCCCATCGGGATACGTTCCTTCAGCGGTCGCAGCAGTCGAGGCTCGCCGCCGGGTCTGTCCCGGGTGGCCCGATCGATCGCGCGGTTGAGCACGAAGCGCAGGACGAGCGCCACCACGACGTAGACCGCGATCTCGATGGGCCGCTCGATCAACCACGTTCGCGCACTGTCGGACAGTTCGATTGCAGTCAATTCGTACGTCATCGTTGCCGACCCTACGGAAGATCGGCGCGCTCGGCTGGGCACCGTCGACCCGGCGATCGGCGACCGGCCCCGACGTGAAGCCCGGGGTGAATCCGTCCGATCCCGCCCCGACCGGGGCCTTCGTCGTGTTTCATTCGTCCCGAACTAACGAAAGGGAACCGAACATGGTGACTGAAACGACGGGCCGCCGGGTGCGGGCAGCGCTGGGGGCCGTGCTGGTGGCGGCGGGAACAGCAGCGGTGATGGCGTTCGCGCCGGGCACCGCCGCCGCGCTGCCGGAGCCGCCGGAGCCGAGCAGTTCGGCCGGCAGCATCACCTTCAGCCTTCCCTCGCTCCTGTCACCGATCCTCGGCCAGCTCGGCTTCGGCAGCCTCGACACCGGCAGCCTGGGCAGCTCGTCCACCGGCAGCGCCGGCAGCCTGGGCAGCTCGGATACCGGCAGCTTCGGTAGCAACTACGGCAGCGCCGTCGACTCCCCCAGCGCCTGACCGGTCGTCAGTCCACCTGCGGCGCCCACTGGACGCCGTTGATGTGCCCGCCGCCGTCGACGAACAGCGTGTTGCCGGTGACGTAGCGCGAGTCGTCGCTCGCCAGGAAGGTGGCGACGGGGCCGATGTCGTCGAGCGGGTCGCCGATGCGGCCCATCGGGTTGGCGGACGCCATCGTCGCCGCCATCTGCGGGTTGGCCTCGACGGTCCGGCGGTACGCCTCGCTCTGCGCGCCCGGGCAGATCACGTTGCAGCACACCTGCTTCGGCGCCCACTCCCGGGCGGCGGTGCGGGTGAGCGTGCGCAGCGCCTCCTTGGCGGCGTTGTAGTGCACCGAGTACATGTGCGCGTTGACGCCGTTGAGCGAGCACAGGTTGATGACCCGGCCGGTGCCGTGCTTCTCGAGTTCGGGCAGGGCCCGTTGCATCGCCCAGAACGCGGCCATCACGGCCATGTCGAAGCCGCCGCGCAACTGCTCGTCGGTGATGTTCTCGAGCCGCGCGTAGCCACTGCTGCGCCACGCGTTGTTGACGAGGATGTCGAGGCGGCCGAACTGCGCGACGGCGCCGTCGACCATCGCGTGGACCTGCTCCTTGTCGGTGATGTCGGTCCGCAGGAACTCGGCCTTGACGCCCCATTCGTCCCGCAGCCACTGCGCGGTCGATTCACCGGCGGCCTCGTCGATCTCGGCCACCAGCACGCTCGCGCCCTCGCGCGCGAACGCTCCCGCGATCCCTCGGCCGATGCCCATACCGGCGCCGGTGACGATCGCGACCCTCTCGTCGAGCTTCCCCACAACGAACCCCTCTCCCAGAACAGCTGAAGGGTCCCTTCACGCGCGGACAGCGCACGAAGGGACCCTTCAGCCGAAGCAGACGGTTACCGCGGGCGCGGCACCGATGCGTCGATGAACAGTCCCTCCACCGACACGCACACCTCACCGGCGGCGTTCTTGATGTCGCCGACAGTGTGAATCTTGCGGCCGTCCACCGACATCTGCTTGCCGGTGACGGTCAACTCCTCGAACAGCGGCGTCGGCTTGTGGTAGCGCACGTTGAGCTGTGCGGTCATGCCGGCCTTGCCGCCCCACGCGTTCGCGACACCGAGCACATGATCGAGGATCAGCGACGACACGCCGCCGTGCACGCACCCGGGCGGACCCTGGTACGGCAGGTTCAGCGTGACGACGCCCTGCACCGAGCCGTCGTCGAGTCCCTTCAGAACCAGCGGCGGCGCAATCGCGTTCTCCGGACCGGTGATCGGGTCGTGCCGGGTGACGCCCTCACCGCTCCACATGTCGATCATCCGCTCGGCCACCTCGGGAGCGTGCTCCTCGAGATGGTCGGCGATGCTGTTCAACTCCTCCGCGACACGGTCGAGATTCGCGTTGCCGCGATCGGTGCGCAGCATCGCGTCGATCACCCGCCGGGCCGCCGCGGTGGCGCGGTCGACCGGCGCATCCTGCGGCGCCGACGTCAGGACGGTGCCGTGCGGATGGGTCTGAGCCGTAGGGTGGTCGCCGACCTTCACGAGCGGACCTCCATGATCGCGTGGGTCAGCACCGGCTGACCGTCACGCTCGGGGCACGTCGCGAGCAACGTGAGAGTGTTCCCGTCCTGCCACACCGACGTCTCGATGGTCTCTCCCGGGTAGATCGAGCCCGCGAAGCGCACCGAGTAGCTCTGCACGCGAGTGGGATCGCCACCGAGCAGACCGTCGACGACCGCCTTGCAGACCACGCCGTACGACGCCAGGCCGTGCAGGATCGGACGGTCGAAGCCGGCCATCTGTGCGAACGCAGGATCGGCGTGCAGCGGGTTCATGTCGGCGCTGAGCCGGTACACGAGCGCCTGCTGCGTGCTGGTCGGCGAGACCAGCACCTTGTCGGCGTCCCGCTCGGGCACCGCGTTGGTGACCTCCGGGCCGGCGTCGCCGCCGAAGCCGCCCTCACCGCGCGCCCAGATCTGCATGCCCGTGGTCCACAACGGGTTTCCGTCGAGGTCGGTCGCGGACTGCTCGAGAACGATGACCGCGGCCTTGCCCTTGTCCCACACGTCGGCGACGCGCGAGGAGATCCGCGCGGAACCGGCGGTCGGGATCGGCGCGTGCAGCGTCAGTGCCTGACCGCCGTGCAGGATCTTGCGCAGGTCGATGTCGATGCCGGGCATGTTCATCCCGGCCGGCTTCAGCGTGCCCGCCGAGACGCCCTGGCCCGCGACCATCGCGAACGTCGGCAGGACCCGCAGGCCCTTCTCGTACACCCAGCCGAGTTCGGCGGGGTCCAGCGAGTTCACGCCCGCGCCGAGGCCCAGGTGGTACAGCAGGACATCGCGCTCGGTCCAGTTGGCCTCGCGCACAGTCGGTTCGGCCGACAGTGCGGCCTTCACATCGATGGGCATGGTGTTACGACTCCTTGGAGATGGTCCCGGCCCGGTACAGCGTGACGACGCACGCGCCACCGAGGCCGAGGTTGTGCTGCAGACCCACGCGGGCACCGTCGACCTGGCGGGCGTCGGCCTGGCCGCGCAGCTGCCACGTCAGTTCGGCGCACTGCGCCAGGCCGGTCGCGCCGAGCGGGTGACCCTTCGAGATGAGACCGCCGGACGGGTTGACGACCCACTTGCCGCCGTACGTGGTGGCGCCGGACTCGACGAGCTTGCCGCCCTCGCCCGGCTCGCACAGTCCCAGGCCCTCGTACGTGATGATCTCGTTGATCGCGAAGCAGTCGTGCAGCTCGATCACGTCGACGTCGTCGACGGTCAGACCCGACTCGGCGAACACCTGCGCGGCGGCCGCCTTCGTCATCGGGGCGCCGACGACGTCGATCATCGACTGGTCCGCGAACGCCTCGGCGGTGTCGGTGGTGAGGGCCTGCGCGACGATCTCGATCGCCTGGTCCTCGAGCCCGTGCTCGCGTACGAACCGCTCGCTGACCACCACCGCGGCACCCGCACCGTCGGACGTGGGTGAGCACTGCGACCGGGTGAGCGGCGCGTGGATCATCTTGTCGTCCAACACCTGCTGCAGCGTGTACTCGTCACGGAACTGCGCGTAGGGGTTGTTCACCGAGTGCTTGTGGTTCTTCACCGCGACGGATGCGATCTGCTCGGCCGTGGTGCCGTAGCGCTCCATGTGCTCGAGCGCGGCGTTGCCGAACAGCTGCGCCGTCATGGGACCGCGGCCCCACTCGTGCTTGGCGGTCATCACCTTCAGGTGGTCGTCGAGCGTGGTGACCTTGGGCATCTCACCGGTACCGGTGAGCGCCGTCTTGGTCATCTTCTCGAAGCCCACCGCGAGGGCGACGTCGACGATGCCGCCCTGCACCCACTCGCGGGCCATCATCAGCGCCGACGAGCCGGTGGCGCAGTTGTTGTTGACGTTCACGATCGGGATGCCGGTCAGGCCGGTGTCGTACAGCGCGCGCTGGCCGGCGGCCGACGGCTGGAAGACGTATCCGACTGCGGCACGCTGCACCTGGTCGTACGAGATCCCGGCGTCGGCGAGGGCGGTGCCCACGGCCTCGGACACCATGTCCGGGTACTCCCAGTCACGAGACTCGATCTTCTCGAACTTGGTCATGCCCACGCCGACGACGAACGTGCGGTTACTCATGCGTGTGGAACTCACTTTCCGGGTTCGGGATCGCGCGGCAGACCCAGGATCCGCTCGCCGATGATGTTGAGCTGCACATTGGTGGTACCACCTGCGATCGACATGCACTGCGAGTTCAGGAACATTTGTGTCGCGGATCGTCGATGCTGCTCGCCGAGCAGGGACGACGGGCCGGCCCAGTCCATCGCGACTTCCCAGACCTGCTGGATGTGTTCGACGCCCAGCAGTTTCGCGATCGACGACTCCGCGCCGGGCTGCGCACCTGTGAGCGAACGCAGCGTCGTGCGCAGGCCCATCAGCCCGCCGGACTGCGCGTCGCACAGCACCTTGCCCAGAACGGTCATTTGTTCGGCGTCGAGACCACCCGGGATCTCGGCGGCCAGGTTCAGCAGCGCCTCGCCACCCGAGCCGAGAGACGAGTCGTGCGACAGCGAGACGCGCTCGTTGGCGAGCGTCGTGCGGGCCAGCTTCCAGCCGTCGCCGGGCTCGGCGACCAGGCACTCGTCCGGGACGAACACGTCGTCGAAGAACACCTCGTTGAACAGCGCCTCGCCGGTGATCTCACGCAGCGGGCGGATATCGAGTCCACTGTTCTTGATGTCGACCAGGAAGTACGACAGGCCCTTGTGCTTGGGGGCGTCACCGTCGGTGCGGGCCAGGCAGATGCCCCAGTCCGCCTCGCGGGCCATCGACGTCCACACCTTCTGGCCGTTGAGCTTCCAGCCGCCGTCGACCTTGGTGGCCTTGGTGGACAGAGCCGCGAGGTCGGAACCGGCGCCGGGCTCGGAGAACAGCTGGCACCACACGATGTCGCCGCGCAGCGACTGCGGGACGAACCGCTCGACCTGCTCGGCGTTGCCGTGCGCGATCAGGGTGGGGATGACCCAGTTGCCGATGATCATGTCGTGCGGGACGAGCGCGGCGGCGCGAAGTTCCTCGGCGATGACGAGCTGGGTGACGGCGTCCGCGCTCTTGCCCCACGGAGCGGGCAGATGCGGTGAGGTGTAACCCTTCTCGGCCAGGTACGCCTTCTGCTCGGCACCCTCGAGCGCCTTACTCGGCTCGAGTTCGGCGCGGACGTCGGCGCGGATCTGCTCCGCCTCCGGCGGCAGGTCGATGCTCAGGACCCGGCGGACACCGTCGATGGTCAGCTGCGCGACGCGCCGCTTCCACCACGCCGTGGAACCCAGCAGCAGCCGCAGCGACTGCGCGCGGCGCAGGTACAGGTGGGCGTCGTGCTCCCACGTGAAGCCGATGCCGCCGAGAACCTGGATGCAGTCCCTGGTGACCTGGAACGCCGACTCGACCGCAACCGCGCCGGCCACCGCCGCCGCGAGCGACGCCTCGGACGCGTCGATATCGTCGCCGAGCGCGCGGGCCGCGTCCCACGCGGTGACGCGGGCCTGCTCGGTGAGGCTGAACATGCGGGCGGCCTTGTGCTTGACGCCCTGGAACTGTCCGATGACCCGGCCGAACTGCTGACGCACCCGCGCGTAGTCGGCGGCGGTCGTGGTGGCCCAGTCCGCAAGACCCGACGCCTCGGCCGCGAACAGCGTGGCGGCGATGTCGAGGACACGCTGCGAATCCAGCGTCAGCACATCGCCGTCCGCCAGCTCGAGCCCGTCGACGGTCACCTCGGCGTTGCGACGGACGACATCGTGGCTCGGCAGCTCGGTGACGTCGAGGCGATCACGGTCGATCACCACGAACCCGAGCGCACCCGCGTCATCGGTGGCAGCCAGCAGGAACACGTCGCCCACCTGGCCGCCGAGGACGTAGCTCGACGTGCCCGACAGCGTGACCTTGCCGCCGTCACGGACCAGCTTCAGCCCGCCCGGCTGCAGCGCGACCGCACCGAACAGGGTGCCGTCGGCCAGCCCCTCGAGTTCGGACGTGCGGCCGGCCTCGTTGAGCACCGCCGAGACGACCGCGGTCGGCAGGAACGGTCCGGGGACCATCGAGCGGCCGAGTTCCTCGGTGACGATGGCGAGTTCGACCAGACCGTAGCCGGCGCCGCCGACCTCCTCCGGCAGGTGCAGACCCAGCATGCCCAGCTCGGCGAGCGAACCCCAGTACGCGGGACGCGTCTCGGCCTTGGCCTCGACGGCCTCCCGGATCACCGTCGGGGTCGCGTGGCGCGCGGCCCAGCCACGCACGGAATCGCGGAGTTCGCGGTCTTCGTCACTCAAACCAATGGTCATCGAAAATCCTCGGAAGTAGTTGAAGCTCTATGAAATCGGTGTCAGATGCGCTCGATGACGGTGGCGGTGGACAGCGCACCGCCCGCGCACATCGTGATCAGCGCGGTAGAGCGGTCCGAGCGCTCGAGCTCGTGCAGCGCCGTCGTGATCAGGCGCGAGCCGGTGGAGCCGACGGGATGGCCGAGCGCGATCGCGCCGCCGTTGACGTTGACCTTGCTCATGTCGGCCTCGAGCACCTGCGCCCACGACAGCACGACAGCCGCGAAGGCTTCGTTGATCTCGACGATGTCGATGTCGTCCAGCGACATTCCGGCCTTGGCCAGCACGTGGCGGGTGGAGTCGATGGGGCCGTCGAGGTGGTAGAACGGGTCGGAGCCGACCATGCCCGAGGACACGATCCGGGCACGCGGACGCAGGCCCAGAGCCTTCGCCTTGTCCTCGCTCATCAGCATCACGGCTGCGGCGCCGTCGCTGATCTGCGACGACGAACCGGCGGTGTGGACGCCACCGTCCATGACCGGCTTGAGCGCGGCCAGGCCCTCCGCAGTGGTCTCGCGCAGGCCGCCGTCGCGCGTCACGGTCGCAATCTCACCGGTGAGCTCGCCTTCCTTCGTCACGACGGGTGCCTCGACCGGCACGATCTCGCGATCGAAGCGGCCCTCGGCCCACGCCTGCGCGGCGCGGCGCTGCGACTCGAGGCCGAATGCATCGGTGTCACCGCGCTTGATGCCGCGGTTCGCCGCAATGCGCTCGGCCGAGGTGAACTGGTCGCCCAGATCCACCGTCCAGTCGTCCGGGTACGGAATGCCGGTGCCCGGCGCGAGCGCCTGACCGAGGAACACCCGGCTCATCGACTCGACACCGCACGCGATGCCCGCATCGATCTGGCCCGACGCGATCAGACCCGCCACCATGTGCACGGCCTGCTGCGACGACCCGCACGCGCAGTCGATCGTCGTCGCGGCCGTGGTGTACGGCAGGCCCGCATGCAGCCACGCGTTGCGCGCGACGTTGTTGGACTGCTCGCCGGCCTGCGTCACGACACCGCCGACGATCTGACCGATCTCCTCGGGGGCGACACCGGCTCGCTCGAGCACGCCGCGCTGGGCGGCGCCGAGCAGGGTGGCCGGATGCAGGCCCGCGAGCGCGCCGCGACGGCGGCCGATCGGGGTGCGGGCGGCCTCGACGATGACGACGTTGGTCATGGTGCGCTCCTCTGAAGTACTGCGAATACGTGCGAAATCAGACGAGTCGGCCCCGGAACCGGGACTGCAACTCGTTCATTTTTGGAATGTATTCTACTTTCGCGGTCAGGGCAATGGGTGCGCGAGAACAGGACCACACCCTCGGCAAACAGTGCCCCGCGACACGTTCAGTTCAAACAGTTAGCCGTTTACGCCGGGCTGGCCGAGCCCGCGGCCACCATCGGTCGACCCATCCCGCCACAGACAACTCCGGCCCCGCAGGCAACCTGCAGGGGCCGGAATTAGAATTCATTTCAGTTACGCCGTCTCCATCGGCGGCAACTGCGCGTTCGACAGATCCGCCAGCAACAGCCGGCACGCCGTGCGGAGGTCCTCCTCCGCATCCGGAACCGAGATCCGGCCGTTGAGGCACGACTGGATGATCCCGAACCACGCCGATACCAGTAAACGAACCAGCACCGAATCGTTCTCCGTCACCTGCTCGAGCCCCGCGGCCTCGAACAGCACGTCGCGGAACTGCCGGTCCACGCGGGCCACGTCCGGGATCGTGGTGACCTTGGCCGTGCTCGTCGACTGGATCATCGCGTTCGCCAGCAGGGGTCGGCGCAGCAACGCCCGCGTGGCCCGCAACAGGGTCTCGAAGATCTCGTCCTGCGGGGTCGGCGCCGGTTGCGCGCGGCGCGCGAAACCTTCGCTCATCTGGTCGATCTGGTCGACCATCACCGCGACGAACAGGTGCGTCTTCGACGGGAAGTAGCGGTAGAGGGTTCCGATAGCGACGCCGGCGAGCTTGGCTACCTCGTGCATCTGGACGCGTTCGAGGTCCTTCTCGGCGCCCAACTGGGCGGCGGCATCGAGCATGCGGGTGAACCGCGCGCGCTGCTCCGCCGAACTCGGCTCGGCTGCGTCCCGTGCCTCGGCCACTCTCGGCACCGTCGACCCCCTACCTCGTTCTCGTCCTCGCACCGTGTGCCGCGGGGCGGCGCACACTTCGAATGCTTCCAGCTGACACCGTCCGCGCGCAGCGCTTCCGGTCAGTGGGAATCACGGCGCCCACGTGGCCGCCGATCGAGTTCACATCGAACCCGAAATCGAGGACGGACACAACCATGCCGACCCGGCAAGTGGGAGCACCGACAGCCTCCGCCCCTAAACCAGGTTGTCCTCGACCGGCAGACCGAAGGCTCCCCGGCCGTACATTGCGAGGGCCCGCGCGGCATCGTTGGCGACGTGGACGCTGCCGGCGTGTGCGTCGCGCCACGCCCGTTCGATCGGGTTGCCGCGGGTCAGCGAGTTGCCGCCCGCGGTCTTGAAGAGCACGTCGATCGCCTCGAGGGCCCGCTCCGTGCCGCGCACCTGATCCCGCCGCACGCGCAGCCGCATGCTCATCGGCAGCGGCTGGCCGGCCTCGGCCAGCTCCAGCAGTTCCCGGATGTTGCGGTCCATCTGCAGGATCGCCGCGTCGATCTCCGACGACGCCCGCGCAACCGCGATCTGCGCCGACTGGTCCTCCGCGAACCGGCCGCCGCCGAGACTGAGCCGGACCCGGTCCCGCATGGCCGACAGATAGGTCTCGTAGCACCCCGCGACCGTCCCGATGACGGGCGCAGCGACGGTGCTGGTGAAGATCGCCGCGAACGGGAGCTTGAACAGCGGCGCGGGGTTCACCTTGTGTCCGGGCCCGCGCAGCTGCGCCGCCTCGTAGTTGCGGATAGTCCGGTACTCGGGGACGAACGCCCGCTCGACGGTGATCTCGTTGCTCGCGGTCCCGCGCAGTCCGACGACGTCCCACACATCCTTGATCCGGTAGTCGGTGCGCGGCACCAGCACGGTCATGAAGTCCACCGGCCGCCCCTCGGCACCCACCACGAGCCCGCCGAGCAACGCCCACGACGCGTGGTCGCAGCCCGACGAGAACCGCCAGCTGCCCGACAGTTCGTAGCCGCCCTCCACCGGAACGAGTTCCCCCACGGGCGCATACGCCGACGAAACGAGCGTCGAGGTGTCCTGCCCCCACACCTCGTCCTGGACCTTGACGTCGAACAACGCGAGATGCCACGGGTGCACCCCCAGCACCGACGTGACCCACCCGGTGGAACCGCACACGCCCGAGATCGCGCGGACCACCTCGTAGAAGTCGACCGGGCTGGTCTCGAGACCGCCGTAGCGCGCGGGCTGCAGCATCCGGAAGACACCGGCCGCCGTCAGGTCCCGGATCGTCTGGTCGGAGACGCGACGGGACTCGTCGACCGTCTGCGCGCGCTCGGCGATGGCGGGTAACAGTTCGCGGACCGACCGCAGGACCTCGTTGGGCATGTGGGTGCTCCTCCACGACCCCGACCGGGGTCACATGTAGGGACAGGGGGGTACCCGCATGGTAGGGCGGGGCGGCCGCGGACCGGCCGCCGGGCGGGTCCGCGGGCCCGCTCGAGGCCGTCGGAAATTCCGTCCGCGGCACGGTCCCGGCCAGTGGGACTGCCGGAAACCGGGTGATAGGTGTCACCTAGCGTGGCCGTCAATGCCACAGGTGCATCCTCCCCACGGAGGGCCCGCATCCGCGGCCAGCGCTCGACATTCGAAGCGCGTCCGAACTCGAAAACTGCTTTCCCTGAAAGGACGGACGAAGTGACGCTCAATCAGTCCGATGAAACCGAAGTCCGCGAGATCGTCGCCGGTGCAGCCCCCACCCGATTCGCCCGCGGCTGGCACTGCCTCGGCCTGTCGGAGTCCTTCAAGGACGGAAAGCCGCACTCGGTCCACGCCTTCGGCACCAAGCTGGTCGTGTTCGCCGACAGCAAGGGCGACGTCCAGGTCCTCGACGCGTACTGCCGTCACATGGGTGGCGATCTGAGCCAGGGCGAGATCAAGGGCGACTCGGTCGCGTGTCCGTTCCACGACTGGCGCTGGAACGGCAAGGGTCGCTGCACGGACATCCCCTACGCCCGCCGCGTTCCCCCGGTCGCCAAGACCCGCGCCTGGCCGACGCTGGACCAGGACGGCATGCTGTTCATCTGGCACGACCCCGAGGGCAAGGCGCCGTCCGACGAGGACATGTACATCCCGCGCATCGAGGGCGCGCTGAGCGACGAGTGGACCGAGTGGGTCTGGTACACCACCGAGGTCGACACCAACTGCCGCGAGATCGTCGACAACATCGTCGACATGGCGCACTTCTTCTACGTGCACTACTCGTTCCCCACGTTCTTCAAGAACGTGTTCGAGGGCCCGGTCGCCAGCCAGTTCATGCGCGGCGAGGCCCGCACCGACATGCGTCCGCACGCGGCCGGCGTCCCGAAGATGCTCGGCAGCCGTTCCGACGCGTCGTACTTCGGTCCGTCGTTCATGATCGACGACCTGGCCTACGAGTACGAGGGCTACGACGTCGAGTCGATCCTCATCAACTGCCACTACCCGGTCAGCCCGGACAAGTTCGTGCTCATGTACGGCATGATCGTCAAGAAGTCGCCCGTCCTCGGTGACAACGCGCTCGCGACCGCGCAGAAGTTCGGCGAGTTCATCGCCAAGGGCTTCGAGCAGGACATCGCGATCTGGAAGAACAAGACCCGCATCGAGAACCCGCTCCTGTGCGAGGAGGACGGTCCGGTCTACCAGCTGCGCCGCTGGTACGACCAGTTCTACGTCGATCGCGCCGACATCACCTCGGACATGACCGACCGCTTCGAGCACGAGATGGACACCACCAAGGCCGTCGCGTCGTGGCGTCGCGTCGTGGAGGACAACCTCGAGCAGAAGGCGCGTGAGAATGCAGCCGCTGGAGTGTGATCGCTGTGGGGCCTGCGTGCAGGTCCAGAAGCACAGCTGGGAACACACCGCCGTGCAGTGGAACGAGACGGCACAGGAGAAGTGCCTCGAGATCCACGAGTGGGTGGGCCGCGAAGGCCGCCCCGGCGCACCGGTGATGCGGTGCGAGGCGTTGAGCGCGACGATCCAGGTCGCCGCGCTCGACGGCCGTCTCGCGATCACCAACGAGGAGCCCGTCCCGACCCCGCAGGTCGCCGACCACTGAGTCGCACCACAGACGAGGAAGACTTTTCATGATCGACAAGAACCAGTACGGCCCCTGGGCCGTCATCGCGGGCGGCTCCGAGGGCGTCGGCGCAGCCTTCGCCGACGAGCTCAGCCGCGCCGGCCTCAACCTCGTGCTCATCGCCCGCAAGCCGGGCCCGCTCGAGGAGACCGCCGACAAGGTCCGCGCGAACGGCGTCGAGGTCCGCACGCTGTCGCTGGATCTGCTGGCCGACGACGCCATGGACCAGATCCGCAAGGTGACCGACGACCTCGAGGTCGGCCTGCTCATCTTCAACGCCGGCGCCAACAGCTACGGCCACGAGTTCGTGACGGGTGACCTGAACGGATTCAACGGGGTCATCAACCTCAACATCACCAAGCAGCTCGAGCTGTCGCACCACTTCGGCGCGAAGATGAAGGACCGCGGACGCGGCGGCATCATGCTGCTCGGCTCGCTGGCCGGCTACATGGGCTCCGAGCACCAGAGCATCTACGCGTCGGCCAAGGCGTTCAGCCGGGTCTTCGCGGAGAGCCTGTGGCTCGAGCTCGAGCCGTACAACGTCCACGTCGTGGAGCTGATCCTGGGTGTCACCCGCACGCCCGCGATGGTGCGCGCCGGACTCAACTTCGACATCCCGGGCATGATCGTCCAGGAGCCCGAGGACGCGGCGCGCGAGGGCCTCGAGCACCTCACCGACGGCCCCGTCTGGGTCGCCGGCGGCAACTACGCGGCCGCCGAGAAGCGCAGCGGCTTCCCCCGCGACAAGATGGTCAAGGGTGCGGCCGAGGCGATGCGCAAGCTGCTGAACCGCTAGAACTTCAGATCGACAGACTGTGGCTGCGACCGAAAGGTCGCAGCCACAGTCGTATTCG
>NZ_JAIVAH010000009.1 GCF_020171745.1 Prescottella equi
CGGCCGCGTCGGTGTCGCGCACCGTCACCCACGACGACCACGAGATGACCATCCACGACAGCGTGGTCCGCACCAGTCACGGAAGGAATGCCGATGAGTATCGAGATCCTGTTGGCCGAACGCGAGATCGCTCGCGGAGTCGTCCGGTTCGCGCGCGCGATGGACGACCGCGACTGGCCGGTGCTGCACGAGATCATGCTGCCCGACGCCACCGCCGAACTCGGGACCGGAACGCTGCACGGCCCCGGCGAGGTGGAGACCGCGATCCGCTCGTTCCTCGACGACTGCGGGCCCACCCAGCATCTGCTGGGCAACATGCTGATCGACGTCGACCTGGCGGCCGGCACCGCGTCCAGCCGCACCTACGTCTCGGACCTGCACCTCGGCGTCGGAGATCTTCGCGGCCTGAGCTTCTCGACGCTCGGCGACTACCACGACGAGTGGCGACTCACCGACGGCGCGTGGCGAATGAGCCACCGCACCAAGCACATGCGCGGCACTCAGGGCGACATCGCGGTGCTCGGGGCCGGTCCCGGCCACTGGAACGGCGGGACGTCGCCGGTGGACCCGCGCACCGCCGCGGCCGACATCGAGGCGATCCAGGCGCTCAAGGCCCGCTACTTCCGGCTCATGGACACCAAGGACTGGGACGGGCTGGCCGCCGTGTTCACCGACGACGTCGCGATCGACATGACGGAGACCGGTGGCGGCGTGACCGATTCGGTGGCGGAGTACATGCCGTTCCTGCGGGCAAGCATCGAGGATGTCGCCACCGTTCACCACGGCCACATGCCCGAGATCACGCTCACCTCCCCCACCACCGCGACCGGCGTGTGGGCGATGGAGGACAAGCTGTGGTGGCCGGACGGCGCACCTGTGCGCAGCCTGCACGGCTACGGGCACTACGTCGAGGAGTACCGCAAGATCGGCGACGGCTGGCGGATTTCGTCGATGCGGCTGACCCGGCTGCGGACCGACACTGCCTGAACGGAATCGACGTCCGATCCTGAAGGATTCCTCTCGCTGAGCGACGGAAATCCTTCAGGATCAACGTAACGCTCGACCGATTTGCCCGATACCGTCTGCACAGGGGGCCGGAATTCCGGTGTGCAACGGGGAGGAATCATGTCGAGATATCGAGTCGCCGTGCTGGGGATCGTCGGACTGTCGAGCATCGCCGGCTGCGGAACCACGGACGCGTCTCCCCCGACGAGCGGGCCCGAATTCCGGACGAGTCTGCTGCCCGACGCCTCGGAACTGCCCACGGGCGCCGTTGTCGAACAACTCCCGCGCGAGGACCAGATGGTCCTCAGCCTCAAACTCGACGCACCCAGCACCGGCGACGGTTCGGAGCTGACGACCACGAGGTTCGATCCGCCCGCGTGCGAGGCCGAGAACGTCTACTCGGACGGTGCTCGGATCGGGCTGGTCGAGAACGGTTCGGCCGCCGGTGCTCTCCTCGGGGACGACCGCGCCTACATCATGTTGGTCAGCGAGACCGACCTGGACGTACAACGCATGGCCGATGCCCACACCGGGGCATGCTCGACGTACACCGTCACCTACGACGACCCCGCCTCCTTCGGTCGCACGGTACGCACCGAGCGACTCGATCTCCCGCCCGCGCTCACGTCGGAGAACGCCGTCATCGTCTCCGAGCTCACGCACTCCGACAACCCGAAGTGGGCCGACAAAGAGGTGCTGCTGGGGTACGCCGCGGTCGGCGACTACACCGTGCTGGTGCTGGCGTATCACGGCAAGGAGTTTCGTACCGAGTTCGACGACGTGTTCACCCGGACTGTGGAGAAGGTACGCAGTCACGTGTGAGCGGACGAGTCAGGACAGGCCCGGGACCACCGGCGCCCCGCAGTTCGGGGTCGTCGGACGCCCCATGACCCGGTCGTCGAGCCACTTGTAGGCGGCGGGCATGCCCAGCAGCGCGAAGCCCACGTGGTCGACACCGGGCCCGGAGACGAACTGGACGTCGACGCCGCGCTCGCAGTACTCCTGCACCACGCCGGTCATCGCCCAGTCCGGGATGAGCGTGTCCTTGCTGTCGTGGAAGACGTACAGCGGCATGTCCGGGGTGTCGGCCGTGCGGCCCAGCGAGTTGAGCTCGAACGCCTCACGCACGCTGGGAACGTCGGGGATGTTGCCCACCGTCGAGTACGAGGCGAGGCTGACGTTGTTCGTGTTCTTCAGCAGATCGGGCAGGCACTGGTTGGTCAGGCCGGTCGCGAAGGCGATGCCGTCCGCGTTCAGGTAGTCCTGCGGGCGCACCTTCTCCGGGTACGCGCGGGACAGGCCGAGCAGCGAACCCCACGCGGTGAAGCCGGCCGCCGGCTGTCGCGCGCTGAGTTCGGCGAGGTTGCCCGGGACACCGCCCTCTGCGGCGCCGATGATGTTCAGCTCCGGCGCGTACGACGCCTTGAGCTGCGTCGCCCACGCCGTCGCCTGCCCGCCGCCGGAGTAGCCGTACATGACGACCGGCGACGTCGACAGGCCCAGTGGCGCGTGCCGCTGCGCCGCCCGGATCCCGTCGAGCACGGCATGACCCGCCTGGTAGCCGGCGATCCAGGCCATCTCCGGGCCCTCGTAGTCGGTGGCGACCACGGCGTAGCCGAGCGCGAGCATCGGCGCCACGAGCGCCAGGTCGGAGTCGGTGCCCTGAGTGAGTTCGACGGATGGGTTGCACTGCAGCCCCAGCGAATCCGTGGGCACCTGCAGCGAGAGCAGCGGCCGCTCCCCCGGTCCCGTCCAGGGCCGGTTCGGGACGATGACGGTGGCCGCGGTCGACTCGGGAGCCCCGTGCGCGTCCGAACTGCGCACCAGCAACTGTGTCGTGGTGACGACGGGCCACGCCGTGTTCGCCGGGTAGCGCACCTCGGCCGACCGCGCACGGATGACGTCACCGGGGGCGTAGTCGGCCAGGTTTCCGGGTTCCTGATACCAGCCGTCCGCCAGTGGAACCGGTCCCGGCAGAGGCGGATTCGGCGCCGCAGCGGCGGGGCCGGCTCCGAGGGACACGGTCACGGCGAGGGCGCCGAGCGCGGCGCCGAGCGACCCGGTGAGTTTCATCGTCGATTCCTGCCAGTCGTTGAACGTTTGTCCAAGATCGTCGGGTCGTTTCTAGCAGGCAGTCGGCCCGCCGCCCCGGAATCGAGCGTGAACACGCCGCGAATCCGTCAGGCCGGGCGGCCACCCGTCCGGCCCAGCAGCCGCATCGCGTCGAACGGCGCGTAGCCCTTGATGTCGTTGTCGAAGTAGACGAACGTGTCGCGCCCGGACGCGGTCCAGCCACGCACCTTCTCGGCCCACCGGTCCAGGGCCTCGTCGGTGTACCCGCTCGCATACAACTCCGCGTCGCCGTGCAGGCGGGCGTACGCGAAATCCGCGGTGTCCTCGTCGATCCGCGGGTACTTCCCGGCGGTGTCGGCCAGCACGACGGCGACACCGTGGTCGCGGGCGATCGACACCATCTCCGGGACCGCGAAACTCGGGTGCCGGACCTCGAGGGCGTGCCGGATCGGGCGATCGGCGTCGGTTGTGGCGAGAACGCGGTCGTCGGAGAGCTTGTCGTCGCGGCGGGCCGCGAGCGCGCAGGCCGCCGTCGTCGTGCGCGGCAACAGGGTCAGGAACTCCTCCAGCACCCGGGCGTCGAACTGCATGTTCGGTGGCAGCTGCCACAGGATCGGCCCGAGCTTGTCGCGCAATGCGAGGACGCCCGCGGCGAAGAAGTTCGCGAGCGGCACCTCGACGTCCTGCAACCGGCGGACGTGGGTGACGTAGCGGCCGCCCTTGACCGCGAAGACGAAGTCGTCGGGCGTCTCGTCATGCCACTTCGCGAAACTCGACGGCTTCTGCAACGCGTAGAACGACCCGTTGATCTCGATCGACGTCAGGTGCTCGGCGGCGTACCGCAGTTCGTCGCGGTGCACCAGGCCCTTCGGATAGAACCCGCCGCGCCACCCCGGGTACACCCACCCGGAGATGCCGACACGGACGTCCGCCATGCGGCCGCAGTGTAGTCCGTCCGAGGGACGATTCCTGCGACTTGGGAACTCCTGTCTGCAGGTCGGGGTACCTTACTGATCGCCAGATTCGAGATGTAGGGGGAGTTTCTCCATGTGGGGTTCAGATCCGAGACGTGCGGCGCGACGCCGACTGCGCCGGGGCGTGCTGGGCGCGTCGCTGGCGGCGCTGGTGGCACTGCCGCTGGCCGGGGAGGCGCTGGCCGCACCCGGTAGCGCCGGTAGTGCTGGTAGCGCTGGGGAGGCGACGGCCGCACCCGGTAGCGCCGCGAGCAGCGGCAGCCTCGGCAGCGCCGCCGGTGGATCGAGCGGCAGCGCGGCCGCCAGTTCCGACAACGGCAGCGTGGTCGCCGGGTCCGTCATTCCCGGCCCGCTCCAGAACGAGCACCCGCCGCTGCCGCCGCTGCGTGACGACATCACCACCGCGGCGATCACCGCCGAGCAGCAGAAGACCGAACGGCTCGTGCGCTTCACCGTGGCCTCTCCGGCGCTGCGCCGCGAGGTCGGAGTGGAAGTGTTCCTCCCCAAGGACAATTCGGTGCCGCGCCCGTCGATCTACGCGCTCGAGGGCGTCGACGCCGGCGAGGACACCAGCGGCTGGGTCACGATGGGCGGAGTCCCGGCCTTCTTCGAGGACAAGAACGTCAACGTCGTGATGCTCAACGGCGGCGTATCCGGGCTCTACACCGACTGGGACCGGATCGATCCGGGCGTCGGACTGCACAAGTGGGAAACCTTCGTCACGCAGGAACTGCCCGCGCTGCTCGACGCCCGGCTGCACACCAACGGGGTCAAGTCGCTGCTCGGGATCTCGATGGGCTCGCAGGGCGCGATGATGCTCGCGCACCGCAATCCCGGAATGTACCGCGGCATCGCGGCATTCAGCGGGTGCTACTCGACGGTCGACGACCTGGGCCGGCTCAGCGTGCAGTCCACGGTGTCGTCACGCGGCGGCGACATCGCGAACCTGTGGGGCGAGGTCGGCGGACCCGGATGGGTCGCCCACGACAGCGTCCGGAACGCCGAGGCACTGCGCGGCATGGACATCTACGTCTCGGTGGCGTCGGGGGTGCCCGGCCGGTACGAGGATCCGGCGGCGTCCGACTGGTTCGACCGGGTGTTCATCGGCGGCCCGATGGAAGTCATGGCGAACGGTTGCACCCGTCTCCTCGACACCCGGCTCGACGAACTGAACATCCCCGCGACCTTCGAGTACGAGGCGATCGGGATCCACGGGTGGTCGTACTGGCGGGATCGGCTGCCGCAGGCGTGGCCGACGCTCGCTCGATCGCTCGACCTTCCCGTCTGATCAACGACACGACCGCACGACCGCAAGAAGAAAGGGCCCCGCACGGACGAATCCGTGCGGGGCCCTTTCGCGTCGAGCACCACCTACAGGGTGATCAGGCCTTCGGGATGAACGCCTTCAGCGGCTCCGAGGCCGACCAGTCGTGGCCCCAGTAGCTGTCCGCCGTGATCTCCTCGGCGGTGTAGAAGGTCTCGTCGACCAGCATGCCCTCGGTGCCGAACTCGAGGTCCCAGCCTCCGGGAGCACGCACGTAGAACGAGATCATCTTGTCGTTCGTGTGGCGACCCAGGGTCGAGGAGATCGTGAAGCCGTTCTTGGCGACACGGTCCAGCGCCTGGCCGACGGCGTCGAGGGTGTCGACCTCCGTCATCAGGTGCACCAGGCCGGGCTCCTCCGTCGGCGGCGCCGGGCACAGCGCGAGGCTGTGGTGACGCTGGTTGACGCCGAGGAAGCGGACGCGCGAGACGCCGTCCTGCAGCCGGATGGCGCCACGCGGGAGGAAGCCGAGCACCTCGGTGTAGAAGGCGTACGACTCGGCGAACTTGGCCGTCGGCAGCACGACGTGGCCGAGGCCCTGCTCGCCGGTGACCCAGCGGCCGCCGTGCGGCGTGACGACGGGGCTGTGGTCGAGCACCGGGCCGAAGAACACCTCGACACGTGTGCCGGCCGGGTCGTCGAACGCGATGACCTTCTCGGCGTCGCGGTAGTCGGCCTCTTCGAGAGAGAGCTCCTCCACCGCGATGCCTGCCTTCTCCACGGCCTCGCGGACACGCTGCAGCGCGAAGTGATCTCGCACCTCCCAGCCGACCGCCAGAGCCTTGTCGGTCTCGCCCGGCAGGACGATCAGGCGCGCACGCCGCTCGTCGAGACGCAGGTAGAGGCCGTCCGGGTCGGGACCCGAGCCGGTCGCCATGCCGAGGCCGTCGACGACGAGTTCACGCCAGCGAGCGATGTCCTGGGTCTGAATTCTGAGGTAACCGAGACCCCGAATGTCCGTCATATCAATCCGTCCCTGAGTGAGGAATTCAGCTGGGTTCGAACTAGATCATCGAACGGTGGACGCCCTGCGGCTCACCACCGAGCTGGGTCAGCGCCGACGCGTGGTTGATCGAGCCGGGCACGTGGATGGCGTGCGTGAGGCCGACGTGCGCGTCACGCCAGAAGCGCTGCAGCGGCAGCGTGACCTTCATGGCGCCACCACCGGCACGAGCGAAGATCTCGTCGAGGGCGCTGACGGCGCGCCACGCGGCGTTGGTCTGGGTGCGGCGGCCGACGGCGCGCTCCTCGAAGGTGACCTCCTGGCCCTTCTCCGTCTTGTCCCAGAAGCGGTCGACGGTCTCGAGGATCGACACCTTCGCAGCGTTGATCTCGTCGGCAGCCTGACCGATGGCGTAGAGGACGTACGGGTCCTCCTTGATCGGGACACCGGTGACCGCGACGCGCTCCTTCTGCGCAGCGATGTACAGCGCGAGACCGCCCTGGCACATGCCGATCAGCGACGAGGAGATGCCGAGCGGGAAGATGCAGGAGAACGGGAACTTGTACAGCGTCTCGTCGCGGCCGGCGTGCTTGGCACCGTTGCCGCTGAGGACGATCTCGGAGTCGATCGTGCGGTACTCGGGGATGAAGGCGTCCTTGACCGTGAAGTCCTTCGAACCGGTACCGCGCAGGCCCACGACGTTCCAGCTCTCGTGGTCGACGGTGTAGTCGGCCTTCGGAACCAGCACGTGCAGGATCTTGCCGGTGGGCACGCCCTTCTGGTCACCGACGAGAGCACCGATCATGACCCACTCGCAGTGGTCGTTGCCGGTGGAGAACGACCAGCGGCCGTTCAGGATGTAGCCACCGTCGACCGGCACCGCGACACCCATCGGGGCGTACGGCGACGCGATCCAGGTGTCGACGTCCTCGCCCCAGACCTCGTGCTGCGCCTTGGGATCGAAGAAGGCCATCTCCCACGGGTGGACACCGACGATGCCGGAGACCCAGCCGGTGGAGCCGTCGACGGCGCCGAGGGCCATGGCCGTCTCGGCGAACTCGCGCGGGTGCGCCTCGAGTCCACCGAACTCCTTCGGCTGCAGCATCCGGATGACACCGGCGTCGCGCACGCGCTTCGCGTTGCCGTCCGAGAGGCGCATCAGCTTCTCGCCCTCGATGCCACCCTCGCGGATCTCGTCCGCGAACTGCATGATGTTGTCCAAAACCTGACCCATTGCTATCAGCTCTCTCTCTGCGATCTCACGGCGACGCGGATCAATTCTTAGCGGCCAGACCGACTGCACTCAAGGGCAATTGGTCTCTCCTGTCCTCCGGCAAGCTCGGGCGACCGGCCCAGACGAGAATCTCGGTTCGGGTGCGCCGTGAGGCTTGGCATGCGCGCGGCATGCTCGAGGAAGCTGGAATGGACACCGGCGACGAGCGAGTCCACCGTGGTGTCCCGGGTTTCCGCATCCAGGTGCCGGACGGTGCCTGCAAGCATGGCGCCCTCCTGGTGCGGATCGGGGATCAACGCATCCGATGCGCTGATCGTGTGTATCGAACGGTCCCAGGAATCGGCCCGGGAGAACAAAACATCTCCCGCTCAGCGGGACTGGAATTCGGCCACGTCAGAGCCTGTTTCCCAGTCCCACTGAGTGAGCATTTCGAGAGACTTTCGGACTACTTCTTACTACTTCTTCCCGGCCCCGTCGACGCGCTTCGCGTCGCCGTCGGCAACGTGGTTCGCGGCCACGTAACCGAACACCATCGAGGGGCCGATGGTAGCGCCGGCGCCGGCGTACTCGTTGGCCATGACCGACGCGGACGTGTTACCCGTCGCGTACAGACCGTCGATGGCCGAGCCGTCCTCGCGCAGCACGCGCGCGTCGGCGTCGGTGACGAGGCCACCCTTGGTGCCCAGGTCGCCGGCCTCGACGCGGATGGCGTAGAACGGGCCCTTGACGATCTCGTCCATGGCCGGGTTCTTCATCGTCGGGTCGCCGTAGTACTGGTCGTACGCGCTGTCGCCGCGGCCGAACTCCTCGTCCTTGCCGGTGCGGGCGTAGCCGTTGAACCGGTCGACGGTCTCGAGCAGGTTCTGCGTCGGCACACCGATCTTCTCGGCCAGCTCGCTCAGCGAGTTCGCCTTGTGGACGATGCCCTTGTCGTAGAAGGCCTGCGGGAACGGCGCACCCGGCAGCACCTGCGCGAACGGGTACCGCGAGCGAGCCTTGCTGTCCATGATGAAGTAGGCCGGGACGTGGCCACCCTCGATCTGGTCGTGCACGAAGTTCACGTACGGCGCCGACTCGTTGGTGAAGCGCTTGCCGTCCTTGTTCACGATCACGGAGGGAGGGATCGAGCGCTCGGACACCAGCGGGATGACCGCACCCATCGGGTGCATGACCGACGGCATCCACCACGCGTCGTCCATGAGGTCGACGGCCGCACCGAGCTTCTGGCCCGCCACGATGCCGTCGCCGACGTTCTCCCGGGCGCCCATGCTGATGTTCTCGACGCCGTTCTCGGGCAGGTGCTGCGCACGCATGGCGTTGTTGTGCTCGAAACCGCCGGTGGCCAGCAGGACTCCCTTGCGGGCACCGATGCGCACGACCTTGCCCTCGCGCTCCGCGGTGATGCCGACGACGGCACCCTTGTCGTCGACGATCAGGTCCTTCATCGACGTCTGCAGCCACAGCGGAACGCCGGCATCCTTGAGCGCCATGCGCATCCGCGCGACGAGCGCACGACCACCGGTGGACATGTGGCGACGACGGATCACGTTGGACGACACCCGCCACGCCGCGACGAGCGACGCCCGGCGACCGGCCCAGGTGCGCTTGACCATCGCGAGGTCGTGGTAGTCCTTGCTCGTCACCCACAGGCCCAGCGGGCCCTTCATGCTGTTGGGGCGCTGGAACTTCTCGTCCTCACCGAGCTTGCGGGTGTCGAACGGGGTGCACTCCACGGTACGGCCGAGCGGGCGTCCGCCGTCGTACTCCGGGTGGTAGTCGGAGTAGCCCTTGACCCAGTAGAACTCGACGTGGGGGCTGCGCTCGAGCAGTTCCATCATCGGCGGGCCGTTGTCGATGTAGGCGTCGAGACGCTCGTCGGACACCTTGCCCTCGGTGACGATGTCGAGGTAGCGACGGATCGATTCCCGCGAGTCACCGGCGCCCTTGCGGACGAGTTCCGGCGCGTTGGGGATCCAGATGCCGCCGCCGGAGATCGCGGTGGAGCCGCCGTAGGTCTTGCCCTTGTCGATGATGAGGGCCGACATGCCGCGGTTCGCGGCGGTGATGCCGGCGACCATGCCGCCGCCGCCGCTGCCGACCACGAGGAAGTCGACGACGGTGTCGAAGTTCTGGTTCTCAGCCATGGTGATTGTTCAGCTCACTTACGGTCGCGCAGAAGGAACGAGAGCACGGACGCAACCCAGGCGTCGCGGGCCTCGATCATGGTCCAGTGACCACAGTTCGGGAAGACGTGGAACTCGGCGTTGGGGATGTCGCGCATCGGCAGCAGACCGAGATCGACGGGGCTGACCCGGTCGTCACGGCCCCAGGTGAGCAGCGTGGGGGCCTTGATCTTGCCGAACTGAGCCCAGTACGGGGTTCCGTCGGCCTGCGCGTTGGCCGCGGCCATCGCGGCGAAGGCCTTGCTGCTGTACATGCGGCGGGCGATCTCGAGCGTCTTCGGCTCGGTCGCGAGCGCCCAACGCTCCTCGATGAGCTGCTCGGTCACGACGGCGCGGTCGTAGACCATCGAGTGCAGCCAGCGGACCAGACTTTCGCGGGTCGGGTTGTCGGTGAACTCCATGAGCAGCTTGATGCCCTCGCCCGGATTCGACGACAGCACGTTCTTGCCCATGCCGCCGATCGAGACGAACTTGTTGACGAGTTCGGGACGCGCGATCGCGATGCGGGCGCCGACGACACCGCCCATCGAGTTGCCGATGATGTCGACCGGACCCAGGCCCAGGCCCTCGAGGAAGACCGGCACCGCGTTGACGGCCTCGACCATGGGGTGGCCGTCGCACGGATCGGACACGCCGAAGCCGGGGAACTCGAGGACGTAGCAGGTGAAGTGCTCCGCGAAGTCCGCGAGGACGCCGCGGTAGTTGCGCCAGCCGGTGACGCCGGGGCCGGAGCCGTGCAGCAGCAGCAGCGGCGGACCGTCGCCGGCCTGGTGGTACCGGAGCACACCCTGATCGGTGTGCAGTTCCCGCTTGGAATCCTCGTAACTGATCTCAATAGCCATCGTCAGCCTCTGTCCGTCGCACTCTGTCCGTTGCAAATTAGAAATGTCATCCGGGTCACAGCCCATCCGGCGGAAGGGTGCCAGCCCGCGTCGAAGTGGGCCATATCGCATCCCGATCAGCGAGACCATCCCTTCCCGTGGGCACCCCCCACGGGGGTGGTTCCGCTGATCGAGACAGCAATTCAGGGCTGCGGAGGTGCAGCCATACGCTCGCAAACATCGACTTCGGCGCACCCGGCGCCGCGCAGTTCCCCCGAATCGGAGGTGGCCCCATGTCCACAGAGGCGATTGCACAGGAGATCACGCTGGGAGCTGAGCCCACTCCGGCGGACATGCGACGCGTGATGGGCCAGTTCGCGACGGGCGTGACCGTCGTGACGGGTCTCGACGACGAAGGCCCCGTCGGCTTCGCCTGCCAGTCGTTCGCCTCCGTCTCGCTGGAGCCGCCGCTCATCCTGATCTGCGCCGATCACCGCGGCCGGGCCTGGCCCCGCATCCGCGAGACCGGCCGCTTCTGCGTCAACGTCCTGCACGAAGATCAGTCCGATCTGTGCTCGCGGTTCGGCTCGAGCAAGGGCCTCAAGTACGAGGACCTCGACTGGGAGGTCTCCCGCTGGGGCACCCCGTCGTTGCCGGACGTGCTGATGCGTGTGCACGCCGAGGTGCACGAGGTCCACGTCGCCGGCGACCACGACATCATCATCGGCCGCGTGCTCGAACTCGACACGGTGTGCGAGGAACGCCCGATGGTGTTCTTCCGCGGCAAGTTCGGCATCGGAGCCCCCGAGCTGGTCTGACCCGCAGACTTTTCGTACCAACGGGAACTGGCGGCACCCTTCCGAAGTGGAAGTGTGCCGCCAGTTCCCGTTGGTGCGGTTGCGGGGTCAGGCCCCGACGCGATCGATCAGATCCACTGCCCACTCTGGATCGACAGCAGTCGATCCATCGCGTCCGCGGACCAGGTGTTGACGGGCGGCTCCGGTGCCCGGCGCGCACGCCGGGGCGCACCCATGTCGGGGTAGAGCGTGCGCGACACCTCGCGGGCCGCATCGACCACGAGCGGCGCGACGCGCTCGAGCTGGGCGGTCCGCGCGTCGCCGCACAGCGAGATGCCGGCGACCGGACCGTCGTAACCGCGAACGGCGACACCGACACAGGCCACGCCGCGAACGGATTCGCCGCGCTCGAAGGCCAGGCCCCGACGCTGCCGGATCCGGTTGAGCTCCTGATGCAGGGTCGCGACGTCGGTGATGGTCCGGTCGGTGCAGCGACTCAGACGCGCGTCGTACAGGCTGTCGACCCGCTCGGGATCGAGCCACGCGAGCATCGACTTGCCGCCCGCCGTCGAGTAGGCCGGGCCGCGTCCGCCGACCCGCGAGGGCAGCGTCGACGCGAAGCGACCGCCGACCTTGTCGAGGTAGACGCTCTCGCTGCCGTCGAGCACCGCGAGGTGGACGACCATGCCGGTCTGCATGTGCAGTTCGTGCAGCAGCGGCGCCGCGGCGGCACGGATCTCGCTGTGCCCGCCGTCGCCACCGCCGAGGCCGAGCGCACGGCGACCGAGGCAGTAGCCGAACGAGGCGTGTTCCACCCAGTTCAGCCGCACCAACTGATCGAGGATTCGGTGCACGGTCGAGCGCGGCAACTGCGTACGGCACGCCACTTCTTCGAGCGTGAGCCGCGACGCGCGACCGTCGAACGCGTCGAGGATCAGGGTCATCCGCTCGACCATCGAAGGCGGCAGTTCACGACGCGGGGCCGGCGTGGTGACCGACTCACCGGAATCGACGACTGTCATCGACACCTCCAAGCAACATCTGAGCCCCTGGTCAGAGGGGCAATCCGACGCAAAACTGAAATCAATTCTGTCAGGCTAGCAGGTATGTCCCGCTAGGCGGGACTTTTTTCTGGTCGATTGTTTGTCCGAATCGGACACCCCCATCATGACCTGGCCGCCCGCTGGGCGCCGACCGAGCGGATCAGACTCCCGGTGACCGGAAAAACGGGCGCGGGGGCGCGCACCCTCCGGTAGAACGAAGCGATACCGGCCGATCCAGCAACGGAGCTGTAGGGATGCACATCGGAATCGTCTCCCCCGTCGTGGTCCTGCACCCCGACGCACACTCCCCGTGGGAGCGCGCCGCCGGTATCGCGGATCTCGCCCGCATCGCGGAAACCGCGGACCGTCTCGGCTACCACCACCTGACCTGCAGCGAACACGTCGCGGTCCCGGTGGACGTGGCCGCAGCCCGCGGCGGCACGTACTGGGATCCGCTCGCAACGCTGGGCTACCTCGCCGCGCGGACCACCACGATCCGGCTCGCCACCCAGGTCCTGGTGCTCGGGTACCACCACCCGCTCGAGATCGCCAAGCGCTACGGCACGCTCGACGTCGTGAGCGGTGGACGGCTCATCCTCGGCCTGGGCGTCGGCACCCTGCGCGAGGAGTTCGACCTGCTGGACGCCCCGTTCGAGGACCGCGGGGCCCGCGCCGACGACGCCCTCGCCGCCCTCCGCACGTCGCTGTCGCGCAGCCTGCCCGAGTACCACGGGACCTACTACGACTACGAGGGACTGCTCGTCGAACCGCACGCCGTGCAGGACCGGGTGCCGCTGTGGATCGGCGGCCGGACGATGCGGTCGCTGCGCCGCGCCACGACGCACGGTGACGGTTGGGCGCCGTTCGGCCTGAGCGTCGACGAACTTCGTGGCATGCTCGAAAAGGTCGACATCCCAGAGCACTTCGACGTCGTACTGAGCATGGGTGCACCGCTGGACCCGTTGGGGGCACGCGACCGCACGATCCGGGCGCTCGAACGCCGGCGCGAGGCCGGGGCCACGATCGCGAGCGCATCGGTCTCTGCGACCGGATCCGCGCACTACTGCGATCAGCTCGAATCCCTGCACGAACTCGGTTCCGAGCTCGGCATCGAGTTCGATCCTGCACCCCGCTGACCGCTCGGCCACCGCACCACCGAACCCGGGACGCGACGCGAACCGGGCTTCACGGCAATGCATTTCACGTTTCACCTGATAGCTGGACAAACACCGAAGGAGATCCGATGACCGATACCGCTGCGCTCGTCCAGTCGCTGATCGAGCGGGTTGAGCTGCTCGAGGACAAGCTCGCGATCCAGGAGCTCATCACCGCGTACGGCCCGGCCGTCGATGCCGGCAACGCCGACAAGGTCGGCGCCCTGTGGGCCGAGGATGCGGTGTACGACATCGACATCCGCAACATGAACGGTCGCGCGGAGATCATGGAAATGGTCCGCACCAGCCCGCACCAGGACTACATCAAGAACGGTTGCGGTCACCTGCTCGACCCGATCAACATCGTGGTCGACGGCGACACGGCCGTCGCAACGTGCCACTCGCAGCTGCTGCTGCGCAACCCGAACGAGGATTCGTTCCGGGTCTGGCGCGTGACGGCGAACCGCTTCGACCTGAAGAAGATCGACGGTGTGTGGCAGATCCAGCGTCGCACCTCGCGCGTGCTCGACGGTCGCCCCGAGGCGCCCGAACTGCTCGGCCGCGCCGGTAGCTGACCTCCACGCGAAACGGCCCGCCTCACGAATCGTGAGGCGGGCCGTTTCGTCGTTACCCGAGTGGCTCTACTCGGCCACAGCTTCGAGAGTCGCCTTGGCCCAACGGTAATCGGCCTTACCTGCAGGAGACCGGACGACCTCGGGGACCACGACGAGGGTGCGCGGCACCTTGTAGCCGGCGATCTGGGTACGGCAGTGCGCGATCACCTCGTCCTCGTCGAGATCGTCGACGCCGTCGCGGGCGGAAATGACGGCCGACACCCGCTGCCCGTACATGGGATCCGGGATGCCGGCGACGAGTGCGTCGAGGACGCCGGGATGGCTCTTGAGCGCCTCCTCGACCTCCTCGGCGTACACCTTCTCGCCGCCGGTGTTGATGCACGACGATCCGCGGCCGAGTACGACGATGGTGCCGTCCGCCTCGACGCGGGCGAGGTCGCCGAGCACGGACAGACGCACGCCGTCGACGACCGGGAACGTGGCGGCCGTCTTCTCCGGGTCGCCGAAGTATCCGAGCGGCACGTGTCCGGCGCGGGCGAGGTAGCCGACGTTGTCGGAACCGGGCTCGATCGTGGAGAAGTCGGTGTCGACGACGCGCGCCTTGGGCGACGGCGGCATCCGCAGCAGGCCGTCCTCGTCCTTCTTGAGCTCACCGTCGTTGCCGGACTCGGACGAGCCGAACGCGTCGCGGAGGTAGACGTTGGGCAGCAGCTTGTTGAGCTTCCCGCGGACACTGGCCGACCACAGCGCACCGCCCGAACCGATGATCCACAGCGAGCTCAGGTCGAACCGCTCACCGTGCTCCTCGATCGCGTCGGCGAGCGGACGCGCGATCGCGTCGCCGACCACCATCACGGTGTTGATCTTGTGCTCGTGGACCAGCTCGAGCGCCTCGACCGGGTCGTACTTGGACATGAGGACCTGCTTGGAGCCCATGAACATGCAAGTGAACAGCGAGTACGACGCGGCGCCGTGCATCAGCGGCGCGGTCACCAGGTAGGTCATCGCGAACTGGTTCGCGGCCGCGGCGGCGCCCAGCTCGGCGGGCGACAGGATGGGGTCGCCACCCATGATGGCGCCGCCGGCGAGGGCGGCGTGGTAGAAGTCCTCGTGCCGCCACATCACGCCCTTGGGCATGCCGGTGGTGCCGCCGGTGTAGATGACGTAGAGGTCGTCGGCGCTGCGCTCCGGGAAGTCCCGCTCACCGGACTGCTCGGCCGCGGCCTTGTGGTAGTCGACGACCGAGACATCGGCGGCGGCAGCGGCTTCCGCGAGCGCGGGCCCGGCCGGCTCGCCGACGAGCACGATGTGCCGCAGCTCGGGGCACTTGGGCAACACGTCGGCGATGACGTCGCTGAACTCGCCGTCGGCGATGACGGTGGCCAGCTTCGCGTCGTTGTAGAGGTAGGTGAGCTCCGCGTCGACGTAACGGAAGTTGACGTTCACCGGGACGGCACGGATCTTGAGGCAGCCGAGCAGCGATTCGACGAACTCGAGGCTGTTGCGTGCGTGCAGGCCGACGTGGTCGCCGGGCCCGACGCCCTGAGCGGCGAGATGGTGGGCGATGCGGTTCGCCGCGGCGTCGAACTCGGCGAACGTCCGGGATTCGGATCCGCACACGAGCGCGACCTTGTCCGGTACGGCATCGATCACGGCTTCGGTCAGGTCAGCGAGATTGAGAGTCATACCTTGGTCCTTCGGTGAATCGCACATCGAGCAACAGTGCGTTCTACCACAAACCACGCCCTCGTGTGCCTGAGATCACAACCCAGCGAGTAGAACATATTCCGTTTAGTTGATCAATAGCTCGGCGAAGAATTTCGGGATTCCCCCAGCGCGGGAGACAGCGTCTGGCGCATCATCTGCGGGAGCGCACACCGGGTCGGCGAGAACGAGATCGGCCGAGACCCTTGTGCCAAAACTAGAATGAATACTAGTTTGAGTGCATCGCACGGAACCTGAAGGAGCCTGACATGGTGGATTCTCTGAGCTTGGCCGGTAAGACGGCCATCGTCACCGGCGCCGGGGCCGGTCTCGGCCGCGCCGAGGCGCTCGCCCTGGCCGAGGCCGGGGCCGCGGTCGTCGTGAACGACATGGGCTCCGCAGCCCACGACGTCGTGGACGAGATCAAGGCTGCGGGCGGACAGGCCCTCGCCGTCACCGGCGACGTCTCGGACTGGTCGCTCGGCGGACGCATGATCGACGAGGCCGTCGCGAACTTCGGTTCGATGGACATCCTGGTCAACAACGCAGGCATCCTGCGCGACAAGATGATCTTCAACCTGTCCGAGTCGGACTGGGACGACGTCATCCGCGTGCACCTCAAGGGCCACGCCGCGACGTCGCACGCCGCCGCGGTGCACTGGCGTCAGGCGAGCAAGGACGCCGACGGCCCGATCTACGGTCGCGTCATCAACACCTCCTCCGAGGCGTTCCTGTTCGGCTCCGCCGGGCAGCCCAACTACTCGGCCGCGAAGGCGGGTATCACCGCCCTGACGCTGTCGACCGCGGCCGGCCTGTCCCGCTACGGCGTGCGCGCCAACGCGATCTGCCCCCGGGCCCGGACGGCGATGACGGCCGAGGCCTTCGGCACCGAGAACAACACCGGTGCGCAGGGCCTCGACCCGCTGGCCCCGGAGCGCGTCGGCACGCTGGTGAGCTACCTCGCGTCGCCCGCGTCGGACGAGATCAACGGCCAGGTCTTCGTGGTCTACGGCAAGATGGTCGCGCTCATGGCCGCACCGCAGGTCGAGAACCGTTTCGATGCAGCCGGTTCCGCGTTCTCCGTCGAGGAGCTCGCGGGCCAGATGACGCCGTACTTCTCGGGCCGCGGCCCGTACGAGACCTACGCCGCGTACAGCGTCGCGGGCCTCGAGAAGATCGCCCTCGCCACCGACGCGCCTGCCGGCGTCTGATCGGGACGGGGGGCTCCTCATGAGGCTTCAGGGCAAGGTCGCCATCGTCACCGGCGGCGCCGGTGGCATCGGTCGCGCGATCACCCGAGTGTTCTCCCGCGAGGGCGCGAAGGTGCTGTTCGTCGACATCCACGAAGAACAGGGTCGAGAACTCGAAAAAGAGATCGCGGACGCCGGCGGCGAGGGCAAGTTCCTCAATGTCGACATCTCGCAGAAGGATTCGGCAGAGGCGATCCGCGACGCAGCGGTTGCGGCGTTCGGCCGGATCGACATCCTGGTGAACAACGCGCACGCGTCCCGTCAGGCGCCGCTGCTCGAGCAGACGCAGGAGATGTTCGACCTGTCGTTCGGCACCGGCTTCTACCCGACGGTGCATCTGATGCAGGCCTGCTACCCGCAGCTCAAGGAGTCGAAGGGGTCGATCATCAACTTCGGCTCCAGCTCGGGGCTCGAGGGCATGCCGACGCAGACGTCGTACGCGGCGGCCAAGGAGGCCATCCGCGGCGTCAGCCGGGTCGCCGCCAACGAGTGGGCCGCCGACCAGATCCGCGTCAACGTGCTGTGCCCGTTCGCGGCCACCGAGGGAGTCGTGGCGTGGCAGAAGGCGTTTCCGGAGCGGGCGGCCGCGACGATCGCCAAGGTCCCGCTGCAGCGCATCGGTGATCCCGAGACCGACATCGCGCCGATCGCACTGTTCCTGGCGAGCGACGACTCGAAGTACATGACGGGCCAGACCGTCATGGCGGACGGCGGCAGCCTCAAGCTCCGCTGATCGCAGTCCGACACATCATGTCCGAGGTGTTCCAATTTTCCGGAACCGCCTCGGAGCCTCCTCTGTCGGCGGTATAACCCTGGCAGCTCGCCCTGTAGGGCGAGTGACCTACCAAACCGCCGACAGAGGAGATCCATGACCGAAAGCCGGGCGAACAGAGCTGCTGCAACTCGGGGGGTTGCATCCGTCTCACGCCGCCGATTCCTTGCAGGTGCAGGCATGACCGCGGGAGCCATTGCGCTCTCGTCGATGTCGACCTCCGCCTCCGCTGCCCCCAGCCGCACCCTCGCCGACGGCGACCGCGTCCCGGCACTCGTCATCGGCAGTGGTTACGGCGGAGCCGTCGCCGCGCTGCGGCTGACGCAGGCCGGAATCCCCACGCAGATCGTCGAGATGGGGCGCAGCTGGGACACCCCCGGCGCCGACGGCAAGATCTTCTGCGGGATGCTCAACGCCGACAAGCGCTCGATGTGGTTGGCCGACAAGACGGATCAGCCGGTCAGCAACTTCATGGGCTTCGGCATCAACAAGAGCATCGACCGGTACGTCGGCGTCCTCGATTCCGAGCGCTTCTCCGGCATCAAGGTCTACCAGGGTCGCGGCGTCGGCGGCGGCTCGCTCGTCAACGGCGGCATGGCGGTCACCCCGAAGCGCAACTTCTTCGAGGAGATCCTGCCCTCGGTCGACTCGAACGAGATGTACAACAAGTACTTCCCGCGCGCCAACACCGGTCTGGGCGTCAACAACATCGACCAGGCCTGGTTCGAGTCCACCGAGTGGTACAAGTTCGCGCGCACCGGCCGCAAGACCGCGCAGCGATCCGGCTTCACAACGACTTTCGTGCCCAACGTGTACGACTTCGAGTACATGAAGAAGGAAGCCGCGGGCCAGGTCACCAAGTCGGGTCTCGGCGGCGAGGTCATCTACGGCAACAACGCCGGCAAGAAGTCGCTCGACAAGACCTACCTGGCGCAGGCCGCGGCCACCGGGAAGCTCACGATCACCACCCTGCACCGCGTCACCAAGGTCGCGCCGGCGGCCGGCAGCGGCTACAGCGTGACGATGGAGCAGATCAACGAGCAGGGCGGCGTCGTCGCCACCAAGGTCGTCACCGCGGACCGCGTCTTCTTCGCGGCCGGCAGCGTCGGCACCAGCAAGCTGCTGGTCTCGATGAAGGCACAGGGCCACCTGCCCAACCTGTCTTCGCAGGTCGGCGAGGGCTGGGGCAACAACGGCAACATCATGGTCGGCCGCGCCAACCACATGTGGGACGCCACCGGCTCCAAGCAGGCCACGATCCCGACGATGGGCATCGACAACTGGGCCGATCCCACCGCGCCGCTGTTCGCGGAGATCGCTCCGCTGCCGGCCGGGCTCGAGACGTACGTCAGCCTGTACCTGGCCATCACGAAGAACCCCGAACGTGCTCGTTTCCAGTTCAATTCGGGAACCGGCAAGGTCGATCTCACCTGGGCTCAGTCGCAGAACCAGAAGGGCATCGACATGGCCAAGAAGGTCTTCGACAAGATCAACAAGAAGGAAGGCACGATCTACCGGACCGACCTGTTCGGCGTGTACAAGACGTGGGGCGACGACTTCACGTACCACCCGCTGGGCGGCGTCCTGCTGAACAAGGCGACCGACAACTTCGGCCGTCTGCCCGAGTACCCCGGCCTGTACGTCGTGGACGGCTCGCTCGTCCCCGGCAACGTCGGCGTCAACCCGTTCGTCACCATCACCGCGCTCGCCGAGCGCAACATGGAGAAGATCATCTCGACCGACATCCAGTGACGAACCGCCTGCCCGCGTCCACCGCACCGGCCGTGCGGGGGACGCGGGCGGGCCCCGGTCTGCGATAGCCTTTTCTCGAACGATCCCAATCGACCACGTCGTGAACGCGTCGAAACGGATGAGAGGACATCGCGATGTCTACCCGTTCGAACTACACCGAGGGCACCCCCAGTTGGGTCGATCTGCAGACCTCGGACCAGGCCGGAGCCAGGGACTTCTACACCGCACTGTTCGGTTGGTCGTACGACGACCGCCCGATGCTCGAGGACACGGTGTACTCGATCGCGACGCTGCGGGGCGAACAGATCGCGGCCATCGCGCCGCTTCCCGTGGGCGCCCCACCCGCGGACACCCCGTCGACCTGGAACACCTTCCTGGCGGTGGACGACGCCGACGCGTCCGCCGCGAAGGTGGAACCGGCCGGCGGACAGCTGATCCTCCCGGCGTTCGACGTCGGGGATGCCGGGAGGATGGCGTTCGTCGCGGATCCGACCGGCGCGCAGGTCGGCCTGTGGCAGGCCCGCACGCACATCGGCGCCTCGCTGGTGAACGAACCGGGCACCCTGATCTGGAACGAACTGATCACCGACGACGCGTCGTCGGCGCTCGCCTTCTACGCCGCCGTCGTGGGCCTGGGCAGCGCGGTGATGCCGATGCCGGACGGCGAGTACACCGTCCTGCAGGTCCACGAGGACGGGGTGGGCGGGTGCATCGCCCCACCACGCCCCGACGTCCCCAACCATTGGCACGTCTACTTCTGCACCGAGGACGTCGACGCGACCGTCGGCACGGCGGCGAAGGAGGGCGGCGCGCTGATGGCCGACCCGTTCGACATGGCGACGGTGGGCCGGATGGCGGTGCTCGCCGATCCGCAGGGCGCGGTGTTCAGCGTCATGCAGCCGGAGACCGCGTCCTGACCGCGGTCAGTCGATCCCGAACAGGCGCACGGCGTTGTCGTGCACCACGGCGCGCACCCAGTCGTCGCCCAGGTCGAAGCGGGTGAGCGCCTCGAGCGCGTCGAGGTACGAGTACGGGATGTTGGGGAAGTCGCTGCCGAACAGAATTCGGTCCCCCAGGTCCCGCAGCCGCGGGACCTCGTGGCGCGGGAACGGGACCTGCGCCTCGGTGAAGTCGGTGAACGCCATCGTCGTGTCCAGCTGCACCAGCGGGTAGCGGTCGGCGAGATCGAGGAACTCGACATACTCGGGCATCCCCATGTGCGCGACGATCAGCGCCAGGCGCGGGTGCCGCGCGAGCAGGGTGGCGATGCGGTCGGGGCCGGTGTAGCGGCCGGGAGCGGGTCCGGAGCCGCAGTGGATCACGATCGGGATGCCGCTGTCCTCGAGCAGTCCCCACACCGGGTCGAGGAGGGGATCGTTCGGGTCGTAGTCCCCCACCTGGATGTGCGACTTGAACACCCGGGCACCCGCCTCGAGCGCCGACGCCACGTACTGCGGAGCCGACTTCTCCGGGTAGAAGGTGGCCGTGTGCAGGCAGTCCGGGGTGCGCGCCGCGAAGTCCGCCGCCCACTGGTTGAGCCAGGCCGCCATCTCGGGCTTGTGCGGATAGAGCATCGACGTGAACCGGCCGACGCCGAAGTCCCGCAGGTGCGCGACCCGTGTCTCCTCCTCCGACCGGTACCGGATCGGCCATTCGCGGCCGGTGAGCGGACCGGCCGAGTCGAAGTAGGCCCACACCTTGTCCATGACGTTCTTGGGCATGAAGTGGGTGTGCACGTCGATCAGGGTGGACAGGCCCAGTTGCTCGCGGAACGCGGCCACACCGGCCGTCTCGGATTCCCGGTCGAGTTCCGTCGTCACCACCGATTCACACACGTTCGGACCCCTCTCGTCTCGCGCAGTCCGGGTGGCCCCGAACACACCTGCCGACCCTAGTCTCGGCACGTTTGCGCTGAGTGAGACCCCGGTTTGACGGGTCCGGAAACTCCCTGAAACGCTACCTAGCAATTGCTTGGTTTACGACGATCCCGAAAAGGCGCCGACGACATGACCTCTTCATCTCCCCTGTTCCAGCCGCTGAAGGTGCGTTCGCTCGAACTCGCGAACCGCATCGTCATGTCGCCGATGACGCGCTCCTACTCGATCGACGGTGTCCCGGGCGACGACGTCGCCGGCTACTACCGCCGCCGCGCCGAGGGCGGCACGGGCCTGATCGTCACCGAGGGCGTCGCCATCGACCACGAGACCGCGGTCGACAACTCGCGCGTCCCGCGCCTGTTCGGCGAGGAGTCGCTGGCGGGCTGGCGCAAGGTCGTCGACGGCGTGCACGAGGCCGGCGGCAAGATCATTCCGCAGCTGTGGCACGTCGGCCCGCTGTGGGGCGCGATGAGCAAGGTGGACCCGGCGCTCAAGCCGATGCGCCCGTCGGGCGAGTGGGGCCCGCTGGGCACCACGTCGTACCCCGAGTCGTACACCTCGTGGGTTACGCAGGCCACCGAGGCGATGACCGAGCAGGACATCCAGGACGTCATCTCCGCGTTCGCGCGCGCGGCCCGCAACGCGATCGACGTCGGCTTCGACGGCATCGCCCTGCACGGTGGCCACGGCTACCTGCTGGACTCGTTCCTGTGGGAGGGCACCAACAAGCGTGACGACGAGTGGGGCGGCGACCTCGAGCGGCGCACCCGCTTCCCCGTCGCCGTCGTGAAGGCGATCCGCGCCGAGATCGGCGAGGACTACCCGATCTTCTACCGCTTCTCGCAGCACAAGCAGCAGAACTACACCGCACGCATCGCGGAGACCCCCGACGAGCTGAAGGTGATCCTCGGCGCACTCGCGGACGCCGGGGTCGACGTCTTCGACGCCAGCATCCGCCGCTTCGACTTCCCCGCGTTCGAGGGCAGCGACGTGTCGCTGGCCGGCTGGGCCAAGAAGGTCACCGGCGCGATCACCATGGCCGTCGGTAGCGTCGGAATCGGAAAGTCGCTGCGCGACAGCCGCATCGAAGGTTCCGCGCCGGTCGTCGACAACATCCCCGAGCTCGAGAAGCGCATCGGCGGCGGCGAGTTCGACCTCATCGCGATCGGCCGCCTGCACCTGGCCGACCCGGCACTGGCCTCGCGCCTGCGCGCCGGCGAAGCGCTGCCCGAGTTCGTCCGTGAGGTCCACGAGGGCTCGCTGACGTAGTCTCTCGCTCGACGTGATCACCCGGTCGCCGCAACTTCTCCGCGCGAGGCGTTGCGGCGACCGGTCGTCTGTTCGGCATCTGCCGCACAGCCCGAAATCGAAGGAAATCGATCCTTGACGCAGTACGACGACGCCGACTGGCACTACGGCGGCGACTTTCCCGACGACCTGCCGCAGGCTGCCGCCGGCACCCACATCGGCATGTTCGTGGCGTGGTGCCTGCTCACCGGCTTCGCGAGCGAGAGCGTCGAGGACGAACTCGAACCACTCGAGACTCGGGAGACGACGCCCGGCGCGTTCCTGATGGACGTGCTCGACGAGCGGTTCGTGAGCGACGACCTCACCGCCGACGGCAACGCGTTCGCCGTCGCGTACTACGCAGGCCGCAGCGAGGACTCCCGGTATCTCGACGACTACTGCGACGAGTTCGACACGACCGCGGAGGAGATCTACCGGGTCGAGGACACCTGGGAGAACTACGACCGGATCGCGGACCGGATCGGCGACCGCTTCCACACCTGGCTGGACAGCGGGCGGCCGCAGTTCGTCGCGTAGCGGGCGGGTCCTAGGACTCAGGTACTCAGAACTCAGCCTCGGTCGGCGCGTGACCCGAGGATCGCCGCCAACAGCGCTGCGGCGAGGAGGAAAGAGCACGATCCTGGAACTGCGTTCCGCACTGCCCAGATCCGCCCATGTGAGTGCCTGTGCGACAACGGCGATCACGTACAGCAGGATCGCCGCGCTCGAGGATCTGTTCATGAGCTGTTCCCTCTGTGGTTGGTACCGGTGCGCGTTTGCTCGCCACGCGATAGTGGAACGGGCACGCTCGGTCGAAGTCGCCGTTCGGCCAGCTCGATCGACCGTAGGCAACCTGGGCGTGCAGAGGCGACGGGCGCGCCGCGCGGATGCGGAATTCGGGGGCGACCCGAGAGCCATCCCGCTGTGGCCGGCACCCCTTCCCTGGGGGTGCCGGCTGCAGCGTCACGCGGCCCGTGGTCCCGCGCGATTGTGGGCGGGGACGGGCTTCTTGTAGGGGTCCACGGTTGATGGTGGGGTGAACCACGGATGGCGGTCGGTGCCGATCTTCACTCGCCAGTGTGAGTGGTGTAGTAGCCCGTGGTGATAGCGGCAGAGTAGGACGAGGTTGTCGAGATCGGTGGGTCCGCCGTCGGCCCAATGCATTACGTGGTGACCTTCGCAGTGGGCAGGTGGTGCACCGCAGCCAGGGAATGCGCAGCCGTGGTCGCGGGCAACCAACGCGCGACGCTGCTTCTTCGACACTGTGCGGGTTGTTCTGCCCAGGTTTAGCGGCACACCGTCGTCCATGACGATGGGCGTGAGGTGGCAGTCGCAGGCCAATCTGCGGGCAGTGGCGATCGACAGCGGCCCTGTGTGCGGCATGCGTGCAATGTCATTGTCGCCGAACGGGTCCGGATCGCCGTCTGATCCCGCCCAATCGTGATCCGCTTCGCTGCGGGCAAGGTCGCTGGCGTTCACATGCAGGGACAGATGGGGTCGTTCCCCGCCTTCAATGGGTGCGTCTCCGGAGTCGAGGTAGCGGCGCAGAATTTCGGCGAACGCGTCCGCCCGCTGCCGTGCCGGCGTACGAGCACCGGCGGGGTCGTCCATCGGATTCCGCGGCTTCGTCAGTGCAGACAGTGCGGTCAACAGCATCTCACCGGTCACCGCGTCGAGATCACCCTTCACCGCGACCCGCCCGTTCAGGGTCTTGGATGCATGGAATTCGTTGCGCTCGGCGTCCTCACTGGGAGGCAGTTCGTCGGATTCGAAGATCCGCTCGAGCCGGGAGATACAGGTGCGGACCGTCGTGGTGGTGGCGGTGGGTCCGGTAGCGCTGTCCAGCAACACCTTCCGACACGAGTCGAGTGCTTCGTTCGGCATCCCGCGCGGCGGGGTTTCGCAGAACTTCCCGATCAACGCAGCATGCTCGGCCGAAATATCGCCTACGTTGTAGGCGTCGGCGATCTCGGGTTGCCGGCCGAGCATCCGGCCCAACGAGAGGATTCGTCCCGCGGTCGACACTTCCAACAGGCTGTTCGCGGCCAGCCACATCTTCACGCTTCGAAACCCGAGGGTGTCGAACGAAACTGCCCGCTCGTCGATTTCGGCGACCATCGCGACCCGCAACGCCTCGAGGCGTTCGATCTCGCGGGTGACGTCGATCGTGTTCTGCAGCAACGTGATTTCGGCGAGAAGGCGCACGTCGTCGGGCTGCAGCGCGGTGGCTGCGATGCCCGAATCGTTGAGTCCCCCCGGATTCATGACTCGAGTTTAGTTCGAACTGATGTTCGAGTCAATTGGTCCATGTCGAGGTCGTCGAGCAGCACGTATGTCGCGGTGAAGCGCAGGGCGAGCCGTCATGCGGCTGTTCCAGGCGTCGCACGTCGAGCAGGCGACTGACGATCGGCAGCAGCGTCGACTTGCCGGCACCGTGGCGCCGATGATCGACTTCACCCCTACTGGCATGCGAAGGCCCGCCCTGTCCGGCGAGGACAGAGCGGGCCTGGGTCGACTCGGAGCGGCTGCGCTCAGAACAGCGTGAGCAGCGGCTCCGGTTCGGGCACGGGTGCGGCGGCTGGTGCTGTCGGTGCTGCCGGTGCTGCCGGTGCTGCCGGTGCTGCGGCGGCCACCGGGCGGGCGGGTGTCTCCCTCGGACCGAGCCCGGCCCAAGGGCGCGCCTTCTCCGGCGTCGAGGCCACGGCGCGGGCGGCCTCCCCCGCCAGCTTGTCCGCGATCTCGTTGAAGTGGTTGCCGACGTGTCCGCGGACCCAGCGGAACCGCACCGGGCCGGACCGCTCGGTGATCGCGCGGTCGATGTCCTGCACCAGTTCGAGGTTCTTGACCGGACCTCCCGACGCCGTCTTCCAACCCTTGCGCTTCCAGCCGGGCAGCCACTCGGACGCGCACTTGATGGCGTACTGCGAGTCGGACTCGATGAGCAGCGGCTCGGGGCCGGGATGCGCGACGACCGCCTCGACCAGCGCCCACAACTCCGCGATCTGATTGGTGCCGGAGACCGCACCGCCCGACCGGCTCGGACCCTCGTGATCGACCCACGCCCACCCGATGGCGCCACCGGGATTCTTCAGACACGAACCGTCGGTACTCACGATGATCATGGGTTCGGACAATACGTTGCCGCCACGACGGCCGCCGGTCAGGTCCCGGCCCGGCGGCGATAAGCTGCCAGCGATGACCGATACGGCCTCCGAAGTGCAGTTCGAGGTGTCGACGCGACGTCCCGTGGACCTCGCGTCGACGCTGTCGCCGCTGCGCCGTGGACGCTTCGATCCGTGCCACCGCCGCGAGCCGGACGGCACCGTGTGGCGCACGTCGCTGCTGCCGTCGGGCGCGGTCACCTACCGGCTCCGCCAGCACGGTCCGAGCGTCGTCGACGCCCGCGCGTGGGGGCCCGGGGCGGCGGAACTCGAGACGTATCTGCCGGGCCTCGTCGGCGAGGACGACGCCGGCCGGGCGGACGACTTCGCACCCACGCACCCGAAGCTGGCCGAGGCGCATCGGCGCTTCCCGAACCTGCGGATCGTGCGGACCGGACGGGTGCTGGAAGCGCTGGTGCCGGCGATCCTCGAGCAGCGGGTGCACGGCGTCGCCGCCCAGGCGTCGTGGCGGCGGCTGGTGACGAAGTTCGGCACCCCGGCGCCGGGCCCCGCGCCGGACGGCATGCGGGTGCCGCCGAGCGCCGAGGCGTGGCGGCGGATCCCGTCGTGGGAGTTCCACCACGCCAATGTCGACCCGCAGCGCGCGAAAACCATCGTCGCGTGTGCCCGCGTCGCCGATCGCCTCGAAGAGACCGTCGCAATGGACCGACTCGATGCGTACCGGCGTCTGCGCGCCGTCCCCGGCGTCGGGCTGTGGACCGCCGCGGAGGTCGCCCAGCGCGCTCTCGGCGACGCCGACGCCCTGTCCGTCGGCGACTTCCATCTCGCGTCGATCGTCGGGTGGTCGCTGCTGGGCCGCCCCCTCGACGACGAGGGCATGGTCGAGTACCTCGCCGACCTCCGCCCGCACCGCTACCGGGCGATCCGGCTGCTCGAGATCAGCGGGCAGGCCCGCAAACCCAAGTTCGGGCCGCGGACGCCGATCGTCGACCACTCCTGGCACTAGCGCGGACTGAGCACCACGAGCGGGATGTCGCGGCCGAAGGTGGACGCCCGCTCCTGGTAGCGCGCGACGTTGGGCTTGCGCTCGCACACGTAGGGGAACAGTTCCTCGCGCTCGGCCCCTTCGGCGATGCGGGCCGTCGCCGACACCGGCTTGCGGTCGACGTGCAACCAGCACAGCGGGTGGGCGCGCAGATTCGCCACCCAGTGCGGGTTGATCGGCCCGCCGCCCTTGGACGCCACCACGATCAGGTCGTCGCCGCGCCGCACGTAGGGCAGCGCCACCGGGCGGAGGTCGCCGGTCTTGGCGCCGACGGTGGTGAGCAGCAGGGTCGGCTGGTACGGGTTGCCGCCGGCGAGCGCGTACTGCAGCGACACCACCGAGTAGCCGGTCCGGCGCACCAGCCAGCGGTCGAAGGCCATGCCCCGCTTGCCCTTGACCACGATCATCCACGGCTTGCCGTAGGACGAGAACTGGACATTCTCCTTGGGAATGGTCATCGGACAGCCTCACCCGGGTTCACGGCCAGCAGCGGAACAAGTTCCGCAGCAACGTCGTCGATCTTGTCGAGATCACGGAAGGCGGACACCATCCGGGCCTGGCGATCGGAATCGATGATGCCGTCACAGAATCCGGCGATCTTGTCCTCGAGCATCGTCCACGACGCGCGGGTGCTCTCGGCCCACGGATCGCCGAGCGCGAAGTCGGTCTCGAAGTCGACCGCGCCGGTGCGGGTGTACACCGTGATCGAACCGCGGGTGCGCCGCATCTTCTCGCCGGGTCCCGCCGCGAGCGCGTCCTGCCATTCCTTGCGCAGCACGGGGTCCTCGGCGACGACGACCTGCGAGGCGAGGGCGCGGACCCGCGGATCGTCGATCATGTCCGCCGAGAACCACTTCGGTCCGGCCGGGACACCCAGCAGTGCCGCCGCCACCAGGTGCGGCATGTTGAACTGTCCGGCGAACGTGCCGGTGTGGTCGTCCGGTAGCTCGGTCAGCGGATCGCGGAACTGGGAGATGCTGTAGGCGCCGGGGCCGAGGCGGACCTCCACCCGCTCGATGTCGTCGAGATCGACCGCGCGCGTGCGCTGGAACTCGAGCACCGCGTCGAGCGCCGCGTGCGCGAATCGGCACGCCGGATACGGCTTCACCGACGTCTCGGTGATCCACCAGACCGAGCCCAGGTCAGCGAGGATCGCGGCGCGGTCGCCGCCGCGGTAGCCCTGCGCCTCGAGGAAGCCGGGCTGAGTGTCGAGGCTGTCCACGTCGCCGATGTAGCCCTCGGCGACCATCATCGCGGCCGTGACCCCGGCGTGCGCGATCTGCCCGTTGGGCGCGTACTTGAGCGAGTTGAACTTCCGACGCGACCCCATGTAGCCGTTCTTCGCGGTGGGCGTGAGCCACGTGGCGAGTCCCATCGCGTGCGCCAGTTCCTCGGTACCGAACCCACCCAGCACCGCCATCGCGGCCGCGGCCCCGAGCGCGGCGTAGCCGTGCGAGGAGAGCTGGGAGAACCGGATCTGCTCGCCGTCGTACTCCATCAGCGACGTGCCCAGGTTGAGGCGGGCGTTGACGTCGAAACTCAGAGCCGCCGCGCGCACGAGTTCGGCGCCGCTCGCCCGGCCCTGCTCCGCCCGCGCCAGGGCCGGCGCGAAGCTCATAGCCGCGAAATGCGCAGAGTTGAAGAAGGTCTCGTCGGCGTCGAGGACGTTCATCAGATCGGCATTCGCGTAGGACGCCGACAGCACCGAGGAGCGGTCCCCGGAGCCGAGCAGCAGAGACTCTTCGGGGCCACCCATCCGACGGGCGAGATTGCGGGCCATCGTGCCGCGCTCGAGTGCGGCCGTCGCCAGGGCGCACACGACGGTGTCGCACAGGAGGAGCTTCGAATACTCCACGACCTCTTCGGGAATCGCATCGGCCGGCGTCCCGACCACGAAGGCCGCGAGCGATTCGATCGTCGTCGTCATGTCCGCACCACTCCCCGTGTCCTACAGCACCAGTCGCCTTGCGTGGCAGATCGACGTCATCCGACCAGCAACGACGTCGGGGCGCCCCGTGATTCCCGGTAACCGAGAAATCGAGGCGCCCCGATGCCGTTCGAGATCAGCCGACGAGCTTCATCACGTCCGGGTAGTTGGAGATCTCCCAGCCGCCGTCGACCATGAGGCTCGTTCCGGTGATGTAGGTGGCGTCGTCGCTCGCGAGGTACAGGCACGGCGCGGCGATCTCCTCGGGAGTCGCCGGACGTCCCATCGGGATTCGCTCGAGGAAGCCGTTCAGCAGCGGCTCCCAGCCGGTGACGCCGGCGACGAGCGGGGTGTCGACGAGACCGGGCAGCACGGTGTTGACGCGGATGCCGTGCGGGGACAGCTCGAGCGCAGCGTTCTTGCCGAACATCTCGACTCCGGCCTTGCCCGTCACGTACGGGCTGCCGCCCATCATCGGTACGCGCGCGTTGAGCGACGCGACGTTCACGATCGCGCAGGCCCGTTCGTTCGCCACCATGTGCCGTGCCTCGTGCTTGGTGCACAGGAACACGCCCTTCTGCACGAGGTCGACGGTGAAGTCCCAGTCGGACTCCTCGAGGTCGAGGATCATGCCGCCGCGCGCCGCGCCGGCCACGTTGAAGGCCAGATCCAGCGATCCGAAGCGCTCCACCGCGACGGCGACGGCCGCCGCGACCTCGTCCTCGACGGTCACGTCGGCGGTCGCACCGACGAACCGCTCACCGAGGTCCTTCTCCAGGACAGCGAGTGCGTCGGCAGCGACGTCGATGCCGACGACGGATGCACCCTCACCGATCAGCCGCTTCGCCACGGCGGCACCGATTCCCGACGCCGCACCGGTCACGACCGCGACCCGGCCGGCGAATCGCTCGCCGTCGAACGTGTTGTCAGACATGAGACACCTCCACGAGAACCTTCATACGACGCCCGTCGGACGCCGCCTGGACACCGTCGACCACGTCCGCGAGCGGGACGCGCTCCACCCATCCGTCGAGCGGATAGGCACCCGCCGCCATACGATCGATGACGGAGGCGAATTCCTTGCGCGAGTATGCGAGCGACGACATCAGCCGCATCTCGCCGAACATCAGCGCGTACGTGTTGAGCGGCACCTGCTCCTTGTAGGTCGCAAGCAGGACCACCGCGCCCCGCGTCCGCACGGCCGCGAGCGCCGTCTGCAACGCGGCGCCGACACCAGCACACTCGAACACGACGTCGGCGCCTGCCCCGTCGGTGCGATCCTGCACCGCGGCAACGAGATCGGTTTCCGTCGGATCGATCACGTCGAGGCCCAGAGCGGCCGCGACCGCGCGCCGCGACGCGGACGGCTCGCTGAGCAGGATCCGGTCCACACCGTCCGCACACAGGTTGAGTGCGGTCGCGATGCCGATGGGCCCGGCCCCGAGGATCAGGGCGAAGTCCGTGGGCCGGACGCCCGACAGTCCGACGGCGTGCAGCGCGACGGACAGCGGCTCCACCACGGCGGCCTGCTCGAGCGAGACGCCGTCGGGCAGCACGTGCACGTTCTCGGCGGGCACCGCGGTGCGCTCGGCCAATCCGCCACCGGGGGCGTTGATCCCGTGGAAGGCCGCGGACGTGCACAGGTGCTGGTGCCCGTCCCGGCACCGGGCACAGGTGCCGCAGTGGTAGTTGGGCTGCACCGCGACCCGGTCGCCGACGGCGACGTCGGCGACGCCGGCACCCACTGCGCGCACCACCCCGGAGAACTCGTGGCCCAGGATCTGCGGCCCGCACGCCCCGGTCAGCGGATGCGGGTGCTCGGAGATCCCGAACGAGTGGATCATGCCGAGGTCGGATCCGCAGATACCGTTGAACGCCACGTCGATCAGGACGTAGCCGTCGGGCAGCTCCGGCTCCGGCACCTCCTCGACCCGCAGGTCGTCGATGCCGTGCAGAACCGCGGCCCTCATGCCTTGGCCGCCAACTCGTCCTCGTACTTCTTGGTCATGTGCGCGATCGCGGCATGCTGCGCCTCGTTGTATCCGTCGCGCTTCTGGCCGGCGCGGGCTGCGGCGTCGAGCAGCGGCTGCGACTGACCCTGGAAGTGCGGGGCCACCTGCTGGGCGATCAGCTCGAACGAGCGCTTCGTCGCGGCCGGGTTGGCCCAGTCGGCGTTCATGATGAGCATCGAACCGAACCCGCCGGACTGGGTCACCAGCTTGTCGATCAGTTCACGGGCCTGCGCCGGGGTGCCGATGATGCCCATGCCGGAGTGGTTCATGTACTTGATCATGTCGTCCATCGCGGCTCCACCGGAGCCGAAATGCGGGAACGCCGCGACCTTTCCGAAGTAGTCGATCCACTCGCCCAACCCGAAGCGGACGTCCTGCTGTGCCTGTTCCTCGGTCTCCGCGATGTGCATCGGGCAGACGAGACGCCACTGGTCGCGGTCGACGGCGGTGCCGTACTCGGCGGCGCGCTCCTCCATGATCCCGAAGTGGTGGCCGAGCGCGTCGTAGCCCTCGGGGGAGAGCGTCGCGCCGATCGACAGCAGGCCGAGGCCGTGCTTGCCGGCCAGTCGCGGCCCGGTGGGCGACGCCACGCCGGCGACGACGACGTCGAAGCACGGGTACGAGTACGGGCGCAGCTGCAGCTGGGCGTCGACCAGGGTGTGCGTGCGCGTCGTGGCGGTCACCGACTCGCCGTTCAACAGGCGCACGACGATGTCGAGGTTCTCGTCGAGCAGCTCGCGGCACTCGGTGGGGTTCAGCCCGATCATCGCCGAGTCGGTCGGCAGCGAGCCGGGGCCGACGCCGAGCATGACGCGTCCGCGGGTGAGGTGGTCGAGCAGCACCATGCGGTCGGCGACCCACAGCGGGTTGTGATAGCTGAGCGACGTCACGCCGGTGCCGAGCTTGATGCGCTTGGTGCGCTCGGCGGCCGCGGCGATGAAGATCTCGGGGCTGCCGATGATCTCGCTGCCCGCGGAGTGGTGCTCGCCGATCCACACCTCGTCGAAGTCGAGGCGGTCCAGGTGCTCGACGAATTCGAGGTCGCGTTGCAGCGCGGCGGTGGGGTTCTGTCCGATCGCGTGGTGCGGCGCGATGAATGCGCCGAAACGTAGCCTGCCCATGCGGTGTTCTCCTCGGGAAATCGCTGAAACACAGTCGTCTCCGACGCTAGAATTCGTTCCGCCGGGGCGACAGTGCACTTTGGTGGACAGTCCCCGTGAACCGCTACGGCGCACGCCGTTTCGAACCGAACTGGTGGTGAACCGTTTTGACCGACGTCTCGCTGGGTACCGCCGACTATCAGCGCGTGTTCGCAGTCCTCGACCGGTGCGAGAACGTCCGGACCGTGCCGGAGTTCCGCACCCGGATCGTCGATGCCATGACCGACGTGTTCCCGATCGGCGTTGCGGCGTGCTTCGTCGGCGATTCCTTCGAGAGCCAGTTCGTCGATCCCGACGCCAACGTGGCGGGTTCACCGGAATGGGAACAGAAGCGGGCGATCTACCGGAAGCGGTGGGCGCGCTACGACGTGTTCGCCTCTCCCGAGGCCAGACGCCGTCTCGAGACGACGCGGGTGGCTTCGCTGACCGATCTGCACGAACTACCCGCGGAGTGCGAGGTGTACGTGCGCGACTATCTCGACGCGTGGCGCGTGCGGTCGGTCAACGCGATACATCTCGAACTGCCGGGCAAGGCGCGCGCCCTCGTCGGCTTGTTCGATCAGAAGCAGAATGCGCTCGGCCCCAGAGATCTCGCGGCACTACAGCTGTTGGCCCGGCAACTCTCGGTGCTCACCCGCAGCCTCGACACGGCACCCGGACGAGACCTGCTCGCGCTGCTCACCGAACGCCAGCGCGAGGTCGCGAGACTGGTCGCGGACGGCCTGACCAACGCGGCCATCGCCCGCCGTCTCACGCTCACCGAGGACACCGTGAAGAAGTACGTCAGCCGCATCCTCGCGGCCACCGGGTGCGCGTCACGCACGCAGCTCGCACTCGACGTCATACGATCCGTGCAGCGTCAGTCCTTCGGGCCGCCCGCCACGTAGATCACCTGTCCCGATACGAATCCCGCGCCCTCGCTGATCAGGAACGACGCGGTGTGCGCGATGTCGTCGGGCAGACCCACCCGGCGCACCGGCGTCTCCGCGGCGGCCGCGGCCATGAAGTCGTCGAACGGGACCCCGAGGCGCTCGGCGGTCGCCGCGGTCATCTCCGTCGCGATGAATCCGGGTGCGATGGCGTTCGCGGTGACGCCGAACGGGCCCAGTTCGAGTGCGAGCGTCTTCGTCAGCCCCTGCATGCCCGCCTTCGCCGCCGAGTAGTTGACCTGGCCGCGGTTGCCGAGCGCCGAGATGCTCGACAGGTTGACGATGCGGCCCCACTTCTGGTCGACCATGTGCTTCTGGACGGCCCGCGTGAGCAGGAAGGCCCCGCGCAGATGCACGTTCATCACGGCGTCCCAGTCGTCCACGGACATCTTGAACAGCAGGTTGTCCCGGGTGATCCCGGCGTTGTTCACGACGACGGTGGGCGCGCCCAGCTCGTCGGCGATCCGCTCGACGGCGGCCGCCACCGAGGCCTCGTCGGAGACGTCGGCGCCCACCGCGAGCGCGCGCCCACCGGCCCCCTGGATCGCGGAGACCGTCTCGCCGCACGAGGATTCGTCGAGGTCGAGAATCGCGACGGCGAGGCCGTCCGACGCGAGGCGCTTCGCGATCGCGGCGCCGATCCCGCGTGCCGCTCCCGAGACCACCGCCACCCGCTGGTTGCCGTCCGTCATGTGTCGCTCCCTCCCACTGCCCGCTGTCGTCCGTCGGTGAGGCTACGCGGGCGGCGCCGTCAGGACAGGGAGACCGGGGAGATGGTGGCGACGATCCGGTCGATCGCGCCGTTCTCGAAGGTGAACGACTCGACGATCTCGACCGTCATCAGCCGCTGCGGACCGAACCCGGCGTCGAGCAGGTACCGGGTGTGGACGGTGTCGCCGGACTCCTTCATGACGAGGTCGCGGACGCCCTGGATGACGCGGTACTGGACGCCGTGGTTCAGGTCGTTCGTGAGCTGCGGCCCGCTGAACCCGGTCTGCAGTCCGGCCTCGACACGGGTGGCGTCGGGGGTGAACACGACGGCGCTCGCGTCGTGGCTGACGAGTGCGTCGATGTAGGCGCGGGCCACCGCCTGGTTCGGGGAGTCGGCCGGGTTCGGCGCGGCCGACGCGGCGGCGGGCGCCACGACAGCCATGGTGGCCGCGGCGAGCAGGGACAGGGTCGACGTCTTCGCGATGCGCATGCCGCATCGTAGCTAGAACGCGTTTCAATGAGGGTGAAATGCTCGTGCCCGGCGGCGACACGTTGTCGGGAGTAGACAGAAATGATGGGACGACCTCGATCCGACGACCATCGAATGCAACCCGAGATCCGACGTGTGCGCTTTCCACGCCGATGGAGTCAGATCGACGAGACCCGGCGCGGCATCGTGCTCGCATGGCTCGCGTTCACGGTCACATTCGGAGGCGCCCGACTGGTGACGTGGCTGATCCAGATCGACTCCCGGGACTTCGGCGACGTCTCCGCCGGCGGCACGCACCTGCACCACTATCTGTGGGGCATCCTGCTGCTGGCGGGTGTCGCGATCTTCGGCATGGTCGACCGCAGCCCTCGCGCGCGCACATGGATGGGACTGGCTCTCGGCATCGCGCTCGCGCTGATCGTCGACGAGGCCGCGCTGCTCATCACCCTGCGGGATGTGTACTGGCAGACGGAGGGCTGGCCGAGCGTCGCGCTCGGCGTGGTCCTGATCGGTCTCGTCGGCACCGGACTCGTGGTCACCCGCAGTGGCGCCGCTCTCGACGACTCCGACGAGGAATCCCGCTCCGAGGACGGAAGTCCCGGCTAGCGAGGACCCTCGACTCCCCCGTACGAGTACCTCCCACCGGGACGGACCGGCCCTGTGGCCCCCTTCCGGGCCGGTCGCCGACGAACACTCCCGGTGGGCGAGACGACATGGTGTTACCACCGACACAGGTCGTTAGCTTCGTGACATCGGCAACGACAGGAGTTACCCATGAGTACGGACACCGCCGCCATCACCCGCCTCCCGCAGATCCTCGAGGCCCAGAAACGTGTTGCGTCCGAACAGGGAACCCCGTCCGCCGACGAGCGTCGCGCCCGACTGCAGAAGATGATCGACCTGCTCGTGCGCTTCCACAAGCCCCTCACCGAGGCGATGGACGCGGACTTCGGCGGACGCCTGGTCGGCTACTCGATCATGAACGACATCCTCGGATCCATCACGTCGCTCAAGCACACCCGCGACTCGTTCGAGTCCTGGATGGAGGACGAGGAGCGGCCACCGTACCCGCCGTACGACCAGTTGGGCGCGAAGGCGTACGTCCAGTACCAGCCCAAAGGATCGGTCGGCATCATCGGCACCTGGAACGCGCCGCTGTTCACGCTGCTGAGCCCGCTGGCCTGCGCGCTGGGCGCGGGCAACCGCGCGATCCTCAAGCCGTCCGAGATCGTGCCGCAGACGGCGCAGGTCCTCGCCGACGCCGTCGCGGAGATGTTCGATCCCACCGAGGTCGCCGTCGTGACCGGCGGCCCGGACGTGGCCGACGCGTTCACCTCACTGCCCTTCGACCACCTGGTCTTCACCGGCAGCACCGAGGTCGGCAAGTTGGTCATGGCCAACGCCGCCAAGAACCTCGTCCCGGTCACCCTCGAGTTGGGCGGCAAGTCGCCGACGATCGTCGGCCGCAGCGCCGATCTCGACGCCGCGGCCAACAAGATCGCGATCGCGAAGGCCACCAATTCCGGGCAGATCTGCGTCTCTCCCGACGTCGTGTACGTCCCGCGGGAGCACCTCGACAGCTTCGTCGGCGCGCTCGAGAAGTCGTACGCGACCCTGCTGCCGACCATCACCGACAATCCGGATGTCGTTGCGGTCGTGAGCGATCGTCACCTCGCCCGGGTCGAGGCACTGGTCGCCGACGCACACGACCGCGGCGTGCTCATCGTCGCCACGCCGGTCGACGAGAACGCCGAGTTCGACGACGACCGGAAGCGCCCGCTGCGCATCGTCGTCTCGCCGCCGGCCGAATCGAAGATCATGCAGGAGGAGATCTTCGGCCCCGCGGTCATCCTGCTGCCGTACGACCAGACCGAAGAGGTCATCGCGGACATCAACAGCAGACCGAAGCCGTTGGCGCTGTACTACTTCGGAACCGACCCGGCCGAGCAGCAGGCCGTGCTCACCCGCACCTTCTCCGGCGGCGTGACGGTCAACGACATCATGATGCACCCCGGCATGCACGACGCCCCGTTCGGCGGCATCGGCGCGTCCGGCATGGGCCACTACCACGGGCATGAGGGCTTCCTCGAGTTCAGCCACGCTCGTACGGTTTTCGAGGCGCCCGAACACGATCCGCGCGCCGAGTGGGGCATGCTGCCGCCGTACGGTGAGGGCTTCCTCGCCGCGATGGAGGCCCAGGTCACCCCGTAACTGCACCCCGCAAGGGAGACATTGCCGATCAGTGAGAAGTCTCCCCGCCGACCCCACGGCCGGCGGGGAGAATGCGTTTCATGAGCAGTGAACTCGTAGACCGCCTGGCCCTCACCGATCTCGTCGCGCAGTACGCGATCGCCGTCGATCGCCGCGACGAAGCGGCGCTGACCGCGCTCTTCGCCGACGACGCGGAGCTGGTCCAGCCGGCCGGTCTGGTCCGACGCGGCCGAAACGCAACACTGGCCGGCAACGTCGACATCGCTCAGGGGGTGCTCGAGGCCGTCGCGCATCTCCACTCCACCCGCCACGTCGTCAGCCAGCAGATCGTCGACCTCTCGGGCGACACGGCCCGCGGCCAGGTCTACGGCGAGGCCCACCACGTGTACGCCACCGAGAACGGCCACCGCGACTACGTCGTGGCGATGCGCTACCAGGACGAATACCGCCGCAGCGACGGTACGTGGCGAATCGCCCGGCGGGAGCTCTCGGTCGATCTGACCTACGACATCGAGGTGAAGCTCCTCGGCTGAGGCATCCCGGAACCAAACGCCGTTAGGTTGGTCCCAGCTCCGGGCCGAGTCGCGCACGATCACTGATCGATGCAGTTCAGGCATATTTTTGCTGAGCGGAACACCCCCTCCCCACAAAGCGTTCGACCCGATAGCCTCGGTCAAGCGATTGGTTGGGACGCTTGGGAGGGCCTGGACGATGACGGAATGCTCGACGCGACGCCGCGAGATCCTCGACGCGGCGGCCGAACTGTTCGCACGTAAGGGCGTGGCCGCGACGACCATCCGGGAGATCGCCGACCGCGTCGGCGTCGTGTCGGGAGCGCTCTACCATCACTTTCCGTCCAAGCTCGCCATCGTGGACGAACTCGTGGTCGACTACCTCGTGGAACTGCAGCGTCGGTACCGCTCGCTCGACACGCGGAACCTGGACCCCCGCTCGCGCCTGCAGGCGATCGTGGACACCTCCCTCGACGTGGCACACGAGCGCCCGCACGCGACCGCCGTGTACCAGGATGAGCTCCCCCACCTGCGCAATCAGTCGCAGCGAACCCGCGCGGGGGACCTCGCGGACGAGATCCAGCAGGTGTGGATCGACACGATCGAGGACGGCAAGCGACGCGGCGCGTTCCGAAACGACCTGCCCGCGGGTGTGTTCCACCGCTTCATCCGCGACTGCGTGTGGCTGTCCACGCGGTGGCACAGCGCCGACGACGCGTACTCCACCAAGCGACTCGCCGAGGACTGCGTGTCGATCTTCCTCGACGGCTTCGCTGTCGACGCCCGCTGCTCCCACCAGGATTCGGCGCACCAGGCTCCTGCTCCGGCGGCGGCGTGAACCGCGCGGGGACGTCTGTTCGACTGGATGAGATGTCACCGCCGCCGCCGACACGTGGCGGCTAGGCTCCGGACCAGTCGAAAGCTTGCTCTTCCACACCCCGAATACGGAGGTCGAATCATGGGCACACCCGCTACGGACACCCCCTCGCCGGCGTTGACACTGACACCCGCCGAGCAGGCACTCGCCGTCGAGGAGATCAAGCAGGTGTTCGCCCGGCGCCTGCGGATCATGGACACCAAGCAGTGGGAGCTGTACGGGTCGGTGCACACCGAGGACGTCGTCAGCGAGTCCTGGGGCGCCGGCAGCCGCGTCACCGGACGCGACACACTCGCCGACGCAATTCGAAACACCCTGGACGGCAGGGTGTCCGTGACCAGCGTGCATCACGGCCACACGCCCGAGATCGTCGTCACCTCCGACACCACCGCCACCGGCATCTGGGCCATGGAAGACGAACTGTGGTGGACCAACGGCGATGCCGAGGAGCACCTCCACGGCTACGGCCACTACCACGAGGAGTACCGCAAGGTGGAGGGCAAGTGGCTGATCAGCTACCGCACCCTCACCCGGCTGCGCGAAACCGCAACGCCCCGCTTCTACGACTACCGCGGAGCGAAGGCACCGCGCCGCTAGTTATGCTGTGCTCCAGATCACCAAACAATCGCTTGGTTGATAGATCCCGATAGAGGAAAGAGGTCCACGCATGGGCGCACCCACCGGTGAACTGACGATGACCGCGGCCGAGCAGCTGCTCGCCATCGAGGAGATCAAGCGTGTGTTCGCGACGCGCCTGCGGGTCATGGACACCAAGCAGTGGGATCTCTACGGGCCCCTGCACACCGAGGACGTCGTCACCGAGACGTGGGCCGGACTGCCGGGCGACAAGCAGCCCAAGGCGAATGGGCAGTCCAACCGCGCGTCCGGGCGCGAGCACCTGACCAACTCGATCCGCGGCATGCTCGGGTCCTCGACGCACGTGACCACGGCACACCACGGCCACCAGCCCGAGATCGTCCTCACCTCCGACACCACCGCCACCGGCATCTGGGCCATGGAAGACGAACTGTGGTGGACCAACGGCGATGTCGAGGAGCACCTTCACGGCTACGGCCACTATCACGAGGAGTACCGCAAGGTGGAGGGCAAGTGGCTGATCAGCTACCGCAAGCTCACCCGCCTGCGCGAGACCCACACGCCCAACTTCTTCGACTACATGGGAGCCCTGTGACCACCGCAGCCCTCGACACGTCCGCCCTCTTCGCGCCACTCACCGTCCGGTCCCTCGAGCTGCGGAACCGGATCGCGATGTCGCCCATGACCCGTCACGGTTCGCCGGGCGGCATCCCCACCGACGAGGTCGTCGCGTACTACCGCCGTCGCGCCGAGGGCGGGACGGGGCTCATCGTCACCGAGGGTGTCGCGATCGAACACCCGTCGGCCGTCGACGCCGACACCGTTCCGGTGATGTACGGCGAAGCGGCGCTGGCGGGTTGGCGCAACGTCGTCGACGCGGTCCACGCCGCGGGCGGCAAGATCGTCCCGCAGTTGTGGCACGTCGGACCACTGTTCGGCGCGATGGGTCCGGTCGGCGACGTCACCCCGATGCGCCCGTCCGGACACTGGGGCACCGTCGGCAACACGATGTACTCGGACGAGTACGTCGAGCAGATGCGACCGGTCACCGCCGCGATGACCGAGCAGGACATCGCCGACGTCATCGCGGCGTACGCCGCTGCGGCGCGCAACGCGATCGACGTCGGTTTCGACGGCATCGCCCTGCACGGCGGCCACGGATACCTGCTCGACGCGTTCCTGTGGGCGCCCACCAACCAGCGCGACGACGAGTGGGGCGGAGACCTGCAGCGCCGCACCCGGTTCCCCGCGGAGGTGGTCAAGGCGATCCGCAAGGAGATCGGCGACGACTACCCGATCATCTTCCGATTCTCGCAGCACAAGCAGCAGGACTTCGTCTCCAAGATCGCCGAGACCCCCGAGGAACTCGGCGTGGTGCTGAACGCGCTCGTCGACGCCGGTGTGGACATCCTCGACGCGAGCATCCGCCGGTTCTACGCCCCCGCATTCGAGGGCAGCGACCTGTCGCTGGCCGGCTGGGCCAAGAAGCTGACCGGCGCCACCGTCATGGCGGTCGGCAGCGTCGGACTCGACAGTGCGCTCAACGAGCGAGTCATCACCGGGCTGCCGCAGATGTCGAACAACCTGCCGGACCTGATGCGCCGGGTGGACGAGGGCGAGTTCGACCTCGTCGCGATCGGACGCCTGCACATGGCGGACCCCGCGATCTCGCAGCGTCTGCGCAACGGCGATCCAATGCCGGAGTTCGACCGCAAGCTGCACGAGGGCCGTCTGTACTGACGGATCGACCACGAACGGGAGTTCCCGGCACCTTTCCCGCGAGGGGTGTGCCGGGAACTCCCGTTTCGGCGTTTCAGGATCGGCTGGGCACCAGGATCGCCCGGCCCTTGATCTTCCCGGCCTCGAGCGCGTCGAAGGCGGCGACGGCGTCCTCGAGCGGGATCGTCTCGGACTCGATCGTCACGAGCCCGCGACGTGCCAGGTCGATCACCGCCCGCTGGTCCGCGCGGGTGCCGGCGTAACTCAGGCGCACACTCGCACCCCACGGCAGCGCGAACCCGGTCCAGTCGAAGTGTCCGCCACCCAGTCCCAGCACCCGCAGCGCCCCGTCGCGGCCGATCACCTGGGTGGCGATGTCGACCGTCGCCTGCACGCCCACACAGTCGAAGACGGCGTCCACGCCGATCCCGTCGGTCAGCTCCAGGATCTTCCCGACGCACGACGCATCGCTGGCGAACGCGTGCTCGGCGCCCAGTGTGGTGGCCAGTTCGAGCTTCTCCTCCGCCGAGTCCACCGCGATGATCCGGGTCGCGGTGGTGGCCGCGAGGATCTGCACCGCGGTGTGGCCGAGCCCGCCGATACCGAGCACCACTGCCGTCGTGCCCGGCCCGAGCCGGTCTCGCGCACCGTCGATCGCGTGGTAGGTGGTCAGACCGGCGTCGGCGAGCGGGCCGGCGGTGACGGGGTCGAGGTCGCCGAGTGGTTCGACGAACCGGGCATCGACCTTCATGTAGTCGGCCATGCCGCCGTGCGCGGCCAGGCCCGGACACAGCGGCAGACCCTGCCGGCCGGTCGCACGCTCGCACGAGTTCTCGCGGCCCTGCACGCAGGCACGGCACGTGCCGCAGCTCCACACCAGGAACACCAGGACGGCGTCGCCCACGGCGAAGGACTCGACCCCGTCGCCGAGAGCGGCGATGCGGCCGGCGGTCTCGTGCCCCAGCGTCATCGGCGGCGGCATCATCGACGCCGGCGAGTGCCGCACGTGGATGTCGGAGTGACACAGTCCCGCACCGGCCACCTCGATCAGGACCTCACCGGGGCCGATCTCGGGAACGTCGGTGTCGACGACGGCGATCCGGCCGTGCTCAACCAGCTGCAACGCTCTCATCACGCACCTCCTCGACGACGAGGGCGACGGCGGGGACGCTCGGGGCGGCGAGATGCCTGCGCAGGAACAGGATCTGGTGCTCGAGCACCCGATCGAACCACTGCTTGCCGGGGTAGACGTCGAAGTGGTCGCACGGGTAGTGCCGCACCTCGGCGCGGGCCTGCTCGGCGGCCTTCGCGGCGGCGTGCGGCGGCGCGCTGCGGTCGAGATCGCCGATCTGCACCAGCAGCGGGGCGGTCACGTTCTTGGCGACCGTCACCGGCCGGTACGAGCCGATCTCGAGGAAGGACCGCGCGCTGACCTCGTTGCGCCAGCTGGGCCCGGCGATGGAGTGATAGTCCTCGTAGATGCCGGGCAGCGCGAGCGCGGCCACCTCGCCGGGACGGCCGGCCAGCGGGATCGTGACGCCCGCGCCGCCACGCGCCGACGCGACCCTGTCCCGCACCGCCGCCCACGAACTCTTCGCCAGGTGCGCGGGGCTGTACTGCTTCATCGAGGCGGTCGACGCCGCGCGGGCGTCGGTGGCCGGGGTGAGCGCGACGAGCGCCGCCAGCCGGGGGTCGCTCGCACCGAGACTGAGCACATGGCCACCGGACAGCGACACTCCCCACGCGACGACGCGGTCGGGATCGACGCCGTCCGTGCGGCGCGCCGCCGCGATGGCGGCGGCGTAGTCGTCGAGCTGGCCCTGGATCGAGATCGTCTGCCGCACTTCACCACCGCTGCGTCCGAAGCCGCGGTAGTCGAACGCCAGGACGTCGAGGCCGGCGGTGGCCAGGCCCTCGGCGAAGCCCTCGAGGCCGGAGTCCACGGTGCCGCCGAAGCCGTGCGCCATCACGACACACGGTCGGCCCGACTCGGTCAGGAAGGCGTCACCCTCGCCGCGGTAGTGCCAGGCGGCGCAGGACGTCCCCTGCACCGAGAAATCCACATCGGTCCGATTCACAATTTGCTCCCATAGATTGTGTTGAGCCACACCGCGACGAGCGCCTCGCGAGCGGTCTCGGGGGTCAGCGCCTCCGGCCCGCCGCGCGACAGGCTCTCGACGGCGCGGTCGTTCATGTCGAGAAGAACCACTGCGAGCGCCCGACTCTCCGGGCCGTCAGCCGCGCGCCCCGACGTCCGCTCGGCGTCGATCACCGACGCCACCGGATCGACGAAGCTGAACCGGTCGCGATCCCACATTTCCCGCACCGAGGGATCGGAGTCCCGCGCATCCCGCAGGGCGCGATACAGATTGGGGTGACGCTCCCACGTCCCGATCACCTCGGCGATCAAGCCGTCGATCATCTCCCGCGGGCTGCCCTCGCGCGCGAGGTAGGCGCGGGCGCCCTCCTGCATCTCGCCGTACACGGTCCGCGACAGGGCGGCGACGGCCTTCGCCTTGTTGTCGAAGTAGAAGTAGAAGCCCGACCGGGTGACCCCCGCAGCCCTCGAGATGTCGCTGATGTTGATCTCGTCGAGGCTGCGGTCCTCGAGTAGGCGTTCGACGGCCTCGAGGATCGCGGCGCGGCGTTCCTCACCCTTGTTCGCTCTCCGCGTGCGGGTCTCGTCGCTGGAGGCGGGGTGGCTGGTCATGGTGTCGGCCTTCCGGTCGGCTACTGCGTACGGGTCCCCATCATGCCGGGACACCCGCCAACCGGACCGCACCGTCCCTGCGTACCCGCGCCAGGCCGGCGGGCAATTCCTTGGTCCGCATCTCGTGTTCGTAGATGTAGTAGTCGACCTGCTGTGTGTGGCGGGGCCGATTGTTGAAGTGCCCCACGAAGCGTTCCTCGTCGGCCTTGATCACGCGGCGCATCTCGGCCTCCGACGGCGGCCGGTACGTGCCCGCGAGGTAGGCGGCGAGGGTCCGTGACTGGCATTCGACGAACGGGAACAGCGTCGGCGCGGACTGCGCGAAGCCGATGAAGGCCAGATCATCCATACCGGGCTTGAACATGCGCTTGTACAGCGGGAAATCGTTGCCAGGCGCGCTGAGGAAGTCCTCGTCGAAGAACGGGAAGGTGATGTTGTAGCCCGTCGCGTAGATGATGACGTCGAAGTCGCGGCTGGTGCCGTCCACGAAGTGCACCGTCTCGCCGTCGAGCCGCTCGATGTTCGGCTTGGCGTCGATGTCTCCGGATCCGAAGCGCACCAGCAGTTCCTGGGACTGGGTGGGATGCGCCTCACCGAAGTGATGGTCGGGCTTGGGCAGTCCGAAGCTCTCCGGACGACCCGAGAGGAAGATCGGACCGCGGCGGCCCAGCCGGCGCTGCCACGACAGCGGGATCTGCGGGATCGTCTGGATCAGGGTGTCGGCGGGGACACCGAACGCGTACTTCGGCACGATCCACGCACCCGAACGGGTGGAGATCGTCACCTTGTTGCGCTGCGACCGCTGCGACAACTCCACCGCGATGTCGGCGGCACTGTTGCCGAGGCCGACGATGAGGATTCGCTTGTCCCGCAGATGCAGTGGCGTCTCCGGATCGATGTAGGCGTGCGAGTGGATGGACTCGCCGGTGAACTCGCCGGGGAAGTCCGGCAGCCGGGGATCCCAGTGGTGCCCGTTCGCGACGGCCAGGAAGTCGAAGCGGCGGGTCTCGCCGTTCTGGGTGACGATCTCCCATCCCCCACCCGGCAGGTGCTCCGCGTGCTCGACACCGTTCTCGAAATTGATCCGATCGAGCAGCGAGAACGCGGACGCGTAGTCGTCGAGGTACCGCTTGATGTCGGTGTGGTGCGGGAAGTCCGGCAGTTCCTCCGGCATCGGATAGTCCTTGAACGACAGCCGATGCTTGGACGTATCGATGTGCAGCGATCGGTAGGCGCTCGAATGGCCGTTCGGGTTGCCGAACGCCCAGTTGCCGCCGATCCGGTCGGAGCTCTCGAAACACTCGTAGGGGATGTCGTAGTCGGTGAGCATCTTGCCGGCCGTCAAGCCGCTGATGCCGGCGCCGATGATGCAGGTCGTGGGTTTCGCCATCATGCTCCGTTCAGTGATGTGCTTCACAATGTAGGCAGAAAATTGACACGCGTCAATAGTCACCAGTTCCGCTGTCCTGCTAGTGAAATCCCTTCTCGCGCGAGGATCGGGGGTGTTACAGTTCACAATTAATTCTTAGACTCGAGTCTAAGAATTGCTGATCTCGCTCGGCGTGCACGGCCACCCGATGCCGGCACGCGCCCCCCACTTGCAAGGAGTCATCGCATGCCCGACTTCTCCGGGAAGAAGATCGTCGTCACCGGATGTTCCTCCGGTATCGGCGCCGCTGCCGTCACCAAACTCGCCGCCCGAGGCGCCACTGTCGTCGGCGTCGATCGGGTGCCGAGTTCCGATCCCGCGATCGCGCAGATGATCGTCGGGGATCTCGCCTCCCACGACGGCGTGCGCGCGATCGCCGACCGAATCGACGGCCCCATCGACGTCCTCATCAACAACGCGGGTGTCGCCGCGACCCTGCCGTGGCGAACAGTGCTGTCCATCAACGCCCTTGCGCCACGTGATCTCACCCGAGCGCTCCTAGCCAAGTTCGGACCCCGACCGGTTGTCGTGACCACGGCGTCCCAGGCCGGATTCATGTGGCAGCGGAACTTCGCGCGGATCAACGCCTTCCTCGCGATCGACGACTGGGAAGCCGCCCTGGACTCGCTCACGGACTTCCCCGACATCGAATCCGTTTGCTACAACCTGTCCAAGGAGGCCGCGATCGTCAATTCCGGCAACCTCGCTGTCGACGGCAAGCACATCGGACTGCGCTCCAACACCGTCTCCCCGGGCACCGTCGGCACACCACTGCTGGAGGACTTCACCGCCACGATGGGAGAGGAGATGATCGGCGGCGCCGCGACCTGGGCCGGACGTCATGCCCGCGCCGAGGAGATCGCCGACGCACTGCTCTTCCTCGCATCGGAGGAGTCCTCGTGGATCAGCGGCGCCGACCTACCGGTGGACGGCGGATTCGGCGCACTCGTCTTTCGGTCCTACGTCGCCCCCGCCATGGCCGCAATGGCCGACTCCGCCGCCACGCCCCAGTAACGAGGTGAACCAGAACATGTCCGGCACAACCGAACTGATCTCCATCGACCCCGCAACTCTCGTCGAGGTGGGGCGCACCCCCGTCACCACTCTCGACGAACTCGATGTCCGCATCGGGCGCGCCCACGACGCCTTCGCGACGTGGCGCACGGACCGCGCCCACCGCCAGGGGCTCCTGGCGGCGTGCTCGTACGAACTGATGCGCAAGACCTCGGAGATCGTCCCGCTGCTCAGCATGGAGCAGGGCAAGACCGCCGAGGACGCGGGCGGTGAGGTGTGGATCTCGGCAAAGTGCTTCGCGCACAACGCCCGCGTCGAATGGGACGACGTCACCGCCGCCCCCGAGGCCGCCGGACGCGCCGCTCGCATCGAACACCGCCCGCTCGGCGTCGTCGCCGCGATCGTGCCGTGGAACTTCCCGATCTTCCTGATGATCGCCAAGATCGCGCCCGCACTGGCCGCCGGGAACACCGTCATCGTCAAGCCCGCCGAATCGGTCTCACTGGTCGTCGGCAAAGTCGTCGAAATCCTCCAGTCGATTCTCCCGCCCGGTGTCCTCGACATCGTCCACGGCGGCCCCGACGTCGGACGTGCACTGGTCGAGCACCGCCGCATCCGCAAGGTCTCTTTCACCGGGTCCACCGGCGTCGGACGCCAGATCATGCGCCAGGCCGCCGACACGATCACCCCGGTGACGCTGGAACTCGGCGGCAACGATCCCGCGATCGTCCTCGACGACGCAGACATCGATTACGCTGCAGCGTTCCTCGCCAAGAGCGCCTTCTTCAACTCCGGCCAGATGTGCATCGCACCCAAACGCGCCTACGTCCCGGCAGACAAGGTCGACCGATTCTGCGACGTTTTCGCCGCCGCGATGGACACGCTGCCCGTCGGATACGGCCTGGCACCCGGCACCAAGATCGGCCCCCTGCACAACAAGGCCCAACTCGACTTCGTCCAGGGCCTGCTCGACAAGGCCGTCGCCGGCGGCGGCACGATCGTCAAGGGCGGCGGACGCGGCACCGACCTGCCGGGCTACTTCCTCGAGCCCACCCTCGTCCGCGACGTCGACGACACCGCGGACATCGTCGCGCTCGAACAGTTCGGGCCGGTGTTCCCGGTGGTCGCCTACACCGACGTCGAGGATGTGCTCGCCACCCTCGACGAGCAGGACTTCGGCCTGGGAGCCTCCGTCTGGGGCAGCGTCGACCAGGCCGAGCAGGTCGCCGACCGGATCGACGCCGGACAGGTGTGGATCAATCAGCACAACGCCCTCGAGGTCGAACTTCCCTTCGGTGGCGTCAAGTCCAGCGGGTTCGGCCGCGAAGGCGGCAACGCCGGAGTCCACGACTTCCTCGAGACCCGCGTGATCAGCATCCGGCGCTGACACGGCCGACCAAAGAGGGGTGGGGCGGTGATCGAATCACCGCCCCACCCCACTTTCACAGGTCGAAGTCGATCAGAGCCGCTATGTCGACCCAGCCGACGAACCCGGACGCGTTCGTGTCGAACGGCGAGGACGACGACCAGTCCCGGCCGCGCCATTCGCCATGCGTCCAGTCGGGGGCACCGCCGTACCCGGCGCCGTGGCTGAGCGAGTGGAGGCGCGCGGTCTCGGGATGTCCTGTGCCGCTGCGGTAGTTGATCTCGGTACGCGGCGACTGATGGACAGGGTATTCGTCGAGTAGAACCGGCTTCGTTTCTTCACTTCTCCCACTCGTAGGTCCCGTCGATCAACTGCGCGAGCATGCGGTGATGCATCACGTACGCGTCAGGATTCTGGGGAATCTCCACCTCCCCGAAGTGGATTCGCCGACGAGCGATCTGCGACATGACGATTCCGTGCCGCAGTGCGGCGTACACGAGGTAGAAGTCGAGATCACGTACCTCGGCACCCGAGGCCTGCTCATACTGCTCGACGACATCGGATCGCTTGAACATCTCGGGTAGGCCCGGCATGGAGTACTGCTCGGCCATGTCCTGGAACTGGTGGTGGAAGAAGAGGAACCAGGCCAGGTCGAGCTCGCGGGGAGCGATCACCGCAGACTCCCAGTCGAGCACCGCGGCCGGCGACGTCCCGTCGTACATGATGTTGCCGATTCGTGAATCTCCCCAGGACAGCACGTCGGGGGACAGCTCGGCGGGCCAGTGCGCCTCGAGCCAGTCGAAGGCTCGCTCGAGTACCGGGACGCGCAGGCCGTCGTTGCGCCTGGTCCATTCGTAGTAGGCGCGCTCGTTCTCGAAGTGGCGGCGCAGGCTCGACTCGCCGGATGGCACCGCCAAGGACGGCACCTTCGCGGCCGGATCCTGGATCGCGTGCACCTGCGCGAGAACCTGGATGCTGGCCCCCTGGAGGGCTTCCCGTCCGTCCGCATCGAGTTCGTGCAGCCACCCTCCGAAGACGTACGGCGGGTTGTCCACCGGCACGGCACCGCTGACCCGCTCCATCACGAGGAAGGGATTGCCCAGCGGCTCCGCTGAGTTCTCGACCCACCAGACGCGCGGAACCGGCACCTCGCTGTGCTCACGGACCGCGCTCATGACGTCGAATTGATGCTGCAGGTCGTACCCCGGGAACACCGGGAACGCGGTGGCCTCGGGAGCGAGTCGCGCCACCAGCTGAGCGGTGTGCGGGACGCCCTCTGCGGTCCAGTCGAGATCGAACAGTACCGAGACACTGGACATTCCGGAGTGCCCCGGACGACTGAGGTTGTACACGGACGGCGTCGAGTCGGCACCCAGGCGGTGGCCGAGCCACGTCACCAACCGCTCCCGCAGGTCCTCCAGATCGGTCTCCGTTGTGGTGATGGTCGATTCCACGCCCTCCGGCATCACACTCTCGGTGGCCATGCCAGTACCTCCATTTCATTCGACTAAACGAGTCCGAGTGCCGCTCTTCGGCATTCTCACGGCGGACGGCCGATCAGGCCGTGGAGACAGCCGGGCCGCGGCATCGTCGACTGGCCGGGTCACCGTAATGACCCGGCCTCGACGTAGCCGTATTCGATTGCGGGATAGGCTTCTAGCGCGACCACTGCTGCAGCGCGGCGTTCTTTCTGAAGTCCCAGCTGACTACCTCGTCGGCCTTGACCCGCAGCCAGGCGTGGCGGCCGTCGGCGATGAATTTGTCACCGCCCATGTACTTGCGGGCGAAGAGGAGTTCCGCGGTCGCGACCTGCTCGTCGGGCGTCGACGTACGTGGCACCTCACCGACAACCTCAGCGGCGCCGCTGATCTCGACACCACGGAGCTCGTGGAACTGCTCGCCGGCGTCGATGACGACCGCGATCCGGGGATCCCGCTGGAGATCGGACCAGCGCTTGCTCTTCACGATCGAGTTGAGCCACAGGTACTCGCCATCCCAGACGAACCACAGCGGGGCCACGTGCGGGCGCCCGTCACCTGCCATCGTCGCGACCCGGCAGGTGCGCTCGGCGGCGAGGAACGCGTCTACCTCCTCGCCGCCCATCGCGATCGCCTTACCTCTGCGTTGCGCCAAGTTCTTGCCCTTCTCAGAAATTCCTACAGTTCCGGGAACGCGGAACGATCTACCGTCCGCGCCAGACCGGTTCACGCCTTTGAGCGAAAGCCTCGATGCCCGAACGGAAGTCCTCCGAATCGAGCACTACCCGCAGTGCATCGGCCGTGGCGTCCCACCCGCGCGCATCGTCGTCTGCGGCCTGCACGTCGAGTGCGCGCAGGCTCTCCCGGACGGACACGGGCGACGCCTCGCACACCTCGAGCGCCATCTTCACGGCCGCCGCGAGCGCTCCGCCCGGCTCGCTGACCTCGTTGACCACGCCGAGCGTGTACGCACGCTCGGCGGAGAGGGTCCGGCCGGTGATCAACAGCTCACGCGCCACGTTGATCGGCAGTGCCCGCGGGGCCCGGAACAGTGCCCCCGACGTCGCGACCAGACCCCGGCGGGCCTCGGGCAGACCGAATTCGGCCGTCCGGGCCGCGACGACGAGATCACACGCAAGCACGATCTCGAACCCACCGCCGAGCGCGTATCCCTCGACCGCGGCGATCAGCGGCTTCACCCGCTTGCGCCTGATGATCCCGTACTCGCCACCGCGGGGCATGCGCAGATCCGCACGTTCGCGAATGTCGGTGCCGGCGGAGAAGACTCGCTCCGTTCCGGTCACCACGCCGACCCACAGCTCATCGTCGTCGTCGAGGAGGTCGAATGCCTCCTCGAGCCCCTCGGCCGTCTCCCGGTCGATGGCGTTACGCCGCTCCTCGCGCTCGATCCGTACCACGAGGACACGACCGTCCCGCTCGTATCGCACCGTCATCGATGTGCCTCCGATCTCTCCGGTCAGGAGGCCGAGTCGTCGGACAGGCCCATATCGGGCCACGAGCCGGCGACCCAGGTCTGGAGGTTGCCCCAGCCGGTCGCGCCGGTCTCGACGTCATGGACACGGATGATGCAGTCGCGGAACTGGTTGATCTTCTCGGCAACCTCGGGAAGGGAGGTGTCGGGGTAGTAGGTGCCGTCGATGAAGAACTCGCCCTTCCACGATCCACCGCGCTCTCCGTTCGGGCGCAGGTAGTGCCCGGCTCCCAGGTGGAATCCGGTGCCGGACACCGGCTCCGCCTCGAGAACCCGCTTGCGGCCGTCGGCCATGGTGAGGTGGAAGGTTCCACCGAGGAAGCGCTTGTTGCTCGGATCGAAGGTGATCTTGGGTTCGATGTCGGTGATCAGGTCGCGCGGGCCGTCGGCGTACTCGAAGCCGCCCTGGGCCACCTTGTGCAGGTAGCCGGGCGCCTCGTAGCGCAGCAGGTACTGGTGGAAGGCGTAGTTGCTGCCGTCGGGATGCTCGAAGTACAGCGGGTTCCACACCGCGAGGATGCTCGGCATGTTGCGCTCGGACGGTTCCGGCGCGATGTCCAGGACGTCGTCGCCGACGCCGGGGCGCACGCCCCACGAGTGGTCGCGGGTCATGATCCAGTCCTCGGGACCGACCTCGGTCCGCTCGCCGTCGACCTCGACCCAGCCACTCTTGACGACGCCTGTCTGGTGGTAGCGAATCTGGTCGGCGGTACGCCGGTATCCGGTGACGGTCCTGCGGTCCTCCCGCTCCTCCACGACGCACGGCACCGTCCCCTGGAGCACCAGATCGAATGCGACGGGCTGGACTTCGTTGGGTTCGAGTACCACGCGGATCAAGTTCAGCGGCTCGAGGATCTCGTACCGGATCGGTCCCACGTCCACGGAGTCCACGTCCGAGGACAGCTTGCGACTGGTCCGCACGGTCCACTGCTCGGTCCCGCGCGCCACGCCCGCGTACGCATCCATCACGTTGCGGTTGATGTACTTGCCGAAACCGAACCCGATCTGCAGCGAACCGTCCTTCGCGGCGGCCATCAGGCATACCTTCTCGGTCCACGCGTAATCCGTCTGCGACACCGTTGCGAAGGTCTCCACGATCTGATGGTTGAAGTACTCGTCCGCCGCCACGAGTGGCCCGATCGATCCGCCCACTGCCGCCTCCTCAGTCATTGAGTTCCGGCATCGATGCTTGAATGTCGCTCCCGCACCGCAGATCTCACCGGACATTTTCGATTATTAGACCCAGAGGCTAAAGATAGACGCTAGTCTAGGTTTTTGGAACAGGTTCGCGTTTTCTTTTTCCGACCTCGCCGCCGGATCACTCCCCCACCATCCGGCGCGCCCCGTCAGGAGTCCCATGCAGAGGACGATCGGCAAGTGTCACAACGTCCCCGACTGGGAGTCCGGGCCGTCGAGCCCGTTCGACCACTGGCCGACCGGCCTGGCGTTCCAATACTTCTACGGGTTCCTCGGCGGTGGCACCAACCAGTGGGCACCCGACCACGCGATCACGTGGATCCGGCATTGGGCGTCGTCCCGCCGGACACCCGACTCGCCGCGCGGCCCGACGAGATCGCCGCCTGGGACAGCCTGTCTTCGACGGCGTCAGGTAGCAGCCCGTCGCAGGCGTCTCGATGGCCTACACGTTCGACTCCCCCGATGCCCCGTCGGACCGCCACACGCAGTCGAGTTCGTCCCCGAGGAAGGCGGGTTCGGTCCAGGCGGCCTCGTGACGCTTTCGCTCGACGGCGCGCCGATCGGGTCGCGGCGACTCACATCCACGGTTCCGTGAACCATGTCCTATGTCGAGGGACGCAACGTCGGATTGGACACGGGTGCGCCCGTCAGCGAAGACTATCAAGTGCCATTCGCCCTGACAGGAACGCTTCATCGGGTCGAGCTCCACCTCGAATAGACCCTCGATCGGGAGACAGCTGGAGAGTATGAACGAGCCCACGACACTCGGCCGCCGCGAACGGAACAAGCGACAGACTCGCGGACGGATGCTGGACGCTGCCAGCGAGTTGTTCGCCGCACGGGGTGTCGTGGGCACGACCGTCGAGGACATCGCCGACCTGGCCGGGGTCTCCCGCGCCACGTTCTTCAACTACTTCCCCAGCAAGGACGAGCTGCTCTCGGCTCTCCACATCCGCCACATGGATTCGATGGCGAGCCTGATCGACGACCTTCTCACGCAGGACCTGACCACGGCGGACCGGATCATCGGCCTCTTCGACGACTTCGTGCGGGCCTCGGACAAACCGCCCGGATACCTGCGCGCGGTGACGGGCGAGCTCGAGCGCGACCTGTTGTCGCCCGGGGTCAGCGTGGAGCGCACCGAGCGATTCAACGATGAGCTACTCCGAATCCTCAGGCCTGGAATCGAGCGCGGCGAGGTCCGCACCGATTACCCGCCGCGCTTCCTCGCCCAGATGGTTGCCGCGGTCTACGTATCGACAATCCGCTACTGGCGCCAGGATCCGGGATACGACCTCGCCGACGGCTTCCACAAGGCCGCGACCTACGTAGCGGAGTCACTTGCCCCCCGTTCCTGATTGCGGTCGGATTCACGAAGTTTGTCCGAGACTGTCAGTTGGCAGGTAGATTCCGACTGACCGGATGGTATTGAGACTTCGGGATAGGAACGAAGGGGCGGCGAGATGGGGGAAAGCCGGGAGATCGTGACACGGCGGGAGCAACGGCGACAACAGACGTTCGAGAGGCTTCTGAACGCGTCCCGCGAACAGTTCTCCGAACACGGTTTCGACCACACGACGATCGACGACATCGCCAGATCCGCACGCGTCTCCCGCGGCACCTTCTTCAACTACTTCGACAACAAGGATGCCGTCCTCGCCTCTCTGCACCAGGTCCACATGGACAAGCTGCCCGGGATCATCGACGACCTGCTCGCCCGGGACATGACGACCGACGAGCGGATCCGGTCGCTGTTCAACGACGTCGTCGAGGCGGCAGTCACGCTCGAGAAGTACTTCCGGGCCACCACCCGAGAACTCGATCGGGATCTCGCGACCCCCGCGATCAGCGCCGCCCGCACCGAACGGTTCCTCGCCGCGTTCGGGCGGATCCTCGAAGCCGGCGTCGACTGCGGCGAGGTGCGCCGGGACTACCCGCTCAGTTTCCTGTCGCAGATGGTCACCGCGGTATACATCACCACGATCCGGTACTGGCGCGAGAACACCGTCGTCGAGATGGAATTGGAGTTCGGCCGCGCGGCCGGGTTCATCGCCGAGGCGATCGCGCCACGGGAAGTGGAAAGCCCGTCCGATCCGTAGGGGGGGAGGTCCGGACCGGACGGGCGATCGGGGGTGGTGCTAGGCGGCGTCCGCCAGATCCACGACCAGCTCGGCACCGGTCTTGTCCTGCACCTCTTCGACGGTGACGTCGGGCGCGAGTTCACGCAGCACCAACGCGCCGTCCCGGACGTCGATCACGGCAAGGTTCGTGATGATGCGCTGCACCACCGCCTGGCCGGTCAACGGGAGCGAGCACTCCTCGACGATCTTGGCGCCGCCATCGCGATCGGTGTGTTCCATGACCACGATGACGCGCCGGGCACCGTGCACCAGATCCATGGCGCCGCCCATACCCTTGACCATCTTGCCCGGCACCATCCAGTTGGCGAGGTCCCCGTTCCGGGAGACCTGCATGCCACCGAGGACCGCGGTGTCGATGTGTCCACCGCGAATCATGCCGAACGACAACGCCGAATCGAAGAATGCCGCACCCGGGTTTACGGTCACGGTTTCCTTGCCCGCGTTGATGAGGTCGGGATCGACCGCATCGTCGCTCGGGTAGGGACCGGTGCCCAGGATGCCGTTCTCCGAATGCAGAACCACCTTGACGCCCTCGGGCAGGTAGTTCGGGATCAAGGTCGGCAGCCCGATCCCCAGGTTGACGTACTCGCCGTCGATCATCTCGGCCGCGGCGCGCGCGGCCATCTGCTCACGTGACCAGCTCATGCCGACACCGTCCGCTTCTCGATTCGCTTGTCCTGCTGACCCGCATGCACCACACGCTGGACGAACACACCCGGCAGGTGGACCTGTGCGGGATCGAGCTCGCCCGGCTCGACCAGCTTCTCGACCTGCGCGATGGTGACCCGGCCGGCCATCGCGGCCAGCGGATTGAAGTTCATCGCGGTCTTGTTGAACACGAGATTGCCCTCGGTGTCACCGATCTCGGCGTGGACGAGCGCGAAGTCCGCGACGATCGACTCCTCGAGCACGTACGTCTTGCCACCGAACTCGCGAGTCTCCTTGGCGGGCGACGCGACCGCGACCGAACCGTCGGCGTTGTAGCGCCACGGCAGGCCGCCCTCGGACACCGGGGTTCCGACACCGGCCGGCGTGTAGAACGCGGGGATACCCGCGCCACCGGCACGCATCCGCTCGGCGAGCGTGCCCTGCGGCGTCAGCTCCACCTCGAGCTCACCCGAGAGGTACTGCCGCGCGAACTCCTTGTTCTCACCCACGTACGACGCGGTGACACGACGGATCTGCCCGGCCGACAGCAGGATTCCCAGACCCCAGTCGTCGACGCCGCAGTTGTTGGAGAACACCTCGAGTCCGGACACGCCACGCTCGGCGAGCCCACCGATCAGCGCGCTCGGGATACCGCACAGACCGAAACCACCGACCGCGAGCGAGGATCCGTCGGCGATGTCCGCGACGGCCTCGGCCGCCGTTGCGAAGACCTTGCTCATCGGGCATCACCGATGGCGGGCAGGATGCGGGCACGGACCTCGCCGAAGCCGATGCGGCCACCGTTCACGCCGGGTGCGGTCGCCGAGATCGAGATCTCGTCGCCGTCCTGGATGAAGGTGCGCTGCTCACCGGCGACCTCGACGGGTTCGGCTCCACCCCATGTCAGTTCGATGAAGGCGCCTCGTTGAGCCTTGTCGGGACCCGAGATGGTGCCGGAGCCGAAGAGGTCACCCGTGCTCGCCGCCGCACCGTTGACGGTGGTGTGCGCCAGCATCTGCGCGGGCGACCAGTACATCTGTGCGTAGGGCGGACGGGAGACGACGTCGCCGTTCCACTCGACCTCGAGATCGATGTCCAGGCCCCACTTCTCGTCACCCTGCAGGTACGGCAGCGGGGTCGGATCCTGCACCGGGGTGTCGATGCGGGCGGCCTCGAGCGCCAGCAGCGGGACGACCCACGCGGAGATCGACGTCGCGAAGCTCTTGCCCAGGTTCGGGCCCAGCGGGACGTACTCCCACGCCTGGATGTCGCGTGCGGACCAGTCGTTGAGGATCACGGCGCCGAAGCAGTGCTCGGCGAACTGATCCGGGGTGATCGAGGAGCCCATCGGCGATCCGACACCGACGATGAAGCCCATCTCGGCCTCGATGTCGAGGCGGATCGACGGACCGAACGACGGGGCCGCGTCGGCCGGAGCCTTGCGCTGACCGCACGGGCGCACGATGTCGGTGCCCGACACCACGACGGTGCTCGACCGGCCGTGGTAGCCGACCGGAAGGTGCTTCCAGTTCGGCATCAGCGCAGCCGAATCCGGGCGGAACAGCCGGCCCAGGTTGGTGGCGTGGTTCTCCGACGCGTAGAAGTCGACGTAGTCGGCGACCGCGATCGGCAGGTGCATGGTGACGTCGTCGACCGAGAACACCGCGTCGTCGGCGATCTCACCGGCGACCAGTTCGGTGATCTGCGCGCGAACCTCGACCCAACGGTCGCGGCCCTGGGCCATGAACGCGTTGAGCGTCGACTGGGCGAACGTGTCGTCGCCCAGTGCCTTGGCGAGGTCGACGACGCTGTCGCCGACGCGCACACCCACCCGCGGGCCCGCGTCGGCGGTCGAGAACACACCGTAGGGCAGGTTGTCGACACCGAACAGGGAGTCGGCGGGAATCGAGATGACGGTCATGCGAGGGGTCCTTCCTCGATCGAGGTGGAATCCACCGAGCCCGTAGGCGCGGAGGGCTCGGTGGATGATTGGGGCACCAGTCCGAGGCCGACCAGTTCGGTCAGCGGGTCGCTGATGCTGCAGGTGCCGAAGGACCGGAAGTTCGCGCGCAGCGCGTCCACCGCCTCGGCCGACAGTCCCGCCAGTGCTCCGGCGAGATTCGTTCCGTCACGGTCGGCGAGCGTCGCGGCAATCTCCTCGACGCTCGCGCCGCCGGCGGCCCGATGCGTCGCGAGCATGACGTTGAGGAAACCGTGCTGCTCGAATCCCGTGTCGGGGTCCGTGTTCCGGATCGCGTGGTGCAGACCCGCGGTCGCCTTGAAACGCACACCCGATGTCGCGACGGTGTGGATCGCGGCGGCCAGTTCGGCCTCGTCCGGGTACGCGGTCGCGACGATGCCGCCGGTGCGGAACTTCGCGGAGTACGGCGAGCCGACCATTCCGGCCAGGATCGCGGGGCGGCGGTCGTCACGCGGAACCTCGACGAAGATCTCCACGCCCGGTGCGGCCGCGGCGATCTCGTCGAGAGCGCCGAACAGCGCGTCCGGCGTCTGCCCCTCGGGAACACCGATCTCCATCGCGACCAGCTTCACGTCGTCGATCGCACGCAACTGCTCGAGCGCCGCCGGAACGGCGTCGGTGCCGGCGGGCACGGTCAGGCTCAGCTCGAGCTCGCCGTCCTGCTTCGCGACGATCTCGGGCAGCTCACCGAGGCGGGGTGCGGGGAACACGAACGGCCCCACCAGCGCAGCGTGATCGCTGCGCTCGTGCGCGAGGTGCGCGGGCACCGCGGCGTCCATCGGCGCGTTCCCCGGGGGGAACAGCGCCGCGTCGTCGCACAGGCCGGCCAGCAATGGAGAAATGGTCACTTGTTCGGCCCCCGCCCGGACCAGGACCACGCGTAGGCCTCGTCCTCGCACGCCAACGCGCCCTCACCGAGCTCGAGCGGACGGAAGGTGTCGACCATGACGGCGAGCTCGTCGAAGAACTCGACGCCGATGCTGCGCTCGTACGCGCCCGGCTGCGGGCCGTGGGCATGGCCGCCGGGGTGGATCGAGATCGAGCCCTGGCCAATGCCCGAGCCCTTGCGGGCCTCGTAGTCGCCGCCGACGTAGAACATGATCTCGTCGGAGTCCACGTTCGAGTGGTAGTACGGCACCGGGATCGCCAGCGGGTGGTAATCGACCTTGCGGGGCACGAAGTTACAGATGACGAAGTTGTTGCCCTCGAACGCCTGGTGCGCCGGCGGCGGCTGGTGCACGCGGCCGGTGATGGGCTCGTAGTCCGAGATGTTGAAGGTGTACGGGTACAGGCAACCGTCCCAGCCGACGACGTCGAACGGGTGGTTCGGGTACACCATGCGGGTGCCGACGATCGCGCCACCGGCGCGGTGCTTGACCAGCACCTCGACGTCGGTGCCCTCGGCGACCAGCGGTTCGGCGGGGCCGTGCAGGTCGCGCTCGCAGAACGGCGCGTCCTCGAGGAACTGGCCGAACTTCGACAGGTAGCGCTTGGGCGGAACGATGTGGCTGTTCGCCTCGATTGCGTACGCCCGCAGCGGCTCCGAACCCTGCGGCACCCAGCGGTGGGTGGTCGACATTGGGATCAGGACGTAGTCACCCGGGCGGGCGTGCAGTGCACCGAAGACGGTCTCGACGATCGCCTCGCCGGACTCGACGTAGACCATCTCGTCGCCGACCGAGTTGCGGTACAGCGGCGACTCCTTGGCGGAGACCACGTACGACAGGCGCACGTCGGCGTTGCCGAGGATCAGCCGGCGCCCGGTGACCACGTCGGTCTCGGCCCAGATCTCCTCGGGGAAGAGATCATGCAGCTTGAGGTGCCGCGGCTTGAGCGGGTGGTTCGGCGTGGTGGTCTGGTCGCGCAGCTCCCACACGGTCGCGTCGACGATGGCCGACGGGATGTGGCGGTGGTACAGCAGCGACGAATCGGAGGAGAAGCCCTCCTCGCCCATCAGCTCCTCGAAGTAGAGCTGGCCGTCCTCGTCCCGGTGCTGGGTGTGACGCTTCGGCGGAATGTTGCCGAGCTGTCGGTAGAACGCCATGACCGGCCTCCTGAGGTACTCGCGCCCGATCTCGGGCTGTGGTCGTCACCGTCGGCGAGACAGCAGCGCGGCTGTGGTGGTCACGGCCGCCGGTCCCTCTCCGAGGTTAGTAAACAGATTAACTAGTTTCGGGGCGTGAGCGCAACCACACGAGCGGTCTTCTCCTCACCCACCCCCCGCGTTTCGCGCACTTGTCGCGCCTCCACGCCCGCCCACCCCGCGTTTTGCGCACTTAACGCGCGGAGAGGGACCCCGGCGCAGCGATAAGTGCGCAAAACGCGGGAAGGCGGGAAAGAGGGAGATGCCGTGGGAGCGGCGGCGGTTCTAGTTGCGGCCGCGGACGTCGAACTGGCTGCGGTTGGTGATCAGCTTGTCGAGCAGCATCACGAGAATGTGCTGCTCAGCCTCGGTGAGCACACTCGCCCAGGCGTACTCGCGCTCGTTGTGCTCACGGTAGGTCGCGGCCATCTCGGCACGCCCCTGCTCGGTGAGCGACAACTGCACCGACCGGCCGTCGTGCGCGTCCGGCGACCGCTCGATCAGACCGCTCGCGACCAGCGTCTTCGCCAGGTTGGAGACGGCGGCGCGGCTCATACCGGTGAGCTTGGCGGCGCTCTTGGGCTCGATGGGCCCGGCCAGCCACGTGACGAACATCAGCCGGAACGCCGACCACGACAGGCCACGCGGGCGATGGACCGACGATTCCAGGTCGTAGGTGACGACGTTCGCCGCCCGGTTCAGGGTCAGTAAAACCTGCGTGGCCAAATGATGGGTGGACCCGAACTCCGTGCTCAGACGCGTATTGGCAAGGTCGATGAAGGACCAGAAGTCGAGCGACCCGGGCGCCGGCGTCGCCGAACCCTCCGCCGCCTGCGCGCTGCGCCCCTCGTCGCCGTTCATTCGGCCAGCCTATCGCGGCTGCGCAGCGGCTCGCGCAGCTCAAAACGTCGTACAGACTCCACCCAATTAGTATATCTATTTACTAGTTGGCGACGCTTCTGTGGCGCCGCACTCACTCCCGGCGGATCTTCGCCGCGCCCGTTCGGCCCTGTGCGCCAACGGGTTACCCATACGCAGCTTAAAGTCTGTACAAAGGACCGAGACCAGCGAAAGTGTCGCCCAGAACCGGGCGCGACGACCCCCCGAACAGGATGAACATGAGCACACTGCAGACCCTGGACCGTGGGCTGCGTGCACTCGACGTCGTCGCACAGTCCGCAGCCGGCATCTCGGTGGCCGACCTCGCCCGCGAACTCGATGTGCACCGCGCCATCTGCTACCGGATCGTCGCCACGCTCGAGGCGCACGGATTGGTCGCCCGCACCGCCGACGGCCGGATCCGGCTCGGCGTGGGCGCCGCCGTCCTCGCCTCGCGGTTCGAACCGCAGTTCGCCGGCGACGTCCAGCCCCTTCTCCACTCGCTCGCCAACGAGACCCGCGCGACCGCGTTCATCTCCGCAGCTCAGGGGCAGAACTGCGTCGTGATCATGGTGGCCGAGCCCGAGGCGACACTGCTGCGGGTCGGCTACCGCGTCGGCAGTAGCCACCCCCTCGACCGCGGGGCCGCCGGAATCGCGATCCTCGCGATGCGCCCCGAGAAGCCGAACGACTCCGACGAGGTCTGCCAGGCGCGGATCGACGGCTTCAGCCTCACCCGCGGACAGCTCGAGCACGGCGCGGTCGGCATCGCGACGGGTATCTGCCTGCCCGACGGCGTCGGCGCCACCACCGGGCTCGAGCGCAGCATCGGCGTCGTCGCGATCGACGGCCTCGACACCGACCGGGCCGCCGGCGCTGTTCAGCGCACCGCCCGCCACATCGAGCGCCTCATCACCGTCTGACAGGCACCCACCTGACGAGCACCACCCAGCGGCACCCGCACCTCGCGGGTGCCGCTTCTCGCGTTTTGCGCACTTGACGCGCCAAACCCCGGCCCTCGACTCGCGCTAAGTGCGCAAAACGCGAGGGGGCGGGGAGCCGGGGCGGTGAATCCCGGTGGCGGCGCGGGCATTCGGCCAGCTCAGGCCCGGTAGTTACAGACCACTTACGTCGTTACGGGGGCCGCACTTGACCCCGAATGTGACCGCACTTACTCTGTGCGAAGTTCGCTCACCGATACAAGGTGTGCACTATTCGTAAATGCGCAGTTGGCGCCAGTTTCACTTCAGACGGAGATGCAAGTCATGAGCGTGTGCCCGATCGACCACGCAGCCCTGCAGAGCACGGGCTGCCCGGTTTCCGCGAATGCCGCCGCCTTCGACCCCTTCACCGGCCCGTACCAGGTGGACCCGGCCTCGTCGCTGCGCTGGTCGCGCGACGAGGAGCCGGTGTTCTACAGCCCCGAGCTCGGCTACTGGGTGATCACCCGGTACGAGGACGTCAAGGCCGTCTTCCGCGACAACATCCTGTTCTCGCCGTCGATCGCGCTCGAGAAGATCACCCCGGTCTCGGACGAGGCGACGGCGACGCTCGCGAAGTACGACTACGCGATGGCGCGCACCATGGTGAACGAGGACGAGCCCGCGCACATGCCGCGCCGTCGCGTGCTGATGGATCCGTTCACCCCCAAGGAACTGGTCCACCACGAGCCGATGGTCCGTCGCCTCACCCGCGAGTACGTCGACCGGTTCATCGAGACCGGCCGGGCCGACCTCGTCGACGAGATGCTGTGGGAGGTCCCGCTCACCGTCGCACTGCACTTCCTCGGCGTGCCCGAGGAGGACATGGACGAGCTGCGCAGCTACTCGATCGCGCACACGGTCAACACCTGGGGCCGGCCCGCGGTCGAGGAGCAGGTCGCGGTCGCCGAGGCGGTCGGCAAGTTCTGGCAGTACGCCGGGACGGTGCTCGACAAGATGCGCAAGGATCCGTCCGGCCACGGCTGGATGCCGTTCGGCATCCGGGTCCAGCAGGAGCAGCCCGACGTCGTCACCGACTCCTACCTGCACTCGATGATGATGGCGGGAATCGTTGCGGCGCACGAGACCACGGCCAACGCTTCCGCGAACGCCTTCCGCCTGCTGCTCGAGAACCGCAGCGTGTGGGAGGAGATCGTCGCCGATCCGAGCCTGATCCCCAACGCCGTCGAGGAGTGCCTGCGCCACTCCGGTTCGGTCGCCGCGTGGCGCCGCCTGGTCACCGACGACACCACCATCGGCGGCATCGACATCCCGAAGGGTGCGAAGCTGCTGATCGTCACGTCGTCGGCCAACCACGACGAGCGCCATTTCGACAACGCCGACGACTTCGACATCCGTCGCGAGAACTCCAGCGATCACCTGACGTTCGGGTACGGCAGCCACCAGTGCATGGGCAAGAACCTCGCCCGCATGGAGATGCAGATCTTCCTCGAGGAGTTCACCAAGCGTCTCCCGCACATGGAACTGGTCCCGGACCAGGAGTTCACCTACCTGCCCAATACCTCGTTCCGCGGCCCGGATCACGTTCTGGTGCAGTGGGACCCGGCGAAGAACCCGGAGCGTTCCGACCCGTCGATCCTCGACGACCGCCAGCCGGTCAAGATCGGCGAGCCGTCGAAGACCAACATCTCGCGCACCGTCTCGGTCGACGCGATCACCCCGGCCGCCGACGGCGTCGTGCGCGTGACGCTGTCGGATCCATCGGGCAAGCCGCTGCCGAAGTGGACCCCCGGCTCGCACGTGGACGTCGAGCTGGGCGACCTGTCGCGGCAGTACTCGCTGTGCGGTGACCCGAACGACCTGTCGCACTACGAGATCGCGGTGCTCGAGGAGCCCGAGAGCCGCGGCGGATCGCGCTACGTGCACCGCACCCTGCAGGTCGGCGACACGCTGAAGATGCGCGGCCCACGCAACCACTTCAAGCTCGACCCGGACGCGCAGCGCTACGTCTTCGTCGCGGGCGGTATCGGCATCACCCCGGTCATCGCGATGGCCGACCACGCAAAGGCCACCGGCAAGGACTACGAGATCCACTACTGCGGACGCGATGTCGCGACGATGGCGCTGCTCGACCGGCTGACCGCCGATCACGGCGACAAGGTCGAGATCCACTCGAGTGCCGCGGGCAACCGCCTCGACATCCCGGCGCTGCTCGCGACGCCGGCCGACGGCACCCAGATCTACTCGTGCGGCCCGGAGCGGCTGCTCGCCGCGCTCGAGGAGGCCACCGCGCACTGGCCCGAGGACTCGCTGCACGTCGAGCACTTCACGTCGAACCTGGCCACGCTCGACCCCGCCAACGAGCACGCGTTCGAGGTGGAACTGCGTGACTCCGGCCTGACCATTCAGGTCGCGGCCGACCAGACGGTGCTCGACGCCCTGCGCGCGTCGAACATCGACATCCAGAGCGACTGCGAGGAGGGGCTGTGCGGATCGTGCGAAGCCCCCGTCCTCGACGGCGAGGTGGACCACCGCGACATGGTGCTCACCAAGACCGAACGGGCACAGAACAAGTCGATGATGACCTGCTGCTCACGCGCGTGCGGCAAGAAGATCAGCCTCGCGCTCTGATCCCCCCTCCCCCAGAATCTCTCCAGCACCCGAAAGGATCCGTCATGGGATCTCCGACCGTCACCGGGGCCGCCGTGCCGCCGGGCTCGGCCACCACCGACCAGCCCCCGAAGTCCAGTTTCAAGCGCGTCCTCACCGGCAGTATGGCCGGCGCCGTGCTCGAGTGGTACGACTTCGCGATCTACGGCATCCTCGCCGCGACCGTCCTCGGCCCGCTGTTCTTCCCCGGTGACGACGGCGTCGCGAAGCTGCTGCTGGCGCTCGCGACGCAGGGTCTCGGCTTCATCGCCCGCCCGTTGGGCGGCATCGTGTTCGGCCACCTCGGCGACAAGTTCGGCCGGAAGCCGATGCTGGTCACCACCTTCATCCTGCTGGGCACCGCGACGGCTGCGATCGGCCTGCTGCCGACGTACGACCAGATCGGCATCTGGGCCACGGTCCTGCTGGTGGTGCTGCGCATGATCCAGGGCTTCGCGCTCGGCGGCGAGTTCGGTGCCGCGGTGCTGCTGGTCAGCGAGTACGGCGAACCGAAGAAGCGCGGCTTCTGGGCGTCGTGGCCGCAGGCCGGAGCCCCGATGGGCACGGTGCTGGCGACCGTCATCGTCTCGGTCCTCGGCTTCTTCCTCAGCGACGACGCGTTCGACCAGTGGGGCTGGCGTGTGGCCTTCCTGTTCGCGATCCCGCTGCTGATCGTCGGCTTCTGGGTGCGCCGCGGCGTCGAGGAGTCCCCGGTCTTCAAGGCCGCACAGGAGCAGGCCGCGAAGGCGCCTGCCACGCAGGAACGTTCGTCGATCCTCGAGGCGCTGCGCAGCCCGCGCGCCGTGCTGATCGGCCTGGGCATGCGCCTCGGCGAGAACATCGCGTTCTACGTGTACACGGTCTTCGTCATCGCCTACGCCACCACGTACTTCGACTTCCACCGCGGCGACATCATCCTGGCCGTGACGTTCGCGTCGCTGTTCCAGTTCGTCGGCATGATCGGCGGCGGCGCGTGGTCGGACCGCGTCGGCCGCAAGAAGGCGATGCTCGTGCCCGCGATCATCCTCGTGGTGTGGGCGCCGGTGTTCTTCTGGCTGGTCCAGCTCGAGAGCCTGCCGATGCTCTGGCTCGGCGTGTGCGTGGGCGCGTTCTTCCACGGCATGCTCGCCGGCCCGGAGGCCGCGTGGATCACCGAACTGTTCCCGACCCGCTACCGCTACGCCGGCTCGTCGCTGGTGTTCCAGGGCTCGTCGATCATCGCGGGCGCCCCGGCCCCGTTCATCGCGGTCTGGCTGATCGAGAACTACGGTGTCGGCACGGTCGTCGGCTACCTGGTGGTGACGATGTCGATCACCGTGGTGGCGCTGTTGCTGAGCCGGGAGACCAAGGGCGTCGACCTCGACGCGGTCGAGTGATCTCGACCCCCGGGTCTGCGGATCCGACCTGACGACCGGGCCCCGGTCCGATCTCCCGCGTGGGATCGGGCCGGGGCCCGACTCGTTCGGCATACTCGACGACGGTAGTTACAGACAGGAGACTTCGAATGACCATCGCACACAAGCTCGTCGGTCACGGCCCGGTCAAGGTGATCGCGCTGCACGGCTGGTTCGGCACGTCCGAGGGTTGGGGCATGCTCCCCGAGCTCGTCGACACCGACGCCTACACGTACGCGCTCATCGACTACCGGGGCTACGGTGCCCGCAAGGACGAGGCCGGCGAGTACACCCTCGAGGAGATCTCGGCGGACACCCTGGCCCTCGCCGACGAGCTGGGCTGGGACCGCTTCGCGCTGATCGGTCATTCGATGGGTGGCGCCGCCGCGCTGCGCGTGCTGGCCGACGCCCCCGAGCGCGTGACCGCGGTCATCGGCATCTCCCCCGTGCCCGCGTCGGGTGTCCCGTTCGACGCCGACAGCCAGGCGCTGTTCACGGGTGCCGAGAACGAGGACGGCAACCGTTACGCAATCCTCGACTTCACCACCGGCAACCGGCAGTCGGCCACGTGGCTGCGTCAGATGACGCAGTTCTCGGTGGACCACACGACGCGGCCGGCGTTCGGTGCCTACCTGCGCGCGTGGGGCGGAGCCGATTTCGTCGACGCGCTGCCGCAGACGTCGATCCCGGTCAAGGCGATCGTCGGCGAGCACGATCCGGCACTGGGCGCCGAGACGATGAAGGCGACGTGGATGGCGCAGCTGCCGCAGTGCCAGCTGGACGTCCTCGCGAACGCCGGCCACTACGCGATGTTCGAGGCCCCGGTCGCGATGATCACCAGCATCGAGGCCGTGCTCTCCGAGCTGAGCTGAGTCGACGCCGGGTCACCCGGCGGGCAGACGGATACGACAGCGCCGGCACCCCCGCAGACGGGGTGCCGGCGCTGTCGGGGTTCGAGGACCCGGAGATGTTGCCGGTCAGGGCTTCCCGGTGAAGACCGGGTCCTCGAACGAGCGACGGGATCGAACCCAGGAGGGGGACAGGGCGTCCACGATCTCGTCGGTCACGGACTCGTCGAACACGACTATGCGGTTCGCGATGCGCCACTCGCCGTCGCGCCGCTCGAAGCGGTCGACGTAACGGCACTTGACGGTGGCCCGCGACTGCGGGCCGCCCGGAACCTGCGGCGCCTGCCGCAGGTAACACAAACAATACGACTCGACGTTCGCCGTGTCGCCGTCGAGGTCGATCAACACGTTGGTGACGTAGTGCAGCGACGAGTCGATGGTCGCGTGCCGGGACTCCATGTCCGCGATCAGACCGTCGACGGTGCCGATGTAGCCGCCGTGGTTGTCGATCGCATCCGGGAAGTAGCAGTCGGCCACCCGGGCGAAGTCCTTGCGGTCCACCGCGCGTGCGTAGCGGTACAGGACCTCGGTGATCTCCTGCTTGTCGCTGAGCGACATGTTCGTCTCCTCTCGTACGAACGGGCCCCGCCGGTGTCGCCACCGGCGGGGCCCGACGGGTCCGGACTAGTCGACGCGGAGCTCGATGCCCTTGGTCTCCTTGACGAAGAAGATCGCACCGAGGGTGAGCAGCGCACAGAACACGAAGTAGAACGCCGGCGCGAGGTTGTTGCCGGTGATGTCGATCAGCCACGTCGCGATGAACGGGGCCGTGCCACCGAGGGCCATGTTGGTGATGTTGTTGCCCAGGGCGAGACCGCTGTAGCGGACCGACGCCTTGAGCATCTCGACGTACGTCACGTACGACGCACCGTTGACCACCGACACCGCGATGAACAGGACCGACTGGCCCAGGACGGCCTGCCAGATGCTGCCGCCCGCCATGAGCATGAACATCGGGACGCCCAGGACGACGGCGGCGATGGTGCCGGTGAACAGCACGGGCTTGCGGCCGTAGCGGTCGGCCAGGTAGCCCGCGATCGGCAGCGTGATGACACCGAGGACCAGTGCCAGCGACGTGGACAGGAACGCGACGGTCGACGACTGGCCGCCGGCCTTCTGCAGGTACGTCGCCGCGTACACGGAGGCGATGTAGTAGCCACCGGTGATGAGCGCACCCAGGAAGATGATCTTCACCAGTGCCGGACCGGAACTGGTGAGCAGTTCCTTGACGGGCACCTTGGCGGTCTCGCCCTTGTCCTCGAGTTCCTTGAACTGCGGGGTGTCCTCCATGTGGTTGCGGATCCAGATGCCGATCACGCCGATGACGACGGAGAGCAGGAACGGGATTCGCCACGCCCACGACATGATCTGGTCGTGCGTGAACACCGAGGTGAGCGCCAGCGCGGTCAGCGACGCCACGAGCGAGCCGAGGTAGGTACCCGAGTTGACCATCGAGGTCTGGAACGCGCGCCACTTCGCCGGAGCGGACTCCGACACGAACGCGTTGGCGCCGCCCAGCTCACCGCCGGCCGCGAAGCCCTGGAGGCAGCGGGCCAGCACCAGGATCGCGGTCGCCCACACGCCGAGCGTGACGTACGTGGGCATCATGCCCATCGCCGCCGTCGCGATGACCATCAGCAGAATGGTCCAGGACAGGGCATTCTTGCGGCCGTACTTGTCACCGATGTGGCCGAAGAAGATGCCGCCGGGCACCCGGAGGAAGAACGCGACAGCGAACGTCGCGAACGTGCCGAGCAGGGCCGCGGTGTCGTTCTCCGAGACGAAGAACAGCGACGCGATGATGGTCGCCATGTAGCCGTAGATACCGAAGTCGTAGTACTCGACGACGGTGCCGACGATGGCCGCACGCACCACCTTGACGGTGGACTGCTTCGGCTGGGTCTCTGTCTGCACGGGATCCGGTCCTCGGGCGGGCTCGGGGTTACGAACCGCGGGCTCCACAATATCGTTCGTTGGCATGGATGGTCCTTTGTAAGTGTCTGGTGCGCAACACGCTCGGTGTCAGATTCCTGCAGTTGTCAGTGCCGTCGGTGTCGTCGATTCGCCGCGTGCGGTGCGCGCGGCGCCTATTCCGGCGATCCGGCCCATCGTGAGGGCGTTCGCCACGGCGTTGCCGCCGCCCACGTACCGGAGGCCGAGGATGCCGGCCCCGGCCTCGCCGGCCGCGAAGAGTCCGTCGACAGGACGACCGGTCCGATCCAGAACGGATGCATTGCTGTCGATCTCGACGCCCGCATGGGTGCAGACGAGTTCGGCAGGCAGCAACCGGGCGGCGTAGAACGGGCCCTCACCGATCGGGTCCGGGTTGGCGGTCGATCCCTTGTTCGCGAGGGTGCGATGACGCAGGAAGTCGTCGTCGACACCGTTCGGGAGTTGGTCGTTCCAGCGCGCCACGGCCGCTTCGAGAGCGTCGGCCGGCACACCCATCGCCCCGGCGAGATCCGTGAGCGAGTCGGCTCGGAGCGTACGTCCGGAGTCGGCCTCTTCGAGAATCCGCTCCGGAGCCCAATCAGTATAGCCCACAGGAAGATTCACGCGAGCCTTTTCGTCGAACACAACCCAGGCCCCACCCTGCTGGGCGTCGATGATCCCGGTGGAGACCGCGTACGACGCGTCCTCGTCCATGAACCGACGGCCGTCACCGTTGACGTAGATCCGCGACTTCGGCGGGAAGCCCGACTGCCAGTGGTGGTACCGCTGGAAGTAGGCGGTGGGCAGCATCAGGCCCCAGCCCTCGCCGGTGACCGATGCGTCGACCTGCTCACCGAACGCGAGGTGATCACCCTGGCTGCCCTCGGCGGCCACGACGAACAGCGAGTCGCCGCCCCGGTTCGCGAACGGGTACAACCGGTCGACCAAATCCTTGTTCTGCGCGAAGCCGCCACTGGCGATCACCACGGCCGACGCGTGGACCTCGATGTCGTCGGCGACGACACCGGTGACCCGGCCGTCCTCGACGAGCAGCGACTGCACTCGGGTGTTCATGACCACCTCGACGCCCCGGTCGCGGCGCGCTTTGTCGAGCACCTGGACCAGCCCGTAGCCCTGGTCCTTGGGTACGTGACCGCGCCAGACGTCCTCGACACCCGCCTGCGCCAGGCCCGGCATGTGCGCGTTGGCCGACTCCCGGGCGGGGATCTCCACGCCCAGACCGATGAGCCACTCCAGCGTGGGGCCGGCGTTCTCGCAGAACGTGCGGACCAGACCCGGCTTGAGCATCCAGTGGTTGAGGTCCATGTAGTGCTGGAAGAACTTCTCGGCGGTGTCCTCGATGCCGAGGCCGCGCTGGACACTGGTGCCGGCGGCGGTGAACAGGCCCGCCGACAGCTGCGTCGAGCCGCCCAGTTCGGTCTGCGACTCGAACAGCAGCACCGACGCGCCCTGCTCGGCCGCTGACACCGCGGCCGCGAGTCCCGCTCCGCCGCCGCCGATCACGACGACGTCCCAGTTGTCTTCACTCATGAGAGGACTCCTCCCGTTTCGGCGAGGATGCGGTGGTACAGCCCGTTGGACACCAGGCCGCCGTCGACCGTCACCTCGCTGCCGTTCATGTACGTGGACCGGTCGGACAGCAGGAACAGCACCGCGTTCGTGATCTCGTCGACGGTGCCCATGCGTCCGGCCGGAATGCTCTCCAGCGAGGCCTTGACGAAGGCGTCCGCTCCCCCGACGAGAGCGGTGCCCACCAGTCCGGGGTGCACGGAGTTCACCCGGATGCCCCACTGCGCGAACTGTCCGGCCGCCGACTTCGACAGCCCGGTCAGTCCCCACTTGCTCGATGCGTACGCCGGCGAGAAGTAGCCGACCTGACCGGAGATCGACGAGATGTTGACGATCGATCCGCCGCTGCTCTCCCGCATCAGCGGTGCGGCGGCCTTCATCCCGTAGAACGGGCCGAACAGGTTGATCCGCATGGTCAGTTCCCAGACGTCGTCCGGGGTGTCCATGAACTCGCGCCGACGGCTGATGCCGGCGTTGTTGACCAGACCACCGAGTTCGCCCTTGGTGGAGCGGATCTCGTCGATCACGCGGGTCCATGCGGCGGAGTCCGCGACGTCGAGCTCGTGCGCCGACGCGCTGCCGCCCGCGGCCTCGATCTCGGCGATCACCGCGGAGGTGTCCGCGACGTCGGCGACGCACACGTGCACACCGCGGGCGGCGAGCGCCTTCGCGTGGTTGGCGCCCATGCCGCCGGCGGCGCCGGTGACCAGGACGACGTTCGGGAAAGTCTCAGGAGTGGAGCCTGCGGAACGACCCATCGACTCAGACATGGCGCGAACCACCGTCGACGGCGATGGAGTGGCCGGTGACGTAGCGGGCGCTGTCCGAGAGCAAAAACAGCAGCGGCCCGAAGACCTCCTCGGGCGAGCCCAGGCGGTGCAGCGGAACCACGTTCAGCGCGTGCTCGAGTGCAGCAGGATCCTCGCGGACCCAGCGGGTCATCTCGGTGTCGATGTAACCGGGAGCGATCGCGTTGACGCGAATACCCTTGTCGCCCAGTTCGACCGCGAGCGACTCGGTGAGGTGTGCGACGGCCGCCTTGGACGTGCAGTACGCGCCGCGACCGCGACGGATGCGCAGCGCCGACACCGACGACATGTTCACGATCGCGCCGCCCTGGGTCATGTGGCGGGACGCGGCCTGCGCGCCGAACAGCACGCCCTCGACGTTGACGTCGAGGACCGCGGAGATCTGCTCGGGCGAGATCTCGTCGACCAGCGCGAACGGGAAGATGCCCGCGTTGTTGATCCAGAAGTCGATGCGGCCGAACTCCTTCAGCGCGGTCTGCGCGAGGGCCTCGTGCTCGTCGGCCTTGGTGACGTCGATGCGGGCACCGACGACGCGGCCGGGGGTCTCGGCGACCGAGTTCGCGGCGAGCGCGGCGTTGATCTCGTCCGCGGTGGCCGTCATCTGCTCTTCGTTGATGTCGGCACCGACGACGTTGACGCCGCGGGTGGCGAGACCGGCCGCGAAGGCTGCGCCCATGCCGCGGGCGGCGCCGGTGACGACAGCGACCTTGCCGGCCATCTCCGGGTACAGCACGGTCATCAGCGACGCGTCGGTGCGGCCGGGGTTCTGGGTGTCAGCGGTTTCGGTCATGATCGGGTGTTCCTCCAAAAACAATGTTCTGCAAAAGATTCGGGATGCTCGTTCGTCGAGCCCCGAGGTGTCAGGACTGCGGGGCCTGATCGTCCCGCCGGACGGCGCGGCGCGCGATGCGCCACTGGCCGTCCTCTCGCACCACCCGGTCGGTGACGGTGGTGAACCGCACCAGGCGGGACTCCCCGCCGATCCGGGTCGCGACGATCTGCAGGTAGGCGTGGACCTCGAGTTCGTCGTCGCCGACGCGCTCGGCGGCGATGTTGGTGATCACGTGCCGGTGCGCTTCCCCCGCGACGGACGCGTTGGTGAAGAACGCGTCGGCGAACTCGGTGAGCGCGGCCGCCCCGACGACGGGCGCCGGGTAGCTGGGCGAGTGGAACTCGCCGTCAGCCGTGAACGTGGCCGCCCACTCGGCCGCGTGCCCCTCGTCGATGAGGTGGCTCTGCCGGCCGTACAGCTGGTGAATCTCCACGATCGCGACTGCACCGACTTCGGCGCGGCTCTCGATCCCTGTCATGACGAACTCCTCGGTCACTCTCCGGCGCATCCCGATCGGGATTGCACCGCCCCCGCCATGTGTGCGATAATCGAACGCATAGTGCGATTAAGATGAAGCGTAGGTGTCTCGCCTCACACGCGTCAAGGGAGGGATCCATGGCCTCGGTCGGTTCCGATGAACAAATGAACGAAAGTCCTGGGAGAACGGGCGGCGTCCAGCTCGATTCGCGGATGTCGAAGACGCTGCACAACGGGCTCGAGATCCTCGAGTTGCTGACGCAGCACAAGTACGGGCTGACGGTCACCGAGATCGCGGAGGGCATCGGCGTGCACCGCACGGTCGCGGATCGCCTGGTGCGCACGCTCGAGGCGCACCGGCTGTGCCGGCGCACCGAGGGCAAGCGGATCCTGCTGGGCGCGGGACTGGTCACGCTGGCGGGCTCGGTGGAGCAGGATCTACGCGAACTCGCGCGTCCGATCCTCGAGGAACTGGCGGATTCCGTGGAGGCGACCGCGCACCTCGCGGTCCGGGAGGGCGAGGACTCGGTCCGCGCGCTCATGGTGATCGAGCCGCGGAACTCGCGCGCGCACGTCGGCTTCAACGCCGGTCAGATCGACCCGATCAACCGCGGGTCGGCGGGGTTGGCGATGCTCGCGGCGCTACCGCCGCGGGAGGGCGAACGCCCCGAGGTCACGCGTGCCCGCGAGCGCGGGTTCGCGGTGACCTCGGGGGAGGTGACTCACTCGGTCACGGGCATCTCGGCCACGCTGCCGAACCGGCGGCCGGCCGACCTGGTGAGCATCGGTGTCTCGGTGTTCGATTCGTCGGAGGAGCAGAAGCTGGGCGAGGCCGTCATGGCCGCGGCCCGACGACTGGGGGCGCTGCTGCTGCGCTGACCGACACCGATCACGGCGCGGCCGGCGACTGTCGACGCGTCATCGTCGAGGAGTATCCGCCGCCACCCGGGTACACCCAGTCGCCGGTCATCGTTCGATCGCCGTCGTCGAAGCTGCCTCGGAAGTACGCCGGGCTCCCCTGCGCGCCGGCCCAGATGGTCAGGGTGTCGCCCTCGAGTTCGTAGACGTAGTCGAAGGTGTTGCCCGCCGAGTCGTAGAACCGGGAGACGATCTCGTCGCCGACCGGCTCTCCGAACGGATGCAGGTGCCCGATCACCTCGAACCCGTCGACGCGCTCGCCGTACTGCTCGAGTTCGACGTGCTGGATGAGGAAGTGTCCGCCCGGCATCCACTCGTACCGCACTGTGCCCGCCGCTCCCCCGGTCACCGCCCAGGTGCCGACCAGCCGGTCGAGCGCTCGAACCCGGTCGCTGGGCAGCGGCGGCTCGTTCCGGCCGACGCCGCCGACCGTGCTGCTGCTGGTGGTGTCGCTCATGATGTGCTCCTTGTCCGGTTCGGAGCAGCGTCTCAGTGGCTGCTCTCGTGGGAACCTCGGAGCCGCGGTCGGATTCTCGACATCCGGACCGGAAAAATCTTCGCCGGTTTCCTGTCCGGTGATGTCGAAGGAGCGATCCCGGCTCCGTGGTGTCCGTGAAAGCCGTCCGAATCCGGACGGGCGGACACGACGACCGGAGGACATCATGGCCACCACGGCACTTCACGAGCACGCGACGCATCGATCGGCCGAGCAGACACGGCACCTGCTCACCGCCGCCGCGAGCGTCGGTCCGCTGTTCTACATCTCGTCCACGGTGCAGGCACTGACCCGGGACGGCTTCGACCTTCGCATCCACCCCCTCAGCCAGCTGGCGACGGGCGACCTCGGCTGGATTCAGGCGGTCACCTTCGTACTGGCGGGACTGGGTGTGCTCGCCCTCGCTGTCGCGCACCACCGCATCGTGACCGACGGTGTCGGTTCACGTGTCGTGCCGGTGTTCCTCGGCATCTTCGGGGCGGGGTTCGTCGTTGCCGGCTGCTTCCCGATGGACCCGCAGAACGGATTCCCGATCGGGGCACCGGCAGGTGCGGCGGACATGTCGTGGCACGCCGTCGTCCACTCGGCCGCAGCGGCCCTGTCGTTCCTCGCACTCGCGGCGGCGTGCATCGCACTGCTGGTCCGCTCGCTCCGCGCGCGACGCCGATGGGCTGCAGTGGGCCACGGGATCACCGCCGTGGTCTTGCTGCTGCCGATGTCCCCGGAGTCCGGCATCCAGATCGCGGCGACCGGGCTGGTCGCATTCACGTGGGTCACGGCGTATTCGCTCGAACTGCGCCGCGAGCTGTGAAACACATAGGCTGCCAAAGAGAACGAGCTACGGAGGAGAGCGATGAAGTTTCTGCTGCTCAGCTATACCCCCGCGGATGCGTGGGACGCCGATACCGCCGATGTCCCCAGCGATGACGCCCTGGCCGCGTTCGCCGCCTACCAGAAGTTCGAGGCCGAGCTTCGCGAAACAGGTGAGTTCGTCCTGAGCGAGGGCCTGGGCCACCCTGTGGTGTCGACGACTGTCCGGAAGACGGATGCGGGAGTCGTTGCCACGGACGGCCCCTTCGCCGAACTGAAGGAGGTGCTCGCAAGCTTCGCGATCATCGACTGCTCGAGCCTCGAGCGTGCGCGCGACATCGTCGCCCGAATGGTCGAAGTCCTCGGCGAGCCGATGGAGATCCGACCGATCATGGGTGACGACTTCGCCTGATGGAGCACCCGGCCCCCGCAGCGCGAACTGGGGAGCGGCGCATCGAGGACGTGCTGCGCGCCGAAGCGCCGCACGTGCTCGGCGCGCTGGTGCGCCGCTTCGGCAGATTCGAACCGGCTGAGGATGCCGTGCAGGAAGCTCTTCTCGCCGCGAGTCGCACCTGGCGACAGGACTCGATACCGGACGAACCTCGGAGCTGGCTCATCCGCGTCGGCTACCGAAAGATGGTCGATCTCATCCGGTCCGAGCAGGCAACCCTTCGTCGCGAGGAGCAGGTCGCGTCCAGCAACGCCGTACTCGTCGACCCCGACCGGACCGGGCCCGTCCTTCACGATCGTGATGACAGCCTGCACCTGCTGTTCCTGTGCTGTCACCCGGCACTCAGCGAAACCTCACAGGTCGTATTGACCTTGCGGGCGGTCGGCGGCCTGACCACGGCGGAGATCGCCCACGCCTACGGCGCCACCGAATCCACGACGGGAACGCGGGTCAGTCGGGCCAAGCAGACGTTGAGGAAGGCGGGAGCCCGCTTCGAGATCGCCGCCGACGCGGATGTCGCGCAACGTACTTCAGCCGTCATGCGCGTGCTCTACCTCATCTTCAACGAGGGCTACACCGCCACAGCAGGCGACGAACTCACCCGGGCCGATCTCACCGTCGAAGCGATCCGTCTGACGCGGATGCTGTGCGATCTACTGCCCGACGACCCCGAGGCCTCCGGGCTGCTCGCCCTGATGCTGCTCACCGATGCCCGTCGGTCCGCCCGCACCGGCACGGACGACGAACTCGTCACCCTCACCGACCAGGACCGCACACGGTGGGACGAGCGACAGATCGCAGAGGGCAGCCGACTGATCGAACAGGCCTGGGCGCGCAATCGTGTGGGGCCGTACCAACTCCAAGCCGCCATCGCCGCAACCCATGCAGACGCGAAGACCGCGGCCGACACGGACTGGCCCCAGATCGCAGCACTGTATCTGTGGCTCGAGCGGCTACACCCCACGACGCCGGTCCGCCTCAGTCGAGTCGTCGCCGTCGCACACGCCTTCGGCCCACGTCGCGGCATCGCACTTCTCGACGAGTTCGATCGCGTCCACGGGCTCACCGACGATCCTCTTGTCGCACAACGCGCCCACGCGGTTCGCGCACATCTGCTCGATCTACTGGGTGACACGAACCACGCCCGGGAACAGTTCCGCGCGGCCGCCGAGCTCACCTCCAACGAGATCGAACGCCGCTATCTGCAGCGCCGCGCCGGCGGACACGACAACGAGCACGACTGAAACGCCGTCGTCACCCGCCGCGAGGTCGGCGGGTCTCTTTGGCCCGCAGGGCGAGCCCGGCCGCGAGGGAGGCCACAGCGGCGGTCGTCAGCACCAGGGGGCTCATCGACCAGCCCCCGACATGGGTGGCGACGAACGCGACGGTCGGCGGTCCCACGATCGAGCCGATGTTCGACATCTGCACCACGAGGCCGTTGACCGGGCCGATCTCGCGCGGTCCGCGGGCGGCCGAGGGCACGGCGGCGAACACGGCGGCCGGCAGGAGACCGCCGAGGAGCGCGAAAGCGATTGCGGCGCCGTAGGACAGCCCGAACGGCGCCCAGCCGGCGTAGACGACGACTGCGGCCAGGCCCATCGACGTCGCGGCCACCGCGATCAGCGTGCCGGGGCGCACGCCCCGGTGCAGCAACACGCCGGAGCCGACGTTGCCGACGATGTTCCCGAGGACGACCAGGGCCGTGAGCACCGCGGCCGAGGTGTCCGCCCAGCCGCCGGACGCGTACATCGTGGGCAGGAACCCGATCACCGCGAGGTACTGCAGCGAGTAGGTGCCGAACGCGACGGCCAGCAGCACAGCGGCCGGATTACGCCGGACGGGAGACGGTTTCGCGCCGCCCGATGCGGTCGAGACCGCAGCCACGTGAGGCACCACCGCCACCACCAGGGCCGCGCACGCGAGCAGCAGTCCGGCGTTGACCGCCCACAGTCCGCGCCAGCCGACCGCGTCGATCACCCACGGGCCCAGCAGGATCGCCGCGAACTGTCCGAGTGGCATATAGATGCCCCACAGCCCCAGCGCGAAGCGGCGGTGTCGATCCCCGGCCGCCGCCGTGATGGTGGCGGGCGCCGACACCGCGACGCCCATGAAGCCGAGTCCCTCGAGGACCCGGGAGAACAGCAGCGCCGATGTACCCGGGCCGACCGCACCGAGCCCGGCGCCCGCCGCGAGGGCGAGCAGCGCGAGGGCCAGCATCCGGCGCCGACCCAACCTGTCGACGAATCCGCCTGCGGCACTGCCCAGCAGCGCACCCACGAACGTGTACGACGACAGCAGCACACCCGCCGCGGTCAGGCTCATCCCGAGGTCGTCGCGCACGGTCGGCAGCGCCACGATGACCTTGCCGACCTGGCTGGCGGCGAGCACACCGGCGAGCAGCGCGACCGCGACGACACTCCACGAAGACGCGACCGGGGCCGCCGGCGTCTGCCGTGCGGCCCCGGTCGTGGAGACCTGCTCAGCCACCGATGGTGGCGTCCGCGTTCCGGTCGGCCGGGACGGTGAGCGACGGATCGGCGGCGGCCGCGATGGCCTCCTCGAACTCGCGCTGTCCCACCTGCGAGCCGAGCACGAGGGCGAGGCGGGCGAGGAAGCCCTCGCGGTCGTTCTCGCCGACCTGGTCGAGGGCGTCGGACAGGCCCATCCACACGTTCTCGCGGCGCAGTTCGGCCGGGTCGATGGCCGGTCCGCTGTCGACGGCGGCGCTGGCACCGGCCGGGGCGTCGCCCAGGCTCAGGTGGCGGGCGACGTCCTCGATGCGTCCGACACCGTCGATGCGGCACAGCAGCAGGCCGTCGGGACGGATCACGAAGACCTCACCGTCGCGGGCGCCGAGTGCGGACGCGACACCACCGTCGGCATCGGGCACGACCGAGACGGACGCGTCGGAAGTGTCGCTGCCGATCAGGATGGCGCGCACCGACTCCGGCGCGAGCGCACCGGCAAGGGTCGCGGTCGCGGCGGCGAGGGCGGCGGCATCGACGTTCACGCCGAGGACCGCGAAACCGGTGCCGCGCAACTTGTTGAGCGACGTCTCGGTGCCGTCGGCGGTCACCACGCGACGGTCGTCGACCGGGTCGCCCGCGGCGACGCCCGCGACGTCGGCCGGGGTCGGCCACGTGATCGGCGAGATCCGCGAGTTGGTGGCGCTGGACTGACGCGGGTTGATGAGGTGGCTGAACTCGGGGCGGTTGACCGCCAGCGCGAGGATCGCGTCACGGGTCGTCAGGTAGCCGTGGCTGCCGGGCGACATGATGAGCGTGCTCTTGCCGGCGTTCGCGACGTTCTGCCGCCACGCGTCGTGACGCTCCACCGAGTACGCCTGCAGCAGTTCGACACCGGCGTTGCCCTGGATCACGGCGGCCAGCTGCCACGCGAGGGTCTCGGCGTCCTCCATGCCCGAGTTCAGGCCGCGGACACCGAAGATCGGCACCAGGTGGGCGGCGTCGCCGGCGAACAGCAGGCGGCCGTGCGTGAAGTCCTCGAGCGCGAGGGCACGGGCGCTGTAGAAGCCGTGCCACTCGAGCGTCCACGGCAGGTCGTTCTGCAACCACTCCAGGTGCCGCGTGATGCGGTCCCGGATGCGGTCCTCCTGCGTCTCGACCTCGGCGTCCTCGGACGGGTCGAGCTGGTAGTCGATGCGCCAGATGTCCTTGGGCTGCTTGTGCATGATGATCGTCGAGCCGGGGTTGCTCGGCGGATCGAACCAGACCATGCGCTCGGCCGGCAGCTCCGACTCCCAGTGGATGTCGGCGATGACGTAGCGACCGTCGTAGTTGTTGCCCTGCAGACGCAGTCCGGCCAGCTCGCGCATGCGGCTGCGACCACCGTCGGCGGCCACGACCCAGCGGGCGCGCAGGTGGCGCTTGCCGTCGGCGCACTCGACCTCGAGGGTGACCTCGTCGTCGGAGCGCAGCACGCCGGCGATGCTCGCGGACCAGTGCAGCGTGATGAGCGGGTTCGCCTCGATCGTGTCGACCATGATCTGCTCGAACTCCGACTGGGAGACGTTGATCATGGGCGGGCGCACGTCGTGGTCGGCGTTGCGCATCTGGAAGTGCAGGACCTGCTGGTCACGGTAGAAGCTGCGGCCACCGACCCACGGCAGCACGATCTTCTCGAGCTCGGCGCCGAAGCCGAGGCGCGCGGCGGCCTCGAGGCTGTGGCGGGAGATGCAGATCGCGCGGCTGCCGAACGACACCTGGTCGGCGGCCTCGATGATCGTGACGGGGATGCCGCGCTGCGCGAGTCCGAGCGCGACGGCCATGCCGACGGGGCCGGCGCCGACGATGACGACGGGCAGCGTCTCGTCGGTGGCCGTCATCGACTCGAACGCCGAGGGGGCGTACTTCTTGGGCTGGTAGTAGGTCGACACTGACTTACTCCGCTTCCTGCTCGATCGGACGGGAGGGCTTGGTACCGGGAACCTTCAGCACGAGGATGCTGGCGAGGCTGATCAGCGCGATCAGCACGAAGTACCCGGTGATCGCGAGCGACGTCTCGAAGCTCGCGTACAGCGCGGTGGCGATGATCGGGGCGAGGCCGCCGCCGAGGATGGCGCCGATCTGGTAGCCGAGGGAGGCACCCGAGTAGCGGATCGCGGGCGGGAACAGCTCCGCGAACAGCGCGGACTGCGGGCCGGCGCAGCAGCCGAGGGTGAAGCCGAGGCCGATCATCGCGAGGACCATGACGGGCAGGACGGCGGTGTCCATGAGCGGGAAGAACACGGCGGCGGCGATTACCAGGGCGATCGAGCTGCGCACGTAGACCGGACGACGTCCCATCGTGTCGGACTTCCACGCACTGAACGCCATGCCAGCCATCCAGAACGGGCACGAGCCGATCAGCAGGAACAGCATCGTGGTCTTGCTGAAGCCGAGTTCCTTCTCGCCGTACTTGAGGACGTAGACCATGTACGCGTAGGCGATGCCGTTGGTGGCGATGAACGTGCCACCGGCCAGCAGGACCGTCTTCCAGTGCTTGGTCAGGACCTCCATGATCGGCAGCTTGTTCGGCTGCTCCTGATCCTTGGACTCCTTGAACTCGCTGCTCTCCTCGAGGCCGAGTCGGATCCACATCGCGACCAGCACGAGGACGGCGCTGAGAAGGAACGGGATGCGCCAGCCCCACGCCTTGAACGTCTCGTCGCTCATGAACGCGGTGAGCGGCAGGTAGACGAGGTTCGCGACGAGGACGCCCGCCGGGACGCCGATCTGCGGCGCCGCACCGTAGAGGCCCTTGCGGCCCTCGGGCGCGTTCTCGGTGGCGACGAGCACCGCGCCACCCCATTCGCCGCCCACACCGAGGCCCTGGATGAAGCGCAGCGTCACCAGCAGGATCGGGGCGAAGACACCGATCGCCTCGTAGTTGGGGAGCACACCGATGCCGACGGTCGCGAAGCCCATGAGCAGCAGCGAGATGACGAGCATCGACTTGCGGCCGACGCGGTCACCGAAGTGGCCCATGACGACGCCACCGATGGGGCGCGCGATGAAGCCGACGGCGAGGGTCGCGAACGACGCCAGCGTGCCGGCGAGGTCCGAGGAGTTCGGGAAGAACTGGTGACCGAGCACGAGCGCGGCGGCGGTGCCGTAGATGAAGAAGTCGTACCACTCGATCGCGGTGCCGACGAAGCTGCCCAGCGCGGCCTTGCGGGCCTTGCGGTGCAACTCCTGCGGCGGGGCCGCAGCCATGGTTGCCGTCATGGTTCGGGTGCCTTTCAACTCTGGAGGCGCGCAGGGAAGAGCCCACCTGCACGCATGCCGACGAAGCGGCCTGCAGGACATCTTGACCTGGATCACATCGCGTGAAAAGCGCAAGAAAACGGGGTGAATGTGCAGAAATTCTGAGGTTTGTCACTCAGATGGGACGCACGCCCGGGTAGCGGACTCGCCACCGTTGAATCCTGCCTTGTTCCGGACCGATTGTCCCGTGTGAGAGTGGCTACACCGATGCCGTCTCAGTGGGCTGCGACATCCCCGGCGGCATCGTCGGTCTCCCCGTCGACAGCGAAGTCGACGAATGCGCGCGCGGTCCGGCTCAGGAGCGCATCCTGCGACCAGGCGAGAAGGATGTCGACCTCGGGCACCGGCGGCTCCACCTCCGGCCGCACGACGACGCCGAGCCCCTCGTACGTGACGTCGAGCTGCGGCCGCTGGATCAGCAGGGTCCAGCCGAAGCCGCGGCCGACCAGCGCGCGGGCGGTCTCGAAGTTCTTGGGACGAAACCGCACATGCGGTGTGAATCCGGCGCGGCTGCACATCTGCAGCGCGTGGAACGAGCTGGGCGGGGCGTCGAGCAGCACCATCGGTTCGTCGGCGAGTTCGGCGAGTTCGACGACCGGGGCGTCGGCGAGGCGGTGGTCGGCGGGCAGCAGGATCGCGGGCTGCCGGGTGTCCATCCGGGCGCGCCGCAGTTCCGGGGACAGGTCGAGGTCGTAGACGATCGCGAGGTCCAGTTCGCCCGATATCAGCCGCTGCTCGAGCCGGTCCTGGGTGTCCTCGACGAAGTCGACCGTGATCCGCGGGTGCAGCTGGTTGAACTCGTACAGCAGCCGGGGCAGCAGCGTCGGGCCGAGCGACGAGTAACAGCCGATCGCGAGCGGACCGGTGAGGACGCCCGCGGCGCCGGACGCCTCGGCGGCCAGGTCCCCGGCCTGCTCGAGCAGCGCCTTCGCGCGGGTCAGCACCCGTTCGCCGGTGGGTGTCAGCTGGACGCCGTGGGCGCGGCGGCGCACGCACAGCTGCGACTTGAGCCCGCGTTCGAGTTCGGTGATCGCGAGGGAGACCGCGGACTGCGAGACGTGCAGTCGGTCCGCCGCGGCCCGGATGGTTCCGGTCTCGGCGACGGCGACGAAAACGAACAGCTGACGCATCGTGTACGCCGGCGGCCTTGCCGAGCTGACCATGGTTACCTCCGGGCATCGATTCTCGCACGGGTTCCACAAACCCCGGCCGAGGGGAATACTCGCCAGTAGCTTTGTGGATAGGTTCTTCGATCGCTCTCTTCGAGGAGGCGGATCATGGTGGCACCGACCCAGGTGACGGAAGAACAGGCCCGAGCGGTCGCCGAGGAGGCGCGGGAGAGCGGCTGGGACAAGCCGTCCTTCGCCAAGGAATTGTTCCTCGGCCGATTCCCGCTCGACCTCGTCCATCCCTTCCCCCGGCCCGACGCCGACGAGGCGGCACGCACCGACGCGTTCGTCGCCGAACTCGAGCGCTACTGCCGCGGCCTGGACGGGTCGGTGATCGAACGGGACGCCCGCATCCCCGACGACTACGTCGCGGGTCTGGCCGAACTCGGCTGCTTCGGACTCAAGGTGCCGGTCGAGTACGGCGGGCTCGGCCTGTCCCAGGTCGCCTACAACCGCGCGCTCATGGTGGTGTCGTCGGTCCACCCGAGCCTGGGCGCGCTGCTGTCCGCGCACCAGTCCATCGGGGTGCCGGAACCACTGAAGCTGGCCGGCACCGACGAGCAGAAGAAGAAGTTCCTGCCGCGCTGCGCGAAGGGCGCGATCTCGGCGTTCCTGCTCACCGAACCCGACGTCGGGTCCGACCCGGCCCGGCTGGCCTCCACCGCCGTCCCCACCGAGGACGGCTCCGCGTACATCCTCGACGGCGTCAAGCTGTGGACCACCAACGGTGTCGTGGCCGAGCTGCTGGTGGTGATGGCGCGGGTGCCGCACCGGGAGGGCAAGCGCGGCGGGATCAGCGCGTTCGTGGTGGAGGCGGACTCCCCCGGCATCACCGTCGAACGCCGCAACGCGTTCATGGGTCTGCGCGGGATCGAGAACGGCGTCACCCGGCTGAACCAGGTACGGGTACCGGCCGAGAACCTCGTCGGACGCGAGGGTGACGGCCTCAAGATCGCGTTGACCACGCTCAACGCCGGGCGGCTGGCGATTCCGGCGATGTGTGCGGCGGCCGGGAAGTGGTCGCTCAAGATCGCGCGCGAATGGTCCGCCGAGCGGGTGCAGTGGGGCCGGCCCGTCGGCGAGCACGGCGCGGTCGAGGCCAAGATCTCGTTCATCGCGGCCACCACGTACGCGCTCGAGGCGGTGCTCGACCTGGCCGGCCGGATGGCCGACGAGGGTCGCAACGACATCCGCATCGAGGCCGCGCTGGCCAAGCTGTGGTCCAGCGAGATGGCCTGGCAGATCGCCGACGACCTGGTGCAGATCCGCGGCGGACGCGGCTACGAGACTGCGGCGTCGCTCGCGGCCCGCGGTGAACGCGCGGTGCCCGTCGAGCAGTTGCTGCGCGATCTGCGGATCAACCGGATCTTCGAGGGCTCGAGCGAGATCATGCGACTGCTCATCGCGCGTGAGGCCGTCGACGCGCACTTGGCGGCGGCGGGCGACCTGGCCGATCCCAAAGCCGACATGCAACACAAGGCGAAGGCGGCCCTCGGGGCCGGCGGCTTCTACGCCCGCTGGCTGCCGCACCTGGTCTCCGGCAAGGGCCAGCTACCCACCTCGTACGGCGAATTCGGTTCACTGGCAACGCATCTACGATTCGTCGAACGGAACGCGCGCAAGCTTGCCCGGTCCACGTTCTACGGGATGGCGCGCTGGCAGGCGGGCATGGAGAAGCACCAGTCGTTCCTCGGGCGCATCGTCGACATCGGAGCCGAGCTGTTCGCGATGTCGGCGGCCTGCGTGCGCGCGGACATGGAGCACGCGGAGGACCCGGTCCGCGGCGAGGCCGCCGTCGACCTCGCCGATGCTTTCTGCAAGCAGTCGAGGCTGCGGATCGACCGGCTGTTCGCGGCGCTGTGGGAGAACACCGACGACACCGACCACCGAATCAGCCGCGGCGTTCTCGGCGGCGAGTACACGTGGCTCGAGGACGGGGTTTTCGATCCGTCGGAGGGCACCGGGCCGTGGATCGCGTCCTGGGCGCCCGGACCGTCGACGGAGGAGAACGTGGCGCGCAGGTTCCCGACCACGACCGCTGAGGGAGCTACGACCTAGCGGGCGTTCAACGCTGCCCTGACATACGAAAGCGCCTCTTTCGCAGGAATTCCGAGCAGGTGCGCGGTCTCCGCGTAGGCGACGGCAGATCTCTGCGCGCGCATTCGCGGATGCGTGCCCACTTCGGCGATCCGCGTGCCCTGCCGTCCCGACGTCGTGATGATCCCGAGTTCCCGCAACTCCCCGTAGCTGCGGGCCACCGTCGTCGGCGAAACATCCAGCCGGGCAGCCAGTCCGCGCACTGTCGGCAGCAGAGCGCCCGCCGGCAGCGCGCCGTCGTGCACGCCGGCGACCACCTGGTCGCGCAGTTGCGCGTGGATGGGTACGGGCAATGACGGGTCGATAGAGAGGTTCATAGCCCTTCTTCGTGCGGTTCCGAGGTCGGTCTCGGTCCGGACCGGCCGTGCCCGATTCTATGGCTCCGACATCGGCTACGCCCGAACAGATTCGTCCGTCGGGCGTACACTTTTGCGCCAGAGATGCACTTTTGTGCCATCGATCGACCGCGGCGGGAGTGACTGTCGCGCATCGACTTCAGTTTCGCGCCAGGGGACTGCACGGTTGCGCCTGGCGCCCGACGCCCGGCGCGGACCTGGGTACCGTCGACGTCGCGTGCCGCCCACTCGCCGGCACGCCCACACACACCAGTCGAATCTTCGATACCAGCGGCCGAATTCGGCTGGCCGGCAACCCTTCGGCGAGAGCGTCGAGAGGATTCCGGGGGGCAGTGTTTCGAGCACATCGACTCTGCGGTGCGAGATCTCGATCGTGTTGGCTCACAAAGCCCTTGAAAGGAGTCGAGTTTGTCCACTCGCACACACAGACGGTGGGGCCGTCGAAGGCGCACGGCGTCCGGACCCCTGACTGCGACGGTCGTACTCTCGCTGACCGCTGCGGTGGTCGGGATCGGTGCGCCCGCCGCATCGGCCCAGCCCGCGGCAGCCCCCGCCGCATCGGGATCCGCTTTCGCCTGCGACGCCTACGGATACCTGTTCCAGAGCACTGCGGGCGGCGCCGGGCCCAACTCGGTCACCAAGATCGACTTGGCGACGGGACAGTCGATCCCGTCCGGCACCACACGCGTCCCGGTCAACGCGATCGGCTACAACACCCTCGACAACTACATGTATGGCTGGGACACCAGCCGACAGTTGCTGGTACGAGTGGCAGCCGACAACTCCGTGACGGACATCGGGGTTCCGCAGGGCGTGCAGGTCCGCTCGTACAACGCGGGCGACTTCGACGACCGCGGACACTACTGGCTGACCGACGGCACCGCAGGCAGCCCGTGGTACGAGATCGACCTGGCGCCGGGATCATCGACCTTCGGCAAGGTGCTCTCGTCCGGAACGATGCAGGGCCTGAACGGCATCCAGTACCCGTCAGACTTGACCTGGGTGAACGGCGCCCTGCACGGCGTCTCGACGACGACGGGTGCCCCCTCCGCGGCGGCACACCTGGTTCGACTCGACCCTGCGAGCGGCAAGATGGTCGACCTGGGTCCGCTCGCCGGCACTGACAGCAATGTCGGGTACGGCGCCACCTACGCGGACTCGAAGGGCTATCTGTACGCACTGAACAATCCGACCGGCAAGATCTACCGGATCGATCCCGTCACCAGGAAGACGATCCTTGCGGCGAACGGACCGGCATCGAGCCTCAACGACGGCGCCCGGTGCGCCACCGCGTCGATCCCGACCGTGACGGTCACCAAGACAGTCGACCGACGTGTCGCCGACGGCGACCAGTTCACGGTCGGTCTGGTGAACACTGCCGGCACGACGTTGACGTCGGCGACCACCACCGGCACGTCCGTATCGGCGTCGACGACCGACTGGCCCGTGAGCCAGGGCGCGACCTACACGATCACCGACGGCATGGCGCCCGGTTCGGTGAGCGGCCTGTCCGACTACTCGCCCTCCATCTCGTGTGTGGACGACACGACGGGACAGCCGGTCCAGGTCACGGGGAGCGGCCCCGGCTGGAAGCTGACCGTGACCGAGCAGCACGATTACGCGTGCAACGTCGTCAACACCGGACAGATCCCGTCGCTGGGTGTGAAGAAGTCCTCGACGACGACCGAGATCACCGAAGTGGGCCAGAAGGTTCCATTCGCGTTCGAAGTGACGAACACCGGCACCGTGCCGATGACGGACATCGCGGTGACCGACAAGCAGGCGGCGCCCGCGAAGGACGAGAACCTGAGCGCGATCTCTTGCCCGGAAACCGCATTGGCACCGGGCGCTTCCACTACCTGCACCGCGGAATACACCGTCGCACAAGCCGATTTCGACCACGGATCGATCGCGGACACCGCGACCGCCTCAGGCAAGACCCCTGCGGGCGAGTCGATCGAGAGCCCGGAGTCGGACGTCGAGATCGGAGTCACGGGAAAGGCTCCGGCGCTCGCGCTCGTGAAGTCGTCGTCGACGACCGAGATCACCGAGGCCGGTCAGAAGGTGCCGTTCTCGTTCGAGGTCACGAACACCGGCAATGTCACGGTGACCGAGATCGTGGTCACTGACACACAGGTCGCGCCCGCCGAGGACGAGAATCTCAGCGCGATCAGCTGCCCGGAGACCGCACTCGCACCCGGCGCTTCCACCACCTGCACTGCGGAGTACACCGTCTCGCAGGCCGACTTCGACAACGGGTCGATCGCGGACATCGCAACCGCCACCGGCCAATCTCCCGACGGTGATCCGATCCAGAGCCCCGAGTCGGGCTTCGAGGTCGGCGTTTCCGGCGCCGATCCGTCGCTGGCCGTCGTGAAGTCGTCGACCGTCACCGACATCACCGAGGTGGGCCAGAAGGTGCCCTACACCTTCAAGGTCGTCAACACCGGCAACGTCACCATCAGTGACATCGCGGTCTCGGACGAGCAGGTCGCACCCGCACGGAACGAAAACCTGAGCCCGATCTCGTGCCCGGCCACCACCCTCGCACCGGGCTCCTCGACGGACTGCACCGCCGAATACACCGTCTCCCAAGCCGACTTCGACAACGGGTCCGTCAAGGACATCGCAACCGCCACCGGCACGAGCCCCCAAGGCGAGTCGATCACGAGTCCCCAGGCCGAGAAGGAGATCGGCGCGACCGGCATCGACCCGTCGCTCGCCGTCGTGAAGTCGTCGACCGTCACCGACATCACCGAGGTGGGCCAGAAGGTGCCCTACACCTTCAAGGTCGTCAACACCGGCAACGTCACCATCAGTGACATCGCGGTCTCGGACGAGCAGGTCGCACCCGCACGGAACGAAAACCTGAGCCCGATCTCGTGCCCGGACACCACCCTCGCACCGGGCTCCTCGACGGACTGCACCGCCGAATACACCGTCTCCCAAGCCGACTTCGACAACGGGTCCGTCAAGGACATCGCAACCGCCACCGGCACGAGCCCACAGGGAGAGTCGGTCGAGAGCCCGGAGTCGGGCATCGAGGTCGGTGTCACCGGTGCCGTGGCGCAGCTGTCCGTGGTGAAGTCGTCGTCCGCGACGGCGATCAACGAGGTAGGCCAGAAGATTCCGTACACCTTCGACGTGGTCAACACCGGCAACGTGACGATCGACGACGTCAAGATCGTCGACGTCCAGTCGGCACCGGCCTCAGACGACAACATGAGCCCGATCTCGTGCCCGGACACCACCCTGGCACCGGGACAGTCGACGGCGTGCACCGCGGAGTACACCGTCTCGCAGGCGGACTTCGACCACGGCTCCGTCAAGGATGCGGCGAAGGCGACGGGTGAGTCTCCGAGCGGGGAGCCGATCGAGAGCGTTCCTTCGGAGAAGGAGATCGTCACCTCCGGCGCGAACCCCGAACTCACGGTGGTGAAGTCGTCGTCGGCGACGTCGCTGGGCAAGTCGGGCACCACGGTCCCGTACACCTTCGACGTGGTCAACACCGGCAACGTGACGATCGACGACGTCAAGATCGTCGACGTCCAGTCGGCACCGGCCTCAGACGACAACATGAGCCCGATCTCGTGCCCGGACACCACCCTGGCACCGGGACAGTCGATGGCATGCACCGCGGAGTACACCGTCTCGGACGCGGACGTGAAGTTCGGCGCCGTCACCGACGTCGCCACCGCGACCGGCCAGACGGTCACCGGCGATCCGATCGAGAGCCTGCCGTCGGAGAAGACCATCAAGAAGCAGGGCTTCACCGGCAGCATTCCGGGTGTCGGTTCGCTGGCCCTGGGGTCCCTCGGCCTCGGCTCGCTGGGACTCGGCTCGCTGGCACTGGGCTCGCTCGACCTGCCCACCGGATCGGCCGGCTCCACTCACGGATCCTCGAACGGCTCCGACGGCGGCTCGACCGGCACCCATGTCGAGCAGCCGAACCAGCCCGGCAACGGCAACGGCAACGGCAACGGCAACGGCAACGGCAACGGTGACAACGCCGGCCAGCACACCGGCACCGGCAACGGCCAGTCGGGCACCCAGTCCGGCAACAGCCAGTCCGGAAACTCCACCGCACAGGGCGCACGCATCGACTCCGGTGCAGGCGCAGGTGAATCCGGCATCGACACCGGATTCCTCGCCGCAGGCGGCGTGGCTCTCGTGGCCGCACTCGCCGTCGGCGGAACGATCCTCGCCCGACGTCGTAACGGCGCGGAGTGACCGTGACCGTCTGACGGACAACTGAACACGAAGAGCCGGACCGCAGTGGGGATCGCGGTCCGGCTCTTCGAGCTCGGTACGAAGGACCGCCGATTGCGGCGAGTTGTCACACGAGAGCAGGCAGCGAGGCCCAGAAGTCGCGCAGTTGCGCCGGGCTCATACCGTGTTTCTCCTTGATCGCGAGCCGCAGATAGGCCATCGACGGTGCACCACAGCGGTGCGCGATCTCCGTCAACGTCAGATGGGCGTACTCGACCTCACGCAACAGGATCTCGGCCTGCTCCACCCGTCGACTACGGATCTCCCGGGAGATCGACGTCGAATGTGATTCGAAGGCCCGGTGCAGGCTCCGCAGGGAGACGCCGAGTCGCTTCGCGAGCGACGGTGCGTTGAGATCCGGGTCGTGGAACTCGCCGGCGATCACCCGGATTGCCTCCCGATGCAGGGAGAACGGCGAATCGGCGATCGGGGCGTCGGCGTCGTGCGGCACCGACTGGCCGAGTAGATCCAGCACGGCCGTCTCGGCGTCGGCGGTGGTCCCCTCATCGAGGGTGGTCGACGGAAGACACAGCCAGTCGCACAGGGCGTGGAGCATCCACAACGGCAGTTCTGTCATGCGGTATCGGCAGCCAGACGGTTCCGGAAGTTCATGCACGGCATGGAAATCCAGCGGCATCCCGACGATCGCGAGATCGACCGGCGAGTAGGTGCTGAGCGTTCCCCGCGCGTGCTCGACGAACGTGTACATGCCGCCGCGGGGGGCGCGCCCGGGCGACCGGCCCCAACCGAGGTAGGCACCGGTGGTGAGCGGAACGAGAATGTAGGCGTATCCGGGACGTCGGACCTCGAAGTCGGCATGGGTTTGCCCGGGCACGACGATTCGGCTGATAGTCGTCCTGGCCAACGGAATCGAGACACCGCTCACGGAGAAATCCGTGACACGGGAAGTGACGTGGACCGAGTCCGAGAACTCGCAGATCGCCTCCGTACTGTCCACTTTCCATTCGTAGATCACCCAAGCCTCCCTCACCATCCACGCAGCGCCACTCGGAGTGACGCGGGCGCGAGTGCGGCCGGGAGTTCTCTACGACGGTATCCAGCTACAGCCGAGCACGACCGTTTGCATCGGACCACCGAAATACCGTCACATGCACTCGGTTTCGTTGTCGATGACTCGCTCGGCACCATGTGCAGCTCCGGTCCCCGACCGGTCGCCCCGAAGTGAGGTTAATGATCTTGTTCGTTACGCTACTGGGCGAAATGGGTGAAAGATCGGGGTGAAAACGAGAGTGTCGGGGGACGAGTCAGCGGGTGGCGGGCATCCGCTCGCGGTCGCGGAGCACATTGCCGCGACCCTGACGGCAGCAGTCGACAATGCGGATTGGAAGCAGGTCGCCCGGATTATTCGGGAACACTGGATAGTCCTGACCTACTCCCATTGGCAGCTCGGTCGCGAGGCTGTCCGCGCCCTGCCGGATTCGTACGCGTCCGCGGACCCGGTCATCCGCGCTGCCGAGGCGTTCTTCCTGGAACTGGGGACGGGCCACGCGGAGGTGCCGGATGTCGTACCGGTAGGCGAGGAGGAACTCGACGCTCTGGGGCGGTCCAATCACGCGTTCGACGTGCTCGTGGTGGGAACGACGCGGATCATCATCCACCGGATCAGCGGGCAGTACAGCGCCGCGAGCGAGTTGTCCGAGCGTCTTCGACGAATCGCGGCGATTGCCGCACGGGGGCCCCAGACGGCATCGGCCAAGGCGGCCCTCCCCTATCTCCGGCTGCAGTGGGCCATCACCAAGCAGCTGGTCGGCGAGCTCGACGAGTCGACCGACGAGTTCCGCTTGGCCTATCGCGGCGGCGAAGGGATGGGCATCGATTTCCTGACCCGAAACACGGCCGGATGCCTGGCCTTGAACAACATCGTCGCCGGCGACGTTCACAAGGCACTCGAGTGGTTGAAAATCGAAGAAAGATACGACAATTCGTCGCACTGGGCCGAAGATCGGGTACGAGTGAGCGGGCGGATCGCGCGCGCGCTCGTTTGCCTCGAGCGTGCCGACACCGCTGGAGCGCGCGAATCCCTCACTGAGCTCGGCGAGATCAGCGACAGTGAGGAACTGTGGGCGTTCGCGGCCCATGCGCACTGCCGACTGGCCCTCCTGTCCGACAACGCCGCGGAGGGGATCGATCGTCTCGCCCGCGCGATCTCGATTCACAAGTTATGGTACCGCGAGGAGACGCTCGGCTACCAACTCCTGACGGACTCGGCAGCGGAGTTGCACTGCGCGCTCGGCAACGGCACCGCGGCGCTCGCTGTTGCGGCGTCCGCTCCGCCGCAGTTGCAGCGGTTGGTCAGGGCGCGTGTCGCACTACTCGCCGGCGACCCCTCGTCCGCTCTGTCCGAGGCGTCGACGCTGTTGTCGAGCACTGGTGTGAGTCCGCGGTTCACGCTCGACGCGCTGATGATCACGATCTCGTCCGCGGTTGCGACCGCTCGGCACGAACTCGCGTCCGAGTATCTGAGTCGGGCGCTGAGTCTGGCCGAACTGACAGGGGCGATCCGCCCCTTCCTCACCCTCACCCAGGAATCGCTGGACTGGATCGCCGCGGCCGGTCTCGAGACGGAGCTGACCGTGTCGGGGTTCGACCCGACGACCGGACCACGGTTGTTCAGCGAACGTGTGACCACCGTGCGGCTGACTCAGCGGGAACTCGAGGTACTCCGCGAACTCGCGAGTGGGCGAACGATGACGATGATCTCCGTGCGGATGTTCGTGTCCATGAATACGGTCAAATCCCAGATTCGCAGTGTCTACCGCAAACTCGGCGTGCATTCTCGGGCCGAGGCGATCGAGACCGCAGTTCGTCTGCGGCTGCTCTAGCGGGTTCACCCGATGAGTTTCGAGTCCGCGCCGGGTCTGTCTTTGCAAGAGCCGCTTTCGCGAGCCGCTCACGGGCCCGGCGGTACAGACGATCACGAGGGGAGACCCTGTGGCACAAAGGATGAGAACGATCGAGGCGAACGGCGTCACCCTCGGGGTGGAGCACTTCGGGGACCCCACCGCACCGCTGATTCTGCTCGTGGGCGGCGCCACCATGCTCTCGTGGCCTGACGCCCTGTGTGCCGCTCTCGCCCGCGGCGGGCACCACGTAGTGCGGTACGACCTGCGCGATTGCGGGGCGTCGACGACCGTCGACCCCGAGTCTCCGGACTACACGTTGCGCGATCTGGCGTCGGACGCCGCGGCGCTCGCCCACGAACTCGACGCGCGGCCGGCGCATCTGGCGGGCATCGGTGTCGGCGGAATGGTGGCCCAGGTCGCGGCGCTCGATCATGCGGACGCTTTCGGCGCGCTCACGCTCGTCGGAACGCGGCCGGTCGCTCCCGGGCCGGTCGACAACGATCTGCCCGACCATGACAACGCGACCATGGACCGGTTGTTCTCACGGCGGAAGCCGGACTGGTCCGACCGCGCCGACGTGGCGGAGTTCGCCGCCGCCGGCGCCGAGATCCTCGGTGACGACCCCGCCGCGGCGCGCGTGACCGCCGAACGCATCTGGGACCGCACGCCGAGCACCGAGCCCGCGATCCAGATGGCGAGCCATCTGAGAATGGTGTTCTCCAAGCTCGACTGCGGACCGCGCTGGCGCGAACGTCTGCCCGAGCTCACGATCCCGGCACTGGTGGTGCACGGCAGTCACGACCCCTTCTTTCCCGTCGGCAACGGCGAAGCGTGCGCACGGGAGATCCCCGGGGCCCGGCTACTCGTGATGGAAGATGCAGCGACCGCGATTCCCGATGCAGCCACCGATGAGGTGGCGACGGCGATGCTCTCTCTGAGGCGGTGATCCCGAATCAGTGCGCTGCGTTCTTCTTCCGCTTCGGAATCAGGTGCGCAATCAGAACGACGATCGCGCCCAGGATCAGTCCGACGACGGCGGACGCCACCGTGCCCGCGGTCCACGACAGGACGCCGCCGAAGCCGCCGTGCACGAGTTCGCCGAACCAGTGTTCGAGGTCGTGCAGACGATCGGCCGGCCAGTGGAATCCGGCCTCGCCGACGTTGACGATCAGGATGTGGCCGCCGACCCACAGCATCGCGGCGATACCGACGACAGTGAGCACCGCCATCACCTTCGGCATCGCGGCCACCAGGCCGCGGCCGATCTTCTGACTGACGGTCGATTTGCGCTGCGCGAGCGCGAGGCCCACGTCGTCCATCTTCACGATCACGGCGACGACGCCGTACACCAGAATGGTGATGAGGATCGCGACGACGATCAGGACCATCAGTCGGGTGAGGAACGGTTCGTCCTCGACCGACGACAGCGCGATCACCATGATCTCGGCGGACAGGATCAGGTCGGTGCGGATCGCACTGCTGACCATCGTCTTCTCGCGCTCCGGCCCATCCTGCGCGGCCGCCGCGTCCTCGTCCTCGTGATGACCGCCGGTGAGCGCCTCGTAGACCTTCTCGGCGCCCTCGTAGCAGAGGAACAGGCCACCGGCGATCAGGAGATAGGGCAGGGCCTGCGGCAGGAACTGGCTGAGGATCATCGCCACCGGCAAGATGATCAGGAGCTTGTTGCGGATCGACCCGGTCGCGATCTTGCGGATGATCGGCAGTTCCCGCTTCGGCGAGAAGCCGTGCACGTAGCGGGGCGTGACGGCGGTGTCGTCCACGACCACTCCGGCCGCCTTGATGCTCGCCTTGCCGGCTGCGGCACTGACGTCGTCGATGGATGCCGCGGCCGCTTTCGCGATCGCTGCGACGTCGTCCAACAGGGCGACGAGACCACCAGCCACGAGAACCTCCCACTTTCGAATGTGTCGAGCCGGATGTGCTGAGCCGGTCGAACGACAAGACGTCGCGGCCCGACACGAAACTTACCGAACCAGTGTCGGTACCGTCGCGCACACTGGACGCCGTGAGAACGGTGCTCGTACCCGACAGCGACGGTGCCACGTTGATCCGGACCGACGAGTCCGGTCAGGCACTGCGCGATCCGCTGCGTGTCCGGGACGTGGCGGCCGCGGTCCGCGAGATCGAGGCCGCCGAGCGGCCACGCTGGGTGTGGGAGGACACCGCGCGGGTGTATCAGCCCCTGCTCGCGGCGGGGGTGCGGGTGGAGCGCTGTCACGATCTGGCGCTCACCGGCGCGCTGCTCGAGACGCGTGCGGGACGGTACGTCCCCGTGGCCGAGACCCCGCTCGACGACCGACTCGGACTGTTCGACGCGGTGCCGTGGACGGCACCCGACGTTCTCGTCGAGCGACACCGGCGGCAGGTCGAGGCGATCGAGGGCGATCCGCGGCTACGCCTGCTGGTGGCCGCCGAGTCCGCGGGCGGGCTCGCGGCCGCCGAGATGAGCCACGACGGGCTGCCGTTCTCCACCGACGCGCACCTGGCGCTGCTCGCCGACGCACTGGGCCCGCGCACCCGCGACGACATGCTGCCCGCGCGCCTGCACGAGGTGGCCGACGAGGTGTCGGCGGCGTTCGGGCGTCAGGTCAATCCGGCGTCGCAGCCCGAAGTGGTCGCGGCGTTCACGCGCGAGGGCATCGAACTGGCCTCGACCCGCAAGTGGCTGCTGCGCGAGATCGACCACCCGGCCGTCGAACCGCTGCTGCGCTACCGCGATCTGGCGAAGCTGCACAGCACCAACGGCTGGACGTGGCTGGACGCGTGGGTGCGCGGCAACCGGTTCCGGCCGGTGTACGTGCCGGGCGGGGTGGTGTCCGGACGCTGGGCCAGTCGCGGCGGCGGCGCACTGCAGATCCCGAAGGCGTTGCGCACGAGCGTGATCGCCGATCGGGGGCACACGTTCGTGATCGCCGACGCCGGGCAGCTCGAGCCGCGCATCCTCGCGGCGATGTCCGGCGATCCGCGGATGACGGCCGCCGCCGGCGCCGACGACCTCTACGCGCTCGTCGCGGCCGAGGCGTTCGGCGGCGACCGGGCCAAGGCCAAGATCGCGATCCTCGGTGTCCTCTACGGCGCCACCGCGGGCGAGGCCCGGGCTCTCCTGACGCTGCTGCGCAGGCGTTTTCCCACCGCGGTCCAGCTGGTCGAGGATGCGGCCCGCGCCGGTGAGCGTGGCGAGGTGGTGCACTCGTGGCTGGGCCGCGCGTGCCCGCCGCCGTCGGATTCGTGGTGGTCGAACGGCGACTCGCACGCCCGCGGCCGGTTCACCCGCAACTTCGTCGTGCAGGCCACCGCCTCCGAGTGGGCGCTGTGCCTGCTGGCCGACCTACGACGACGCCTGGCCGCCTCGCCCGGCGACGGCGAACTGGTGTTCTTCCAGCACGACGAGGTGATGGTGCACACCCGCCGGCCCGACGCGGCGGCCGCGCACGTCCTCGCGTCGGCAGCGGCGGCGACGCGACTGCTGTTCGGCGACACCGCCGTCCGTTTCCCGATGGACGTCGAGATCCGGGAGTGCTACGCGGAGCCGGGGTCGTCCGGATGACGGTCGGCACCGCCGTGGGACACCGTCCGCGGTTCTGCCGCCCCTCCGCGGATGGTGCTGTGCTGCACCGGAACGAACCGCTTCTTCGGAAGCAGGAACAGCCACGTGGCGAACACGAAGGGCGCCGTGCCCACCGGTAGCGAGATCGGCGAGAACGCCGACAGCAGTGCGGCGTGCACGACGACCGTCACCAGCACCCCGAAGATCGTGTAGGTCAGCACCCGCCACGACGGGTCGTAGAACACCGAACCGAGCGCGATCGCGGTGAGGACCGCGCTGAGCCCGTACAGCCCGTTGCCGATCGCCGTGGCGTCGGCGCCGAGCGCGAGTACCGTCACGGTCGCGACGGCCGATCCGATCAGCGCGAACAGTGCCGCCCAGCGCGACGCGATCAGCAGGGCGACGACGAAGACGATCCCCGTCACGGTGTCGTTGATCAGGAAGATCTGGGACACGTTCCGGAACAGCGTGTTCCACAGATATCCGACAGTGATGTCCACGTGCGCGGCGGCGTTCCCGATCGGCTGGGGGAACTGCGCCGCGGCCAGCGGTGACGTCCGGATGTGCAGGAATTGGAACGCGGCCAGCACGAGAAACCACATCACCAGGTTGAAAGGGAACGTCAGTGCCGGCACACCCCAGGTCTTGAACACGTTGGCGACCGCCATGAACGCGACGGTCGAGGCGGCCGCCCCGACCACCAGGTACACCCAAAGCAGGGCGCCGCCGGCCAGGAAGGTGGGGATCGCGGCACCGACGAGGATGCCGTTGTACCCGTACAGTCCGGCGCGCATCGACGCATCGTCCGAGTTCAGCAGCATGCCGGTGACCGTCGCGACGACCAGGCCCACCACCGCACCGATCGCCACCGAGAGCGAACCGGTGGCGATCGCACCCCAGAAGATTCCGGCCAGGAACAGCAGGCCGGTGGCCGCGTTGCCCTGGAACATGACCTGACCGGCACCCTCGAGATTGGTGTCCACGAAACGGACCACCGAGTGTCGTGCTGCCGCACGATTCCAGGTCGCGCCGATCGAGGACATCGCGGTCAACCCCACAGCGGCACAGGGGGAATGGGCGCATCCAGCACGGCTCGACGAACCAGTGCCCAGAACTCGCGCACCTGCGCACGCACCGGCGCGCTCTCTTGCCCGAGCACCTTGTAGATCAGGCCGGCGTCGTTCGGCAGCCGGTTCGCGCCGACGAACACCGAGTTCCGTCGACCCGGGACGATCCGGTCCAGGACCGCATCCGCGTGGTCCGTCGGGGTGAGCAGCACGACGTTGGCGAGCACGTCGTGGTCCCGCATGGCTCCGGCCAGGCGCACCGGTCGACCGTGCGGTTCGATCAGCAACTTCTCGGCGAAGAGCGCGTCCCCGCCGGGATGTCTCGCGGTGACGGCGTTGGAGTACACGTCGTACTCGAACAGTTCGCCGCCGGCGTGATACTTGCGGCCGGGCATCACGATCTCGGAGAACAGGAGCGTCGCCGTCGGATCGATCGTGATGTCGGTGCGCGCGACGTAGCGGGCGTGCCGGTGCGGGATCGTCATGCCCGGCATCAGTTCCAGGTACGAGTGTTCCGCCAACGTCACGGTCTGCATCTGGGACGCGAAGTTGGCGTCCATCTCGTGCACCTTCGTTGCCGACTGCGTCGTCACGTGCGCCGTCGCCCCGGGTCCCATCGCGATATCGATGTAGAGCCGGTCCCCCTGCAGCACACACCCGGTGGTGGAAATCATGTAGACACAGGGCATCCCGGGCAGCGCCTCGTCCCAGTACAGCGCCTGCTGCACCAGCAGCGGGGTCTTGCGGTACAGGTGCGCCAGGATCGACCGTCCGCCGCGATCCTCGAAACGCATGTCGAGGATCCCGGTCTTGCCGATCCGTCCCGACGGCGCCTGCCGAGGCTCGTCCTGGTACGGAACCAGCTCCGGGACCGGTGGGACCGGCCGTACCCTCATGTCGCGGCCGCCTCCGTCCGGCCCGGGCTGTCGAACAGGACGCCGTGCACGATCTGCTCCACCACGTCCGGAATCCCCTCACCGGTCATACAGTTGGTGAAGATGAACGGCTTTCCGTTCCGCATCAGCGCCGAATCGTGTGCCATCACCTCGAGATCCGCGTGCACGTACGGGGCCAGGTCGGTCTTGTTGATCACCAGGATGTCCGACTGCGAGATGCCGGGACCGTTCTTGCGCGGGATCTTGTCGCCGGCCGCGACATCGATGACGTAGATGAAGTAGTCCACCAGCGCCGGGCTGAACGTGAGGGTCAGGTTGTCGCCGCCACTCTCGATGAACACCACGTCGGTGCCGGGGAACATCCGTTCCATGTCCTCGACGGCCGCGAGGTTCATGCTGGGGTCCTCGCGGACCGCCGTGTGCGGGCAGGCGCCGGTCTCGACGCCGACGATCCGCTCCTCGACGAGGACGCCCTTGAGTGCACGACGGACGTGCTTGGCGTCCTCGGTGGTGACCACGTCGTTGGTGATCACCAGGACGCTCGTCCCGCGGTCGATGAACTCGGGGGTGATCGCCTCGATGAGGGCCGTCTTTCCCGATCCCACCGGACCGCCGATCCCGATGCGCGTGGTCTTCTTCATCGTCGTCCCTCCTAGGTCATGAACATTCGGACGTGGGCACGCACGTGGACGGCGGCCAGGACGTCGGCCATCGGGGCGAACGTCGCCATGTCGTCGAGCGTGTGGTCGGCGAGGGCGGCGTAGTCCCGTTCCGCGTTCCCGTTGACTTCGAACAGGATTCGCTGCGTTGCGACATGGTCCACCCGGAGCAGTCGCAGGGCGGCACCGAGCACGGTCGTCGCCGCCCCGTACTGGTGTGCCGCGAAGGCGTCCTGCTCGGGGCATTCCATCTCCGCGAACGCGATCCCGACACCCACCGGATACGTGCCCGGCGTCTCCCCCGCTTCGACGGCCGCGAGCCACTTGCCGAATGTCACGCCCGCGGTGAGCCCGCAGCCTAGTTCGGCGAGCTTCCTGCCCATACGCGTCGACATGGTGCGGGCCTCCTCGCCGAGTTTGCGCGCCAGCACCGCGTGGTCCGCCGCCAGCACCCGGTCGAAGTCGCCGTCGACCACCCCACGGTGCGCGGCGAGCACCGCGATCCCGTCGCACGTGGCTGCCTGCTGGACCACGGTGAGCACGAATTCGCGCAACGTCGCGGCATCGGTCACCACCGACTCGGCCACCGCGGACTCGAGCCCGTTGGAGAAGGAGAACGCCCCGACCGGGAACATCGAGTCCGCGAACTGGATCAACCGCATCGCCCGGGTGATCCCGTCGGCCGGCGCGGCGTCGATGCCATGCCTCTCAGGGCTGCGGGGCATGGGTGTGCCCTTCACCCTCACGCGCCGCCGCCCCGAACAGCCTGCGCGCCTCGTGTGGGGCGAGGTACGGGATCACCTCGGCGCCGGGCCGGAAGTCGTACTCGATGCCCTCGAACGCGTGCGTGCGCATCACCGACCCCATCACCGCCTTGTCGACGGTGAGCGGCACGTAGACGGTGGTCCCCTTGACCACCGCCGGCCAGTGCTGGTTCCCGATCGCGTGCCCCAGCTCCAGGCAGGTCTGCACCAGGACCTCCGGTGCCGCGTCACGAAGCCCGGACAGCTCGATCGCCATGACGTCCTTGAGGTGGATCCGTGCCACCACCAGCGTGCCGTGGTCCTCGTTGCGGGCCAGCACGTCCCCGTCGCGGAGTTGGACACCCCGTTCGAGCGAGAGTGCGATCTCGACGCCGTCCCGAGTCCTGCGCCGCAGCCGACTCTTCTGCGCCTCCCACTGATCGAGGACCAGCAGGTCCACCTTCGCGTTCTCCAGGCGGGACCGCCACTCGGGATCGTCGACGTTGCCGAGGACCGCTTCGACTCGAACGAGTCTGTCCTGCAATCCTTTTTCTGTCACGATGCCCCCCTAACTGAAGAAGTAGAGTTGACCGAGCCGAACGGATTCGGCGGGCTCGACGTAGGCGTGGGCCCCGTCCACCATCACCGCGAACGTCTCGGGATCGACCTCGATTCGCGGGGTGGCGTTGTTGCGCAACAGATCCCGCTTGGTGACGGTTCGGGTTCCCTCCACGGCCATCACCTGACGCTCGAGCCCGAGGCGCTCCTTGATCCCGCTGTCGAGTGCCGCCCGGGAGACGAACGACACCGACGTCTCCGCCAGCGCCTTGCCGTGCGCACCGAACATCGGCCGGTACTTCACCGGCTGCGGCGTGGGCAGCGACGCGTTGGGATCACCCATCGCGTACCAATTGATCATCCCGCCCTTGATGACCATCTTCGGTTTGGCACCGAAGAATCCCGGCTCCCACAGCACGAGGTCGGCGATCTTGCCGGGGGCCACCGAACCGAGGACGTGCGAGACCCCGAACGTCAGCGCCGGATTGATCGTCATCTTTGCGACGTAGCGCAGGACCCGAAAGTTGTCGTTGCCGTCGGCGTCCTCCGGGAGCTTGCCCCGCGCTCTCTTCATGCAATCGGCGAGCTGGATGGTACGCAGCCACGTTTCGCCCACCCGGCCCATCGCCTGCGAATCACTCGAGATCATCGAGATGACGCCCATGTCCTGCAGGACGTTCTCACCACCGATGGTCTCGGCCCGCACCCGGCTCTCCGCGAACGAGACGTCCGACGGCACTTTCGGATTGAGGTTGTGACAGACCATGATCATGTCGAAGAGTTCGGCCTGCGTGTTGATCCCGTACGGCAGCGTCGGGTTGGTCGACGCCGGCAGTACATTGTCCTCGCCCGTCACCCGCAGGATGTCCGGTGCATGCCCGCCGCCGGCACCCTCGCTGTGGTACGTGTGGATGGTGCGGCCCTCGAAGGCCGCGATCGTGTCCTCCACGTAGCCGGACTCGTTGAGCGTGTCGGTGTGGATCGCCACCTGGATGTCCATGGCGTCCGCCACCCGCAGCGCGGCACGGATCGCCGCCGGCGTCGATCCCCAGTCCTCGTGCACCTTCAGGCCTGCGGCACCGGCCTCGATCTGTTCCATCAGCGAGCGGTCCCCGGACGAGTTGCCCTTGCCCAGCATGCCGATGTTGACCGGCAGGCCCTCGTTGGCCTCGAGCATCTTCTCGATGTTCCAGGTTCCGGAGGTGATGGTGGTGCCGTTGGTGCCGTCGGTCGGCCCGAATCCACCGCCGAACAGGGTGGTCACACCGTTGCTCAGCGCCGCGTACGCCTGCTGCGGCGCGACGAGGTGGACGTGCGAGTCGATCCCGGCGGCGGTGAGAATCAGCTGCTCCCCGGAGATGGCGTCGGTGGCCGGACCGGTCGTCAGGCCGGGGGTCACGCCGTCCATGGTCCCCGAGTTGCCGGCCTTCCCGACCCCGACGATCCTGCCGTCCTTGATCCCCACGTCGGCCTTGACGACGCCGAGCAGTGCGTCGATCACCACCACGTTCGTGATCACCAGGTCCAGCGCGCCGTCCGCACTGCACGACGTGGGGTCCTGCCCCATCCCGTCCCGCAGCGTCTTGCCTCCGCCGTACAGCGCCTCGTCGCCGATCGTCCGCAGGTCCTCCTCGACCTCCACGAACAGGTCGGTGTTGCCGAGACGGATCTTGTCGCCTTTCGAGGGCCCGAACAGACCCGAATACTCCAGTCGCGAGATCTCGGTCATGCGCCACGAACCTTCCCACGTCGGATGAGCACGTACACCTCACGCGGTTTCGAAGCCGTACTCCTTCGCCAGTGCCACCGCCCGGGCCAACCGCGGCCGGTACTTCGCGTGCGTCGGCCCCCAACCGTCGACGAATCCCTGGAAGCCGTAAACGCGCTGCTTACCGCCGAAAGGAACGAGCGTGACTTCTTTCTCGTCACCGGGCTCGAATCGGACCGCGGTGCCGGCGGGAATGTCGAGTCGCCACCCGAACGTCGCCTCCCGGTCGAACGCCAGGGCGCGGTTGACCTCCATGAAGTGGAAATGCGAACCGACCTGCACGGGACGGTCACCGGTGTTGCGTACCGTCACCTTCCGACGCGGACGTCCCGGATTCAGTTCGACCGGTTCGTCACGTAACACATAGCCGCCCACTGGTATCGAACTCGCCGGCGCGACCTGCTCGGCGGGTTTCGAGGCCTTCGTCGACGGGCTGGTCTTGTCCGCCTTGTCGGTCTTACGGGCCTTGCCGGCCTTGTTCGTCTTGCTCATCTCGATCACCATCCCTACTGGATCGGCGAGTGCACCGTGACCAGTCGGCTCCCATCGAGGAACACCGCTTCCACCTGCACCCGCGGAATCAGTTCAGGCACGCCGTCCATCACGTCGTCCGCAGTGAGCACGTGCGACGCGTCGGCCATCACTTCCTCGAGCGTCTTGCCCTCCCGCGCGCCCTCGAGTGCCGCGGCCGAGATCACCGCGACCGACTCCGGATGATTGAGCTTGAGGCCCTTCGCCTTCCGCCTCAGCGCCACCTCCGCGAGCATGAGGATGGTCAGTTTGTCGAGTTCACGCGGCGTCAGATGCATGCCGGCCTCCTGTGCGGGACAGAACCACGCTACGACAGATCCTCGACGTTCTCGCGGCTTATGGAGATCGAGGGCGTAACGAGACGGACACTCGGTCATCGAGACTGCCCGTGCGGATTCGCCCTCGTCGGCACCAGACTCAGGGCCGCGATGCGGTGCCCGTCGAGCGCCTCGACGGTGAGTCGCCACCCGTCCACCTCGACGCGGTCACCGATCCTGGGCAATCGCTGGAGGCGGTGCAGGACGAACCCGGCCACCGTCTCGTACGGGCCCTTCGGCAGCGCTGTTCCCGTGTCGGCCTCGAAGTCCTCCACGAGCAGACGCCCGTCGATGTGCGCGGGACCCGTTTCCTCTGCGCCACCGTTCGGCTGGGGGTCGAACTCGTCGCCGATCTCGCCGACGACCTCCTCCACGATGTCCTCGAGCGTCACGATGCCCGCGGTGCCGCCGTACTCGTCGACGACGAGCGCGATCTGCGAATTGTCCTGGCGCATCACGGTGAGGGCGGCGAGGGCGGGCTTGGACCCGGGCAACCGCAGCAGGGGCCGCACCAGATCGCCGACGGTCTGCGCGTCGTCCCCGCGCACGAGCAGCAGATCGCGCAGGTGCACGAAACCGACTATGTCGTCGAGGGTTTCCGCGCGCACCGGGTAGCGGCTGTGCCCGAGCGCGAGGGCGTCGCCGCGAGCGCGTCGGACCGGAGTGTCGGCGCCGAGGAAGTCCACCTCGGGGCGCGGGCGCATCACCTCGACGAGCGATCGCCGAGCCACGTCGAACACCTCCGTGAGCACCCGGCGCTCCTCTTCCGCCACGGCGCTGTGCCCGGTCACCAGGTCCCGCAGTTCCTCGTGGGTGATCTCCTCGCCCCTGCGCGCCGGGTCGGCGCCGAGAACTCGCACCAGTGCATTGGTCGACACCGACAGCAGCCAGATCACCGGACGGACCAGCCCGGCGAACCGGTCGAGGGGCGGCGCCGTCACCAACGCCACCCCGGTCGCGTTCTGCAGCGCAATACGTTTGGGGACCAACTCGCCGAGCACCAGCGACAGGTAGGAGATGACGAGGGTGGTGCCGACGAGCGCCACCACGTCCGCCGCCGCGGCCGACAGGCCCCAATCCCGCAGCGTCGGGGAGAAACTCGGTGCGAGCGTCGAGGCACCGTACGCCGCCGAGAAGAACCCTGCCACGGTGACACCGATCTGCACCGACGACAGGAAGCGGTTGGGATTGCGCGCCAGCGCGACGGCGCGCTCGCCGCGGCGACCGTGCTGCTGCAGTGCGCTCAGTTGGCCCTCCCGCAGCGACACGAGCGCGATCTCGGTGGCCGCGAACACCCCACCGATCAGGATGAAGACCACGACCAGGACGAAGTTCAGCAGCATGCCGCCGGTCACACCCCGAGACTAGCGCCGCGCCGCCTCCCCGTCCCTACCTCGATTCCACGAGAATCCGTATCGTCGAGTCCGCGGGGCCAGCTCGACGAATCGTCCACGATCACAGACGTATCGGAGTGAATCATGAGGCTTGACGGAAAGGTCGCGATCATCACCGGTGGGGCCGGTGGAATCGGCCGCGGGATGTCGCGTGCGCTCACGAAGGAGGGCGCGAAGGTGCTCGCCGTCGACATCAACGACGACGCGGGCGCGGCGCTCGAATCCGAACTCGGCGATGCGGTCCGCTACCTGCACGCCGACATCTCGAAGGAGCCCAGTGCGGCGCAGATCTGCGCCGCGGCCGTCGATGCCTTCGGCTCCGTCAGCGTGCTGATCAACAACGCGCACGTCTCCCGCCAGGCGCCGTTCCTGGAGACAACGCAGGAGATGATGGATCTGTCGTTCGGCACCGGGTTCTACCCGACGTTCTGGCTGATGAAGGCCTGCTACGAGCAGTTGAAGGCCACGCAGGGATCCGTGATCAACTTCGCGTCCGGCGCCGGGATCGACGGCCAGCCGACGCAGACGTCCTACGCGGCGGCGAAGGAGGCGATCCGCGGGATCAGCCGGGTGGCCGCGAACGAATGGGCCGCCGACAACATCAACGTCAACCTCATCTCACCCCTCGCCCTGACGGAGGGCGTCGAGGCGTACATCGCGGCCAATCCGGGCATCGAGGAGGCGCTGCTGTCGCGAACCCCGCTGCACCGCTTCGGCGATCCCGAGGCCGACATCGGACGGGTCGCGGTGTTCCTCGCGAGCGACGACGCGTCCTACATCACCGGGCAGACGATCATGGTCGACGGCGGCAGCATCAAACTGCGCTGACCGGGCGGCGCGGGACCACGTGGCCCACGGCACGGACCGAGAGCAGTACACCCACCAGGGCAGCGCCCGACGCAGCTTTCGCTGCACGACCCAACCGGTCGGCACACGCCCACTCGTCAGTCACTGTCGAACCGTCGTCGGACACCGGATGCACGACGGATCCGCACACGATTTCGCGTTGGCCGACGCTGTCGACGCGCACGGTCTGGGTCTGGAACGCCTCCAGCCCCGCAGCCGACAGCGCTCCGGCTGCGAGAAGTGCGCAGCAGGTCGCGGACCAGAGCCGGCGCTCACCGCGGCATCGCGCGCGCCACCATCCGTACGTCACGAGGGCTCCCGCCACGGTGAGCAGGATCCAAGCCCACCATCCTGCGGCAAGCAGCACGCCGCAGGCGGCCGACGCGACGGTGACCCAGAAGGCGGCCGACCACCCCTCGGAAAGGTCGAACCATTCCGCGCGCCGCTCCCGGAGAGTCATTGTCCGATTCTCACAGCCGGACACCATGATCACCCGCAGGCGCCGCCATCCGGTCGATTCCGATTCCGGCGACGTATTCCGGCGACATATCGTGCGGAAGTGATACCCACAGGACGTAGGCGAATGCGCATCGGAGTGTCCGGAGCACACGGGACCGGCAAGACCACGCTGGTCGAAGAGCTGTGCAACCGACTGCCGGATCACACCCCGGTCGACGAACCGTATGTGCTGTTCGAGGAAGAGGGCCACGAGTTCGAATACCCACCCTCGGTAGACGACTACCGCCTGCAGCTCCGCCGCTCGCTGGTGATGCTGCGCACCGCTGCGCCGGGGGCGGTCTTCGACCGGACGCCGCTGGACTTCCTGGCGTATCTGACCGTGTGCGGCGTCGACGCGGAATCCGAGGCCGACGCGGACGAGTTGCGGGCGGCGATGTCCCTGCTCGACCTACTCATCGTCGTGCCCGTCACCGCGGAGACCGGGCGGCAGTTGCCGGCGGTCGAAATGCCCGAGCTCCAGCGTGCCGTCGATTCCGCACTGATGGATCTCGTCCATGCCGATCCGCTGGACGTGTGCGGGCACCTTCGGGTCGTCGAACTGACCGGGCCACTCACCACGCGAATCGAATCGGTCGTCACCGCCCTCTGATCGACTGACCCGAGCCACCGCTGCGTGTTGTACTGGTCTGCATTGGTTGTCCGGCTACGAATTCGTACGAGGAGCACCATGACACGAGTGGAGTCCGCCGGTGGCACCCCGCCCGGCTCGGTGTCCCGCGTGCGCCGCGGCTGGCCGGTGTTCACGGTCGTCGCGATCGCGATCGTCGCGTTCTTCCTGGGCGGACTGGGTGGTTCGTTCCAGGGCAAGCTCGCCGAGGTGCAGAAGAACGACAACGCGTCCTATCTGCCCGGCTCGGCCGAGTCGACGATCGTCGCGAACGAGAGCGCGAAATTCCTGACGGTGGAGACCATTCCGGGTGCCGTCGTCTTCCACCGCGACAGCGGCCTGACGGACGCCGACAAGGCCGCGATCGACCAGGCCCGGATCTCGATGGCGTCGGTGGAGGGCGTGGACGCCGACGGCGTGACGCCCACCCAGATCTCGACGGACGGCACCACCGCGTCGGTGTTCGTGCCGCTGATCGCGAAACAGGACGGAACCACCGTCCAGGGCAACGATCTCGCGGCCGCGGAACAGGACGTCATCGACGCCGCGCAGAACGCGGTGCCGTCGGATCTCGAGGTGCTGCCCGCCGGTCCCGGCGGTCTACTGGTGGCGTTCATCGACGCGTTCGAGGGCCTCGACAGCACGTTGCTGGGCGTCGCGCTGCTGGTGGTGATCCTGATTCTGCTGGTGGTGTACCGGTCACCGATCCTGTGGTTCTTCCCGCTGTTCTCGGCACTGCTGGCGCTGGGGCTGTCGTCGATGGTGATCTACCTGCTCGCCGACCACGAGATCCTCACCCTCACAGGGCAGAGCCAGGGGATCCTGTTCGTGCTGGTGATCGGCGCCGGCACCGACTACGCGCTGCTGCTGATCGCGCGGTACCGAGAGGAACTGCACTTCCACGACAACCGCTTCGACGCGATGATCAAGGCCTGGAAGGAATCCGCGCCGGCAATCACCGCGTCGGCGATCACCGTGATCCTCGGTCTGCTGTGCCTGAGCTTCTCGCAGCTCAACTCGAACAAGAGCCTCGGCCCGGTGGCCGCGATCGGCATCGCGTGCACGTACCTGGTGATGATGACGTTCCTGCCCGTCGCTCTGTCCGCGGTGGGCCGGTGGGTGTTCTGGCCGCGTAAACCGCGAACCGACGGTGCGACAGACCTTGCGACACACGGGCTGTGGGGGCGGATTGCCGACGTCGTGGGGCGCCGGGACCGGCCCGCATGGATCGGCGCCACGGTGCTGCTGGCCGTGCTGTTCGCGATCGGCATCGGCAGCCTGCAGACGTCCGGCCTCACCGCCACCGAGAACTTCACCAACGAGCCCGACGCCGTCCGCGGACAGGCGCTCTACGACGCCAACTTCGACCAAGGCGCGGGCGCGCCCGCCGTCGTCGCCACGAATGCGTCTGCCGTCGACGCGGTGATCGCCGCCGCGAGCGGCGTCGAGGGTGTGCGGCAGGGGCCGGGGTCGGTGTGCGTGCAGGTGGACGTCGAGAAGGTGAAGGCGCTGCTGCAGAACTCCGGCGGCAACGCGGCGCAGCAGTTGCCGCCCGGCTGCCCGCCGTCGCTGCTGAACGTCGCGCCGATCGACGGGCGGACCATCGTCAATGTGGCGCTTGCCGATTCGTACGATTCGCCGGAAGCCCTGCAGACAGTGGAACGCCTACGCGACACGCTGCACGCGGTGCCCGGCGCGGACGCGCTCGTCGGCGGCAGTTCGGCCGCGACGCTGGACGTGCAGACCGCGTCGGTGCACGATCGGAACCTGATCATCCCGATCGTCCTGGTCGTGATCTTCATCGTGCTCGCGGTCCTGCTGCGCGCACTGCTGGTGCCGCTGATCCTCATCGGGACCGTCGTGTTGAGCTTCGCCGCGACGCTCGGGGTGTGCGGATTCTTCTTCACGCACGTCTTCCACTTCGCCGGTGCAGACCAGTCGTTCCCGTTGTTCGCGTTCGTGTTCCTGGTTGCACTCGGGATCGACTACAACATCTTCCTCATGACCCGGGTCCGGGAGGAGACGGTCACGCACGGCACGAAGTCCGGGGTGCTGCGCGGGCTCGCGGTGACCGGCGGGGTGATCACGTCGGCGGGTGTCGTGCTGGCGGGCACGTTCGCCGTGCTCGGGGTGCTGCCGCTGGTGTTCCTCGCCGAGGTGGGTTTCGCGGTCGCGTTCGGCGTCCTGCTGGACACGATCGTGGTGCGCAGTGTGCTGGTGCCGGCGCTCTCGCACGACATCGGCCGGAAGATCTGGTGGCCGTCGAAGCTGGCGCGGGCGAAGGACTGAACGGTCAGTAGTCGGCGTCGGGGGCGCCGTCGCGCTTGTAGATCAACATCGTTCGCTCGAACGTCATCACCACCTCGCCGCGCTGATTGCGTCCGGTGGTCTCGACGGTGACGATGCCCTGCGTGGGCCGGCTCGCCGATTCCCGCTTGTGCAGCACCCGCGACTCGGCGTACAGCGTGTCGCCGGCGAACACGGGTGCGGTGACGCGCACCCGGTCCCAGCCGAGGTTCGCGACCACCTTGGCGCTGACCGTCCGCACGCTCATCCCGGTGAGGATCGCGACGGTGAGCGTGGAGTCGACCAGCAGCTTGCCCCACTCGGTGCGCGCGGCGTAGGCCGTGTCGAAGTGGACCGGCTGGGTGTTCATGGTCAACAACGACATCCAGATGTTGTCCGTATCGGTGATCGTCCGGCCGGGCCGGTGCTCGAAGACGTCGCCGGGGACGAAGTCCTCGTAGTACAGGCCCGACGTCTCGCGGTACCGACCCGGTGCGATCTCCCGGTGCGCGGGCAGCGGCTCGTCCACGACTGGCTCCTCTCGGGCGCGGATCGACGCTTCCAGGCTCGCACATCGGTTGACGGATCGGTGTGGAAGTGGTCGGCTGGTAGGTGATGGATGGCGCCCTCCGCACGCGCCGCGCTCCGGTACGCGCTCTCCACCGATGATGTCCTGCAGCCCAAACACTTTCGGGGCATCGTCTCTACCGCACGGCAACGTGACTCGTAGGGAAGGATTGAGATGGCGAACTACACCACCGACGACTCCGGTATCCCGGTACCCAGCGACGAACATTCACTGACCGTCGGACCGGACGGGCCGATCCTGCTCCAGGACTACTACCTGATCGAGAAGATGGCCCAGTTCAACCGCGAGCGGGTGCCGGAACGACAGCCACATGCCAAGGGCGGCGGTGCGTTCGGCACCTTCGAGGTCACGAACGACGTGAGCGCCTACACCAAGGCCGACCTGTTCCAGCCCGGCAAGAAGGTCGAGATGCTCGCCCGGTTCTCGACCGTCGCGGGCGAGCGGGGCAGCCCGGACACGTGGCGGGATCCGCGCGGATTCGCCCTGAAGTTCTACACCGAGCAGGGCAATTTCGACATGGTCGGCAACAACACCCCGGTGTTCTTCATGCGCGATCCCATGAAGTTCCAGGACTTCATCCGGTCGCAGAAACGCCGGGCCGACAACAATCTGCGCGATCACGACATGCAGTGGGATTTCTGGACCCTCTCCCCCGAGTCCGCGCATCAGGTGACGTGGCTGATGGGCGATCGCGGCATTCCACGCTCGTGGCGGCACATGAACGGCTATTCGAGCCACACCTACATGTGGGTGAACGCGAAGGGCGAACGGTTCTGGGTGAAGTACCACTTCAAGACCGACCAGGGCATCGAGTTCCTCACCCAGGAGGAGGGTGACCAGAAAGCAGCGACCGACACCGACTTCCACGTGCGCGATCTGTGGGAGTCGATCGAGGGCGGCAACTACCCCACCTGGACGCTGAAGATGCAGATCATGCCGTACGAGGAGGCGAAGACCTACCGGTTCAATCCGTTCGATCTCACCAAGGTGTGGCCGCACGCCGACTATCCACTGATCGACGTCGGCACCATGAAACTCGACCGCAACCCGGCCGACTACCACTGCGAGATCGAGCAGGCCGCGTTCGAGCCGAGTAGTTCGGTGCCCGGCACCGGACCGAGCCCGGACAAGATGCTGCTGGGCCGGTGGTTCTCGTACCCGGACGCGCACCGGTACCGCATCGGCTCCAATTACAAGGAGCTGCCGGTCAATTCGCCGCACGCCGCGCCGTTGCGTTCGTACACCAAGGACGGCCAGCTGAGACACCACAACCCGGGCGATCCGGTGTACGTGCCGAACTCGAAGGGCGGTCCGCACGCCGACATCGCGGTGGCCGGCGAGTCTCCGAGCTGGTACTCCGACGGCGAGATGGTGCACCAGGCGTACACGCTCCGCAAGGACGACGACGACTGGGGCCAGGCCGGCACGATGGTGCGCGACGTCCTCGACGACGCTGCACGAGACCGGCTGGTATCCAATATCGTCGGGCATTTGCTGGACGGCGTCACCGAGCCCGTGCTGGTGCGAGCGTTCGAGTACTGGCGCAACGTCGACAAGAGCCTGGGCGGCCGGATCGAGAAGGGGGTCCGCGCGGGGCAGGGGTAGGGCGACGGAAAAGGCCCGAATGTCTGATTGATCCTGGATCCGTGATAGACAGCTTCCCAGGGGAGCTGTCTGTTACGGGGAGGGACGACATTGGTCGACGACAACGAGGCGGGGACGTCCCGCACGGTGGCGGCGTGGACCTTCGGGCTGTCGTTGGTATCGGTGGTGGCCGTCGGCGTCGTCGTCGCGGGGTTTCTGCACAGCCCCGAGCCCGAACTGACGACCGCGCTGCCGACCACCACTCCATCGACCACCGAACCCGAGCGGCCCGAGTACACGTACGTCACGCCGCCGGTGACGTATCCGACGCAGATCCCCGGGTGCGATGTCGTCGAGCGTCCGGGCGAGAGCGAGTGGATCGCGTACTCGTCCCTCGACGAGTACGGCTACGACAACCCCGACTACCCGTGGTTCTCCGGTGCCAAGGCCGGCGCGATGTCGCAGGCACTGCGGGAGGCACTGCCGACCGGCGTCGAGGTGGCGTTCGCGTCGCCCGACCAGTCGCTGATCTTTCAACCGATCATGAGCGGCGAGCTCCCCGAGGACGGCGGGCCCGATTTCGGCGGCGACACCAACGCCGGCGCGACGGTGTCACGCAACGGGAAGAGCGGATCGCTGTCGGTCTCGGTCAAGCAGAGCAGCGATCCGCTCCCGGCGTGCGTCGCCGGCTACCTCGATGCCCGCAAGACACTCGCAGACGGCACCGTCGTCGACGTCCTCGATACCTGGTCCGAGACCAACGGGGTGCGTACCCTGTCGCGCAGTGCCCGCGCGTACGTGCCCGACGGCACCCGCGTCTCGGCCTACTCCTCCGATGCCGAGTACGGCGACGACGAGACGAACAGCGGAACCGTGCCGCTGACCGTCGACGAGCTGGTCTCGATCGTCACCGCACCCGGTCTGCACGTCACGGCGCCGGTCCCGCCCGGCACAGTCACGCCTCCGGAGTCCTGCTCGTCCCCGGTGGAGCAGGGTTCGGGCGCCGCGATCGACCGCGCCACCACCGAGCGGTTCGACGCGGTGCTCGCCGCGCTGCCCCTCGACGGCATCGCGCTCGACCGTCCGCTCGGAACGCTGTGGCCCGCCCGGTTGGACGACGGCGCCGTGTGCCAGTCGGTTCGAGTCACGACACCGGGACAGGAGTCGACGCTCGACATCGCGATAGCCGGCGGGCAGGAGTTGCCGTCGACCTCGGCAGCACCCGAACCGAGCGGCGCACGTGACCGCACCACGGTGCGGCAGCTTCCCGACAGGACCGTCGTCCAACAGAGCGAGCACAATTTCGCGTCGACGGGCATGCGTCCCGGCGCGGAGGCGAAGTCCACGACGCGGCGGGCCGTCACCGTCACCCGCCCGTCCGGCACCCTCGTTCGGGTGTCCTCCGGGGCGGACTCGCCCGCCGCGCCGCTGTCGTTCGATCAGCTCGACGCGATCGCGCTCACCCCCGGAATCGAGGTGCCGTGGTGAACCGGGAGATCCGCAACCTGCTCCTGGCGGGGGCGGTGGCCGTCGTGACCGTCACCGGCGCCGTCGTGACCGTCGCGCACGCGGGCGGCGACGGCACCCGCAAGATCACCGGAACCAACGATGCCGCACCGGGGTTGGGCTGGTCGGTGGACGCCGCCGCAGCGTACGGGCAGGCGTTCGCGGAGTTCCGGGATCCGCGTGGGGGAAGCGAATACGACTGGGGCAATCCTGGTTTCGTCGCTGCCGACGACACGATCGTCAGCATCGTGGGCATCTCGCACGGTGGTATGAGCCTGACGGACCCGGTGATGTTCGGCATCGACGCCGCCGACGGCGAGGTGCGCTGGCAGAGCCCGGCCGACGACCTCGGGGGCTGCGCGTCGACCCCCGTGGACGGTCGCCTCGTGTGCTTCACCGCGCCGCTCGCCGAGGACCCGGCCCTCGTCGGATTCGATCTCCGCACCGGCGAGGTCACCCGAACACCCACGGATTGGATAGTTTTCGCGGTCGCCGCCCATGACGACCGCCTGTATGTCGCGGAGGGCAACGTCGAGAACGACGACGTCCGCCTCCACGCCGGCACCCTCACCGATCCGGACGCGCAGTGGTCGCAGCCGTTCGCGATGGGCACCGGCTGGGACGACGATCTGACGGACGCGCTGGACGTCTCGCACGGTCAGGGACTGCTCACTCTCGGTCCGGACGTCGCCGGGTTCGATCTCGACAGCGGCCGGCCGACGTGGACCACGCGCCTGGAGGGCTGTTCGCGAATCGCTCCCAGCGACGGCGGTGTGGTGGTCCGGTTCCGCACCGAGTGCGACGGCTATCGGATCACCGGTTCCGACGCCATCGGCAGCGACGGACACACCCTCGTCTCCGTCGACGGTGCAGTGGCCCAGCGACTCTCGTTCGATCGACCCGCCGACGCGGACGTTCCACTGTTGTTCGGCGACGGCGCATACGATCGGCGGACCGGCGAGCGGCGGTGGACCAGCCCCGACCTGGTCGCCGCACGCGAACCCGACGAGTACAACGCGAGCACCACCCGTGGCACCGCGGTCGCGGTGGCGGGGGACGTCGCGATCCTGCGCGGCACGGGCGCGACGAGCACGGCGGCGCTGGATCTGCGCACCGGGGAACGGCTCTGGAGCCACGACGACGAGCGGTTCGGAACCGTCGCGGCACTGGACGGACCGTCGCTGCTGACCCTCGACGGCGAGGGAATCCGCGCCGTCGACACGAGGACCGGCGAATCGCTCTGGGACACCCCGTTCCTGAAGATCGACGACGACCGAGATGCCCTCGCTTCGAACGGCATGCTGGCCACCACGCAACCGGATCGCTACGTGTACGCCTCGGCCCGGACGATGATCGGGTTGCGCCCGCTGCCGCGGTAATGGCCGGGACCGCTCACAGGAACGCCTGGCTCGTCCACAGGTGGAACAGGGCGTAGGCCCGCCACGGCCGCCACGGTTCCGATGCCGCGGCGGCCTCGCGTGGCGTCTTCACGCCCAGCGCGCGGCGCAGCACCAGATCGCCGGACGGATAGGCGTCGCGGTCGCCGAGCACCCGCACCGACAGGTAGTCGACGGTCCACGGCCCGATGCCGGGCAGCGCCAGCAGGCGGGACCGGAACTCGTCGGGGTCGGCGTCGGGCGCAAGATGCAGTCCGTCCGCCGCGGCCGCGGCGAGGGCCTGCACGGTACGGGCACGGGCACCGGTGAGCCCGACGGCCTTCTGGATGATCGACGGATCCAGTGCGGCCAGCGCCTCGGGTTCGGGGAAGCTGACGAACCCGTCGAGCTCGGTCGGGGTGCCGAACGCAAACACGATGCGCGAGCCGAATGTCCTTGCCGCCGAGAGCGACACCTGCTGCCCCAGCACGGTCAGCACCGACGTCTCGAAGCCGTCGACGGAGCCGAGGACGCGCAGCCCGGGCCGGGCCGCGACGTGCGGTGCGAGCAGGGCGTGCCGCGAGAGTGCCTCGTCGACGACGTCGGGATCGGCGTCGAGGTCGAGCCAGCGGCGGACCAGCGCTTCGACGTGCGGGACGTCGTCGGGGTGCGCTGCTCGAATCTCCGCCGCGACGTGGTCGGAACCGTCGAACCGGACGCCCACTACCGCCGGCCCGCGCGGCGCGGGGACCACCCGGGTGTGCGTCCCGGTGTCGGCATCGTGGCGTTCGAGGCCGTCCACCGCGTGCGCCGCCAGGGCACCGAGCATCGGGGCCGTGGTGAACGGCGGGCGGAACGGCAGGGTGATCGCGTCGGTCAACGTTCGTCCTCCAACCCGGTGACCCGGAGCGTGATGTTGAGCCGACCGTTCGTCAGCCCGCAGTCGGGATCGGCGGTGCCCGGAAAGACCTTGGGCACACCGTGGTAAGCGAAGCGGGACGGCCCACCGAAGACGAACAGATCCCCCGACTGCAGTTCCACGTCCGCGTACGGCTTGTTCCGGGTGTCGGGGTTGCCGAAGCGGAAGGTGCACGTGTCGCCGATGCTCAGCGACACCACCGGGGCGTCCGCCCGCTCCTCCTGATCGCGGTGCATGCCCATGCGGGCGGTGTCGTCGTAGAAGTTGATCAACGCGGCGTCCGGCTCGTAGGCGGCACCCGCAGCCGAGTCGTAGGCATCGGAGACGGCCCGTTTCCCTAACTGCGCCAACCACTTCGGTACCGGCAGCACCCGACCGCCACCGGCGTCGTCGGCGGTGCGGCTGTAGCGGTACGGCTGCCAGTGCCAGCCCAGGCACACGGTCTGCACCGACATCGCGTGCCCGGTGGGCAGCCGGGCGGCCCGCATCGGCACCGGCCCACGCGCCCAGTCGCGGCACGCCCCCACCATCCGGCGCTGTTCGCCGAGGTCGAGCCAGTCCGGGACCAGCACGGCGCCGTCGGCGACGACCCGTCGCGGTCGGGGCAGCAGGGCCGACATCTACTCGGCCTCCTTCCGCTGCAACCGCTTCCACTCGTCGTACTTCTCGCGCAGGCACCGCGCGCACGGCCGGTAGCCGGCGGCGATCGCGGTGTCCTCGTCGGCGAAGAACACCCGCTGCGTCACGTAGCCACCGCGGGCGATGGCGCGGGCGGCGCCGGGGCAGTCGAGGGTGCCGTAGATGCGGTCCTTGCGGTGCCCGCCGAGCGCGCCGGGGGTGGCGCTCTCGTAGGGCTTCCCGTCCGCGCCGATCAATTTGTACAAAACCCTCACCTTCGTACAATTCTCATTCGGCATCGTGGAGGACCAGACCGAGCGTGCGCCGGACACCGCTGCGCACCGTGCTGACCCCGTGCCGCATCGGGGCCGCGGACCAGCCGCGCAGCGACTGCACCGGACGGTCGTTGGTGGTGAACACGAACGCGTGCCCCTGCCGCAGCACGGTGGCGGTGCCGCGGGACTGCGCGCGGGCCCGCTGCTCGACCAGCAGGAACTCACCACCCTCGTGGTCCACGCCGGGCTCGTCGAGTCCGATCACCACCTGCAGCGGAAACACCAACTCGCCGTATAGGTCCCGGTGCAGCGCGTTCCAGTCGTCCGGCCCGTACCGCAGGATCAGCGGGGTGGGTCGACGCTGCCCCGCCGTGTGGCACAGGGAGAGCCACTCGTCGAGGGTGTCGGGCCAGGGCGCCGGACGGCCCAGCCGCCACGCCCACTCCCGCGCGACGGGGAGAAGTTTCACGTAGAACCGGGCCCGCAGCTCGGCGATCGACGGCGGCAGCGGGTAGTCGAAGTACCGATAGCGGCCGGCGCCGTAGCGATGCCGGGCCATGTCGACCGTCGAGCGGAACAGCGCGTCGTCGTCGAAAAGCTCGGCGAGCTCCCGGCATTCGTCGGGTTCGAGGAGCGGACTGGCGCTCTGGGCGCCGCCGAACCGATCGAGCTCGTCGAGCAGCGGCGCCCAGTCGAGAGCGTCGACCCGGTCGGCGAGCGCGCTCACGCCGCCTCCAGTGTGAGCAGCGCGCGCTTGGTGTCGGCGCCGCCCGCGTACTGGCCCATGCTGCCGTCGCTGCGCACCACCCGGTGGCACGGCACGAACAGCGGTAGCGGGTTGGTGGCGCACGCCGAGCCGACCGCGCGGACGGCGCGGGGGCTGCCGGCAGCCTCGGCCACCTGTGCGTAGCTGGCGGTGCTGCCGTACGCGATGTCGGGCAGCCGGGTGAGGACGGTGCGCCGGAAGCCACTCGACAGCCGCAGATCCAGCGGGACGTCGAAGTGGGTGCGCCGGTGCGCGAAGTACTCGTCGAGCTGACGGGCGGCGGCGTCGAGCCGTCCCGGGGACTCGAGGATCCGCGGGCTGACCTGCTGGGCCAGCACCGCCAGCACGGCGTCGTGGTCCTCACGTGGATAGGCGACGCGGACCAGGCCGACGTCGGTGGCGGCGAGCAGCAGCCGCCCGACGGGGGTGTCGACGGACCGGTAGGCGAGGTCGAGCAGGCCGTCGCGGTCGGCGGCGGCGGCGAGGCGGGCGTGCAGGCGGCTCAGATCCGCGGGATCCACGCTCGGGGTCGGGATGGCGCTCATCGGATTGCTCCTTCCTGTGCGAATGGTGCGGTGTCGGCCGGGTAGGTGCGGCGGAGCCGGGCGATGCCGTCGGCGGCGGCGCGGCGGGCCGCGTCGGTGCTGTTGCCGAGGATCGCCGAGACCTCCGCGTACGGGAGTCCGGCCAGGTGGTGGTAGACGACGGCGGCCCGCTGCGTGAACGGCAGGTCGGCCAGCGCGTCCCACAGTTCGTGGTTCCACGCGCCGGGCAGATCCCGCGCCGACGCCCGGTCGGGCAGGTCGTCGGTGGGGACCGGCGTGCGCTGCCGCACCCGGTGCACGTCGACGGCCTTGCGGTGCGCGATGGTCACCAGCCACGCCTCGACGTTCGCGCCGGGCGCGAGGTCGGGGTAGGCCCGCAGCGCCGCCAGGAACGTCTCGGACCAGGCGTCGTCGGCGTCGACGGGACCGAGCAGCGCGCGGCACACCCGCAGCACCACCGGCCCGTGCTCGGTGACGATCTTCTCGAACGGTTTCAGTCCCACACCGGGTAGACGCTCCGGGTCGCCGGAACGTGAGGTTCGATCCGCGTCAGAACAGTCCATCCTGGATTCCCACGGACGCCGGGCTCTCCAGATCCAGCAGGAACTGTTTGCGCTCGAGCCCGCCGGCGTAGCCGGTGAGCGAGCCGTCGCTACCCACCACGCGGTGGCACGGGACGATGATGCCGATGGGGTTCCGGCCGTTGGCAGCGGCGACGGCCCGGATCGCGGCGACGTTGCCGAGATGCTCCGCGAGCTGCAGGTACGTCCAGGTCTCGCCGTACGGGATGGTCCGCAGCGCCGCCCACACCCGCTGCTGGAACTCGGTGCCGCGCGGCGCCAGCGGCACCGTGAACTCGGTACGTTCGCCGGCGAAGTATTCGGCCAGCTGCGCGGTGACGTCGTCGAAGCCGGTGTCGGTGCGCCGGCCGAACCGTTCGCTGTCGGGCAGGTGCCGCTGCAGGTGCATGTACAGCCCGCACAGGCCCTCGGGGTTGCGGACCAGCGTCAGCGGCCCAACCGGCGAATCGACGACGGTGTGTTCGGCATCCACGGTTCCGATCCTCCCAGCAACCACCGACAGTCCGCGAAATTCGGGCAGGATTGCAGGATGCCGCTTCTCCCCAACCCGCTCCAACTCGTCTCGACGGCCCAGAAGGCGGCGCAGTCGTCCCTGCAGTGGTCGGTGGACACCGCCGTGTTCGTCATCGGCCTGCCCACCCGGGTGTCCGCGCTGCTCGACGAGGCCGAGGGGCTGGTGCGACAGGTGTCGGGCGTGGTCGACGGCGCCGCCCGCGCGGTGGCCGCGGCCGACGCTGTCATCGCCGCGTGCGCCACGCTGGTCGACCGCACCGCCGTGGTCGCGGCCGAGACCGAGGTGGTGGTGGCGTCGGCGGCCCGCTCGTCGGCGATCGCCGACGAACTGATCGGCATCTACCAGCCGCTGGCGCTCACGGCCGCCCCGCTGGCGTCCCGATTCGTCGACGAGATCAGCGAGGAGGAGGTGCACGCCGCGGTCAAGCTGTTCGACCAGCTGCCCGAACTGACCGACCGGATGACCGCGCTGATGCCGATCCTCGCGACCCTCGACACCGTCTCGCCGGAGATCCACGAACTGCTCGAGGTGGTCAAGGACGTGCGGCAGGCGATCATCGGGGTGCCCGGATTCAAGTTCTTCCGGCGCCGCGGCGAGGACAAGCTGGGCGAGGGCGAGTAGGCGCGCCCGACGATGAAAGGCAGAACTGATGGAACCGCAACCGCACGGCACGCTCGTCCGCACGCCCGACGGCGTCGACCTGCGCCTCACCCGCACGTTCGACGCCCCGATCGCCGACGTCTGGGCGAGCATCACCGAATCCGACCGCACCGCAGCGTGGTTCGGCCCGTGGGAGGGAAAGCCCGGCGCCGGCAACACGATCCGCGTGCAGATGGCGTTCGAGGAGGAGGGTCCGCCCAGCGAGATGCGTATCGACGCGTGCGAGCCGCCGCGGCACCTGGAACTGTCCACCAGCGACGACGCCGGGGCGTGGCGTCTGGCCGTCGACCTGTGTGAGGCCGACGGCACCACCGAACTGACGCTCACCCACGTCGGTGTCCCGGCCGAGGCCGTCAGCGAGATCGGGCCCGGCTGGGAGTACTACCTGGACATGCTCGTCGCGGCACGCAAGGGCACGCCGCTGCCGGACTTCGCGGACTACTTTCCCTCCCAGTCCGGCTACTACCGGGACCTGGCCGCCGATCCCGGCTAGGTGGTGGCGGCCTGCGGGCGGAGGAACACGTCGTCGAGCGTGACCATCGACAGGTTCCGCTCCCGGATGATGTCGACGAGTTGGCCGTAGACCCGGGTGACCGGCAGATGGTTGGCGTGGCCGATGACGATCGACTGCGCGACGAAGTACTTGCGCGCGCACTCGAGCAGGTACTGCTCGGTGATCAGCCCCGAATCCGACAGCGAACCGTGCCACAGCGTCGGCACGGTGTAGCCGTGGTCGGCGGCGATCCGGTCGACGGTGGCGTTGCGGTAGCCGAACGGCGGCCGGTAGTACGGGGTGCCGTCGACGCCGAAGGCGTTGTGCAGGAACGTCTTGGTGCGCTGGAACTGTGACGCCGCCTCCCCGCCCGACAGCTTGGTCAGGTCCGGGTGGTCCCACGTGTGGCTGCCGAGTTGGATCTGGCCGCTCTCGACGAGTGGGCGCAGCGCGTTCTTGTGGACGGTCCACGAGTCGTAGACGGCGGTGACGAAGAACGTGAACCGGGCGCCGGTGTCCTTCGCGAACTGGATGTAGGCGCCCACCACGTCGGCGCTGGTGCCGTCGTCGACGGTGAGGGCGATGCTGCTGCCCGGACCGGGGATCGCGCTGAGGGCGCCCGGCGGCACCGCGACCCGCGCAGCCAACGGGGGTGGGCCCGGCAGCAGCGGCGGCGCCGGCGGGCTTGGGGGCGGTGCGGGCGTGGCCGGCGACGGCACCGCGATCTCCTCGCCGTGCGCGATGGTACATCCGGTCGTCAGCGATGCCGCGCCGGCCGCCAGTACGGCGAGGAATCGTCGTCTGTCCACGGGGCGAAGCGTAAGGACGCGGCTACCGGCGTCCCGTCAGTCACGCCGACCGGTGATGTTGTCGTGACTTTGCGCGCGAACGGATTTCGTGAGCAACGGCAACGTCCGGAACGGCACGATCTCCGACAGCACCACCACCGACACCGACCGGGCCACAGTCGACGAGTGATGCAGGGCGATCAACAGGGACTGGAGTTCGTCGTGCGACGCGGCCGCGACCCGGCACAGCACGTCGCCGACACCGGTGGTGGCCCACGCCTGGACCACCTCTGGGAACTCCTCGAGCTCCTTCGTCAACTGTCCGAGCGAGCCCTGTGCGATCTCGAGCGTCACGAACGCCTGCACCGGGTATCCGGCTGTGTGCAAATCGATTTCGGGCCCGTAGCCGACGATGATGCCCGCTTCCTCTAGCCGACGCAGCCGGGCCTGGACGGTCGCGCGGGCGACCCCGGCCCGGCGGGACAGCTCGAGGAACCCGATCCGTGGATCGTCGCGCAGGCGGGTGATCAGGTCGACGTCGAGCGCATCGAGTCGGTGCCCGCCCCGATCCATGGCGATGTCACGGGGTGACGCGGGAGCGGGCGACGATCACCGGGCACTGCGCGTGGTACAGCAGCGATTGGCTGGTGGAGCCGAGGAGCGCGCTCTCGAAGCCACCCCGACCCCGGCTGCCGACGACCATCGAACGGGCGGTGGCGCTGAGCGCGACGAGGTGCTTGGTGGGGCCGGCCTCCGCGATCACGGTCTCGACCTGCACCGACGGGAACTTGGCGCCCAGCGTCGCGATCAACCGTTCGATCCGGCCGCGGGCCTCCTCGTCGGCCTCCTTGGTGCCGCGGCGGCGGCGCGCGTGGACGGCCGTCATCTCGGCGTGCCGGATCGACGCCTCCTGCATCGCGGTGCCGACGACGATGTCGGCGCTGTCGGAATGGTCGACGCCGGCGACGACGGGACCCGAGGTGGGTGGGACGGGGCTGCCGTCGGCGCCGCGCACCACCGCGACCGTGCACTTTGCGTGATGCGCGAGCGACAGGGCCGTCGATCCGAGCACCATCCGTTCGAAGAAGCCCGCCCCCACCGAACCGACCACCAGCAGGCTCGCCTTCTCGGACAGGTCGACGAATGCCCGATTCACCCGGCCACGAAGCAGTTCCACCTCGACGTCGACGGTGTAATCCTCGACGGTGGCCACCTCCCGAGCGGCCTTGAGAGCCTCCCGCCCTGACGCTTCCTCTTCCTCGAGGTCGTCGGCGACGAACGGGAAGTCGTTCTCGGTGTCGATGACGTGCACCAGTTTCAGCGGCACCTTGCGGGCGTGGGCCTCGACGGCCGCCCACTTGACGGCGTGGATCGCGGCGTCGGATCCGTCGACGCCCACGATCACCGGCCGGGTCTCGTTCGCTGGTGACATCGTCCACTCCGATCGGCTCGAGTGTGCACGTTCGGTATCAGACTAACGGCGAAACCCGGCCGGTGGCGTGAGCTTGAGGCGGTGATCGTGGATACGGTCAGGAGGCGATTTCGTCCGATGGATCCTGATTGGTCCGGGCGCCCGCTGCCTCCTCGAGTTCCGCGAGGCTCGCGCGGATGAGCTCCAGGTAGTGGTCCAGATCCGGCATGGTCGCCTTGTCGGCGATCACGGTGAGCATCAGGCTGCCGTCCGCGGTCGTCACGACGAAGTGACGCAGATTGTCTCCGTCGACGGGAGGTTGGGCACCGATCACCGCCGACGCCGGTGCACCGTTGAGTGTGAAGCCCTCGATCGAGAAGGGCATGTTGCTCACCATCGTGTGCTGGCTCCGCGGACGAGTCGGATCGGGGATGCTCTTCTTGCGCGAGTATGCCATCAACCGCAGCAACGGCGGGGGCGCGGTCTCCATCGCCGCCAGCTGTCGTCGCACCGAGATGTGGGAGGTTCGGGTCTTCTCCGACTTCGATGACAGAGCGATGAGGGCAACTCGTTCGAGGGGATCCGTAATGCCGGTGTGCATGTCGACACTCATGATCGCCAACTGGTTCGCCGATTCCCACTCCTCGATCTTGCGCATGGATCGCGGCACCATCGCGACGAGCGAACCCTGATGAGGCTCGCCCTTCTCGGCGAGGTAACGCGCCAGGGCGCCGCCGATCACGGCGAGCAGAACATCGTTTGCGGTAGCGCCCGGAACAGCTGCCCGGAGACGACGAATCCCACTCGCGGGCAGAGTGACCGGCGCCAGTGAGCCGAACCCGCTCACCTTGCTGTTGAAGCGCGTGCCGGGCTGTTCGACCGCCGCCACCCACTGCCCGGACTTCGCGGCCTCGCTCACCTCACGGACGGCTGCTCGGTTGCCCGGAACATCCTCGGCGAACCGCCGGAGCGCCCGAGGAAATCCCAGCACCGACTTGGCGAACATGCGCGCCCGCAGAAGTCGCGTAGCCGGCGCAGGTTTAGCGGGAGCCACCTTGTCCGAGAAGATCTTCTCAGCCAACTGCAGGACCGCGAGCCCATCACCCGCGCTGTGGTGGGCCTTGAGCACGACGGCGGTCCGCCGACCGGACTGGCCGTCCATTCCGGTTATTCCGGTGAGGAAGTGCAGCTCCCACGGTGGACGCATGAGGTCCATGCGCGAGGTCAGCAGTGTGTCGAGATGCTGCTGCACGGGCGCCCAGCCCGGTTCCGTGATCGCGCGGACTCGCACATGCTGATCCAGATCGAGATTCGCGACCGGTTCCCAGTAAGGGTGCATAAGGCCGAGTGGAACGCGGCGGATCCGGTGCGTGAACATGCGGTTGTGACCGAGTCGCGCGGCCACCCATTCGACTGCGGCGCTCTGCGACAGCTCGGCTGGCAGCCGATCTGTGTCGAATAGATACACAGCGAGAAGGTGGCCGAGATGCCCGTCCGACTCGTTGTAGACGAAGTCGGCGTCGCGTGGACTGAACTGTTCGAACCCCACGGCCGGTCGCTCGGACGAAGGCATCAAGACTCCTATCGGGTCGACCCACGATTTCCGATCACACCAACGCTCGGAAACGCAATGTCGTCAACAAAGACGAAACCGAAGCCCTCGAACCCGCTGTCGGGCGCGAGGGCCTCGGTTTCGCAGTGTGAGCACGAACGCGCCCCGTTGCAGCCGGCAGCCGCGAATGGCGGCGCGCTCGCATCGATCGGACACCGGCTATTTCTGCGGTGGATTCTCGAGGACCTTGCTTCCCAGGCCGACCAGCCCGAAGATGTTGGCAATCACCGTGATCATCGAGTTGAGATACTGCTGCACCATGTCGAAGACCTTTCTCTAGATCGGGAGCGGCGGGTTCGGGTTGAGAGACAGAGCATTCAGGTACTGGGCTAGCGTGCCCACCAGATCGATAGACCCGAAACCGACCAGGTCGGTGCTGTAGGTGAGAGACAAATCGAACATGTTTTCCCCTCCTTCGTTACTGTCCGACGGTCGAGCCGAGAGTGGTGCCGACCGAGCTGAGGCCGGCCTCCAGGCTTCCAGCGACGCCTGATGAGCCCGCAGGCCACAGCGCGATCGCGTCGCCGACAATGTCGAAGATCGCATTGACGATGCCGTTGAGCCCATTACCGAAGGGGGCGGCCAGAGAACCCACATCGACACTCGTGACGAGGTCGACAAGACTTCCGGTATCCACTACGAATCACACTCCTTCAAGAATTGATCGATTAACTCGCATCAGGCGGGGAGGACCCAGCTGAAGTCGGTCGACAACTGCAGCGGGTAGAAGATCATATTTCCGATGATCATCTGTACGAGTTCATTCGTGAGCACCGGAGCCAGCGATCCAAGCGTCATTCATCTACTCCTTTTCTCAAAGATTTGGCGCGGCAGGACAGGCCTGCCGTCAGCTCATTTCCAGCAGGCCGGCCAGGGACCCGGTGAAGCCCTCAACGCCCGGCATCCAAGACCCGCTCCACACATCGGTCAGAAGACCGTTCAGCAACGTTGCCGTCGCATTCAGAAACGACACACTCATTCGAATTCCCATCCTCTCGGTCGGTGTTGAAACCACTCTTCGAACATCTGCACGGTGCCGCTCCCACCTTCCACGCGGTTGCGAAATCGAGCAGCACACAGGCACTCAGGAAGCTCACACGCCCGGGGCCCGATCGCCCCTCCCGAACCTCTTGCAGCCGTGATCGAAAGGAAACTAACCCATATGCGCCCCACTCGGGAGGCTTTTGCCCGAAACATTCCCGCGGTCCAATATTCAGGCCAAATCCCCAGGTCAGCACCACGCAGGAAGTGAAGTCTGCCCAGTGAACAGAGCGAGACTCACCCAGGGATCGAATTTGGACAACCGTCCAAATTCAACATCGATAAATGTACTGCAGTGCAATTTCGCGGGTTCGACGGGAAATCCGCGAAATCGACGACAAACATCGAGGGGCCGTCGGCGGCACACACCCGGCCGCCGGATTCTGTACAAATTGACCAGCCGAAACGCCCACCCGCATGGCAGATCGCTCAATCTGAGCAGCGCAACCAGCCGATATTGCCCGCGCCGGCGTCGTGCGGTGTGATCGACCCGTACCCGTCACGGGAGGTCCGTTCATGACCGTCGACCAGTCACTGACCCACCTCGACGACGCCGCGCTGCGACAGCTGCTCGGGCTCGTCGAACACGATCCGGCCGCCGATCCGTTCCCGGTGATCGGGTGGGACGCGATCGTGTGGGTGGTGGGCAACGCGACGCAGGCCGCGGCCTACTACCGGGCGGTGTTCGGGATGGAGCTCGAGGCGTACTCCGGCCCCGAGACCGGCAACCGCGATCACCGCGCCTTCGTATTGCGCAGCGGTGCCGTCAGATTCGTGCTCACCGGCGGCGTCGACCCGTCGAGCCCCCTGCACGACCACCACCACCGGCACGGTGACGGCGTCTACGACGTCGCGCTCGAGGTCACCGACGTCGACCGCTGCATCGCGCACGCCCGCGGCCAGGGCGCGCGGATCCTGGTCGAACCGCACGACGTCACCGACGAGCACGGCACCGTCCGCACCGCAACCATCGCCGCCTACGGCGAGACCCGGCACACGCTCGTCGACCGCTCCCGTTATTCGGGGCCGTACCTGCCCGGGTACGTCGTGCGCACCGGCACCGCGAGCGCTGTGCCGCAGGTGATCCAGGCGCTCGACCACGTGGTCGGCAACGTCGAACTCGGCAGGATGAACGAGTGGGTGGACTTCTACCACCGCGTCATGGGGTTCACCGATCTCGCGGAGTTCGTGGGCGACGACATCGCCACCGAGTACTCGGCGCTGATGAGCAAGGTGGTCGCGAACGGCAATCACCGCATCAAGATTCCGCTCAACGAGCCGGCCGTAGGCCGCAAGCGGTCGCAGATCGACGAGTTCCTCGAGTTCTATCGCGGCCCCGGATCGCAGCACCTGGCGCTCGCGACGTCGGACATCCTCGACGCCGTGGACCGGCTGGCGGCTGCGGGCGTCGAATTCCTGGCGACGCCGGCGTCGTACTACGAGGACCCTGCGCTGCGGGCCCGGATCGGCGAGGTGCGCGTGCCGATCGAGGAACTCGAGCGCCGCGGCATCCTCGTCGACCGCGACGAGGACGGCTACCTGCTGCAGATCTTCACCAAACCCATCGGCGACCGGCCCACAGTGTTCTTCGAACTCATCGAGCGGCACGGCTCGCTCGGGTTCGGCAAGGGCAACTTCCAGGCCCTGTTCCTCGCGATCGAACGCGAGCAGGAGCGGCGCGGCAACCTGTGACCGCGCCGCCCCTCTCTGGAATCAAATGCTCGTGATGCCCAGGTCCAGCGACATCTGCGAGCCGGTCACGGTGCGCGACCGGTCGCTGGCCAGGTACAGCACGACCTCGGAGACGTCGTCGACGCTGCACTTGCTGAGCCCGGCGAGCGGCCACTTGTAGTTGTCGAGGTAGCGCGGGAACTGGGAGAGGATCTTGCCGACGTTGGCGTCCTGGCCCATCGGGGTATCCACCGCACCCGGGTGGATCGAGTTGACCCGAATGCCGAACTCGCCCAACTCGATCGCCGCAGTCTTGGTCAGGCCGACCAGGCCGTGCTTGGCGGACGTGTAGTTCGACGTGCCCGGGCTGGCCTTGATGCCGGCCGCCGAGCTGACCACGACGATCGAGCCGCCGCGGCCGCCGTCGATCATCGCGGGCACCGCCGCCTTGAGGGTGCGCCACACACCGTTGAGGTTGATGTCGACCATAGTGGTCCACTGCTCCTCGGACATCTCCCAGAAGCGGTTCCACGTCGAGATACCGGCGTTGGCGACCACGATGTCGAGGCGGCCGAAGCGCTCCACACCGGCGTCGACGGCTGCCTGCAGGTCCGCCTGGTCGCGGACGTCGCCGATCGCGGTGACGATCTCGCGGCCCTCGGCGCGCACCAGGCGAGCGGTCTCCTCGAGATCCTCGGGCGTGGCCGCCGGGTAGCCGACGTCGTCGGACACGGACGCGCAGATGTCGAGCGCGATGATGTCCGCGCCCTCCCGCGCGAAGCGCACCGCGTGGTTGCGCCCCTGTCCGCGTGCCGCGCCGGTGATGAAGGCGACCTTGTTCTCGAGCAGTGCCATGCGAATCCCTCCGGATCCCTCGTCGTGCAGTATCTCGGCAGATTAAGGCGGCGACTCGAGCCCGCGGGCCGGCTTTCCGGTGACCGGGAACACAGCCGCGGATCGCCTCGATGGTAAATCGGCCCCGAAACATCGTGTAGTCTGAAATTACCGACGCGGGGTGGAGCAGCTCGGTAGCTCGCTGGGCTCATAACCCAGAGGTCGCAGGTTCAAATCCTGTCCCCGCTACAAATGAAAGACCCGGTATCGCACCTGCGATACCGGGTCTTTTGCTTTGCCCCGACGCCGGTGCCGCGCTCGAACTGACCTCCCGCACCCCCGATCGCGCGGGCGGGAGACGAGTCCGGGCGCGGGACTGCCCGGACGCGCACCCGCGTCGTCCGCCGCCGCGGCAGTCGAGCCGACCGCCGGCGTCACACAGGTTTTCCGAACAACACACACGAAATGCGCATCGAATCGGTGTGTGATGCCGGCAGAAGGTGTGTGACGCCGCCCCAGCAGCAGGGAGCAACCCGGAGACGAGCGCTGGCCCAGCCCAAGCTGCCCCTCCCCCGACACCCCTGTCGGCGGCTAGATTGCTTCTATGGCCGACCGCGATCGGGACACCCTCGGCAAGCCGCGCAACGCCCGGCCCCGGGACCGCCTGGGTCGGCCGCTCGAGTGGGGCGAGGAGGGATTTCCGACGATGCCCGACGACCTGGATCTCGATCCCGGCGAGGCGATCACCGAGGCGCAGCGCCTGCTCGACCACGACCTGCCGTTCCACGCGCACGAGGTGCTCGAGGCGGCGTGGAAGAAGGCGCCGCACGAGGAGCGCGGGCTGTGGCAGGGCCTGGCCCAGTTGGCGGTGGCGGTGACCCATCAGATGCGCGGCAACCCCGCGGGCGCGGTCTCTCTGCTCAGGCAGGGCCGGCACCGCATCGTCCCGTTCGAGGACAACCCGCCGCACGCCCTCGACATCACCGGCCTGGTTGCGTGGGCCGACCATCTGATCGTCGAACTGGACCGCGACATCCCGCCCGACACGATCCCGGTTCCACGTCTCCGGATGCCCTGATGGCCCATTCTGGTCAAATGACCGTTCTGCCGATGTTCCCCCTCGGCTCCGCACTGCTGCCCGGGGAACGGTTGCCACTGCACGTGTTCGAGCCCCGCTTCCAGGCGCTCGTCCGCGACTGCCTCACCGCGACCGAGGGTCCCGTGTTCGGCACCGTGCTCATCGCGCGCGGGCACGAGGTGGGCGGCGGCGACGTCCGCAACGACGTCGGCACCGCGGTGCGGATCGTCTCCCACATCGGGATCGGCGACGGCCGGTACGCGCTGGACTGCGTGGGAGAGGAGCGGATCCGGATCCAGCACTGGCTCGGCGACGACCCGTACCCGCGCGCCGAGATCGAGCCGTGGCCGGTGGATGCGTCGGGCCGCGCCTCGGACGACCAGCTCCAGCGCCTCACCGACAAGATCACCGAGCTGTACATCTTGCTCACCCGGATCCGGGAGCTGCGCGACGACCCACCACCCGCGCCGCCGCGCATGTTCGACGTGCTCGAGCGGCCCGGCGACCACCTGTACGCGCTCGCGTCGTGGGTGCCGATGGGGGCGGCGGACAAGTACGCGGTCCTGGCCGCCGACACCGCGGACGACCGGCACCGGGCGTTGACCGACGCGATCGACAACGCTCGCGAGATCGCCGAATTCCGACTTTCGGGGCGCCGGTGACGGGCGTCACACGTCGGATGCACTAGCGTCCAACCTCCGGGGAGTCCAGGGGAGGAGAAGACATGATTCACGTTCGGCACAAGGCGGTGGCCGTCGTTCCGGTCGATCTCGCGTTCGGTCACATCGACGACTACCGGAACGTGCCCGACTGGATGTTCGGGATCAGCCGGTTCGATCCGATCGGCGACCTCGACCAGGGTCTGGGCGCCACGTACGACGCGACGATGCAGCTGGGACCCAAGGCGCTGAAGTCGACGGTCGAGGTCACCGAGTGGGAGCGGGACCGGCTCATCACGCTGTCCTCGGTCGCCGGATTCGGCAACCGGTCCAGCTGGATGTTCACCCCGGTCGGCGACGACCGCACCGAGCTGTCCGTCGACTTCGGCTACGAGCTGCCGGGCGGGCTGGCCGGCAGGGCGCTCGGGAAGTTGATCGAGCCGTTCGTCACCACTGCGATCAAGCAGACCGAGGCGAACCTGCGCAAGCAGATCGAGGCGCTGGGGCGGTAGCTCAGGCCGAGTGCCGGCCGCGGTAACCCAGTGCGCGGCGGGCGAAGTCGAGGCTGAACGCGATCGTCATGGTCGACTCCTTCAGCACCGTGCCCATCACCGGGTAGGCGTGGATCTGGCCGCTCCACACGTGCGTCTCGACGGCCTGCCCGGCGTCCTCGAGCAGAGCGGTCATCGCCTCGACGTCGGGGCGCATCAGCTCGTACTGCGCGACGCTGAAGAACACCGGCGGGTACACGCGCGGGTCGGCCTCGATCGGCGAATCGGCGCCGACGATCGGGTCCGGGCCGCCGGCCCACTTGTCCTTGAGCGCCTCGACCTGATTCATCGGCAGGTAGGCGTCGCGGCGCATGTAGTCGGGGTCGTGCTTCTCGAGCGCCAAGTTGAGCAGCGGCGAGTACCCGATCACCGCGGCCGGGGTCACCATGCCGCGAGTTGCGGCCAGTTCGGCCACCTTCATCGCGAGGTAGCCGCCCGCCGAGTCGCCGGCGAGGATGATCTTCGTCGGGTCCTCGGCCTTGCCGAGCAGGTCGGTGTACGCGGCCATCGCGTCGTTGATGGACGTGCCGATGCCGCCGTAGGGCAGCTGCCGGTACTCGACGGAGATCACCGGGATGCCGGCCCGGGCCGCGAGCAGCGCGCACAGGCTGCGGTGAGTGGCCAAGCCGCAGAACACGAATCCGCCGCCGTGGAAGTACAGGACGGTCGCGCCCGCGAGCGCGTCGGTGGCCTTGCGGTGGTGGCTGATCAGTTCGCTCGGCACCCCACCGAGCGTCATCGGTTCGATCGTGACGCCCTTGGGCTTGGGTAACCGGTCGACGACCTTCTCGAGATGGCCGAGGGCCGCGATGCCGCGGTCGGTGGTGGGCCACGCCGCGAACAGTGGTTTGACGAAGATCCGCGCGATCCAGAACACCAGCCAGGCCAGCCAGCTCACCTTCCAGTGCCGGATGATCGTCGTCTCGCGCGTGCGCATCGTGCCCCCAGTCGTCGTTCCCCGCGGGTGGTTAGGCCCACCCCGCCCGCCACCCTAGAGTCCGACGCCGCAACCCGCAGCGACATCAAACCTGTAGCAGCGGAACCAGGAGTTCGTCGTCGGTGAGCGCGCCGTGCTGGCCCGCCAGCATCGACATCCGCGGTTCGGCCTCGCTGCGGACCACCGCGGTGGCACCGCGGGCGATCATCACGACGTCCCCAACCCGGCGCAGCGCGGCCGGGGTGGGGTCCGGTCCCAGCAGCCCGGCGGCGGCGACGTCGTCGCGGGTGCCGACCCAGGCCCGCGGCCCGAGCAGCTCCCGCCACCGGCTCAGGACGCCGGGGGCGCGCCCGGGTTCGGTGTGCACGTGCCGGCAGCGGGCCTCGCCCGTGAGCGCGACGACCCCACTCGACAGCGCCGGCTCCTTGTCGAAGTCGACGCGGTGCGGTGGGTCGACGGACACCATGCCGTGGTCGGCGGTCACCAGCAGGTTCACGTCGGGGCCGAGGTGCGCGACGAGGTCCTCGACGAACCGGTCGACGATCGTCAGCTGCGCCACCCACGGGTCGCTGCCCGGGCCGTACACGTGGCCGAGGGTGTCGATCTGGCTCAGGTAGCAGTAGACGAGGGTCCGCTCCCCCGCCGTCGCGGCGTGCACCGTCGAGTGCAGCAGGTCGCCGTATGCGACGGTCCCGACGAACCGGCCACCGCGCAGGACTGCGCGGGTGAGTCCGCTTCCGCCGAACTCGCGGGGCAGCACCGTCGTCGCGACCACGTCGGCGGCCGTCGCACGCTCGAAGGCTGTGGGTGACGGCTGGATCCGCTCCGGCACCACCTGGCCGAGCATGTCGCGGTGGTCGCCGACGCGCTGCCAGCGCAGCCAGTTGAACGGCCCGCCCGCCTCCGCGACGTCCGAGACGTACCCGGTGATCCCGTGCCGCCCGGACGGCAGCCCGGTGCCGAACGACGCGAGGCTCGTCGCGGTGGTGGTCGGGAACCCGGCCCGGATCGCACGCCCCTCGATGCCGTTGAGGAACGGTGCGGCATCGAGGTTGCGGCGCAGCAGGTTCCAGCCGAGGCCGTCGATCAGCAGCACCACGGTCCGATCGGACTCGGGCAGGCCCAGCCGGTTCGCCTCATCGGGCACGCCGAGCGAGGCGAGCACCGACGGCAGCACGTCGGCGAGCGTGGGCTCGGCGTACACGTCGCGCACGGGCAGGTCGTCCGACACGGGAGGCACTCGCAATCGTCGCTCGGCATGCTGGCGTCGCCCCCAACTGTAGGGGCGGCACATCGCGCAGTCGTCTCGAATGCGAAACCCGACGCCCCGGTGTTACGGCCTTCACCGACCGGACGATGCAATGATCATGAACAAGACCAGAATTGCCGTGACGGTGGGAATTGTCGGGATACTCGTTCTGCTCGGGGGCGGTGTGGCCGGCGCGAATCCGCCGGGCCCCGACCCGCTCGGCAGCCTGCCGCTCCCCCTCGCCGACGCCGTGCGCGCCGTCATCGCACCGTTCGTTCAGGCCCTCGTGGACGTCTACAACTTCTGGAGCGGGCTCTCGGGCTGACCCGGCAAATTCGGGCCGGCTCGACAATTGGCGCCGGAATCGGCACCACGAACGGGTCGGGAGTGCCAACCTGGGTCCATGAGTCCCCGATTCGTCCGTGCACGAGGTGATCACTGATGGCCCGACCGGTCCGCGTCGTCGTCCTCGGGTCCGGGTCGTGGGGCACCACGGTGGCCAAGCTCGCGGCCCACAACACCCCCACGCTGCTGTGGTCGCGCAACCCCGAGACCGCCGACGAGATCAACACCGAGCACCGCAACTCGCGCTACCTCGGCGAGCACGAGCTGCCGGAGAGCCTGCGGGCGACGTCGGACATCGTCGAGGCCGCGAACGAGGCCGACGTGCTGGTGGTGGGGGTGCCGTCGCACGCCATCCGCAGCACGCTGGGCCTGATCTCCAACGACGTGCGCGCGTGGGTGCCCGTGCTCTCGCTCGCGAAGGGCCTCGAACCGGGCACCCGGCAGCGGCCCACCGAGGTGATCTCCGAATGTCTGCCCGGCCACCCGGTCGGACTGCTCGCCGGCCCGAACATCGCCCGCGAGATCGCCGACGGCCTGGCCGCCGCATCGGTGGTCGCGACGCAGGACGAGGACGTCGCGACAGCGCTGCAACCGCTGTTCGCGTCCAAGGTCTTCCGCGTCTACCGCAACACCGACGTGCTCGGCTGCGAGCTGGGCGGTGTGCTCAAGAACATCGTGGCGATCGCGTCGGGCATGGCCGACGGCCTGGGCGTCGGCGACAACACCCGCGCGATGGTCCTGGCCCGCGGTCTCGCCGAGATGACCCGGCTCGGCGAGGCGATGGGCGCCAACCCGCGCACGTTCGCCGGACTCACGGGCGTCGGTGACCTCATCGCCACGTGCATGAGCCCGGCGTCGCGCAACCGGCGCGTCGGCGAGGCCATCGCGCGCGGGCTCACCGTCGACGAGGCGGTGGAGAAGCTGGGGCAGGTGGCCGAGGGCGTCAAGACCGCGCCGACCGTGATGGAACTGGCCCGCGACTACGACGTCGAGATGCCGATCGCCGCCGAGGTGGAGGCCGTCGTCGCCGGACGCCGGACACCCGAGGAGGCCTACCGTGGCCTGCGGAAAGTCCAGGCGGGCGGCGAGGACGAGGTGGCCTGACCGGCCCGACCGATTTGTCTTGAACACCGTTCAAGTTGCACACTGCTGACGTCAGGCGGTGAGGGGAGCGCTGCGGGAACCTCACGGATGGGATGCAGCGTGTCGGAGTCGGTTCGTCATACCCGGGTGCTGATCGTCGGCGCCGGATTCGCCGGACTCGGCATGGCCCTGCAACTCGCCCGCCGCGGCGAGCGCGACTTCCTGATCCTGGAGCAGGCCGACGCCGTGGGCGGCACCTGGCGGCAGAACACCTATCCGGGCTGCGAGTGCGACATCCCGTCGGTGCTGTACTCGTATTCGTTTGCCCCCAAGACGGATTGGACGTCTTCCCACGCCGCGCAGCCGGAGATCCTGGACTACCTGTCCGAGCTGACGGACCGGCACGACCTGGCCGATCACCTCGAGTTCGGCACCGAGGTGGCCGGGGCGCAGTGGGACGAGTCCGACTGCCGCTGGCATGTTTTCGACAAGACCGGACGCGAGTTCGTGGCGCAGTACCTGGTGATGGCGTCCGGGGCCCTGAACGTGCCGCGCATCCCGAAGCTGCCCGGCGCCGAGACGTTCGCGGGCGCGAGCATGCACTCGGCGGCCTGGCGCGACGACGTCGACCTCACCGGCAAGCGGGTGGCGCTGATCGGCACCGGCGCCAGCGGCGTCCAGTTGGCACCGCACCTCGCCGAGCGCGCGGCCGAGCTCCACGTCTTCCAGCGCACCCCGGCCTGGATCCTGCCGCGCCGGAGGTTCCGTGCCGCGGTCGCGGCGAGCCGACGGAGCACGCTGGCGCGCAGGCTGTTCCGCGCGGTCACCTACTGGGGCGGCGAGGTGCTCGGCGTCGGGCTCGGCCGTCCGCGACTGCTCGAGCGCACCCAGGCCCGCGCCCTCGCCCACCTGCGCAAGCAGGTGCCCGACGCGGCCCTGCGCGACGCGCTGACCCCCGACTACCGCATCGGCTGCAAGCGGATCCTGCGCTCCAACGACTTCTATCCCACGCTGACCCGCCCGGACACCACCCTGGTCACCGACCCGGTCACCGCGATCCACCCGGACGGGATCGAGACCGCTGACGGCACCCGCCGCGACGTCGACGTCATCGTGTACGCCACCGGGTTCCGCGTCGCGGGCGCGATGAACCGCATGCACCTGGTCGGCCGCGGCGGCGTCAGCCTGCTCGAACGCTGGCAGCGCGACGGCGTCCGCACCCACCTGGGCGTCACGATGTCCGGGATGCCCAACGCGTTCTTCCTGTCCGGCCCCAACACCGGCCTGGGCCACAATTCGGTGATCGTGATGATCGAGGCGCAGATCGCGCACGCGCTCGACGCGATGCGCCTGGCCGAACAGCACGGCGCGGGCGCCGTCGAGGTCCGCGCCGACGCCCAGAACTCGTTCGATGCGTCTCTGCGGGAACGGCTCTCGCGCGGCGTGTGGAGCACCGGTGGCTGCGCCAGCTGGTACCTGGACGCCCGCGGGTCCAACCACGCGCTGTGGCCGGGTTCGTCGTGGGACTACCGGCGGCGCACCCGGGTCGTCGATCCCGCCGACTACGAGTTGCTCCGCGCCGAATCGGAGCCGGCGGCCTGACGAGGTCGGAGAAAATGGTTGGACGCGATCCGGCGCCGGTTGCTAGCGTGTCCGCGACCGTGACTTCACGCCAGGAGGTGAGACCCATGTACGCAACGAACATGTGGGCGCTCCCACTCGTGTGCACGGTCGGGCGATTGACGTAGGTGTCGCCGGGAGCGCCGAAATTCAAGGCACTCCCGAAAGGCCACACCATGCATTTCACTTCCGAGACATCGTCGAACGGTGTCGTCGAACGCACCTTCACCCTGGACGAGATCACCGGCGTGCTCTGGTCGCCCGCATCCGGAACCGGCGGCGGGCCGCTGCTGCTGTCGGGGCATTCCGGCGGTATGCACAAGCGGGCGCCGGGGCTGGTGGCCGGCGCGCTACACAGCGTCGCCGCCCACGGGTTCACCGTCGCCGCCATCGACGCACCCGGGCACGGCGACCGCCCGCGAAGCGTCGAGGATCAACGGCGGGTGGACGCGATCCATCGGGCCCGGGCGGCGGGCGAGCCGCTCGCCCCGATCGTCGTCGAACACAACATGTCGGTGGCCGAGCGCGCGGTGCCGGAATGGCAGGCAACCCTGGACGCGCTGCAGGCGCTGCCCGAGATCGGCGCCGACGCGCAGATCGGCTACGGCGGAATGACGTTGGGCGTCACCACCGGGCTGCTGCTGGCGGCCGCCGACCCCCGGGTCGCCGCGCTGAGCCTCGGTGCGGTGTTCGTGAACGACGCCCTGATCGAGGTGGCACGACGGGTCACCGTCCCGGTCGAGTACCGGATTCCGTGGGACGACGAGGAAATCGAGCGCGCCTCCGGGCTGGCCCTGTTCGACGCCTTCGCCTCCACCGATAAGGCCCTGCACGCCCACCCGGGCCGGTACTTCGAGGTGCCCGAGCACGAGCGCGACAGCTCGGCCCGATTCTTCGCCCGGCATCTCGGCCGGACCGCCGGCGCGACATCGGACTGACGTGAGGCGGTGTCGGCGTCCGACCCTCGTGCCGGACGCCGACACCGCCACCAAGCGGCCGGTGGGGCCTGGCGGCGGATAGCGACTTGGGGGTTAGTCGCCCGACGGGAAGCCGACGATCGCCAGGTTGAGCGGAAGCTGATCCTTGCGCGGTTCCGCGGTGGCGAGCTTGTCCTGGAAGTACTTGCCGGAGATGTAGTCGTCCGCGTTCAGGACCTCTTCGAGCGGCACCTGACCCGAGTACTCGAAGTTGTCGAACACATACGGCAGCGAGTCGGCATTGAGCAGGCTCGGGCCGTTCATCAGCTGGAAGTGCAGGTGCGACGCGTTGGCATTGCCGGTGTTGCCGAGCTTGGCCAGTTTGTCACCCTTCTTGACCTTGTCGCCGGGCTTCACGAGCAGCGATCCCTCGATGAAGTGGGCGTACAGCGCGTAGACGCCCCCGCCGATGTCGAGGACGATGTGGTTGCCGTCCACGTTTTCGACCGTGAGCTTCGCGGCCAGCTCCGGGACCGACGCGGGCAGGGTGCCCGGGGCGTTGGCCTGCACATTGTCGAGCGTGGCGACCACCGTGCCGTCGGCCACCGCGTACACCTCGGACCCGTAGTCGACGTAGCTCTCGTTCTTCGTCTTGTCCCCGCTGTAGAACTCGCCCTGGTCGTTGGCCCGCTTCCAGTCGATCGCGAACCGTTGACTGTTGTTGATCTTGCCGTCGACCGGCAGCGGCGACGACCGGTGCGGGAGCCCGGGCAGGCAGCACCCGTTGAAGGCCACCCAGTTGTCGCCGCGCAGCGGCGGCGAGATCACGCGCGGCGACCCACCGTCGATGTCCAGCGGCATCGCCAGGTAGTCGACCGACGCCGGTTCGCGGGCGGCCGGTGACGCGGCGGCACTACCGTACAGGTGGTGCAGGACGCTCTTCGGCGCCTGATCCAGGGATTCGAAACTGAAGTCGAGGAACAGGATTCGACTCTCCTGCGGGGGAACAGCCGTGGACGTGGCCGGCGGCGCGGTGAGCATGCGAAGCCGATTGCAGTCGCCCACGGCGCAATTCGGATCGACCAGCGCGGCGCCGGAGAACGACGCGACAACCTTCGACGGGTCGGTTCCGTCCACCACGTCGATCTTGTCCAGCGTCGCCGGGACCGGCGTCGCATTGGTCAGCTGCAGGTCGTAGGCCACGTGATACTTGCCGTCGCTACCCAGGAACGGGAACGTGGGATCGCCGATCGGGGCGAGCACCAGCCCCGTGTACGCGTCCGGCACGGTGACGTTTGCGAGATCGGCTGCCGTCGTCGATGTTTCGCTCGATGGAGTCGCATCTTCGCTCGACGAGCAGCCGGCCACGAGCACCGCCAGCGCCACAGCGGCAATCGCCCCCGATCGGAGGGGCCGTTTCACGGTGGCAGACAACGCTGTGCTCATTTTCCGTCCTCGGTCTGGATGGAGCCGGCAAGCAAGAATCCGTGTTGCAGGGGCACAGTAACGCGCCGCGAGGGCGGCCATATGCACGAATGCACACTTTCACCTTTGACAATGATTTTCATTACCCGATAGACCTTGCGGCATGATTCGCATCGACCCCACCTCCCGACGCCTCACCGTCGCCGCGTCCGTCGCGACGTGCGCGGCCCTGCTCGCCGGCTGCTCGGGCGCCGACGACGGCACCACCACCGTGACCGCCGCCGCGGCCGCGAGCCCCGAGTCCACCTCCGCCAAGCCCGCGCAGGCCCGCGCCGCGACACCGCGACTGGCCGTCACCTACGACGGCGGACTCCACGTCCTCGACGCCGAAAACCTCTCGGTGGTAGGCGAATCCGAGCTGGCCGGGTTCAACCGGCTCAACCCGGCCGGCGACGAGCGGCACGTGATCGTCTCCACCGAGGACGGCTTCCGCGTGCTCGACACCGGGGCCTGGTCGGAGGCGCACGGCGACCACGCGCACCACTACACCGCCGCGCCCGCCCTCACCGACGTCACGTTCGACGCCGACAAGCCCGGCCACGTCGTTCGGCACGCGGGCCGGACCGTCCTGTTCGACGACGGCACCGGACGCGTCGACTCGTTCGACCCGACGACCCTCGCCGACGGCACGCCACAGACCACGACGTTCACCGCCTCCGTCGCGCACCACGGCGTCGCCGTCGAACTCGCCGACGGTGGACTGATCACCACGCTCGGCGACGCGAAGACCCGCACCGGCATCGTCGTCTACGACGCCGCCCGCACCGAGATCGCCCGCAGCGAGCAGTGCCCGGGCGTGCACGGCGAGGCCGTCGCCGCCGACGAGACCGTCGTGTTCGGCTGCCAGGACGGCCTGCTGATCTACCGCGACGGCGCGATCACCAAGGTCACCAGCCCCGACCCGTACGGCCGGATCGGCAACCAGGCCGGCTCGGAGGAGTCGACCGTCGTGCTCGGCGACTACAAGAGCGACCCGGACGCCGACCTGGAGCGTCCGACGCGGGTGTCGCTGACGAACACCGTCACCGGCGAGCTGCGCCTGGTGGACCTCGGCACCAGCTACACGTTCCGGTCGCTCGGCCGCGGCGCGTTCGGCGAGGCCCTGGTCCTCGGCACCGACGGCGCGCTGCACGTGCTCGATCCGACGTCCGGTGCGGTGCTCCGCACGGTCCCGGTGCTCGACCCGTGGACCGAACCGCAGGAGTGGCAGACGGCTCGTCCGGCGCTGTTCGTGCAGGGCTTCATCGCGTACGTGACCGATCCGGCCACCAACCGGATCCACGCCGTCGACTACGAGAAGGGCCAGGTCACCACCACCGCCGAGCTGCCGCACACCCCCGACGAGATCACCGGCGTGCGCGGCTGACGTTCACCCGGAGGGTTGCGTGTTTCCGGGAGTCGCGCTTAGACTCCTCGGTCATGCAGCGCATCCAGGTAGTAGTTCACCGCCGTAGCGGGGTCTGATTCGGACCGACCCCTCGCTGCGGGTCGTTGAGCTATCTACTTGTCGGTCCTTCCTTCACTTCAGGAAGACCCCCGAAAATGCGCACCTCACAGGCTTTCGCCACCACCACCTCCACGTTCTCGAACGATCCGTTCTTCCAGCGTTTCGGCATGCACTTGCCGCGCGACCTGCGCGCCCAGGCGCAGGGTCTGAGCTGGACCGAGTTCGCGCAGCGCTTCGCCCCCGCCGGCGGCCCGGTCCGTCTGGGCAGCTGGGCGTCGGAGCACCTCGGCGCCGGCCGGCACACCTTCATCGCCACCCTCGGGCTCGGCGACCGCATCTCGTCCGCGTCGGCGACCGCCACCGGCCCCATCGCGGCGCTCACGTCGATGCTGTTCGACGCCGGTTTCCAGCTCGAGATCCTGTCGTTCCACCAGCAGCGCACGTCGGAGGGCACGGCCACGTTCATCCTCGCCGAGCACGACGGCGAGCGCCGCTGGGCGATGGCCATCGCCGAGGACTGCAACGCGTCGGCGCGGGACGCGATCATCGCGGGCGCCAACCTGCTGCACCGCTGAAAGAAAGTTGATCTTCCGACCGATCCGGACGGGAGGCGGCACCGAATACCGAGTGACCGCCTCCCCCGGAAAGGACCACCCATGTCTGTCGCGAAGAAGCTCACCGCCGGACTGTTCGCCGCCACCGCCGCGGCCGTCGTCACCGCCGCGCCCGCCGCGGCCCAGCCCACCGGTTCCGCCGACCTGTGGCAGCCGCTCGCCCCGATCCCGTCGCTGGACGTCGCCCGCTACGCCGGCACGTGGTACCAGCTGGCCGCGGTCCCGCAGCCGTTCAACCTGGACTGCGCGCGCGACACCCACGCCACGTACGGCGTGCTCGACGCGTCGAACGTCAGCGTGAACAACTCCTGCACCACGTGGAGCGGCGGCACCAACGGCATCGTCGGCAATGCCCGCGTCAACGACCCGGTGACCAATGCCCAACTGCACGTGAGCTTCCCGTCGGTGCCGTTCCAGAACTCCCCGGACGGCCCCACCAACTACGTGGTCACCTATCTGGCCGACGACTACTCGTGGGCATTCGTCGGCGACCCGGCCCGCGTCTCCGGTTTCGTGCTCTCGCGCACCCCCGCGGTGAGCGCCGAGGGCTGGCAGCAGATCCGCAGCGTCGTCGAGTCGCGCGGCTACAACTCGTGCCTGGTGCTCACCTCGCCCACCACCGGCGGGCGCTCCGACATCGCCCCGCTCTGCACGATCTGACCGGACGCCGGGTTCGGCAGGATCGAGCAGGGGCCGGCCGGGTTCGGCCGGCCCCTGCTTGCGTGCGGTTCAGCCGACCGGCGAAGCCGCCGCTGCCGCGAGGACCTGGGCGAGGTCGGCGGGACGACTCCACATGGGCCAGTGGCCCGTCGGGAGATCGACGAGTTCGAGGTTCTCGAGGTTGGTGACCTCGGCGAACATGGGATGGCCGTCCTCGGCCAGCGCCATCAGCTGCGCACTCGGGAGTGAGCAGCACACCAGCGTCGTCGGAACCCGCAGGCGTGCATCGTTGTCGAGCTCCACGGTTTGGCGCAGCACGGGTCCGGGTTCGGGGACGGCTCGCAGCCGGAAGCGCGCGAGCACGTCGGCGCTCAGGCCTTCGATGCTGGCCTGCTCCCCGAGCGCCTCGAAGGGCGGCAGTGGAAGCTCTTCCAGTTCGTCCGGGGCGTCGGGGGCGAAAGCGGTGCCGGGCGCGACCGGGCCACTGTCGACCCAGATCACCCGGCCGACCAGCTCGGGGTGCCGGTCGAGCACCAGACTGACGGGAGCATTGGCTCCGCTGTGCGCCACGATGACCACCGGCTCGGCTTCGGCAGCCAGGACCCGCTCGATCGCCGCTACTTGATCGTCGAGAGTCCTCGACGCGCGTTCGGGGTCCGTCGCGTCGAGGCCGGGCAGGGTCATCGGGATGGCCCGCCGGCCCAGGTCGGTCAGGTGTTCCAGGACCTCGTCCCACGCCCAAGCCCCCAGCCAGTGGCCGGCGATCAAGACGGTCGTCGGGTCATTCGTGGTTGTCGTCATACCGCAATCCTCGCAAGCCTCTTGGACAACGGTATGTCACTATTTCTGGCATCATTTCGGATTGGACGGGAATTTGAGGCGAGCAGAGCGGCTCCACGCGTTGACGGAGATGCTGCGTCGAAGCGGCACTCGTGGATGCACGGCGGACCAACTGGCGAGCGAGTTCGGCGTGTCGGTGCGCACGGTCAAGCGGGACCTCGATGCACTCGAGAACAGCGGTGCGCCGATCTGGTCGCGTCCGGGCCCCGGCGGCGGATACGGTCTGGCCGCTCGATCCAACCTCCCGCCCATCAGCTTGACCCCGGCCCAGGCGGTGGCCCTTCTCACGGCGGTATCGGCCGCACCCGACGCACCCTATGCCGACCTCGCCTCGGCCGGCGTTCGGAAGATCTTGGATGTGCTCGATCCTCGGACCCGGAAGAAGGCCGACGAACTCGCGCGTCGCGTCTGGGTCGATGCCGAACCGACTGCCACGCGGGCGGTCAGATCGGCACTCGAGGAGGCGATGGCCGAGCAGTGCGTCGTGCGCATCCGCTACACCGCGCGTGACGGCAACAAGACCACCCGCGACGTCGAGCCGGTGATCTTCGCGTCCACGAATGGTCGCTGGTATCTGATCGGCTGGTGCCGGCTACGGGATGAAATGCGGTGGTTCCTGGTGACGAGCATCGAACACGCCGGCGTGACCAAGACTCGCTGTGGCGACCACGGCATCGACGAGATCGGCGGCCCCCCATCGACCGCCAGATCCGTGAGCCGCGGCGGTGAGTGAGGCAATCGATCACCATCCGGGTCGGTACAGCTAGGGAACCTCCAGCACCCCGAACCCGGCATGGATCTGCACCTGCGGCCACAGGTCACTCCGCGGTGGATGGACCGAATTGGACACGTCGGCGGACGCGACGACCGTGCCGCGTCCCGTGGCCGCCGTCGCGGGCACGTACCGGCACAACTCGTCGGGCGTGAGAGGTCGACCGGCCTCGATGGTCGGCTGCGCACGGAGGACGGTGTCGCCGGTGGCGCCCGTCGCCAGGTTCCGCCACGCGATCGACACATCGATGCAGTCGAGCGTGGAGATGGGCATGACGACCGTCGCCGACGGCGCCGCCGCGAAGGTCACCACGCCCGGGGCTGTCACCACCGACGACGGTGTCACCGCCGCAATCTTGTTCGGCACCCAGCAGATGAAACCCACGGTGCTGCACGCCGATACGAACGTCACCGGAACCTGGAACGGCGCGGGCGGAACCGGGGCCGCGGTCGCCATACCGGACGAACCGAGCGGAATCGCCACGGCGGCCGCCACTATCACGATACGGACGAACGGGCGACAAGCGGCGGAACAGCGCATGGCAGCATCTCCGACGAGGCAGATTTCCGGAGTCCGGGCGAATGCCAGCCTACGCGTCGGGATGCGGCCGGGTGCCGGGTTTCGCCGCCGCCGCGTACTCCCGCGCCGCGGCGCCGGTGATGTTGGCGAGCATGCCCTTGAAGATGACCCCGTGGAACGGCAGGATCGAATACCAGTACGCTCTGCCCGCAACGCCTTTCGGGAAGAAGATCGCCCGCTGCTCGAGCCGGGAGCGGTCCGGACCGTCGGGGACCACCCGCCACTCGAGCCACGCCCCGCCCGGCGTGCGCATCTCCGCGCGCAGCCGCAGCAGGTGGCCGCGCTCGATCTCCTCGACCCGCCAGAAGTCCAGCGGGTCACCGGTGTTGAGGTGTCGCGCGTCCCGCCGACCGCGGGTGAGCCCGACACCGCCCACCAGCCGGTCCAGCCAGCCCCGGATCACCCACGCCAGCGGGAAGGAGTACCAACCGTTCTCGCCGCCGATGCTCTCGAGCACCCGCCACAACGTGTCGGCGTCCGCGTCGCACTCCGCGCTGCGCTCGTCGGTGAAGACCACCTCCCCCGCCCAGTCCGGATCGGACGGCAGCGGATCGGACGGCGCCCCCACCGGTGACGCATTGGCCCAATTGGTCTCCACCTCACCGTTCTTGATGCGGCGCAGCGCCAACTGCACCGCGCGCCGGTACGGCGTCAGGCCCTCCTCGGGCGGCGCGATGACGTCGTCGATGTCGTGGTCGGCGGCGACGGCGTCGTTGTGCAGCGACTCGATGAGCGCCCGTCCCAGCCGGCTCGGGATGGGCGTGACCAGCCCGATCCACAGGCCCGCCAGCCGCGGCGTGAGCACCGGCAGCACCAGCACCCGGCGCCGGCGCAGGCCCGCCTCCTCGGCGTACACCTTCATCATGTCGCCGTAGGTGAGGACGTCGGGGCCACCGATGTCGTAGGCGCGGCTGCGCGGCAGCGGCGCGGTGGCCGCCGCCACCAGGTAGTACAGGACGTCGCGCACCGCGATCGGCTGGATCCGGTTGTTCACCCACTTCGGAGTCGTCATCACCGGCAGCCGGTTGGACAGGTGCCGGATCATCTCGAACGACGCCGACCCGGACCCGATCACCACCCCGGCCTGCAGCACCATCGTCGGCACCCCGGAGTCCATCAGGATCCGGCCCACCTGCGCGCGCGAGCGCATGTGCGGCGACAGGTCGGTGTCCTCGGGATGCAGTCCACCCAGGTAGACGATGCGTCCGACGCCACTGGTCTTCGCGGCGGCCGCCATGTTGGACGCGCCGATCCGCTCGGCCTCCACGAACTCCTCGGAGCCGCCCATCGAGTGCACCAGGAAGTACACGACGTCCATGCCCTCGGTCGCCACCTCCAGCGACTCGGGGTCCGTGAGATCGCCGCGGACGATCTCCACCTGTTTCGCCCACGGAATGTCGCGCAGCTTCTCGGGGGAGCGCACCATCACCCTGACGTCGTGCCCGGCGGCGAGCAGCCGCGGGGCCAGGCGCCCGCCGATGTAGCCGGTGGCGCCGGTGACGAGCACCCGCAGTCGCGACATCACTCCACGGTAACCTCCACACTCATGAGCGCGCTCGACGAACCGGTCCTCCTCGACACCGACGACGTGTACGGATACCTGCACCGTCCGGCCGGCGACGCGGTCGGCAAACTCGTTCTCGCGCACGGCGCTGGCGGCGACCTCGACGCAAAACTGTTGCAGGCCATGGCCACCGGATTCGCCGAACGCGGCTTCCTGGTACTGCGCTACAACCTGCCGTTCCGGCGGCGGCGCGCGGCGGGCCCGCCGAACCAGGCCCGCGCCGGCGAGGACCGCGACGGCATCGTCGCCGCGGCCGACGCGATCCGCGGCCTCGCCGACGGCCCGCTGATCCTGTCCGGGCACTCGTACGGCGGACGCCAGTCCACGATGCTCGCCGCCGAGCGCCCCGACCTCGCGGACGGTCTCGTGCTGCTGTCGTACCCGCTGCACTCGCCGGGCAAACCGGAGAAGCAGCGCACCGAACACCTTCCGGACCTTCGCTATCCGTCGCTGTTCGTGCACGGCGACCGGGACCCGTTCGGCACCCCCGACGAGATGCAGGCGGCCCTCGAACTGATCCCGGCCCCGCACCCGCTGCTGCTCATCGAGGGCGGCCGGCACGGACTCGACCCCGACCGGGCCGACGTCGTCGCGCGGACCGTCGCCGCGGCCGTGGAGCTGTTCGACATCGGGTGATCGGCGTCGTCGGGACAACGGTCAGGGCATCAGCGCGGAACTCCCGGCGCTGACGTCCAGCGACGTGCCGGTGACGTACCGCGCCTGCTCCGACACCAGGTAAAGCACGGCGTGCGCGATGTCCTCCGGCGCCACCCACGGCACCCGCATCGGGGTGATCGAGGCGTACCGCGACTCGACGGTCTCCCGGGTGGGGTGCTCGACGTCCGGAGCGAACAGTCCGTAGAACGCCTCGTTGTGCACCATCGGGGTGTCCACCGAACCGGGGCACACCGCGTTGACGGTGATGCCGTGGCGGGCGAGTTCCAGTGCCAGCGTCTTCACCAGGCCGATCACACCCCACTTCGCCGAGACGTAGTGCGACAGGTTGGGGATGCCGGTGTGGCCGCCCATCGACGACGTCGCGACGATCCGTCCGTACCCCTGTTCGATCATGTGCGGCGTCACCGCCCGCAGGGTCTTGAACACACCGGTGAGGTTGGTGTCGACCACGGCATCCCACATCTCGTCGGTGAGCTCCCACGTCTTCGCGAACGCGCAGACACCGGCATTCGCGACACAGATGTCGATCTTGCCGAGCTCGGCGATCGCAGCCGCGACAGCCGCGTCCACCGCCGCCCCGTCGCGCACGTCCACCACCGCGGTCCGGCACCGGACGCCGTGCGCCTCGACCAGGCGCCTGGTCTCGTCGAGTTCGTCGACGGTGGCCAGCGGGTACGGCACCGTCGCGACGTCGGCGCAGATGTCGATGCCGAAAATGTCCGCACCCTCGGCGGCGAGCGCCAGTGCGTGCGCGCGCCCCTGACCACGGGCGGCACCGGTGACGAACGCGACCCGGCCTTCGAGCTGTCCCATATCTCCTCCAAGTATCAACTGCCCCAGATCATTACCGGTCCGATGCCGGTTCGGTCCAGAGTTTCTTCCACACACCGGGCAGACAGCGACCGCTGGCCCGCACCGCCGGGACCAGCGACAAACCCCTGCCGGGACGACGTGGTCCTGGGTACGCTGAAGGCGACCAACTATCGGGAGGTCGAGGAATGCTCTACAGCGATATTCCGAGTCATGCCGAGGTGAGGCGGCTCGCCGAGGTCGAGGGCGGGACCTGCATCTCCATCTACACGCCCACCGAGGACGACATCCACGATCCGGGCAAGAGTCGCATCGAGTTCGCGAATCAGGTGAAGTCCGCGCTCGAACAGATAGACGACCACAAGGAACGGGTGGCGTTCGAGCAAGCGTTCGACGACCTGATCGAGGACGAGGCGTTCTGGTGGTACCAGGCGCGGACGCTCGTCGTGCTCGCGACAGCGGACCGGCTCCGGCGGTACCGGCTCCCCAACCGACTCGGAGCGTGTTCCATCGTCAGCGACCGCTTCTACATCAAGCCGCTGCTGCGCACGGTCACCTTCCCGCAGACGGCATACGTGCTGGCACTCGCCGAGGGCTCCGTCAGATTGATCGAGGTCACGGCCGATCAACCGCCGACGAGGGTCGACGTGCCGGGGCTGCCCAAGGACGCCGCGAGCTATGCCGGAGTGTCGTCGCTCGGCCGGACGACCGGCGGCCGTGTGCACGGTCGCGGCGGATCCTCCGCGGGCTCGGGAAGCGGGCGGGCGGCGCCGGACCGCGCGCCGGGACGCGTGCAGGGCGAGGAGGGCCGGAAGCTCCGCGTGCGCGAATACGCCCGGGCGATCGATCACGAACTGCGCAGTGTGCTGACCGGCCGCGACATTCCGCTGATCCTGGCCGCCGCCGAACCGACGTCCTCGATCTACCGCTCAGTGAACAACTATCACAAGCTCCTCGACGAAGGCATTCAAGGCAATCCGGAGGAAATGACCGACGAACAGATCGCTCAGACCACCCGCACGATCCTCGACGGGCACTACGCCCAGCAGCTCGCGGACACCCGCAAGCAGTTCGACGAGCTGCGCTCCAAGGGTCGGGCGCAGGTGGAGATCTCCGACGTCGCGCGGTCGGCGACGTTCGGTCGGGTCGAGACCCTGTTCGTCGACATCGAGGGCATCGTGCCGGGCACGGTCGATCCGGACACCGGAACCGTCGAACTCGCCGAGCTCAACGGCAACCACGAGTACGGCGTGGTCGACGAGATCGCCCGGCGTGCGCTGCTGACGGGCGCGAAGGTGCTCGCGGTTCGGTCCGGCGACGTCCCGGACGAGGTGCCGGCCGCGGCCATCCTGCGGTTCGCGCAGTAGCGCCCCGGAGGCTACTTCTCCTGCTGGGCGGCGAGGATCGTGGCCAGCACCGCTTCGACGTACCCGTCGACGGCCTCCTTCTCGACGCCCAGTTCGGCGAGAACGCCCGCCCGGTCCTCGAGTTCGAGCAGCGCGAGGAGGATGTGCTCGGTACCGATGTAGTTGTGCCCCAGCCGCAGTGCCTCCCGGAACGTGAGTTCGAGGGCCTTGCGGGCGCCGGCGTCGAACGGGATGAGGTCGGGTAGCTCGTCCACGCGAGGGGGCAGCACGGCGGCGGCCGCCGTGCGAATCGAATCCGGCTCGATTCCCTGCGCCGCAAGCGCCTTGACGGCGAGCGACTCGGGTTCCGAGAGGAGTCCCAGCACGATGTGCTCGGGGGTGATCTGGTCGTTGCCCGCCGCCCGCGCCTCGTTCTGCGCCGCCATCACCACGTTGCGGGCGCGCGGGGTGAAGCGGCTGAAACCCTGGCTCGCATCCAGATCGGACGGCTCCTCGGGACCCTTCGGCACGAAACGCTTCTGGGCGGCCTGCTTGGTGACACCCATGCTGCGCCCGATGTCGGTCCAGGAGGCGCCCGAGCGCCTGGCCTGATCCACGAAGTGGCCGATGAGGTGATCGGCCACCTCGTCGAGGTGTTCCGCGGCGAGGACCGCGTCGGTCAACTGTTCGAGGGCATCGGTGTGCACCTTCTTGATTGCTTCGATGAGATCGTCGAGCCGCACGGGGTTCGACATGCGCGTCGGATCGGTCATGCGACAACCGTAGGTTGACGATCGCGTGGCGTCAACCCCGGGTTGTCGATTTCGTTGCTACTCGTGTGCTACCCGAGCCGGCCGCTCGGCACCTATCGTGAGGAGACCGATCGTCGTCGACGAAGGAGTCCGCAATGCCCGACTACGGCAACGACATCCGGTTCGGCTACTTCCTCGTTCCCGATGCGGACGCGGCGCAGGGTCTCCTCGACACCGCGGCGGTGCTCGACCGCGTCGGGTTCGACCTCGTCGGCATCCAGGATCATCCATACCAGCGTCGCTTCCTGGACGCGTGGACACTGTTGTCCGCCATCGCGGCCCGCACCGAGAACCTCACGGTGTTCCCTGACGTCGCGAGTCTGCCGCTGCGTCCACCCGCCGTACTGGCGAAGGCCGCGGCCAGCCTCGACCTGCTCACCGGGGGCCGCGTCGAGCTGGGTCTGGGCGCGGGCGCGTTCTGGGACGCGATCGCCGCGATGGGCGGTCCCCGGCGCACACCGGGCGAATCCGTGCAGGCGCTGCGGGAGGCGGTGTCGGTGCTGAAGCTGATGTGGAGCGGTGAACGCGCCATCCGGTTCGACGGCGACTTCTACTCGGTCGATGGGGTGCATCCCGGCCCGGTGCCCGCCCACCCGATCGGCGTCTGGATCGGCGGCTACAAACCGCGGATGCTGCGTCTGATCGGAGAGATCGGCGACGGCTGGCTGCCGTCCCTCGGCTACATCGACGACGCCGGGATCGCTTCGGCCAGTGCGGCGATCGACGACGCGGCCACCGCCGCCGGGCGCGACCCCGCACGGATCCGCCGAATCCTCAACGTGGGCGACGAGATCCCGCGCGACGATCTGCCGCGGCGGCTGACCGCGCTCGCGCTCGACCACGGCATCGACACGTTCGTCCTCGGCGGCGCCGCGAGCGACGAACAGCTGACCTATCTCGCGCAGGAGGTGTTCCCGCAGGTGCGGGACGGCGTCGCGGCCGGACGGTGAAGACGCGGGCCCGGCGGAGGGCCCGCGTCTCCGACTGTCAGATCAGCGCGACCGCGGCGAAGGCCGCGAGGGCGACCAGGCCCGCACCCGTGACCACCTGGACCCGGCGGTCGACGACGCACATCGCCGATAGGAAGCCCGGCATGGATCCGCCGCGGCGGGTGTGCACGATCGCGAGCAGGCTCGGCATGCAGCGGCCGAGGCTGACCAGCGTGAAGAGCGCGGCACCCAGGGCCGGCGATCCGGCGGCGATCACCCCGAGCGCCAGCAGGTAGTAGGCGCTGGACCGGATGAAGATCACGAATCCGGGCCCGATCATGGCACCGAACAGCAGCGACACCTTCCACGGCGCCATCGACCGGCGCAGGTGCCGCGGCAGCTGACGCCGGCGCATCGGGGCGGGCAGCGTGACCAGGCCCATCTCGTGCAGGCCGTACGCGAACGCCAGCACCGCCCAGACCCCGACGGCCCAGGCGATCGGAATCGCGCCCGCCGCGACCGCACCCAGCGCGCCGAGCAGTGCGCCGGTGGGCGCACCCGTCGCGATCGAACCGAGCGCATGCCAGCCCAGTCGGCGCACCGGCGTCGACGAGCCCTTGCGACCCGGCTGCTTCGGCGCGGCGACCACGCCGGCCACCGACATGCCGCACGTCGACCAGTTGGCGGCGAGCGCGGTGAGCGCGCCCGCCCCGACCACCGACGCGATCAGTGCCGAGCCGGCCGCGGGCGCGACCAGCGCACCGACGCCGGCGCCGAGCACAGCGCCGCCACCGACCAGTGCGGCGCGGGCCGGCATCGACACCGCCCGCTGCAGCGTCGGCCGGATCTCCGGGACGTCGGTCGCGATCGGGGCGTGCGCGAGCGACTCGCGCGTGAGTGTTTCTGTCATCGAAATCCCTCTTCCATGTGAGCGAATTGGTTTGTCCGTCAACCGGTCACGGTGACGGTTCCGGTCATGTACCGATGGACCGAACAGTGGTACTCGTAGATGCCCGGGGCGTCGAAGGTGTGTTCGTAGCTCCCTTCGCTCGTGATGCCGCTGTCGAACACGCCGTCGGAGCCGACGTGGTGGAGCAGCCCGCCGTCCTCGAACCGCCACTGCACCGTGCCCCCGACCGGCACGGTGACGTCCATCGGCCCGAAGTGGACGTTGCGGACCACCACGACGGCATCTGGGCCGGCGGCCTGTGCGTCCGCGCACCCCGCCGCCAGCGACAGCAGCACGGCGGGCGCTGCGAGCCAGCGCCGGTTCATTCCGTCACGACGACCGTGCCGACCATCATCGGGTGCGGCGTGCAGTGGTAGTCGAAGGTGCCCGCGTCGTCGAAGGTGTACTCGTAGGTACCGGTGGTGAGCAGTTCGCTCTTCAGTTCACCCGCGAGCGGACCCTCGCCGGCGACGTCGTGCGGCAGGCCGGAGTCGTCGAACTTCCACTGCACGGTCTGACCCTTCTCGATGGTGACCTGGGCCGGCGTGTAGGACATGTTCTTGACCTCGATCACCGCGGCCGGCGCACCGCCGCCCGCATCGGCCTCCCCGCTGCTGCACCCGGTGACCAGCGCGGCCGTCGTGATCAGGCCCGCGGTGAGTGCGACGAGTTTCTTCATGATCGGTCCTCTCACCGGATGTACCGCAGGTTCGCGGTCATTCCGGCCTCGAAGTGGTAGGCGTTGTGGCAGTGGAACATCCACTCGCCCGGATTGTCGGCGTCGAACTCGATCGCCAGTTCGGTGCCGGGCAGCACGTTGACGGTGTCCCGGCGCAGCCCCCCGTACGCAGGGACGGCGAACGTGTGCCCGTGGGTGTGCATCGGATGCCACATCGACGACGAGTTCACCATCGTGATGCGCACCCGCTCGCCCTGCTTCATGACGAGCTTGCCCGCGTCGGCACCCGCCATGCCCCACACGTACCGGTCGCCGGCCTGGATGAGCTCGACGCGGTAGTCCCGATCCGGGCTGCGCTCCTCGAGCCGCACCGCATCCACCGGACGAAGCTCGCTCTCCGGCACCAGTCTCCCGGAAAGTTCCGGAACAGCCCCGCCCACATCGGGATTCAACAGCGGGACGGCGTCGGGCGTGCGCAGCACCGTAGACGCGTAGCCGTCCCGGCCCTCGACCTTCGCGACCACCGGCCACGCGCCCGAACGGACCGTCACCAGCACGTCGACGCGCTGCGCCATGCCGACGATCACAGTGTCCGCGGTGGCCGGCTGGACGTCGAATCCGTCCACGGCCACGATCGTCAGTTCGTGGCCCGCGACCGCGAACCGGTACGGAGTCTCCGCTGCGGCGTTGATGATCCGCAGCCGGAGCCGCTGCCCGGCCGGCGACTCGATCACGGCCGGGTCGTTCGGTGGGCGCCCGTTGATCAGGTGCATCGGGTAGGCGATGTGCTGGGTCATACCGCCCAGCACGGCCGAGTCCCCGTGGCCCTGCGCCACCAACTGCTGCGCCACGCCCATCTCACCGTCGGAGTGGGCCATGGGTGCGGCCGCGGCCCCGCCGTGACCGCCGTGCCCGCCGGCGATCGCCGGGTTGAGTGCCATCAGCACCGCGTCCGGCGTGGTTCCCAGGCCGTCGATCCAATCGTCCAGCACCAGAACCGCATCCGCGTCGGCGCCGGTGCGGTCGTCCGGGTCCTCGACGATCATCGCGCCGAACAGTCCCCGGTCGGCCTGCAGGCCACTGTGCGAGTGATACCAGTACGTGCCCGGATCGGGCGCGACGAAGTCGTACTCGAACGTGCCCCCGTTCGCCCCGATCGCCGGCTGGGTCACCGGGGCCGCACCGTCCATGTCGTTGCGGATCCGGATGCCGTGCCAGTGCAGCGTGGTGTCCGCGGGCAGCCCGTTGTCGACCGACACCCGCACCCGGTCGCCCTTGCCGAGCCGCAGCTCGGGGGCCACCGCGTTGCCGCCGTACGTCCAGGTGTCCACCACGCGGCCACCGAGGTCGACCGCGCCGACGGCGGCCGCGAGCGCAAACGACGCCGTCGCCCCGCTCGCGGCGCGGGCCGCCTCCGCCTGCGCGACCTCCGGATCGGTGGGCAGGATGTAGTCGAGGTTGCCCGACGACGCCTGCGCGCCCGACGTCCCGGAACTGCAACCCGCGGAGGCCAATCCGAGTGCCCCGAGCCCGACCGCGCCGACGCCGAGCGAACCCAGCCGCAGGAATCGACGGCGGTCGAGCACCGGGCCGCGGTCGGGCCGAATCATCGGAGCACCTGGGGAGTGAGGAGCGTGCCGATGTCGTCGACGGTGCCGGTGACCGGGGCGCCACTGACCTTGTTGCCGTTCGCCGCGTCGATGCCGACGATCGTCTTCTTGGTCTCGCCGTCCACCTCGGGGCCGTCCCCGAGCACGTACAGCGTGCGGCCGTCGACCGAGTACGCCATGCTGTCGATCCCGGTCAGCCCCAGTGCGGCGAGGTCGAGTGTCTTGACCGGCGCGAACGTGGTGGCGTCGTGCAGTTCGATCTTCACGACGTCGCCGCCGCGCGCCGAGTGCGGGTGGATCTCGGTGTCGGTGTACTCGATCGCGACACGGGTGCCGGTGTTGTCGATCGCGTTGCCGGCGAAGCGGCCGCCCTCCTGCCCGGCGTTGCCGATCGGGGCCACCACCGACGGGGGCAGTCCGTTCGCGAAGTCGAACACGTACACGTCGCCGTTGCCGCCGACGAGCAGCGCCTTCTTCGCGTCCGCGGCCCACGTGACCTCGCGGGCGCTGACGAAGTCGTCGGGCAGCACCTTGGCACGCTTGGTCTCGGTGGGGACGCCGGCGTCGTCGATGGAGATCTGGATCAGCTCGCGGGTCTCCTCGCACACGCTGTAGAGCTCGTGGCCGTCGAGCCACGTGAACGGCCCGCACCCGATGATCTGCAGCGCGCCGCTCTCCTTCTTCGCTGCGAGATCGACGACACGAACCCCGTACAGCCCGTCGTCCCACGTCACGAAGTACTTGCCGTCGGACGTCACCGCACTCGAACCGGGACGCGAGTGGACGCGGGCGTAGTCGGGCAGCATCGCCTCCGACGGCTCGAGCAGGTTGCCGGAGTACGTGCTCACCGTGAAGTCGGCCGCCCCCCTGGAACCGCGCGGACGCCACACCTCGGCGGCGAGCACGGCCGGGTCGCTGGTCTTCTCGCCGACGAAGCCGTGGATCACCGGGTCCCAGATGCCGGGGCCCACGACGATCCGGCCCGCGGCGACACCGGTCGCCGGGTCGATCACGTTGACACCCAGCTCGAGCTTGCCGAATCCGCCGGCCACGGCGAGGAGTTCGTTCGCCCTGGCGGGCTGGACCTCGCCGACGTGCAGCGGTTCCGGAATGCTGGTGCCGATCGCCTGATCGTCGTGCCCCAGCGAGATCCCCTCGCCGGGCGCGGTGAACGGGACGCTCGGGTAGGTGACCTCGCCGGCAGAGGCCCCCGAGGACTCCGAGGCCTCCGATTCGCCGGCGGCGGTGTCGGACGAGCACGCGGCCAGTGAGAGGACCAGCGCCACAGGGACGGCGGCTGCCGCGCCGCGAACGAGGCGGCGTGAAACGTCGGTCATGATCCGGCTCCGACCTTGGGACGGGCGGCGGGACGCGTCTGGCAGTCCTCGCCGATGATCGGCGCCATCGTGCAGGTGTACGACTGGGATTCGTCGGACACGCACCAGATGATCTCCTGGTCGTAGCTGCCCGAGACCGGGTTGTACATGATTGCCTGCATGTCCGGCTCACCGCAGAACGCATTGGAACACGAAGGCGCGCCGCAGCAGTCGTAGTACGCGATGAGGTACGTCTTGCCGGTGTCCGGGTTGGTGCAGCACCCCACCCAGAACTCGGCGCCCGGCTTGCTGCCCGGCGCGCACGTGGTGACGCCGCCGCCGTTGCACGCGGCGCACGACGTGCCGTCCATGTTGCACCAGCGCCAGTACTCGCACTCGGCGGGATCCTTGCCGTCGTACACCGGTACGAGCGGGTCCTTGTCGGGCGTCGGCGCGGGCGGCGGTGCGGCCTCCTGCGCGAACGCGCTCCGGGTGACCGGCAGCGAACTGATCAGCGCCACACCGGAAACGCCCATCGTCCACTTGCCGATCCGGCTGATCATCGAACGGCGGGAGACCCGCTCGGACATCCGCCGCCCGGCGCGGCTGGCGAGACTACCACCTTCGCCGGCCATCCATGCGGTCTGCGCCTTCACGGTGTCCTCGTCGACCGGATACCGGTTCTCGTACATCTCCGGACCGTCGTGTATCGGTTTGTCGGCCATGCGTTCTCTCCGTTCTCGATAGGGGGTTTCAGACGTGCGCGGCGAGGTTGGCCTTCGCCTGCTCGTGCAGGTGCTGGAGCGACGGGGTTCCGGATTCGAGTGCGTTGAGCAGACTTTCGACCTGCGCCATGTGGTTGCACAGGCCCTTCGACCGGATCTTGCCGTGCTCGTCGAGAATGACGCCGTACGGCGTGGTGCCCACCTGGTAGGCGATGCCGACGTCGCGGCCGTCCACGTAGCTGAGCTCGCTGCCGATGCCCGAGCCGGCCAGGAACTGCGCATGCTCCTCCGGCGTCCCGTCGGAGACGATGACGATCTCCAGGTCCTTCTCGGCCTTCGCCATCGCCCGCAGCCCGGGGAGCAGGCTCTTGCACGTGGAGCAGGTGGGCGCGGTGAACAGCAGCAGCTGCGGCTTGTCCCGGTGCCCGCCGATGCCGACGGTGCGCCCCAGATGGTCGGTGAGGCCGCGGAACGACGGCGCCACCTGCTCCACCTTGGGACCGGTGTCCATCATCCGGGCGCCCAGCGGGCCGAGGCGCACCTGCACACGTCCGATCTCGCGGGCGAGCGCCAGCACCATGAGGAACAGCACCGCGACGGCGACCGCCAGGACCACGACGGCGATGAGGAGGAAAGTGTTCATTGTCGATCCTTGTCGTGAGGGAACATCGGTCAGTAGCGCGAGATCGCCGATGCGACACGCAATTCGATGGAGGCCTTGCTCAGGTGCGCGTCGACGGGCCGGCGTCCGAGGTGGACCACCGAGCGCAGTTGCACGGCCGCGACGATCGCGGCCAGCGCCACGAGCACGCCCGCGACCGCCAGCACGTGCTCGGCCGGTGTCGGGGCCGACGAGGTCGTGGCCGCGAGCGCCCCGGCGACGACGGCCAGCGTGGCTGCCCGCACCGCGTGGAACCAGCCGATCCGCGGCGCCTCGCCCTCGTTCCCGAACGCGAAACAGCCGCAATCGAGTTCGCGGCGTCCTCGCAGCAGGTTGACGGTGAGCCCGACGCAGAAACCGGTGAAAAGCACCGCAGCGACCGCCGCCGCGATCCGCGGGGCGAAGCCCGCGATCAGGGCCACGCCGAGCGCGATCTCCACCGACGGCAGCGTCGCCGCCACCAGTCGCTCCAGCGGCGCCGGCAGGATCCGGTAGCCGCGGACCACCCGCAGCAGACCCTCCCGGTCCCGCACCTTCGGCACTCCGGCGAGCAGCAGTACACCCCCGACAGCCGCCGCGATCATCGTCCACAGCATGGGTGGATCCACCTCCTTCTCCAACGGTGTGGACCCATCGTTGCCAGCCCAGAAGTCGCCGTCGCGACGGTGGCGAAACGTTCCGTCGCACCACGAGTGGGGCCGGGAAGAATGCGATTCCCACTTGCGAATCGCACATTGTTCGCAAAGGTAACCGGGCCGAAACACACCGGGGTTAGCTTGCGTCTGTACCACCGGGCGTACAGACGGGACGAGAGCCGTGACAGCTGCACTCCGGGCAGCGATTGCCCGCGCACAGGAGGCGGAAAGCCCACCGGAACAGGTGTATTCGCCGCTCCGCGCGCTCGGGCGCCGGCGACTCACGCTGAGCGACCTGATCGGCCAGTCGCTGTCGACCATCGCGCCGGCCACCGGGATGGTGTTCATCGCGCTGTGGATGACCGCGTACCGCCCCGGACTCGGTGGCGTCCTCGTGATCGCCGCGACGACGGCGGCGGTGGGACTGGTCGCCGTGTGCATCACCCAGTTCACCCGCCGCCTCGCGGCCGCCGGATCGCTCTACAGCTTCGTGTTCCAAGGCCTCGGTGCCCGCGCGGCGCTCGCGACCGGCGCCGCTCTCATCGTCGGCTACCTCGGCATCTCGATCTCCGTCATGTCGCAGGCCGCGGGCAGTCTGCTCGACATCGCCGACCTCCTCGGCCTGCGAATCGGCGGCACCGCGCCGTGGGTGGTCACGATCGCGCTGCTCGCGGCGGTCGTCGGTGCCATCACGGTGCGGGGCGTGCGGTTCGCGACCCGGGCGATCCTGGTGATCGAGGCCCTCTCGCTCGTCCTGATCGTCGCGATGATGATCGGCACACCGGCCGAAACCCCCTCGGCCACCGAGCACCTCCCGCCGACACCCGTGAGCCTGCTGCCGTTCCTCGCGATGCTCACGGTGCTGTCCATGGCCGGCTTCGAGAGCGCCGCGTTCTTCGGCCCGGAAGCCAAACGCCCCCTCGTCACCGTCACACGCACCGTCCTCGTCTCCCCCGTCCTCGTCGGCGTCCTGTTCGTGTTCGCCGCCGCCGCATCGCTCCTCGGCCACGGTTCGGTGATCGTCGGCGCCTACTTCGACGGCACCGCATCCGGCGCGTCGTGGGGGGTCGTCCTCGCGGTGAAGGCGGGCATGACGTGCTCGTGGTTCGCCTCCACCCTCGGCTGCGCGCAGGCGGGCTCGCGGCTGCTGTACTCGATGGGCGTCGAACGCGTGCTGCCCCCGGCACTCTCGCGCGTGCACCGCCGGTTCCGCACACCGCACGTCGCGGTCGCGCTGTTCACGGCCGCGAGCCTGATCGGCGCGGCGCTCTACGCGGTACGCGCACAGGCGGACTCCGCGATGTTCGACGGCGTCGTCGAGGTCGGACTGGTCACCGCCTACACGCTCGTCGCCTTCGCGTCGCTGCGCTTCCTGCGCCGCATCGGCGAGCACACCGCCGTCACCCGTGCGGCCGCCGTGTTCGTCACCGTGCTCGGCGGCGGTCTGCTCGCGTGCCTCGTCGTCGACGGCACCGTGCACGACGTGTGGATGGTGCCCGCGACGCTCGCGCTGGTCGGGTCGTCCGGTGTCGTGTGGCACGAGGTGCTGCGCCGGTCCCGGCCCGGCAGCCTCGCCACGGTGGGCGCGTTCGACTCGGTGGAGACGTCCGACATCCTCCCCGGCGCCGGCGTCCTGGTGATCGACGAGGACGGCCGACGGCACATCGTCGCGAGCGGCGGCCACGGCGTGCGGCAGGCCCGGGACGGCGGACGGTGATGCCGTCCCGCACCCCGGTCCGGACCGAGGACACGCACTTCAGCGGGCAACAACCGCAGGCCGTCCAGCGGGCACTCGGAATGCTCGAGGCGGTGGCACACCTGGGGCCGGGAACGACAGCGAAGGAGATCGCGCGTTTCGCGGGCGTCCCGCCGGCAACCGCGTACCGAATGCTCAATCTCCTGGTCGCCGAGGGCTTCCTCGTGCGGGTGCCGGACCTGTCCGGCTTCGCGCTGGGACGGCGCACCGCGGAGCTGGCGCAGGCCGCCGCCGACACCGGCCCGCTGCCGTCGCTGCACGAGGCCGTCGAGGAACTGCGGTCGCGAACCCGCTTCGCGATCCACGTCGCGTCGTTCGCCGGGGGTCGGCTGCGGATCGTCGACCGCGATCCGGACCACGAGATCGCGGCCGTCGGCATGCTCTCGAAGCACCTGCACGCGAACGCCCTCGGCAAGGTGATGCTCGCGCATCTCCCGGACGTGCACCCCGACCCGGACCTCCGACGACTGACGGAGTTCACGATCTGCGACCCCGACGAGCTGACCCGGCACCTGCGCGCCGTGGCGCGGGACGGTTTCGCCCACGAGTGCCAGGAATCGCGGCTGGGCCGGGCCGCGCTCGCGGTTCCGCTGCACGACCGGTCCGGGTGCGTCGTCGGTGGGCTCTACCTGCAGGGCGCCGACGGTCGCGTCCAGCCCGACGACGAGCTGATCCGCTTCCTCGTCGACGGCGCCGACCGTCTCACCGGGATGGTCTGATTCAGTCCTCGGCGGTCACGAAGCCCTGCTCCACGAGCCACTGCCGGGCCACCGCCGCGGGATCCTTGCCCTCGACGTCCACCCGCTTGTTGAGTTCGGTGATCGCGTCGTCGGTGAGCACCGCCGAGATCGGCGCCATCACCTCGGCGACCTCCGGGTAGCGCTCGGCGAAGTCCTCGCGCATCGTCAACGCCGGGTTGTACTTCGGGAAGAACTGGCGATCGTCCTCGAGCACCACCAGGTCGAGGGCGGCGATCCGGCCGTCGGTGGTGAACACCTCGCCGAACTTGCACTGGCTGCCGTCCGCGGTGGCCTGGTAGATGATGCCGGTCTGCAGGATCCGCCGCTCCGCGCGCGCCGGGTCGAACCCGTACGCGGCCGCCATGCCCGGGAAGCCGTCCTGGCGCACGTTGAACTCGGTCTCGACGCACGTCGTGGCCGCGGCCGGATCGCGTTGCACCAGAGCGGCGTAGTCGGACAGCGTCCGCACCCCGGTGCGTTCCGCGGTGGCCCGGCTGGTGGCCAGCGCGTACGTGTTGTTCATCGGCGCCGGATCGGTCCACACCATCCCGTTGCGTTCGAGGTCCTCGTCGCGGACGGCCTCGAACTGCGCGCGGGAATCCGGGATCGGCTGTTCGTGGCCGAGGTAGTTGATCCAGCCGGTGCCGGTGTACTCGTAGCTGACGTCGATCTGCCCCGCCAGCTGCGCGTCCCGGGTGCTGTTGGAGCCCTGGATGTTCGTCAGGTCGCGGACGTCGGCGCCGGCCGCGGACAGCGCGAACTCGATGATGTAGCCGAGGATCACCTGCTCGGTGAAGTCCTTGGAGCCGACCGTGATCCGCGCGCCGTCGAGTTCGGGGACGGGCTGGATACTGCCGGGGCCGACCTTCAGCGGCACGGCGCCGCCGGATTCGAGGCCGCACGACGCGAGCAGCGCGCTCGCGAGCACCACCGCGGTGCCGGCCAGGACTCGTCGCATCATCTTCATGTCAGCGCAGTCCCTTCGGCCCGAGGTACGTCTCGGCGAGCGCACCCAGCCAGTCGACGAGCAGCGCGAGCGCCACCGCGAGCACCGCACCCACCACGAGGGTCACGTTGTCGCGCAGCTTGTATCCGGTGTCGATGAGGATGCCGAGACCACCGGCACTCACCAGGAAGCACAGCGTCGCGGTACCGACCGCGAGAACCAGCGAGGTACGCAGGCCCGCCAGGATGTACGGCACCGCGAGCGGGAACTCCACGCGGCGCAGCACCGTCAGCGCCGACATGCCCTGTCCGCGTCCGGCGTCGACCAATGCGGGATCCACCTCCTGGTAGCCGAGGATCGTGTTCCGCAGCACCGGGAGCAGCGAGTAGAACGCGATCGGCAGCACCCCGATCCAGAATCCCGTCGTGCGGGTCGCCAGGTAGAACAGCACCAGCAGACCGATCGCGGGCGCCGCCGCACCGATGTTCGCGATACCGACGAAGATCGGTGCCAACCGGGTGAACCCGGGCCGGGTGAGCAGCGTCCCGAGAGGCACCGCGAGGGCCAGCACGATCAACACCACCACGACCGTGATGAGCACGTGCTGCCACGTGAGCGTCGCGATGTTGGCGACGTTGATGCTCGCCTTCTGCGTCGCGTTCAGGTCCCGGCTGAACGCCCAGCCCAGCACGCCGCCGACCAGGATCAGCACCAGCACCGGCTGCACCAGCAGCCGCATGCGTTCGGCACGAGCGGCTGCCTGCTGGCCTGTGGCGGTGGTCATTTCGACGCTTCCCCGGCGATGTGGTCGTCGGCGTGCTCGTCCCGCACGTCCTGGAGCGCATGGACGAGGGTGTCGATCGTGACGATGCCGGCGTACTCGCCGCGGCGGCCGGTGACCGCGGCCGACGCGCTCGCCTGCACCAGCAGTGCCTCGAGGGCGTCCTGCAGCGTGGAGGTGAGCGACACGTTCTCGCCCACCGGATCGCCGACGTCCTCGAGCGAACCCGCCGTCGCGAGTTGTTCGGGCGAAACCCACCGGAGCGGGCGATCGCGCGGATCGAGGATCAGGCCCCAGGGTGCGTCCTGCTCGGCAAGCTCGCGGCGCAGTTCGGCAACCGAGCCGTTCCGGTAGGCGGTGGGGCACTGCGCCAGTTCGATGTCGCGGACCCGCGCCAGGGTGAGCTGCTTGAGCGACGCGTCGGCGCCGATGAAGCCGGCAACCATGTCGTTGGCCGGATTGGCCAGGATCGCTTCCGGGGTGTCGTACTGCATGATGTGGGACTGATTACCCAGCACCGCGATCCGGTCTCCGATCTTGACCGCCTCGTTGAAGTCGTGGGTGACGAACACGATGGTCTTGCCGAGATCGGACTGCAGCCGCATCAGCTCGTCCTGCAGCAGTCCGCGCGTGATCGGATCCACCGCGCCGAACGGCTCGTCCATGAGCAGCACCGGAGGATCCGCCGCGAGCGCTCGGGCGACACCGACGCGCTGCTGCTGACCGCCCGACAACTGCCGCGGATAGCGGTCGCGGTAGGTGTCGGGGTCCAGACCGACCAGGTCGAGCATCTCGTCGACCCGCTCGGTGGTGCGCTTCTTGTCCCACCCCACCAGTCCGGGCACCGTCGCGACGTTCTTCGCGACCGTGAGGTGCGGGAACAATCCCGCCTGCTGGATCGAGTAGCCGATGCCGCGACGCAGCCGGTCCGCGTCGATCGAGTGGGTGTCCCGTCCGGCGATCGTGATCTTGCCCGACGTCGGCTCGATGAGCCGGTTGATCATCCGCATCGTGGTGGTCTTGCCGCAGCCGGACGGCCCCACGAACACGACGGTCTCGCCGGCGGGAATGGTCATCGACACGTGGTCGACGGCCGGGTCGTCCTGTCCGGCGTACTGCTTGACGACGTCGTCGAGCACGATCTCGACTCCGGTGCCGGTGCGTTCTTCGGCGGGTAGAAGGTCAGTCACGAAGCCCCCTCGAGGTGGTGAGGCGCCCGAGCAGGACGAGCAGTCCGTCGAGGACGAGCGCCAGGATGACGATGAGCACGGTGCCGGTGAGGGCCTGTGGAACGGCGGTGGGACTGCCGACACGGGACAGCCCCGAGAAGATGAGGTTGCCCAGCCCGGGTCCCTTCGCGTAGGCCGCGATCGCGAGGATGCCCATGAGCATCTGGGTGCTCACCCGGATGCCCGCCAGAATCGACGGCCAGGCCAGCGGCAACTCGATGCGGCCGAGCACCCTGAGCCGGTTCATCCCGACACCGCGGGCGGCATCGGTGATCGCCGGATCCACCGAGGCCAGCCCGATGATCGTGTTCCGGATGATCGGCAACAGGCCGTACAGGACCAGGGCGGTCACGGTGGGTGCGACGCCGAGGCCGAGGATCGGGATGAGGAGGCCGAGCAGGGCGAACGACGGCAGCGTGAGCACCGTGCTGGCCAGGCCCGTCGCCACCGCCGACCCGATCGGGCTGCGGTAGACGGCGATACCGATGAGGACCGCGATGACACCCGCGATCACCACCGACTGGACGACCGCACTGACATGCAGATACGAGTCCGTGAGCAACTGTTGGCGCCGCTCGGACACGAAATCCCACAGGGTCTGGAAATCCAATCCAGAACCTCCCTTCAGCCGCGACAAGGCCCGAAAGAGACCCGCCCACTCACTGCGGACGGGCCTCCCTCGGGCCGCGCGGCACTGCGCTTGCCCTCAACACTGCCCCGGAATCACGGTTTCTGCTTGGCAATCGGCCGATACGTTCGGGCCGACCCGTCGGTTCGGATACCGGAACTCGCTACCGAACGCGATCGAGATACGAGAGCGGACGCACCGCGATCCGCACGAGAGCGAGCGGATTGTCGTCACCGGCCGTGCGGTTGGCGCCCATCGCGCCGCACGCACCGCACCGGTGGACGATCAGCCACTCGCCACCCCCGCGCACCGAGATGGAGATCGGGTCCATCCGGCCGCCGCACGACGACGCGCGGTCGCCGGGGACGGCCCGATCGACGTGCCGGCTGCACAGGCACGTCGGACAGTGATTGCGGTGTGCGGTGCCCGGCGCCCGCATCGGAACATCCAATCCGCAACCGAGACAGCGGAAGGACGTCCCGCGCCGCGCCGGGCCGTCCCGATGGACGGGCTTGGCCCGCTGCGGGCGTTCGGTTCTGCCGTTCCTGCGTGACACGTCGAATCGCCTCCCGCCGCGTCAGAGTTGCGCGAGGTGTTCGAGCGGGAACGGCGGCTGCGCCAACGGTTTCACCGCGATGCGGATCAACAGCAGCTGGTTGTCGTCCGAGGCCACGGGACCGGCCTCGAGACGATCGCAACCGGTGCACCGGTGGATCAGCATCCAGTCACCGTCGCGTTGCACGGCGACGGCGATCGGATGGGTGCGGGCGTCGCACTCCCCGTGCCTGCCGGCGAGGCAGTTGGGACAGTGCGTCCGTGGCAGAGCGCCCGGAGTCGAGGTGGACACCGTGAGTCCGCAGCGGACGCACGTGAAGGTGGACAGGTGTGAAATTGGCGTGCCACTGTGGGACACGGGAAACTCCTCTGTGAGATCGACTGGGCGGCAATGGTTGCCGAGCCTCATCGACCCCGCGGAAGAATCACACCGGACAGGGGATCCGATGTCGGGTACGGATCACCGGCCGGAGCGGTTCGCGGGATCGCGAAGGAGCTCGGCGGCTGTCCGGGGCATAATTCACCACTTCCATGCGCGTAGGGACCGGCTGACGTGCCGGATGCGCGAAACCCTAGGACGGGCCCAGTCGGAGCGCAATCGAATTACCGCACCGTCGCGGCCGCCGCCGGACTTCGGGACGAGCGGGGTCAGGACAGGTAGCGCGGCTGCGGCTCGCTCTTGTGCGACCAGTCCCAGCCGATCTCGTGTTGCGTGCGCGCGTCGAGGTGTGCCTCGCGCACGGCTCCCGCCCGCTCCAGCCGGACGATGATGGATTTGGACGTGGGGCAATTGCTCTTCAGCGCAGTCGAATCCAGTGGGACGAGCGGATTGGTCTCGGGATAATAGGCCGCTGATGTGCCGCGCGGGATGTCGTACTCGACGATGCGGAAGTCCGGCGCGTACCGGGCACACTCGTCGTCGTCCCACTTGGTCAGCAGGTCCACCCGGTCGCCGTCGTCGTAGCCGAGGGCGGCGATGTCGTCGCGGTGCATGAAGATCACGCGGCGCCCGCCCTCGATTCCCCGGTAGCGATCGCTGAGCCCGTAGATCGTGGTGTTGAACTGGTCGTGGCTGCGCAGCGTCTGCAGGATCAGATGCCCCGGAGGCACCTGCATCACCTCGATCGGCGCGACGTCGAACTCCGCCTTGCCCGAGGGTGTCTCGAAGGATCGCGAGTCGCGGGGCGGGTGCGGGAGGATGAACCCGCCGGGACGGCGCACGTTCACCTCGTAACCCTCGCATCCCGGCACCACCTTCGAGATGTGCAGCCGGATCTTCGCGTAGTCGTCGCGCATCCCGAGCCAGTCGAGCCCGTAGCGGTCACCGAGTGTCGCGTGCGCGATCTGCGTGACGATGGCCGTCTCCGATTGCAGGTGCGAGCTCGCCGGATCGAGCGGCCCGCGCGACGCGTGCACGGCGCACACCGAGTCCTCGACCGAGATGAATTGTTCCCCGCTCGCCTGGACGTCCTTCTCGGTGCGCCCCAGCGTCGGGAGGATGAGCGCCGTCTCGCCGGTGACGAGGTGCGACCGGTTGAGCTTGGTCGAGATCTGCACCGACATCCGGGTGTTGCGCATCGCGGCCGCGGTGACGCGGGTGTCCGGGGCGGCCTCGACGAAGTTGCCACCGAGTCCCATGAAGAACTTGGCCTTCCCGTCCCGCATCGCGCGAATCGAATCGACGGTGTCGTAGCCGTATTCGCGGGGCGGATCGAACCCGAACTCCAGCTGGAGCGCGTCGAGGAAGCTCTGCGGCGGACGTTCCCAGATCCCCATCGTCCGGTCGCCCTGGACGTTGGAGTGGCCCCGCAGTGGCAGCAGGCCGGCACCGGGCCTGCCGATGTTGCCCTGCGCGAAAGCGACGTTGCACACCTCCTTGATGATCGCGACCGCGTTGCGGTGCTGGGTCAGGCCCATCGCCCAGCAGAAGACCGTGGCCTTCGAGTCCCGCAGCATCTGTGCGGCCCTGGTGATCTCGGCGCGGGAGAGCCCGGTCGACGCGCCGACCTCGTCCCAGTCCACTGCGCGCACATGGTCCCGCCACGCCTCGAACCCGTGCGTGTACGTCTCGATGAACTCGTGATCGAGCGCGTCCCACTCGACGAGCAGCGAGCCGATCGCCTGCATCAGGGCGAGATCGCCGCCGAGCTTGATCTGCAGGTGGTAGTCGGAGAGATCCGTTCCCCGGCCGATCACCCCGCTCGGGGTCTGCGGGTTCTGGAAGTGCAGCAGACCCGCCTCCTTGAGCGGGTTGATCGACAGGATCTTCGCGCCGCGCTTCTTCGCGACCTCGAGATGAGTGAGCATCCGCGGGTGGTTGGTTCCGGGATTGTGCCCCTGCAGCACGATCAACTCGGCCTCGTGGACGTCCTCGAAGACCACGCTGGCCTTGCCGATCCCGATAGATTCGGCGAGCGCGATCGACGTGGACTCGTGGCACATGTTGGAGCAGTCCGGCAGATTGTTCGTGCCGTACGCCCGGACGAACAATTGGTACGCGAACGCCGACTCGTTGGACGCCCGGCCGGACGTGTAGAAGATCGCCTCGTCGGGATCCAGGGACTGCAACTCCCGCCCGATCAGGGCATACGCGTCGGACCAGTCGATCGGTTCGTAATGCGTCGCCCCGGGGCGCTTGATCATCGGGTGCGTGATCCGCCCCTGCTCGTTCAGCCAGTACTCGCTGTGCGAGGCGAGATCGGCGATCGAGTGCCGCGCGAAGAACTCCGGCGTCACCCGCCGGAGGGTGGCCTCGTTCGCGACGGCCTTCGCGCCGTTCTCGCAGAACTCGGCGGGGTGCCGGTGCCCGGGCTCCGGGTCGGGCCACGCGCAGCTCATGCAGTCGTAGCCGCCGACCTTGTTCAGCTCGAACAGTGTCTCGCCGGTCCGGACGATGCCCATGTTCTCGAGCGACCGCTTCATGGACACCGCGACGGCGGGGACTCCGGCGGCCTTCGTCTTCGGCTTTCCGACCTTCAGATCGGATTCGTCGTAATCCGGACGTTCTTCCTTTTCGCGCCTTCGCATCTCGACCTCCACCTCGCTGTCGGCCTCTCGTCCACGGTAGGACACTTCGGCACGCGGGGCGCGATACCGGGAAGGTTGTTGCGAGAGGAAGTCAGCGGGCGTCGATCCCGTCCAGCACGAGTCGCACGAGATAGTCGACGAAGTCGTCCGCGCCCCACTCCGGCCGGGACAGGGTCAGCGTCGTGAGCGCACCGCGCAGCGTGTCGAGCACGAGGGCACCGTCCGCCTCGGGCCTGATCTCGCCGGATTCGATCGCCCGGGTGAAGACCTCGACATACCGCGCCCGCACCGGCCCGATGAACCGGCGTTCGGCCTCGTCCTGCAAGGCGGGATCTGCCACCATGTCGGCGATCAGCCCCGGCATCCCCCGCCGGTACTCGGGCAGCAGCTGTAGCGACACCATGTCGCGAACCATCGCCGTGAAGGTCTCCTCGAAGGATGCGTCGGGCTCGATTGCTCGCGCCGACGCCGGTTCGCGCCGGAACAACACCTCCTGCACCAGCGCGGCCTTCGTTCCCCACCACTGGTAGAGCAGCGGACGCCCGACGCCCGCCCGACGCGCCACCGCGGCGAGCGTGAGCGCCTCGTAACCGTCCTCGACCAACACCTGCGCGGCGGCGTCGAGCACCGCCCGATGCCGCTCGGGATCACGCCGCCGCCCCCGTCCGGGGCCGTCCTCGACCACTTCGCATCCCTTCTCCGGAAATCGTCGCCAAATTAACTTACATCGTGTAAGGCTAATAGAAGGACGATTCGAACGAAGCGGAGCCCGAATGACTTTGATCGACGTCGCACGGCCGGTACCGGACGTCGCGATCCTCACCCTGAACCGCCCCGAGCGCCTCAACGCCCTCAGCTTCGGCCTCGTCGGCGATCTCCACGCCGCACTGGACGAACTCGAGCGCGACAACACCTGCCGGGTCGTGGTCCTCACCGGGGCCGGGCGCGGCTTCAGCGCGGGACTCGATCTCAAGGATCCCGTCCGGACGGCACCGACCGCGGCCGGGCTCACCGGGCCCGCCGCCGGCATGCGCACGCAGGAGTACATCGCCTCGCTGGTTCCGCGCCTGCAACGCCTCCCTCAGACGGTGATCGCCGCGATCAACGGTCCCGCGTTCGGCGGCGGTCTGGCTCTCGCGGCGGCCTGCGACCTGCGGATCGCGTCGACGTCCGCGCGCTTCGGCGTGCAGTTCATCAAGATCGGTATCTCGGGCTGCGACATCGGGATCAGCTACACACTGCCCCGGATCGTCGGCGGCGGCCGGGCCACCGAACTGATCACCACCGCGCGCGAGTTCGACGCCGCCGAGGCCGAACGCATCGGCTTCGTCACCCGAATCGTCGACGACGCCGAACTGCTCCCCGCCGCACTCGAACTCGCGGCGACGCTGTGCAACCACAGCCCGTTCGCGCTGGCGATGACCAAACAGGTGCTCACCGCGAACGCCGCCGCCGGCAGCGTGGACGCGGCGATCGCTCTCGAGAACCGCACCCAGATCCTGGCCGGTACCGGCGGCGAGTTCGCCGAGGCCGCAGCCGCATTCGTCGAACGTAGACCGCCCGCGTGGGCACGGACAGGAGAGCGAGCATGAACCGCGAAACACTGAACACCCTCTTCGACCTCACCGGACGCACCGCGGTCGTCACCGGCGGCACCCGCGGCATCGGCCTGGCGATCGCGGAGGGGTTCGCGGCAGCCGGTGCCGACGTCGTCGTGGCCAGCCGCAAGGCCGACGCGTGCACCGAGGCCGCCCGGCACCTACGGAGCCTGGGCGGCAACGCGATCGGAATCGCCACGCACATGGGCGAGCTCGACGACCTGACCGCCCTCGCGGAGGGTGCCGCGGACGAGTTCGGCGGCATCGACATCCTGGTCAACGCCGCCGCGAATCCGCTCACCCTGCCGCTCGGCAAGTTCACCCCGGAGGCCTGGTCCAAGTCGTACGACGTGAATCTGCGCGGCCCGGTGTTCCTGACGCAGGCCGCGCTGCCCTACCTCGAGGCCAGCAAGCACGCCGCCGTCATCAACGTGATCTCGGTGGGCGCGTTCATGTTCTCGCCCAAGGTCGCCATGTACGCGGCGGGCAAGAACGCACTGCTGTCGTACACGCGGTCCATGGCCGCCGAGTTCGCGCCGCGCGGTATCCGCGTCAACGCCCTCGCCCCCGGCTCCGTCGACACCGACATGGTCCGCAACAATCCGCCCGAGGCGATCGAGGCGATGCGGCAGATGTCGTTGCAGCAGCGCATCGCAGCACCGGACGAGATGGTCGGCCCGGCGCTGCTGCTCGCCTCCGACGCCGGCAGCTACATCACCGGGCAGGTGATCGTCGCCGACGGCGGGTCCGTCGCGCACTGACGACGATGTGACCCGTACCACTGAGCGAGAACCACCCTTCCCTTCGGGCGCCGATCGCGCGATGGTCCGTTGCGGGCCGGACAGTCCGGCCCGCAACGGATTTCGGAGGACGTATGGCACGGCTCGACGGCAAGGTCGCGATCATCACCGGAGCGGCGCAGGGCATGGGAGCGGCCACGGCCCGGCTGTTCGTCGCCGAGGGCGCCCGCGTGCTGCTCGGGGACGTGCTCGACGAGAAGGGGCGCGCGCTCGCGGAGGAACTCGGCGACGCCGCGATCTTCACCCCGCTCGACGTGAGCAGCGAGTCCGCGTGGGAGGCGGCCACCGCGCTGGCCGTCGACCGCTTCGGCGGCCTCGACATCCTCGTCAACAACGCCGGCGTGATGCACTGGGCGCCGATCGAGGAGCTCGACGTCGCCCGGACCGAGCGCCTGATCGACGTCAACGTCCTCGGAAACCTGCTGGGCGCCAAGTCCGTCGTCCCGATCATGAAGAAGGCCGGACGGGGCGTGATCGTCAACATCTCCTCCGTCGACGGGCTGCGCGGCGTCAACGGGCTGGCCGCGTACACGGCGAGCAAGTGGGCGGTGCGCGGGCTCACCAAGGCGCTCGCGTACGAGCTGGGGCCGTCGGGCATCCGCGTGTGCTCGGTGCATCCGGGCGGTGTGGACACCACGCTCGGCAATCCCGGCGGCCTGGTCGGTGACGACCTGCAGAGCAAGTACACCGGCGTGCCGCTGCAGCGCATCGGCGAGTCCGAGGACATCGCTCGGGCCACCCTGTTCGTCGCGAGCGACGAGGCGTCGTACATCTCGGGCGCGGAGCTGGCAGTGGACGGCGGCTGGTCCGCCGGCACCTACTACCCGGGCTTGCCGGGCACGCCGTCGGCGCTGATGCCGAACTGACCACTGCGGGCCGACCGGGGCGGTCCCGACGGCGGCGGCCACAATGTACGCCGTGTGTTCCGAGATCGCCCCGCCCCGCTCCACCCCGAGATCCACCCCCAGCGGGCGCGTACCTCGCATCCATCCGGCCTGGTTCGTCGCCGTCGTCGCGTTCCTCGCCCTGGTCGGCGCCGCCAGTTTCCGGGCGGCGCCGTCGGTGCTCATCGATCCGCTGCACGACGACTTCGGCTGGTCCCGCGCGAGCATCTCCGCGGCGGTCTCGGTGAACCTGGTGTTGTACGGACTGACCGCCCCGTTCGCCGCGGCGCTGATGGAGCGCTTCGGCATGCGCCGCATCGTCTCCGCGGCACTGGTGCTCGTGTCGCTGGGCAGTGGACTGACGATCTTCATGACCACGACGTGGCAGCTGATTCTGCTGTGGGGCGTGCTGGTCGGCCTCGGCACCGGATCGATGGCGCTCGCGTTCGTCGCGACGGTGACCGACCGCTGGTTCGTGACGCGCCGGGGACTGGTCACCGGCGTCCTCACCGCGGGCGGCGCGGCCGGCCAGTTGGTGTTCCTGCCGGTGCTCGCGGCCCTGTCCGAACGCTACGACTGGCAGACGGTGTCGCTCACGGTCGCCGTCGCGGCACTCGCGGTGGTGCCGCTGGTACTGGTGTTCCTCCGGGACCGCCCGGAGGACGTCGGGGTGACGCCGCTGGGGGCGCCGGCCGACTACGTCCGGCCGCAGACGCCGTCGGCACCGGGAGGCGCCCTCGGGCGCGCACTCGGGGTGCTCCGGTCCGCCGCGCGGACCCGCGTGTTCTGGTTGCTGGCCGGCACGTTCGCCATCTGCGGCGCCAGCACCAACGGACTGGTCGGCACGCATTTCGTGCCGGCCGCGCACGATCACGGCATGCCCGTCACCGCGGCGGCGAGCCTGCTCGCCGTCATCGGCATCTTCGACCTCGTCGGCACCATCGCGTCGGGGTGGTTCACCGACCGGTTCGACTCCCGCAAGCTGCTCGGGATCTACTACCTGCTGCGCGGCCTGTCGCTCATGGTGCTGCCGATCCTGTTCGCGGAGACCGTGCACCCACCGATGATCGCCTTCATCATCTTCTACGGGCTCGACTGGGTGGCCACCGTGCCGCCGACCGTCGCGCTGTGCCGCAAGCACTTCGGCGCCGACGGCCCCATCGTCTTCGGGTGGGTGCTCGCGTCGCACCAGATCGGCGCCGGGCTCGTCGCCTTCCTGGCCGGCATCGTCCGGGACCGGTTCGGCGGCTACGACGCGGCGTTCTTCGTCGCGGGCGGACTGTGCGCGATCGCGGCCGTGATGGCGCTCGCGATCACGAAATCATCGGACCGTGACGAGCCGGAGATGGCGAGGCCCGCCGCCGCCTCGTAACGTGGGATCGGGGCGCAGACCGCCGATCACCCCCGAGGAGTTCACATGAGCGGCAAGCGAGTACTGATCGTCGTCACGAGCGTCGGCGAGTACGAGAGCGTCGGCTACCGCACCGGACTGTGGCTGGGCGAGTTGACGCACTTCTGGGACTACCTGCACGACGCGGGCGGCACGGCGACGATCGCCAGCATCTCCGGCGGCCCCGTCCCGCTCGATCCGGAGAGCCTGACCCAGGACGTCCTGAACGACTTGGGAACCGGAACACGTTACGCAGACCGGACATTCATGGACCTGCTGGACAGCACCGTCGCGATCGCGGACGTGACCGCCGGCGACTACGACGCCATCTATCTCACAGGCGGGCACGGCGTGATGTTCGACTTCCCGGACAACCCGGACCTCGCCCGCCTGCTACGGGAGTTCCACGAGACGGGCAAGGTCGTCTCGGCCGTGTGTCACGGGCCCGCCGGACTGCTCGGGGCAACCCTCTCGAACGGCGAGTACCTGATCGCGGGCCGCAACGTCACCGGATTCTCCTGGCCCGAGGAAGAATTCGCCCGCCGGGCCGACGCGGTGCCGTTCAGCCTCCAGGAGAGGCTCGAAGATCGCGGCGCCGTGTACTCCTTCGCGGCCGAACCCTTCGCGCCACACGTGGTCGAGGACGGACGCCTGGTGACCGGGCAGAATCCGGCGAGCGCACGACCCGTGGCCGAAGCGGTTGTGAAGCAACTCGGCTGAGCGTCACCCACATGTGACCCGATTCGCCGGGTGTCGGCGCACGGCGCCCGGCTATGTTGAGGCGGTGCGCTCCGATCAGGACGACACGATCGACGATCCGGGTCCACGCCGCCGGCGCAGGACGGTCACGGCCCTGCGCGTCGCGGCGGCCACCGCGGCGACCGCCGTCCTGGTGGTGACCGGCCTCGGCTGGGCTGCCCACCACGAGTTGACGACCGGCATCCTCCGGTCCGGCGCCCTCGACGTCCTGACCGGCGGCGACCGCAGATCGGAACACGGCGATGCGAACATTCTGCTGATCGGCCTCGACAGCCGAAAGGACATGCACGGCAACGATCTACCCGCGGAATTCGTCACCGACGAACTACATGCCGGGGACAGCGACGCCGGCGGGTACAACACCAACACGCTGATCCTGCTGCACGTCCCGGGAGACGGCAGCCGGGCCACCGCGGCCGCGATCCCCCGCGACGATTACGTCGACATCCCCGGCTACGGCAAGCACAAGATCAAGGAGGCATACGGGATGGCGAAGGCGGACGCCGACGCCGACCTCGAGGAGCAGGGCGTGACCGACCCGACCGAACGCGAACAACGATCCCGCGACGCCGGACGCCGGTCCACGATCGAGACCGTGCAGAAGCTGCTGCGGGTACCCATCGACCACTTCGCCGAGGTCAATCTCGTCGGCTTCTACGACATCGCCAAGGCGCTCGGGCCGCTCGAGGTGTGCCTCAATGCACCGGTCGACGACCCGTACTCCGGCGCGAACTTCCCGGCCGGCAGACAAATGCTCGATCCGTCGCAGGCACTGTCGTTCGTGCGGCAACGGCACGGCCTCGACAACGGCGACCTCGACCGCACCCGCCGGCAGCAGGCGTTCCTCACCGCCGTCCTCCGCAACCTCGATTCGGGCGGCATGTTCGGCAGTGTCTCCAAGATGCGTGGCCTGTTCGACACGGTCAAGAGCGACGTCGTCGTCGACGACGACCTCGATCCGGTCTCGTTCGCCTTCCAGGCACGCAACCTCACCCGGGGCGAACTCGACTTCTACACCCTGCCGATCGAGGGGTACCAGACCATCGACGGCCAGGCGGTGAACATCGTGGACCCGAACCGGATGCGCGCCGAGGTGTCCAGCCTGTTCGCGGGCGACGGGCCGCTCCCGACAACGACCTCCGCCACCACGACCACGACCACGACCACTCCGCCCGCGACGTCGTCGCGAACCGCCCGATCGGGATCGCACACCACCACGACGACCGAGGACACCAGCACGCCGCTGGAAGCCCCGCCGCCGGAAGCACCCGTCGCGGCGGACGACAGCAGCGGCATTCCCTGCGTCGACTGACCTGCTGCCGTCCCCGCTACGGCAGCAGTACGAACTTCCCGCGGGCGTGCGGTTCCTGCAGCGCCCGATGCGCCTCCGCCGCCTCCGCGAGCGGGAACCGGGTGCCCACGACGACGTCGAGCCCGCCGTGCGCGGCCATGTCCACCAGCACCGGACGCGCCTCGCGGCGGATCCGTGCACTGCGCTCGCTGATTCCGTCGATCGTGCGGAAACCGTCACGGGCCGCACGGCCGAACGCGACGAGACTGACGATCCGCTCCCGGTCCACGTCCAGTGCCAGCGACTCGTCGATCACCTCGTCGGCGCCGACGGTGTCCACCACCGCGTCGACCCCGTCCGGGGCGAGTTCGTGAATCCGTGCCGCCAGATCCGGGCCCGGCGATACGGGAACGGCACCGAGGGTGCGGAGGAAATCGTGGTGGACGGGCCACGCGACACCGATCGCCACGGCACCCCGGGCCACCGCCAACTGGACCGTCAACTCGCCGACACCACCGGCCGCGCCCTGGATGACGACGGTGTCGCCCTCACCGACCTCGGCGACCTCGAGTGCCTCGTAGGCCGCGGTGCCCGCCGCCAGCAGACACGACGCGTCCTCCCACGACATCGAGTCGGGTTTCGGCAGTACATCCTCTGCCGAGAGCAGTACCAGGTCCGCGTAGGCGCCCTCGCCGGCGTAGACGATCACCTCGTCACCGACCCGGACGGAGTCGGTGCCGGCACCGACCTGCAGGACTACGCCGGCACCCTCCACGCCCGGGCGGATCGGCAACCGGGCGGGGTCGACACCGAACGCTCCGCTGTACAGCTTGTAGTCGAGCGGGTTCACCCCGATCGCCCGCATCTCGACGACCACCTGACCCGGCCCCGGGGGCGGGATGTCCTGGTCGATCACCTCGAGGACCTCGGGTCCCCCGTACGCGGTCGCGACCACGGTTCTGGCCATGCCCGAACAACCGTGGCGCGACCGCGACTTATTCCCGTCAGGGAACCGTTCAGTTCGACGCGGCCGCTTCCGCCACGCGACGCTCGATGTTCTCGGCGACCTCGCGCCGCCAGGCCGCGACGGGCTTGGTGGTGTCCATCTCGAACTCGAAACGGTTGGTCATGTCCGGGGTGATGTCGGCGACGTCGACGTAGAACTGCTCGTACCAGCGACGCAGCTGGTAGACCGGGCCGTCCTCCTCGCACAGCAGCGGATTCTCGATGCGCGTCTTGTTCTTCCAGATCGCGACGTCCTGCTCGAATCCGATCGTGATGTACGACGCCATCGCCGTCGCGAGCTCCTGCGCCTTCTCGCCGCGGATGTCGTCGGTCTGCTTGACCTTGATGCCGTACATGAGCACGAACTTGTTCGGCGCGATCGGGTAGTGGCAGTTGAGCAGGATCGAGTCGATGTCGAAATCCGGGTAGTGGTAGGTCAACTCGTCGATCATGAAGGACGGGCCGTAGTACGCGGCCACCGAGCTGTTGCCCGTCGACGCCGCCTGACCGTCCTTGGTCGGCCGGGCCATGTCCTCGCGTCCGACACCCTCGTAGTACTGCGTCGCGGTGTGGCCCTCGAAGATGTTCTTGAACTTGATGGGGAAGCCGTAGTGCACGTAGAAGAAGTGCGCCATGTCGACCACGTTGTCGATGATCTCGCGGCAGTTGGTGTCGATGGTGATCTGCTTCCACACCCAGTCGGTCCACTCCTCGCCGGGAGCGGTCATGTCCGGGATGGTGACCTCCGCCGGCGGCTGGTTGCCCTCCGGGTCGTGCCAGACGAACAGCAGGCCGTCCTTCTCCATCGTCGTCCACGCGCGGGTCTTGGCGAGCGGGGGAACGCGGCGGGCGTAGGGGATGTCGGTGCACTTGCCGTTGCCGTTCCAACGCCAGTCGTGGAACGGACACGCCACCGAGTCGCCCTTGATCTCACCCTGGCTCAGATCGCCGCCCATGTGTCGGCAGTAGGCGTCGAGGATTTTCAGATCCCCCTGGCTGTCGGCGAACACGACCAGCTTGGTGCCGAAGGCGTGGATCGAGTGCGGCTTGCCGTCGCGGAGGTCACGCGACAGACCGACGCAGTGCCAACCACGCGCAAAACGCTCCGGGGCCTCGCCGGCCTCGATCATCCGAACTTCTTCGTTCTCCGTATCCATCGTCGTCATGACCGCTCCCCAAGTCCCTTTCAGTGAAAACGCTCGAAAACCGGAATCAATCATCCGTTTGATGATGTGTCCCGCTTCACACTGAAACACGTGTCAGTCGACTGTGGCACGAATCTCACTCATCGGGACCGAATCGGACCGTTTGTCCGCGATTGGTGACCAAAGTCCATACCGAATCGGCGATAACGGCTTCCGGAGTCGGCGCGGCCGAGCATCGTAATGTCCAGCACTGGGTACACATTCCACGATCTGGAAGGACCCGACACCATGCCCGACACGCCGGACACCCCACACCCCACTGTCGACGCTCCGCCGGTCATGTTCATCCACGGTCTCTGGCTCGCCGCGGCCTCGTGGGACCCGTGGCAAACGAGGTTCGGCGCGGCCGGATTCCACACCCTGGCACCCACGTGGCCCGGCGAGGCACCGAGCATCACCGATGCCCGGGCACACGCAGCGGACCAGGCCGGCAACGGCATCGACGAGGTCACTGCGCATTTCGCCGAGGCCATCGCCCCACTGAACCGCAAACCGATCGTCATCGGCCATTCGTTCGGCGGCCTGATCGCGCAGAAACTGCTGGCCGCCGACGTCGCGGCGGCGGCCGTGGCGATCGACCCCGCGCAGATCCAGGGCGTCAAGGCGCTCCCCCTCGCGCAACTGCGCTCCTCGTTCCCGGTGCTCGGCAACCCCGCGAATGCCAAGCGCACCGTGACCCTCACCCCCGACGCCTTCGCCTACAGCTTCGGAAATGCCATCGACCGCAGCGAATCCGACGAGATCTACGACCACTGGACCATTCCATCCCCCGGCCGGCCGCTGTTCCAGGCAGCGTTCGCGAACCTTCTTCCCGGCTCCCCGGCGCACGTCGACACGACCGCACCACGCGGACCGCTGCTGATCCTCGGCGGCGGCCAGGACCACACCGTGCCGGAATCGGTGAGCCGCTCGGCTCACCACCGCTACCGCAAGGCGGCCACCGACAACGACTACATCGTGCTGGCCGACCGCGGCCACTCGCTCACCGTCGACCACGGCTGGCCGGACGTCGCCGACACGGTCCTGGACTGGCTCGCGCAGAAGGGGTTCGGCGCGCCCGTCCGCCACTAGCCCGCGGTTGCAGTGAGCTCGTCGAGCAGGAGGGACGCCCGGTCGATGGCGTCGTAGGCCGAGCGTCCCTCTCCCTGCACCGCCCCCACCACGAGGCGGCCGGCCACACCGACCCTCGCGGCGAACAGGAACACCCCGCCCGCCTCGTCGGTCGTACCGGTCTTGAGGCCCACCACTCCCGGTCGGCCGAGTAGCGAGTTCGTGTTGAAGACCACCCCGACCCCCGGCAGCATCGCGTGGTCGCGCGCGACGATCTCGGCGATCACCGGGTTGCGCACGGCCGCCGCCGCGAGCAGGGTCAGATCCCGGGCGGTGCTCGTCGTCGAGGACGAGAAGCCGCTCGCGTCGGTGCCCACCGTCGTCGACGTCATCCCCAGAGACCGCACCAGCTCGGTTGCCGCCGTCCGGTATTCGGCGAGCGAGCCGAACGCCCACACCGCGAGGGTGTCCGCGAGATTGTTCGCCGACGGCAGCAGCATCCCGACGAGCATCTCGTACTCCGACAACTCCTGGCCGGCGCCCACCGCGACCGCCGAACCGCCCCGGTCGGCGTAGTCGCGGTAAAGGTCGGCGTCGGCCTCGGTCATCGTCAGGGTCGGCCCGTCCTCGCCCGGCGCCAGCGGCTTCCGCTCCAGCACGGCCAGAGCGGTGATGACCTTCGCCGTGCTCGCGGTGGGCCGCGGCCGGGACTGCCGCGCCCCACCGAGCCGAATCTCGTCGTCCGCGCCGTCGAGAAAGCTGTAGGCGGTCGCGGCGCCGGGCCGGGCCAGGCTCGCGGGTCCGCCGGAACCCGGCCGCGACATCACGTCGACGAACCAGATCGTGGCGCCCACCAGCAGGATCACGACGGCGAACGGGAGGACGAGGCCCCTGCGAAGAATCTGCATGGCGTCCACCGTCGCGTCCGGATATCCGGATTCTGCGGGTGTTTCGTCACCGTTCTGCTACAAGGTGTGGCGCCGATTGTGTTGCGGCCCGTCGTCGGGAGGATGGGCGTCATGACTGCGGTGTTGCTGATCGAGGACGACGACAACCTGCGCGACGCGCTGAGCCTCGCGCTGCACCGCTACGGGCACGTCGTGTCGGCGGCGGCCAGCGGCGAGGCCGGGCTGGCGGCGCTCGCGGACGGGTCCCCCGACATCGTCGTGCTGGACGTGATGCTGCCCGGCGTCGACGGGTTCGAGGTGTGCCGACGGATCCGGGCCCGCAGCGGCGTCCCGATCATCATGCTCACCGCGCGCGGCGAGGACGTCGACGTCGTGTCCGGGCTCGAGACCGGCGCCGACGACTACGTCGTCAAGCCGGTGCAGCCCCGCATCCTCGACGCCCGGATCAAGGCCGTGCTGCGCCGCACCCCGGCGGCGCCCGCACCCGACGCCGGGCGCGAGGTGTACGGCGACCTGGTGATCGACCGTGACACCCTGACCATCACCGAGGGCGCCCGGCAGCCCGAGCTCACCCGCACCGAATGGCAACTGCTGCTGGCTCTCTCCGAGCGCCCGGGCCAGGTGTACTCCCGCGAGCAACTGCTCGAGAAGGTGTGGGGCTTCGACCACCTCGGCGGCTCACGCCTGGTGGACGCATGCGTGCAGCGGCTGCGCGCCAAACTCGAGAAGGAACCCTCGAATCCCCGCTACGTGCAGACGGTCCGCGGGTTCGGCTACCGGTTCGGCCCCGTCGCATGAGGATTCGACGACCGGGTCTGCAGGCCAGGCTCACGGCCCTCGTCGCGGTGATCGCACTGATCGCCGCAGTGGTGACGTCCGCCGCGGTGTACCTGCAGGCTCGCGCCAACATCTTCTCCACGGCGCAGGACCAGATCCTGAGCAGCTTCGCCGACACCCTCGATTCCTCGGCGCTCTGGCTCGGAGAGCACCCCACGAGACGCGAGCTGTCCGAGTTCACCGGCATCGGCGACGGGAGCGTGGCCTGGTCCGGCAATGTCCGCACCGACACGTGGCCCCTCGACGTTCCCGGCCCGCCGCCGGAACTGGTCGCCCGCCTGCAGCAGTCGGAACTTCCGGTCTTCCAGCGCGTCGACAACGGCGGCGCACCACTGTTCTACGTCGGCGGCCGCCTCGGGGACCCCGAGCTGCCCCTGAGCGAACCCACGTTCGTCGCCGCGGTGTTCGGCCTGGGAGAGGCCCAGGCGCAGATCGATTCGCTCGAGCGCCGGGCGGCGGCGGTCGCGATCGTCGTCTCGGTGCTCGCGGCGCTGGCCGGGCTGTGGACCGCGCGCCGACTCGTGCTGCCCCTGCGCCGGCTCAATACCGCCGCCGCGGCGCTCGTCCCCGGCCGGCCCCGCCAGGAGCTCACCGCCGGAGCCAGCCACGAACTCTCCGAACTGGTCGCGACGTTCAACCGGTCCGCGGCCGAACTCGACCGCACCGTGGCCGATCTCGCGGCGAAGGAGGCCGACGCCCGACGGTTCGTCGCCGACGTCTTCCACGAACTCCGCACGCCCCTCGCGGCGCTGGTCGCGGTCGCAGAGGTCCTCGAGGAGGACGCCGACACGATGCCGCCCGACACCGCCCGCGCGGCCCGCATCGTCAGCCGCGGCACCGAGCGGCTGTCCCGGCTCACCGAGGACGTCATCGAGATCTCCCGGTTCGACACCGGCCGGGCCGATCTGGTCCTCGAACCGCACGACCTCGTCGACGTGGTGCGGGAGTCGCTGTCCACCCGCGGCTTCGAGTCGCGGGTACAACTCGACGCGGACGGCGCCGTCCCGTGCCGGGTGGACCGGCGCCGCATCGACATCGTGGCCGGGAACCTCGTGGCGAACGCGTTCGCGCACGGGCGTCCGCCGGTGGAAGTGGCCGTGCGCACCGACGGCGACGACGCGGTGATCACCGTGACCGACCACGGCGCTCCCATCCCGGAGGCCGTGCGGGCACAACTGTTCGAGCGGTTCTACAAGGCCGACGCCTCCCGCGGCCGGACCGACGGCAGCGGGATCGGTCTCGCCCTCGCCGAGGAGAACGTGACCCTGCACGGTGGAACGATCTCCGTGACATCGGGCTCCACGGGAAACATGTTCACGGTTCGACTGCCCCGCGCAGCACGCGCGGCAGCAGCGGATCGGCCGGATTGACCGGAGGGAGCACGACGCGTCCGGTGACGCGTGTCCGCAGTCGTGCGATCCGGCGTCCCCTCCGTTCCGGGACGGTTCCCGGCAACCGGAGCACCACCGGATCCCCGCCGAACCAGTCGCGCGCGTACGACACCGCGGCCTCCAGCGCCTCCGCGACGGTCTCCGCGGTCAGCCGACCGCGCCGGCCGGTACTCAGCCCGTGTCCCGGAAGGTCGAGCAGCACCACGTGGAATCCTTGGCGCGCCAGCGCCGCCGCCGTGTCCGTCAGGTAGCGGGCGTGCAACCCCGGCGGCACCGGAATCACCAGGGTGCGTCCGCTGCGCCGGGAGTCGGCGGCGTGGACCTCCAGGTGCACGGAGCCGTCCCGGAGACCGACGTGGGCGTGCTCGAGCCGTCCGGTGTCGGCGGCCGTGAACGTCGTGGCCGGTTCCAAGGCGGCCTCGCACGCCACGCGGCGTCTCGGCGCGTCCACGCTGCGCAGCAACGCCTTACCCCGCAGCAGGATCATCACGGCCGCGGCCTCGCGCGCCGTCAGCGTCGGCCGCCATCCCGTCGCCGCGGCGAATCGACGCGAACTCACCACCGTCTCGCCGGCGGTCACCCACTGACCGGAGAAGGGACTCAACCCCAACCGGAACGCGATGTTCGCGGCGACGATCGCGGACCGCTCGGGCACGTCGAACAGCCGCTGCCCCTGCATCGCCGCCAGTTCGCGCACCATCACCCACCCGTCGGGTCCGATGTTGAACGGCCCGCTCAGGTCGTGCTTGGCCGCGCGATGGAACGCATCGGCGAGATCGCGCTCGTGCAGGAACTGGTAGGCCGCCTCGTCGGCGCGCGGGAACACACCGACCGAGGCGGTGAGCTGGTCGATCCCGTCGTTCGAGAAGTTCGGCCCGACCACGTACGTGGACCGCAGCAACGACACGGCCATCTCGCCGGGATGCCGGCGCAGCCACCATTCGACGTAGTGCTCGACCTCCGCCTTGTCGTGGAAGTAGTAGCGATCGGGATCTCCTGCCGGATAGACGCTCTCGTCGACCGGCTTCGGACGCAGCTCGGGCCCGTACGCGTTGACGCTCGACGCCACCACCACCCGCCGGGCGCCCGCGCGGTATGCGGAGTCGATCACGTTGCGCGAGCCGCGCAGGTTGATGTCGTGGGTCTCGGCCTTGTCCCGGATCTCCTCCACCACGAACGCGAGGTGCACCACCACGTCGCAACCGCGGAACACCTCGACCAGGCGGTCCGACCGGATGTCCATGCGTACCGACTCGAGTTTGGCGTCCACGACCCTGGGCGCGCTACGGGACACCCCGACAACCGATTCCACCTCCGGATCGGCGAACAGCACCGGCAGGATCACGGCCGCGAAGTCGCTCGTCGCGCCGGTCACGGCGATCCGCAGGCTCACGCTGCACCCTCTGCCACGGTCTGCGTGATGACGTCCACCGCGGACCGGATCTGGGCGTCGGTGTGGGAGGCCATGACACAAAGCCTGAGCAGAGCCCCGGTCCGCGGCACCGCCGGGTGCAGCGCCGCGCTCGTGAAGATGCCCCGGTCGAAGAGTCTGCGCCACAACGCGATCGCTTCCATCTCGTCGCCCACGTGCAGGGCGATGATCGGAGAGACCGTTCCGCCCCCGTCCGGCAGGGCGGACACCACTCCGACGTCGAGTCCCGCCGCGGCGAGGCCGGACCGCAACGTCGACGCGTTCGCGAGCGCCCGATCGGCGCGCTGCGCGCCCTCATCGCTGCGGATCAGCCGCACCGCCGCCAGAGATGCACCCACCGCGGCCGGCACGCCCGACGTCGTGAAGAGGAAGGCCCTCGCGTGGATCCGCAGCGAATCGAGCAGATCGTGCGATCCGGCGATGAATCCTCCCGTGGAACTGGGACTCTTCGACAGCGAGGCCATCCGGATATCCGTGGAGCCGTCCACCCCGAACAATTCCGCGGCCCCGGTGCGCCGGCCCCCGAACACGCCGAGGCTGTGCGCCTCGTCGACCATGAGTGCCGCGCGGTGGCGCGTGCACACCGCCGCGATCTCGTCGAGCGGCGCCAGATCGCCCTCCATCGAGTACAACCCGTCGACGACGACGAGCACCGCGCCGCCACCCTCGACGGGCTCGGAGAGCACACTGTCGAGATCGGCGACGTCGTTGTGCCGGAACTTGCGGACCGTGGCGCCCGACAGCACCGCACCGTCGCGGATCGACGCGTGCGCCGCCGCGTCGACGACGATCACGTCGCCCTTGCCGGCGATCGCACTAATGGTTCCGAGGTTCGTCTGATAGCCGGTCGTGAAGACGATCGCGCCGTCGGTGCCGTGCCAGTCGGCGATCTCGGCCTCGAGCTCGAGATGGAGATCCGTGGTGCCGTTGAGGAGTCGGCTCCCGGTGACGGCGCCGCCGAACCGATCGAGCGCGTCCTGCGCTCCCCGTCGGATCGCCGGATGGTCTGCCAGACCCAGGTAGTTGTTCGAGCCGAGCATGATCCGGTCGGCGCCCTCGACCCGGACGACGGGTCCGGTCGCCGACTCCATCACCCGGAAGTACGGATTCACGTCGGACTCGCGGGCCGCCCGCAACAGGTCCACCCGCTCGTCGTCGTCCAATCGCCGCATCAAACGGTTCGTCGCCATCGTTTCGAATCTCCTGACAGTCGTCTTGTCCCGAGTGCTGCTCCGGCGAGTGATTCGGAGGGAGCCCACGGAGGGATTGCCCATCGAAGAAACCGACGTGAAATGTTCCCGATGTCCGAAATACGAGGTACATCAGCAAAATTCACCGGACGGCTCACCACCGACCCATCCGCCGACACCGCCGCTCCGAACCACCGGTTGCGTGATCCACCGCTCGGACGCACCGACGTGTCCGACACCAACCGCAGAGGAGTGCCATGACCCGCCTGATGACCGTCGAACGCGAAACGCTCCAGTCGTACCTGCCCGGTCTCGTCGACTACCTGGACCGCACGCCGTTGCTCGAACTCGAGCGCAGGGGCGGCGATGCGATCGGGCAGTTCCGGGACAGCGGCGGAACCGGTCTGACGATCCCCGCCGAGGAGGGCGGATTGGGCGCGTCTGCGCTGGAAGCTGTTCGCGTACAGCGGGCGATCGGAAGCCGTTCACCGTCCCTCGGGGCCGCGAGCACGATGCACCACCTGTCGCTGGCCACGTTGGGCGAGTTCGCGCGCGACTCGACGGAGGAGGACCGCGCGCTGGTGCGGTCACTGGTGGAACAGCGAACGGTGATCGCATCCGGCTTCTCGGAGGGTGTTCCGGGCGGCAGCGTCTTCGTCCCCACGATGCGCGCAGAGCGCCGCGGCGACACCTATGTGGTGAACGGCAGCAAGAAACCGTGCAGCCTGTCCACGTCGATGGACCTGCTCACGGCCAGCGTCGCAGTCGATTCCGGGGAACGCGCGATCGCGCTGATTCCCGCGACCGCGCCTGGGATCACGGTGCGCCCGTTCTGGGACAGCCCGGTGCTCGCCGGTGCCGAGAGCGACGAGGTGGTGCTCGAGGACGTCGAGGTTCCCGCCGACTTCGTGCTCCTCAACGGCGCCGACGACCCGGACGGCCGGCACGAGATGACCGGTTACCTGTGGTTCGGAATGCTCGTGAGCGCGAACTACCTGGGGGCGGCGAGCGCGCTGCTCGAACGCCTCCTCGCCGCCGACAAGGGCGACTTCGAGGGTTACACCCGTGCCGCCGCCGACATCGAGAACGGAATGGCGGCCGTCGAGAGCATCGCGCGTGCCGTCGACGCCGGCGAACGCGGACAGGACATCTCCGTTCGTCTTCTGCTGTGCCGCATATCCATCCGCGATGCCCTGGTCCGCGCGACCGCGGCCGCCGTCGAATCGCTCGGCGGCATCGCCTTCATCAAGTCCCCCGACGTCGCGTATCTCGCGGCAGCGATCCACGCCTTCGCATTCCATCCTCCGTCGCGCCGCTCGGTGTCCGAGTCCCTGGCCCGCTACCACGCCGGCGACGAGTTCGCGTTCGCGTAGCGAAGGCGAACCGTTGAACCGTCCCGGAATCGGCGGCCCGGGACGGACGTCACGTCAACTACCCACGAACGCCCCGAGCGAACCGAGATCGATCAGGACCGCCGACCCACTGCACGACGATCCGAAGGTCGAGGAAGAGACCGGGGTCGATGCTTCCGACCCGAGTCCCGTCTGCAGCGACCCGGACGTCGCGGAGCCGGTGGCGGCGCAGTCATCCGCTTCGGGCTCGGGCTCCTGCGCGGGCGCAGCCACGATCGCGAGCGTATGGTCCGCGCCGCCCGCGATCGCGGTGTACCGCAACCCTTCCGGAGCAGGATCGAACACGTATGCCCTCGCGGCCTCGTTCCACTCACCCCGCTGGCCGCTCCGGCTGCCGCCCCAGCCGACGATGCCGCCGTCCGACGTGAGTGCCAGGGAGTGGTCCCGGCCGGCAGCGACCGCGGTGAACGTCTGTCCGTCCGGCGGGTCCGGCGCCTCGTTCTGGCCGTATCGCGCGTAGCCGCCGGCGACGACCCGGCCGCCCGACGTCAGCGCCAGCGCATGCGACTCACCGGCCGCGATCGCGACGTACCGCTCGCCGTCGGGTGCGGGCGGTAGGTGCGTGTTCGACGTGTTGGTGCTGTTCGCCCAGTCCTTTCCGACTCCGACGACCTCGCCTGTCGAGGTCAGCGCGAGCGAGAAGTCCGCGCCGGCCGCGATCGCGGTGTACGTGCGGTCGGTCGGCAGATTCATCTCGTCGAACTCGTTGGTGCCGAACGCCCGCACCTGCCCGCTCTCGGTGAGGGCGAGGGAGTGCTCGTAGCCCGCGGCGATCGCCGTGAACCGCTCGGTGGAATCGGCCGGACCGGAGCACTGGCCGGCCGCGTCGCTGCCGAAGCACAGGACGTCGCCGGTCGAGGTCAGGGCCAGCGAGTAGTCCGGGCCCGCCGAGATCGCCGTGAACCGCGCCCCGTCCGGCGCGGGCGGAGGCGTCGACTGCGGGGCCGTCCCGGCACCCACGATCCGCCCCGACGACGTGAGCGCGATCGAGTGCTCGGTCCCCGCCGCGATCGCGGTGTAGGTTTCGCCGCCCGTCAGTGCTGGGAAATCGAGCTGCCCGTGGTCCGTCGGGGACTCGGGCCCGTCGGGCTCACCGCCCCACGCCCGGATCTCGCCGCCCGGTGTGACCGGCAGGCCGACGGGCGCGCCCATCGCCGGCGCCACGAGCGCCAGCATTCCCGCAACCGCGAGCGCAGGGGCCGCCAATCCCCGCGTCAGCCGACGTCGATTTCCGATCTCCACGTGCACGTCCTCCCGACGAGTCCGATGTGGCGCCGACGGGTACCCCCGTGCGGCACTCGCATCATGACGCGCCGAGGCGGCCGAATATCGACAATCGGACGAATTACCGCACGTGAGTGATGCTCCGCAGCAGATCGTTGAGGTGAGTGCACGTTTCGGGACCACGGAAGCTCCGACGGACGTCCGCATCGACGTCGGCCAGCGCAGTTCCGACCAGCCTTCCGACACTGGCCACGGCCCCCGGGCAGTCGAACCACGGCAACACCCGGGGCGTCGCCGCAGCCTCCCGCACGACGCCGGTCGCGGCGTCCGCGGTCACCGTGAGCTCGTACTCGTGGATCACCGTCTCGACGCCGTCGACGCGGACGTACGTGTCGCGGAACATCGCGTCGAAATGAAGCTCACCGTTCTCGATCCAGCGGTCGACGCGCCGACGCCGCCGCATCGCATGGATACCGAGCGGCGGCGGCGTGCGACCGAATGCGTCGTCGAGCGGAGGCGCGACGGGACCGTCCGCGACCGGGCTGCGCCCGCGCACGGCGATCGTGGTGATGAGCGCGCCGCCGTCCACGTACCCCGCGCACTGGTCGCCGACCGGCACGTAGCCGGTGCCGCCCGCGGCGGTGAGCGGGTCCAGTGCACGCTCAGCCGACACCGCGTGACCCGAGATCAGCGTGCCCAGCGGAACGTCGTCGAGCAATTGGGCGAGGGGTGCACCCACATCGGCGGCATCACCTGCGACGACGGCGCCGACCCGGCCCCGGAATCCCGCGATGGCCGACGAGCCGACGAGAGTCGCGAGTCCCGGCACATCGGGCGACGTCCGGATGTCGGTGAGAGTTCGGCCGTCGTGATAGTCCACGACGGCCTCGAGGGTCGCGGCGTCGCGAACCGACTCCGCAGCCCGCGCGTCGATCTCGAACTCCCACGCCCGCCCGCTCAATCGGAGCTCGCCTCCCGCACCACCCGGACGCGACAGGTCGAGGCGCGATACCAGCCGCACCGAGTTCGATCGAGCGACCGGCACACCGTCACGGGGTCCGCGAACGGCACCGTGCAACGCGGGATCCGGAGTGTTCTCGGTCATGGGATCGACCGTGCCCCATGCCGTGCGCGACGATCAAGCGCGAGTCTCATCGGGTGGAAGTGGAGGGTAGCCAATGTCCGGTGAGTTGCAGTTTGCAATGATCGTACGAAAGAGGTTTGTGGAGAGATGTCTCGAAGCCCGCCGCCGCCGTCGCGGGCATCGTGCGAACCGAGGCCGGGGGGTGGTTCCAGATGAGAGAGCGCCGACATAACGGCATTTCAGGTCCGATGCCGAGCCGCAGTTCGGCGTGGGCCCCGGCCCGCAAGCGACTACTCGCACGCCTGGACCGGAACTCGCCGATCACGGTGATCCGCGCCCCGCGCGGATTCGGCAAGATCGATCTCGTGGTGTCGTGGCTCAAGTCCTCCCGTTCGGAATATCGTGCGGTGCTGTGGATTTCCGCCGCTGCGGAGAACACCACATCGGAGAAGTTCTGGCGGTCCGCGATCGAGCGAATCCGGGCTGCGGGCATCATTGCGGGAGAGACCGATCCGTGGCCGGACGGCATGCCCGCAGCAGAGCAGGTCCGGGAGTACCTCGCCCACTGCGGAGCACCGGTACTGCTCGTCCTGGTCCGCATCGACCTGGTGGACGACGTCCGCATCGAGGACGAGGTACTGCACCTTCTCGATCGCTGCCACAACGTCAACATCGTCGCGACGGCGTGCGACAGGTCGCTGTTCGGAGACCCCGTCGTCATGGAGCCGACGCACGAACTGATCCTGGCGCGCGACCTGCTCTATACGCGCGAGGACGCCGAAGAACTGTTCGATCACGCCGAAATATCGCTCGAGGCTGGCGAACTGGACTACATCCGCGGCCGGGTCGGATCGCTGCCGGCGCTGATGCGGATCGCGGTCGTCGTCGCCAAGAACCTTCCCGATGCCCCGGAACGCCGCGAACTGCTTGCGCATCGCCTCGACGGAACGATCGCCCGATACGTGCAATCGACTGTGCTCGAACATCCTTCGATTGACGAAAGCCGCGACTTCGTCATCGCGGTCGCCACCGCGCGGATCATCACGGAGGAGATCGCACGACTGCTGACCGGCGCCGACGATGCCGTGCGACGCCTCGAGATTCTCGAAACCGCCGGAATCGTCAACCATTGTGAGACAACGGTCGAGGACGCCTGGGAGTTCGCGCCGGCAGTCCGCGACTGCCTCCTCGCGGCACAGGTGAAGGCGGGCATCGACCGGGACGAGAGGCTGACAGTTCTCGCGCGCCACGAGTTGCAGCGCGGACACATCGCGTCGGGACTCGGGTACGCGGTCGAAGCGAAGAACTGGGACTTCGCGCTCGATCTGATCACCAACCACTGGGTGAGACTGATCGACAGCCACTTCGGGCTACTGCGGTCGACGCTGAGCGACCTACCCGAAGAGCACCTCGACGCCCATCCCGCCGTCAAGGCCGGACGCGACCTGTTCACCCTCCTGGGCGCCCAGCCGACCATCCCCGCCGACGCGCTGCCCAGCCAGCCCGCGGCGCTCGAGCAACTCGGCACCACCGAGAAGGCGCGCGACGCCCTGAGCGTCGGGTGCGTCCAGACCCTGATGCTCCGCCTCGGCGGCGAGCACGAACGCGCAGCCGAGATGACCCGCCGGCTCACTCATCTGGTCCGCGGCGCACTCGACACCCGCCCCGACGACATCGCCGACCAGCTACCGGTGATGCGCCTGCAGTGGGGCATCACGTACGAACTCGCGGGCGCGTTCACGGAATCGGCGGTGGAGTTGCGGTTGGCACACCGTGGCGCATTGGCCCAAGGCGTCGGCTTCGTCGCCCGCAACGCGGCCGGCAACTCTGCCATGAACTGGGCGGTGATCGGCGAACCTCGACGCGCCGAGGAATGGATCGGACTCGAGGACGCGCACCCGGACCCCGACGGCTGGCTAGAGCCGATGGTCAAGGTGGGCGGACTCGTGGCCCGCACCCTGGTGGCACTCGACCGTCTCGACATCCCGGCCGCGGACCGCTGGCTCGACGAGCTGGGCGAGGCCTCCGAACGCGAAGAACTGTGGCCCTTCATCACTTTGGCGCACTGCCGCCACGCCCTGGCAACCGGTCAGGCGTACGCCGGCATGGCCGTCCTGCAGCGCGCCATCGCGTCGCACGCCGCCATCCTCCGCCCGGGTTCGACGGTCGCGGCGGTGATGACAGCGCTCGAGATCGAACTCCGCCTCGCCCTCGGCGAGGGCAACCGCGCCCTGTCGATGCTGGCCGAGCGCGAACTCAACCGTCCGATCCTGCTGGTCTCCGCCGCGCGCACCCACCTGCTCACCGGCAATCCCACGGCCGCCCTCACGCTGTGCCGCAAGTGTGATTGGTTCAGCTATCCGTTCACCCGCAGCCAACTCGACGCCCTGCTGATCGAGACGTCGGCGCACCGCGCGCTGGGCGAGCACGCCGCCGCCGCCCGGTCGTGGGCGCAGGCGGTCGCGATCGCGGACCGGACGGGACTCCTCGGGATGCTCACGACGGTCCCGCGAGCGCTGCTCGCCGACCTGGATGCGGCGGCGCGAACCCCGTCGACGGCTGTGGCCGCACTGCTCGCGACGGACGCCCGCGAGGTGTATCCCGCGGCCGTCCACCACGTGGAACTCACGGAACGTGAGCGAGCGGTCCTCGCCGAGCTCGCCCGCGGCCTGTCGACGCTCGAGATCGCCCGCACGCTGTTCGTGTCAACCAACACGGTCAAGAGCCAGTTGCGGACCCTGTACCGGAAGATCGACGCGCACTCGCGCGACGAGGCCCTCGAGATCGCCTACCGGACGGGTCTGATCGACTGAGCCCGATCGGCCCCGCGGCGCACCCCGCCCCTGCTTCAATCGGGTATGCCTGAAAGCGTCGGACGTCCGACGGGATCCCGGGCGACGTTGATCCTGGCGACGCTGTCGGCGGGACAGTTCCTGATGACGCTCGACAGTTCGGTCATGAACGTGTCGATGGCGATGGTCGCGTCCGACCTCGGCACCACGATCACCGGGATCCAGACGGCGATCACGCTGTACACGCTCGTCATGGCAACGCTGATGATCACCGGCGGAAAGATCGGCAGCATCATCGGTCGGCGCCGGGCATTCGGCATCGGCCTCGTCGTCTACGGCGCGGGTTCGCTGACAACGGCGCTGGCCCCGAACCTGGGGGTGCTCCTGCTCGGCTGGTCGCTGCTCGAGGGCCTCGGCGCCGCCCTGATCATGCCGGCGATCGTCGCCCTGGTCGCGGCCAACTTCCCGCCCGAGAAGCGTTCGAGCGCCTACGGTCTGATCGCCGCCTCGGGCGCCGTCGCGGTGGCCGCGGGCCCACTGATCGGCGGCGCCGTCACCACGTTCGCGTCGTGGCGGTACGTGTTCGCCGGCGAGGTCGTACTCGTCCTCCTGATCCTGCCGGTGCTGCGCCGGATAGAGGACGCCCCGCCGGCGCGGGCCCGACTCGACCTCGTCGGCTCGCTGCTGTCCATCGTGGGCCTGGGTCTGGTGGTGTACGGCGTGCTGCGGTCCGGCGAGTGGGGTTGGCTGCGCAGCCGCCCCGGCGGTCCCGAACTGCTGGGCCTGTCCCCGGTCTGCTGGCTCGTCCTCGCCGGTCTGCTGGTGGTCTACGCGTTCACCCGCTGGGAGGCGCGCCTGACGCACCGCGGCGGCGAACCACTGCTCGACACCCGCCTGCTGTCCAACCGCCAACTGTCCGGCGGGCTGACGATGTTCTTCGCACAGTTCATGATTCAGGCAGGTGTCTTCTTCACCGTCCCGCTGTTCCTGTCGGTCGTGCTCGAACTCAGCGCGCTGCAGACCGGAGTCCGCCTGCTTCCCCTGTCCGTCGCGCTGCTGCTGACCGCCGTCGGCATCCCCAAGGCCTGGCCGCACGCGAATCCGCGTCGGGTCGTCCGGCTGGGGTTGGCGTCGATGACCGTGGGCATCGCCATCCTGGCCGGCGGCATGGATCCGGGCGCGAACGCCGGGATCGTCGCGGTGCCGATGCTGCTGATGGGCCTCGGACTGGGCGCTCTCGCCTCCCAACTCGGCGCGGTCACGGTCTCCGCGGTGCCCGATGCGCGCAGCGCCGAGGTCGGTGGACTGCAGAACACCGCGACCAACCTCGGCGCTTCACTCGGCACCGCGCTCATCGGCTCGGTCCTGATCGCGACGCTGAGCGCCTCGATCGTCGCCGGCATCCAGAACGACCCGCGGGTACCGGACACCGTCCAGGAACAGGCCACCACGGAACTCGCGAGCGGCGTCCCGTTCCTCAGCGACACCCAACTGTCCGGCGCACTCGACGAGGCCGGCGTGGATCCGACGGTCGCGGACGCGGTCGTGTCGGCGAACACCGACGCCAGACTGGAGGCACTGCAGGCCGCGCTGTGGGTCGCGGCGCTGCTGACGGTCGCCGCCCTCTTCGGGACCGGACGCATCCCGCGGACGCCGGTCGGCGAGGACGAACACGCGTCCTGAGCCGTCGGGCGCCGAGCCGTCAGGTTCGGCGAATGTGCGGCGCCGGGACACCGATCAGCAGGCGGCGGGCCGCGTTCCAGGCCCGGTGGACCACCGCGGCGACGGCCTCGGTCTCCGCGCCGAGCACCCGGAGCCACGCACCGCACTCCTCCGGCAGGACGCTCACGCCGGCCCGGACCCCCTCCGCCGCGCCCTCGGTCGCACCGTGCAACACGTCGGCGAGCGCGATCCCGGTAGCCAGCGGGCTGATCACGTACAGCGTGCCCATGACGTCATGGTCGCCGAACACCGCCGGCCCGGTCACGCCGCCGTCCGCCGGCTGCAATCGGATGGTGTCGACCGCGAGCAGGGTGCCGTCGGGACGGACGACCTCGAGATCCGACGCGAAAACGTCGTACTCGTGCTTCTCGTCGCGTGCCAGACGTCCCGCGAGCACCGTCTCCCCGAGGATCACGGTGGCCGACGGGTCCACGGTCGCCGTGGTGCGCTGGTGCAGTCGCGCACCGCCGAACGGGATCAGCGGCTCGGGCAGGTATTCGACGAACGCGCCGGGACCCGCCCGCAACGTCACGGTCTGCGTCGCGTAGTCGGTGTCCATCCGTTGCACCTTCGTCGAGGCCTGCGTCGTCAGGTGCACCGAGGTGTCGGGGCCGCAGTCGATGTCGAGCCTCATCCGGTCGCCCTGGACCAGACCGCCGCCGGTCGACATCAGGTACACCACCGGCAGGTCGGGTCGCTCGGGATCGACGTACAGCGGTCGCATGATCTGCAGCGGCGGCCGCTGTCGATGCTGCGACAGTTCGGTCCGGCCGCCGACATGGACGAAGCCCAGTTCCAGAACGCCGTCCTTGCCGGGACTTCCGGCGGGCAGCGTCTCCGGTGTCCCCGCGTAGCCCGCCACGATCGCCGGGACGCCGGCGCCGTTCTCGGCCCCGGTCACGGTTGTCTCCGGAAGGTGTCGAGGAAGTCCGCGATCGCATCGAGGCCCTGCCCGGTGAGGCAGTTGGTCAACTGCACCGGACGCCCGCCGCGGACCCGGTACGCGTCGGACTCCATGACGGCGACGTCGGCGCGGACGTACTGCGCGATGTCGATCTTGTTGATCACCAACAGATCCGACTCGGTGATGCCCGGGCCCCGCTTGCGCGGCATCTTCTCGCCCTCGGCGGTGTCGAGCACGAACAGGAACAGATCGACCAGCACCGGACTGAACGTCAGGGTCAGGTTGTCGCCACCAGACTCGTAGAGCAGCGTGTCGACATCCGGAAACTGTTCCAGTAGTTCGGCTCCCGCTGCCAGGTTCATGGTCGGGTCGTCCCGGACCGCGGTGTGCGGGCACGCGCCGGTCTCCACGCCGACGACGCGAGCAGGATCGAGGATCCCGTCGAGCGTGCGCCGAACGTGCTCGGCGTCCTCCTGCGTGTAGATGTCGTTGGTGATCACCGCCGGCCGGTACCCCCGTGCGGTCAGCACCGGAACCAGCGCCTCGATCAGCGCGGTCTTGCCCGAACCCACCGGGCCACCGATCCCGACCCTGAGAACGTCGGTCATGCCATCTCCTTCCTCTGATGTCAGCTGACGAACAGGCGGGCGTCGGCCCGCTCGTGTCCGGCCGACATCACGTCGGCGACGGGCGTGCACCCGCCGAGGTCGTTCAGGTTGCGGCGCAGCGCCGCTGCCGTGACCTCCCCGATCACCGGGGCGGCGTCGGCGAGGATCCGTTGTGCTCGAATGTGATCGGTGAGCCGCAGGCGTAGCGCGGCACCGACGAGACTCGCCGAGAACGCGAAGAGGTCACCGGCCACGGCCTGCGCGACGTCCACCCCGCACGATGCCGCGACCACCCCGGTGACCACCGGCTGGGTGCCCGGGGAGCGCTTGGCCGCCACGTCCTCGGCGAACCGCTCGATGTCGTCGCGGCCGAACGTCTGGCGCGCGACCGAGAGCATCTGGTGCCCGGTCCGGGTGCACGCGCGCCGCAGCTCCCGGTTGAGCTTGGTGGCGTGCAGGCGCCGGTCCACCCGATGCAGCAACTCGCGGTTGCCGTCTCGAACGGCGTTGTGCGCGAGCGCCAGTGCCGTCGCGTCGGCGGGACCGACCGAGTGCCGCAGCAGATCGACCAGCACGTCCGGAAGCGTCTCCGGGGTCACCGATCCTGCCTGCGCGTACCCCTCGAGCCCGTGCGAGAGCGTGTAGAACCCGGCCGGGAACGCCGAGTCGGTGAGCTGCAGCGTCACCAGCAGTGCTGCCACGTCCGTCATGCCGGCCTCACACCACGTAGAACAGCTGGGTGAGCGGAAGCCGTTGCGCCGGTGCGATCGTCACCGTCTCGCCGTCGGCGCGGACATGGTAGGTGTCGGGGTCGACGGTGATGTGCGGCGTCGCGGTGTTGCGGACCATGTCCTTCTTGCCGACCGTGCGGCAACCGCGGACTGCCACGACCGGGCTCTGCAGCCCCAACTGCTCGGGCACACCGGCGTCCAGCGCGGCCTGCGACACGAACGTCAGACGGGTCGCCTTCATCGCGGCACCCAGTGCGCCGTACATCGGGCGGTACCGCACCGGCTGCGGCGTCGAGATCGACCCGTTGGGGTCCCCCATGAGCGACCAGCAGATCAGCCCGCCCTTGAGGACGAGACTCGGCTTGGCGCCGAACGAATGGACCGGCCACAGCACGATGTCGGCCAGCTTGCCGGGCTCGAGCGAGCCGACGTGGTCGGCGACACCCGCCGCGAGCGCCGGATTGATGGTGGTCTTCGCGACGTACCGCAGGATCCGGTTGTTGTCGTTGCGCGACGTCCCGTCCGCCGCGGTGTCCTCCGGCAGCGGTCCACGCTGGTCCTTGCAGTGATGCGCGGTCTGGATCGCGCGCGTCCACGTCTCCCCCACCCGGCCCATCGCCTGCGAGTCGGACGAGAAGATCGAGATGACGCCGTCGTCGTGCAGCACCGTCTCGGCCGCGATCGTCTCCGCCCGCACCCGGGAATCCGCGAACGAGACGTCCTCGGGGATGTCGTGCCGCAGGTGGTGGCACACCATCACCATGTCGAGCAGTTCGTCGACCGAGTTCACCGTGTACGGCAGCGTCGGATTGGTCGACGCCGGAAGCACGTTCGGCTCGCCGGCGACGCGCAGGATGTCCGGGGCGTGCCCGCCGCCCGCGCCCTCGGTGTGGAAGGTGTGGATGGTCCGGCCGCCGATCGCGGCGAGCGTGTCCTCGTAGAAGCCCGACTCGTTGAGGGTGTCGGCGTGGATCGCGACCTGGACGCCCATGTCGTCGGCGACGCGCAGTGCCGCGTCGATCGTCGCGGGCGTGGCGCCCCAGTCCTCGTGGATCTTGATCCCGCACAGTCCCGCCGCGATCTGTTCGGCCATCGCCTCCGGCAGCGACGTCGCCTTCCCGAGCAACCCGACGTTCACCGGCAGTTCCTCGACGGCCTGCAGCATCCGGCCGATGTGCCACGGGCCCGGCGTGCACGTGGTGCCCTTGCTGCCGTCGGCCGGGCCGGTGCCGCCGCCGATCATCGTGGTCACGCCGTTGCTGAGCGCCTCCTCCACCTGCTGAGGGGCCAGGAAGTGGACGTGGGTGTCCACGGCGCCGGCGGTCGCGAGGAGATGCTCGCCCGAGATCACCTCGGTGCCCGGGCCGATCACCAGGCCCGGGTCCACCCCGTCCTGCGTGCGCGGGTTACCGGCCTTGCCGATCCCCACGATGCGGCCACCCCGCACCCCGAGGTCACCCTTGACCACCCCGAGCACCCCGTCGAGCACGACGACGTTGGTGATCACCAGGTCGAGGGCGCCGGACGCGGCCGTCGCGGCGGGGTCCTGCGCCATGCCGTCCCGGATCGCCTTGCCGCCGCCGTACACCGCCTCGTCACCGAACGCACCGGCGTTGCAATCGCGTTCGACCTCGACGACCAGATTCGTGTCGGCGAGTGTGAACCGGTCACCGACCGACGGCCCGAACAGATCCACGTACGTGCGGCGCGGCAGAACGGTCGGATCGGGTTGCGGTCCGTCCGCAGCCCTACTGTCCGAATCGTCGGCGGCGGTGAGGAATCCACGCTCGACGGCTCGCCGGAACGCCCCATCGCGGACGTCCGGGTCGTCGAGCGCCGCCACACTGTCGCCGCCGCCGTCCACCAGTCCGGCGAATCCGGCAAGTTCCCGGGTGCCACCGAACGCGCACAGCAGCACGGTGCGGGTGTCGCCCGGTTCGAAGCGGACCGCCGTACCGGAGGCGATGTCCAGGTGCATCCCGTACGCGACCGCGCGGTCGAACCGCAGCGCCCGGTTGACCTCGAAGAAGTGGTAGTGCGAGCCCACCTGCACCGCGCGGTCGCCGACGTTCGACACGGTGACCACGACCCGCCGTCGGCCGGCGTTGAGGGGCACCGGCTCGTCGGCGTACAGGTACTTCGCTCCCTCCGTCATGAGGTGTCGTGTCCTTCCTGCGGGTCGGTCCCGCCGCTGCGAAAAACGAACGAAGAAGCCGACTCCCGGATTCCCGGGAGTCGGTGGGTGGTGTTCGGTGGCGCCTGGTGTCTCGCGCCTAATGCCCGTGGCCGTGGCCGTGGCCGTGACTTCCGCCCGGGCCGTGGCTGTGGGCGAAGCCGTGACCGTGCTCGGCGTCCAGTCCGTCGGCGATCCCGTCGTGCCCGTGCGCCAGGTCGTGCAGGGCGTCGGCCACCCGGGCGGCGACGACGCCACGCAGTGCGGCGTCGCCGAGCAGGGGCCCGCCGTACCCGGTCCCGAACGGCAGAGGGGGTCCCGCACCCAGCCAGGCCGGGAGGACGGTCACCTCGCGGGCCCCCAATCGACGGCACCGGTCGATGCCGTCGTCCAGGCCGGGATCACCGCCCAGCAGAGCCACCTCCACCAGGGAGGAAGATCCGAATTGTCGCACCAGCCGCGCGATTCGGAACAGCTCGGCGTCCTCGAACGGGCTGCCCGCCGGTGCGGCGACCAGGAACGCGTCGGACGGCGACGTCGCGGCGCGGCCGCGCAGCCACCCGATCAGGTGATCCGCCGTCCCCAACGGGGACGCCAGCACCAGCGGGACCGAATTCGATTCCCTGCGCGCCCAACTCAGTCCGCGGGCCGCATCCGCGACCAGACCCGGGTCGCGCCCGAGTGTCATCGGCACGACACACACCGGGTCGGTGGACCCTGTCCGGGCGGTGTCGATCGCCTCGGTCAGGGCGCGCCCACCTGCGACGACGGTCCAGTCGGGATCGACGGAGCGCAGGTAGCCGGCGTCGGGACACTCGTGCCCACACACGAGGATGGTGTTCACGGCGGCCACGGCTCACCCGCCGATCGGGTCGTGGCACGACACCAGTTTGGTGCCGTCGACGAAGGTGGCCTCCACCTGGACGAGTTGCGTCATGTCGCGCACACCGGGCATCACGTCGTTGCTGGTCAGTACCTGCCGACCGGCCTCCATGCACTCCGCGACGGTCCGGCCGTCCCGGGCGCCCTCGACGACGGCCTCGCTGATGAGCGCGACCGCCTCACCGTGATTGAGCTTCAGCCCTCGGTCTCGACGACGCCGTGCGAGGTCGGCCACGACATGGATGTAGAGCTTGTCCATTTCGCGGGGACTGAGGTTCATGGCGGCACGGTCCGTTCCCATCCCCGAGGGGATGTCTCGTTGGTGGGTACCGCGAACCAGGAGGAGCGAGCGAGACGATCGGTCGCGAGCGCGTGCAGCAGCTTCGGTTCCTGGAATCTGGCGGTGCCCAACATCTTACAGATTCGGGCCGAGCTATCAAGCTCGGCCCGTCCCCGCGGGAATGCCCTGTTGAGAGGGGGTGCCCGACACCACCTTGCATTCGGAATGTGTCCGTACCGAGTCGAATTCGGCGATCCGACTTGCGCGGCACTGCTACCTTCTCATCTGAACAGCCGCACATATATCGGCCTCGTTCCCCCTTCTCCACATCCACCCTCGGGAGGATCATGAAACTCGTTCCAGCTCTTTCCCTTTTCTCGCTCGTACCGATTGTCCTGGTCGGATGCACCGCACCGGCGGCGTCGCAGAGCAGCGACGGCACCGCACTCGTCCTCGCCGACGGCTACGAACTGGGCAACTACAACCCCGTCGCCGGCTTCGGCGAGGCGGGTGAGGCCAAGGTCTACGACGGCCTGGTCCGGATCACCGGCGGCCAGGACACCGGCATCCCGGCGCTCGAGCCCGCGCTCGCGGCGGAGATGCCGGTCCCCGACGCCGATGCGAAGGTGTGGACCGTCACGGTCCGCGAGGGCGTCCGCTTCACCGACGGCACCACGTTCGGGCCCGAGGACGTCGTCGCGACCTACCGCGCCATCCTCGACCCCGCGTCGGCGTCGCCGCTGGCCACGTCGTACGACATGCTCGAGTCGGTGCAGGCCACCGGCCCGGACACCGTCGAGTTCCGGCTCGCGTACCCGTACGCGCCGTGGCCCACCAAACTCCTGCTCGGGATCGCGCCGTCCGAACGACTCACCGGCGGACCGGCCGAGCAGTCCCCGCTCAACAGCGAACCGGTGGGCACGGGGCCGTACAAGCTGGTGTCGCTGCGCGCCGACCAGGCGGTGTACGAGGCCAACGACGACTACTGGGACGGCGCGCCGCAGGTGAAGAAGCTCACCGTGGTCTACGTGCCGGACGACAACGCCCGCGCGCAGCGGATGGCGGCGGGAGAACTCGACGGCGCCAACATCCCACCGCTCCTGGCGAACACGTTCGCCGACCGCGACGGGTACGAGGTGGTCGCCAACACGTCCGCGGACTGGCGGGGAGTCACGCTGCCCGCCGACAACCCGGCCACCGCCGACCCCGCCATGCGCATGGCGCTCAACCTGGCCGTGGACCGGGACGCGATGGTGACGAACATCCTGGGCGGCCACGGCCGGGCCGCGTCGACCCCGGTGCCCGAGGTGTACGGCGACGCCTACGAGGCGGGCGCCGGCTTCCCGTTCGACCCGGCCCGCGCGGAGCAGGTCCTCGGCGACGCCGGCTGGGTGCCGGGTCCCGACGGGGTCCGCGGCAGGGACGGCGTCCGCGCCGAGTTCACCGTCATGTACTTCCCGCAGGACACGCTGCGTCGGGACCTGTCGCAGGCGTTCGCCTCGGACGCGTCGAAGATCGGGGTGCGGGTGAACGTCGAGGCCGTGGACCGCGGCGTCTTCCCCGACCAGCTCACCGGCAAGGCCGGGCTGCTCGGCGGCGGCGACCTACCGTACGACCCGGACACCCAGCTGTACTCGACGCTGCACTCGTCGTACGCGCAGCCCGGCGTCGGCAGCGGCTACGACAATGCGTCCGACTACGTGAACCCGCAGATCGACCGCGCCCTCGACGACGCCCGCCGCAGCATCGACCCCGCGACCCGCGCCGCCGAGTACCGCGCGGTGCAGAACGCCTACGTCGCCGATCCCGGCTACGTGATGCTGGTGTTCCTCGATCACACGTACGTGGTGCGCAGCAGCGACTGGACCGGCCGGGCGCCGATCCTCGAGCCGCACAGTCACGGCGTCAACTGGGGCCCGTGGTGGAACCTGCGGGAGTGGACCCGTCCGTGACGACGACGTCCGCCCCACCGGAGGCTGCGGCCGCCACACGGCGCAGCCTCCGTACCCGGCGCCGCGAGGTGGCCCGAATGGCGCTGCGCCGGGCGGCCTTCGCGGTGCCGCTGCTGATCGTGGTGTCGGCGGCACTGTTCGCGCTGGCGTCGCGCTCGCCGTTCGATCCCCTCGCCGGCTACCTCGGCGACCGCTACATGACCACGAGCGACGCCGACCGCGCGCGCCTCGCCGACGAACTGGGTCTGCACGACCCGTGGTGGGCGACGTACGGGCACTGGGTGAGCGGGCTGTTCTCCGGCGATCTCGGGGTCTCCCGCAGCTTCGGTCAGCCGGTGGCGGCGGTGATCGGCGAACGACTGCCGTGGACGCTGTTGCTCACGTGCCTGGGTATGGGCCTGGCGGTGGTCGTGTCGTTCGTGCTCGGGGTGTGGTCCGGTGCGCGGCCGGGCGGCCTGCTGGACCGGGTGGTGGCGCCGCTCGCGTCCGTCGTGCAGGCCACGCCGCCGTTCGTGCTGTCCCTCGGCGCCGTGGCGATCTTCGCGCTCTCGCTCGGGTGGCTGCCGGTCGCGGGGCTCACCGACGCCGGTGCCGACCCGACGTTCGGGCAGGTGGCCGAGCACCTCGTACTGCCGGTGACCGTGCTGGCGGTGTCGCAGGTGCCGTGGCTGGCGATGTCGGTGCGGCAGTCGGTGCGCGACGCGATCGGGTCGGACGCCGTGCGCGGAGCCCGGGCCCGTGGCATCCCGGAGCGGACGATCCTGCTCCGGCACGTCGTCCCGGTCGCGCTGGGGCCGTTCGTGACCGTGATCGGCCTGCGCCTACCGGAGATCATCGTCGGCGCGGCGATCGTCGAGGAGGTGTTCTCGTGGCCCGGTATCGCCGGGGCCGTGGTCACGTCCGCCCGTGAACTCGACTTCCCGTTGCTCGCGGCCCTCACCGTCGGCACGACCCTGATCGTGCTGATCGGCTCGCTGCTCGCCGATGTCACGCTGACCCTGCTGGATCCGCGGGTGAGTGCCGATGGGTAGGTTCGCGCGCCTCGACCGACGGCTGCTCGTGTCGGCGGTCGTGTTGACCGCGATCGTCGCGTACGCGCTGCTGGTGCCGTGGCTCGCGGGCGTCGACGACCGGCTCACGAACTTCGCCGACGCCCGGCTGGCCCCGAGCGCCGAACACTGGTTCGGCACCGACAACGCCGGACGCGACCTGTTCGTCCGGGTGGCCGCCGGACTGCGGGTGTCGCTGCTCATCGCCGCGGTGTGCGCCGTCGTGTCCACCGTCCTGGGCACCGGGATCGGCGTCACCGCAGCGACTTTCGGTGGATGGACCGACCGGATCGTGATGCGGGCGGTCGACGGCATCAACGCGCTCCCCCATCTGCTGCTGGGCATCGTCATCGTCGCACTGTTCCGCGGCAACATCCCCGCGATCATCGCGTCGATCGCCCTGACCCACTGGACGCAGGTGGCCCGCATCGCCCGTTCCGAGGTCCTCGGGGTGCGCGGACGCGAGTACGTCGACGCCGCGCACCTGGCCGGCGCCGGCCGGTGGCACGTGATGCGGCACCACCTGGCGCCGGCCGCGGCCGGGCAGGCGCTCATCGCCGTCGTGCTGCTGCTGCCGCACGCCATCTGGCACGAAACCACGCTGTCGTTCCTCGGCCTCGGCCTGCCGCCACATCAGCCGTCGCTGGGAACGCTTCTGCAGGAAGCACGTTCGACGCTCCTGCTCGGAGGATGGTGGACCCTGGTGTTCCCGTCGCTGCTGCTGATCGCCGCGACCCTGGCCGTCGCCGGCATCGGTGCCACGCTGCGCGATCGGATCAGCCCACCGATCCTGGAAAGGACCCCGCGATGACCGCCACGCTCACCGTCGACGCGCTCACCGTCCGGATCCCGGTCCGCGCCGGCACCGTGCACGCCGCCACCGATGTCGGCCTGACGCTCGAGTCCGGACGCATGCACGCCCTCGTCGGCGAATCCGGCTGCGGCAAGTCGATCGTCGCGTCCGCGATCAGTGGCCTGCTGCCGTCGAACGCACGCGGGTCCGGGTCGATCCGACTGACGGCCGGCGGCGACGAGGTCGAGATCGTGGGTGCCCCGGAACGGCTCCTCCGCACCGTCCGCGGACGCCGGATCGCCCTCGTCCCGCAGTCCGCGGCCACGTACCTGACGCCGGTCCGGACCGTGGGCACCCAGCTCGTCGAAACCCTCCGGCATCTCGAAAGCCGGCACAGTGCAGCCGAACTCCTCGACCGGGTCGGGCTCGCGCCGGAGTGCCGGGACCTGTACCCGCACGAACTGTCCGGCGGGATGGCACAGCGGGCCGCGATCGCGTTCGCGCTCGCCGGCGACCCGGAGGTGATCGTCGCGGACGAGCCGACGTCGAGTCTCGATCCCGACCTCACCGAACGGATCCTGACGCTGCTGGACGGCTGCGCGGCCGCGGGCGCGGCCGTCCTGCTCATCACGCACGACATCACCGCCGCCCGGCGACATGCCGACACGGTGTCGGTGATGTACGCCGGACGGATCCTCGAATCCGGTCCGGCTGCAGCTGTTCTCGACGACCCGTGGCACGACTACACCAAGGACCTGATGGCCGCCCTGCCCCGCAACGGACTGCGCCCCATGCCGGGCACACCACCCGAACTGACCAACCTGCCCGACGACTGCGTCTACCACCTGCGCCGCCCCGACACCGCGTTCTCGGGCGGACCGACGCACCTCGTCCGCACCGGGGCGCGCGTGGTCCGCGCTCGCGTCGGAGGTGGAGCGTGAGCCTCGTCGCCGAGAACGTCCGGGCAGGCCACCGGCCGGACTCCCCCGTGCTCGACGGCACGGGGATCGAGATCCCGCGCGGGCGGACGCTCGGGCTCACCGGGCCGTCGGGCGCCGGGAAGACGACCCTGGCCCGGGTGTGCGCGCTGCTGCACCGTCCCTGGTCGGGCCGGGTGAGCGTGGACGGCGTCGCGGTGTCCCGCCGCGCCGACGCGCCACCCGAAATCCGGCGCGCCGTCGCGATGCTGTTCCAGTCCCCGCGACAGTCGACATCGCCACGGCTGACGCTCGAACGGATCGTCGCGGAACCCCTGGTGCTCGCCCGGGTGCCGCGGACCGAACGCGCGGACGTCGTGCGCGCCGCGGCCGCGCGGGTGGGCCTCACGGCGGACCTGCTGATCCGACGCCCACACCAGGTGAGCGACGGACAGCTGCAACGTGCCTGCCTGGCAAGGGCTCTGGTGCAGCGTCCGCGCTACCTGATCTGCGACGAGATGACCTCGATGCTCGATCCGGCGACCACCGCGGCCCTCGTCGCGGTGCTGCGCGAGGAGACGAACGCCGGACTGGGCGTGCTCGCCGTCAGCCACGACCACGCCCTGCTGGACGCGTGGGCCGACGAGGTCGTCGAACTGCCCGTCAGCCCCGGCGCGCGTACTCCGTGACCGCTACCCCGGACCGGAACGTGCGGGTGTCGACCACGTCGAACGCCGCGGGGCGGTAGGCGCCAGGCGCGAACAGCGGAACGCCGGCACCGAACAGCAGCGGATGCCGCTTGACGACGAGCCGGTCGATCTCGTCGACGAGCAACGATGCCAGCGTTCCGCCGCCGCACAGCCAGATGTCCGCTCCGGGTTGCCGCTTGAGCTCCCGCACGGCTGCCACCGGATCGGCGTCCGTCACGACGAGACTCTCGGCGTCGGCGGTGTTGTTGCGCGAGAACACGATCTGGCGCAGGTGCCGGTACGGGCTCGTCAGGCCGGCGGGCAGGCCCACCGCATAGGTGTTCCACCCCATGAGCACGGTGTCGAACCCGGTGCACGACTGCGCGATACCCAGGTACGCGGCGCCGTCGGTGGGCAGCGCGTCGGGGAAGCGCGCGAGGTCGGCCATGTGGTCGCCTTCGAGGTCGAAGGCGTCGAACTGCCCCTCGGGACCGGCGATGTAGCCGTCGAGACTGGCGGCGACGTAGTACACGAGTTCACGCATTCCCACTCCAATCACTACAACTGTTGTGGATGGAAATGTACAACACATGTAGTGGTTCGGCTAGCATGTCGACATGGTTCGCAACGACGAGCGGCGGCAGGTGCTCGCCGACGCAGGCCTGGCCGTGCTCGCCAACCAGGGCGCCCGGGGGCTCACCCACCGCGCGGTCGACCGCGCGGCCGACGTGCCGCTGGGGACGACGTCGAACTACTTCCGCAGCCGCGATGCCCTGGTCGCCGGACTGGTGGAACGGATCGGCGAACGGCTGACGCCCGATCCGAACGTGCTCGCCGCGCTGTCCACCCGAGAGCCGAGCAGAGAGTTGTTCGCCGACTACGTCCGCGACATCGTCCGGCGGCTCACCGAGAACCGCGACGTGACCCTCGCACTGTTCGAACTGCGCCTCGAGAGCGCCCGCAACCCGAACGTCGCGGCGATGATGTCCGACTGGGGCCGAACGGGTTTCGAGGCAGACGTGGCCTTCAACACCTCTGCGGGACTACCTGGCAGCGCGCACGAGATCGCGCTCTTCCACTACGCCGTCGACGGACTGATCCTGGACCGGCTGACGACGCCACTGATGCCCGGCACCTCGACGGACGAGATCGTCGACGCGCTCGTCGCCGGCCTACTCCCGTCGTAGTCGCCGGTAACCGACTGCCGGGCAGTCAGTTCCGGCGCATCGTCCCGGTCTGCTCGAAGCGCTCGTGGAACGAGAGCGCCTCGCCGAGCAGATGCGGGGTGTGCCCGGACAACGGGGAGTGCTCGGCCCGATCGACGTAGTCGAGCAGCATCGCCCGGTAGTCCGGGTGGGCGCACTTGTCGATCACCACGCGGGAGCGCTTGCGCGGCGACAGGCCACGCAGGTCGGCGAGTCCCTGCTCGGTGACGAGGACCTGGACGTCGTGCTCGGTGTGGTCGACGTGCGGGACCATCGGCACGATCGACGAGATCGCGCCGCCCTTGGCGGTCGACGGGCTCAGGAACATCGACAGGTAGCCGTTGCGGGCGAAGTCACCGGACCCGCCGATCCCGTTCATGATCCGGGTGCCCATCACGTGCGTCGAGTTCACGTTGCCGTAGATATCGGCCTCGAGCATGCCGTTCATCGCGATGATGCCGAGGCGCCGGACGACCTCCGGATGGTTACTGATCTCCTGCGGCCGCAACACGATGTGCTTGCGGTAGAAGTCGATGTTCGACACCAACTCGTCGATGCCGGCCTCGGACAGCGCCAGCGACGTCGCCGACGCGTACCGCACGGTGCCGTGCTTGATGAGGTGCAGCATGCCGTCCTGGATCACCTCGGAGAAGCAGGTGAGTCCCTTGTGCGGTCCGGCGTCGAGGCCCTGCAGCACGGCGTTCGCGACGTTGCCGATGCCCGACTGCAGCGGCAGCAGACCGTCGGCGGGCAGGCGCCCCTTCGAGACCTCGTACTCGAAGAAGTCGAGCACATGTGCGGCGATGGCCTGGCTGACGTCGTCGGGCGGGGTGAGGGGGCTGGCGCTGTCTCGCGCGTTGGTCTCCACGACCGCGACCACCTTGTTCGGATCCACCTTCAGGGTGGTCTGGCCGATGCGGTCCTCGACCGAGGTGATCTGGATGGGCTTGCGGTACGGCGGCAGAGCGGTGCCGTAGTAGACGTCGTGGATGCCGGTCATCGCCTCCGGGACCCACGAGTTGACCTCGAGGATCACCTTGTCGGCGACGTCCAGCCAGGTCTTGTTGTTGCCGATCGACGCCGACGGGATCAGCTCACCGGCCTCGGTGACACCGGCGACCTCGACGACGGCCACGTCGACGTTGCCGTAGTAGCCCTCCCAGACCTGCTGCGCGACGTGCGACAAGTGGATGTCGACATAGTCCATGCGGCCCTTGTTGATGCTCCGGCGCGCGGTCGGCTCCGACTGGTACGGCATGCGCAGCGAGATGCCGTCGACCTCGGCGAGGAGGCGTTCGGTGCCCGCGGACACCGACGCGCCCGTCAGGAGGTTGATGGTGAAGTTCGACCCGGCACCGCGGACGGCGTGGATGCGATCGGCGAGGGCCGGGATGATCGCCTTCGGCGTGCCGGCGCTCGCGAAGCCGCTGATCGCGACGGTGTCGTGCGGGTGGATGAACTCGACGGCCGCCGCGGCGGAGGTCACCTTGTTCCGGAAAACCGAGCTACGGATCCGCGTCGAGCCCGAAGTCGGGGTCGGCTGCGATCCGGATTCATCCACGTGCGTCACAGTGACAAGGCTAACTCTCGACACGCCGGTGAATTGCCGGCCTCGAGTACCCGAAATGCTCCTGACATGGGATTTTCACCCCTGGTCGCGTGTTCGGGGTCGGTGATCCGGCCATTTCGTGCGACGAGCGCGCCGGTTGCCGCGACGAACAGCATTCTCCAGTTCAACTGAACACCCAGTTTGCAAGAACCATGTAAGCGGCGGTGCCACCGACGATGCTGAGCAACGCGTGCGATCGCCACAGGTGCAGACCGACCGTCACGGTGAGCGCCACCCCGGCCGGCACCAGCGACGCGGGTGCCATCGACACGTTCCGCAGGGTGTAGACCGCGAGGATCAGCATGATGCCCACCGGCATGTGCGCGCCGAGATAGTGGACGAGCGCCGACGAGCGCAGCGGGGCGATCACCGCGAACGGCACCGCCCGCAGCGCGAACGTCACACCCATGATCACGGCCAGGGCGGCGAGCAGGTAGGAGACGTCAGGCATCGACGGACCCCCGGCGGCGCTGCCACACGAATCGGGCGAGCAGCGCGACGACGAACAGGCTCATCGCGACCACCAGCATCTGATCGCGTGCGACGACGAGCGCGATCAGCGCACTCAGCAGCGCCAGGATCGGGGTCGGGACGTCCCGCCGGACCCGGAACGCGTCCACCGCCAGCACCACGAACAGCGCGGTGAGCGCGAAGTCCAGTCCGTCGAGCTGCATCGGCAGGGCACTGCCGACGAGGGCGCCGGCCACGCCGCCCAGCACCCAGTACAGCTGGCAGAACACCTGGATGAGGATCACCCGGCGACCGCTCAGCGACTCCGGATCCTTCGTCGCGGCCACGGCGTACGCCTCGTCGGTGAGCGCGTACATGCTGTACAGACGCGCCCCCTTTCCGCGGACGCGATGCAGGGGAAAGGACAGCGCGTAGAAGACGTGCCGGAAATTGACGAGCAGCGTCGTCATCGCGATCGACGCGAGCGGTGTCACGGCGAGCACGAGGCCGATCGCGAGGAACTCGAGCGAACCCGCGTAGATGGTCAGCGAGAAGATCGGCGCCCACCACCAGTGGAAGCCGGACTGCACCAGCAGCAGGCCGAACGCCAGACCCAGCGGGAACAGCCCGAAGCCGACGGAGACGGTGTCACGGGCGGCGGCCCGAAGGTCCGACCGGCGGGCGTCGCCGGCCGAGACGTCGAGGCCCTGATCGGCAAACGCGCTGGTCACGCAGCAATAATAGTGCTCGTCGCGCAGCAGTTGATTGCCAGATATTGCCTCCGGAGACCACCTGGCGCAATATTCTGCTGTGGATGATCTGGATCGCGCAATATTGCGCGAGCTGCGCGTCAACGGACGCCTCACGAACGCCGAGCTGGCCGAGCGCGTCGGCCTCACCCCGTCGCCGTGCCTGCGCCGGGTCCGACGCCTCGAGGCCGACGGCGTCATCGCCGGATACCAGGCCGTCGTGGACCCGGACGCCGTCGGACGCGGCTGCGAGGTGATCGTCAACGCCGAGATCGTCTCGCAGGACCGCAAGACCGTCGAGGCGTTCGAGTCGCAGGTCGGCGCGTTCGACGAGGTGGTCGAGTTCCGCCGGATGATCGGACTGCCCGACTACTTCATCCGCGTCGCGGTCGCCGATCTCAACGCCTTCGAGGTGTTCCTGCGGACCAAGCTGATGGAACAGCCCGCGATCTCCAAGATCGAATCGCACCTGACGATGAAGAAACTCAAGGGCTAGACCTTCTCCTCGGCAGACCAGAGCAGTCCGAGCGACGCCGCCGTCTCCAACGCGTCGTCGCGGGAGTTGACGCCGAGCTTGCGGTACAGGCTGCGCATGTGCGACTTGAGAGTGTTGAGCGAGACGAACATCCGAGCGGCGATGTCCGCGACCCGGCGTCGGCTCGCCAGCTCGTGCAGGACTTCGAGCTCCCGGTCGGTGAGGTGAACGGTCCGGATCGAGGCCCGGAACACCGTCGGTGCGGTGCACAGGTCGACGCCCAACGCGGCCAGACGCACCCGATGCCCGCCCGCCACGACCCAGTCGCGGGCAGCGGGCAGGAGCGTCAGGAAGGGACGCACGGCCCCCGACATCTCCGCGAGCGACAGAGCGCGCTGCAGCGCGCTCTCGGCGACGTCGTAGCGCCCCAGTTCGACCGCCGCCGTGACCGTGATCAACAGGGCCTCGAGCAGAACCCGCGGGGACGTGCCGGGCCCCGCCGTCAATCGCGTCGCCGCGGCGAGCGCGTCCGCGGACTCCCCCGCGAGTTGCAGCAGCCGGGCACGGGCCAGCTTTTCGAGCAGTCCGTCGCCGACCGGCGGCACGACGCGTGCGGGGTCGGTGTTGCCCGCCGCGCAATGCAGGTCGATCACAACCGCGCCGAGCAGGCCTCGGGCGACCGAATCCCCCGTGAACCAGCGGGCACGGATCGACGTCTCGCGCTCGATCCGGTCCAGACCGGCCACGGGATTTCCGGACAGGAGTGCCAATTGGCAGTGCGCGTACGTCACGAACGCCCACAGTTCCTCGGTGTCCTGGATCTCCCCCAGCTCGTCGAGGGCGAGCCGCGCCCCGTCGGCATCTGCCCGTTCGACTGCGGTCAGCGCCGCCGCGACCAGGCCGGCCACCCGCACTCGCGGCGCGATCCATGCCGGCGCCTCACCGTACCGCGACTCTCGCTCGATCCACTCGGTGGCCTTGAGAACGTCGCCGGCCAGCGCATAGCCGAGCGCCCGCGCGCCGGCGGCGTTGCGCGCAACGAAGTCGATTCCGACGAACTCCGCCCGACGACACGCACGACGAAAGTTGTCGTCGGCCAAGGCCATCGATCCCGCCAGCAAATGCGTCACGGCCCACTGCAGGTGCAGGATCGCCATCGCTGAACCGACCGTCTCGGCTTGCGCGGCGACCGCGACCGAACCCAAATCCTGCAGCCTGACGCACAATTCGCTCGCCTCGGCGAATCGTCCCCCGACTCGGAGGATCATCGCCTGCGTGGTGCCGACCGCCAGGCGGTCGAAAGCCGCATCCGACCGACCGATCTCCGCGAGGGCGTCCGGATCGACCGGAAGCGGGTCCGGGAAACTCACGAGCTCGGCGCCGAGTGCGGTGAACGCCACCGCGCCGACCTTCAGCGCGAGATCACCCGCGAGGACGTCGGGGGGAAGCTCCCGGAAGACCCGGAGCATCAGATGCCAATGATCGGATACAGCCACCGCCCAGTGCCGGCGCACCAGACTCACCACGTGCGGCCAGTTCTCCTTTTCCAAGGCGGCAGTGAGGAGTTCACCGATGAGAGCGGGCTCACCGCTCGTCCCGTTCCGAGCTGTTACACCGCGGGATGACGAACCGGGAAACACTCACACACCTTCTCACCCCAGAAATCACACTTTTCAAGACCCGAGCTTATACAGAACGGTCGTTACCTTCGCGACGTAGCCGATGTCGGGATCGGCTGCGGAAGGGATCCAAGTGGTGCACGCAGGCAGACGAACCGTCTCCGAATGGACGTTCGAGGGACCGGAGGGCCTCGCAGGCTTTCGTCGTCGCGTTCGCGTCGACGTCCGACGCCCGGACCAGTTCCTCGCACGCGGCGTGACGGCCGCGCTCGCCACCGCCACCGTCACCCGGATGACCCTGTCGCCGCAGCGCCAGGCGGGAATCGAACACCACAGGCCCGGACAGGTCAGCGCCTGCGTCGTGGTCACCGGCGCCGCAACGGTCACCACGGGCGCTCGGGTCACCCGACTGGGCCGAGGACAGGGCTACTTCGCTTCCGGACGTCCCTGGGACGCAATCGATGTCACGGAACAGGCCGGGCTGGTGACGATCGAAGCACCCCGGACAACGCTCGCCGAACACAACCTGTCGACAGGCGCGCGACGGTTCCTGGGCGGATGGCGCCTGCCCGAACCATCGCTGTGGATGCTCGAATCGCTGTGCGAGTGGCTGTCGGTGCCGTCGATGGAGTTCAGTTGCGACTCGATCCGGGCGGCAGAGTCCGCCCTGCTGAAGTTGTTCGGGACGACGACCCACGACGCCAGTCGTCAGGTGGCAGCCGCTACAGACGCCTCGTCGTCGATCCACCACGACGCCCTGCGCATCATCGCCGCCGAGTTCCGCGACACGGATCTCAACGCGCCGGCAGTGGCCAAGCGCCTCGGGGTGTCACTGCGAACACTGCATCGCGCCTTCGAATCTCGATCCGCATCGATCTCGACGGAGATCCGCAGCAGGCGAATCGAATACGCGGAGAGCCTCTTGCAGGGAACCCGGCACGGCCACCTGACACTGGCCGAGATCGCCCGACTCTGCGGGGCCCCGTCACTCGCCTATCTGAGGATGGGAATCAGGGACAAGCACAACGTCAGTCCCACTCAACTGCGAACCATGTGGTCGAGCGCCGAGTCCGCCGTCGGTGATACGGCGCTTCGCTGACGCGAAGCGCACGCCCGCAGAGCGAATGGGGCCGGATCGCAACTGGGGGTTG
>NZ_JAIVAH010000010.1 GCF_020171745.1 Prescottella equi
ACACGCAGCGTGGACCACCTCGTCCAGCTCGTTGACGGATCGCAACTGGCTGTTGCGATCCGGCCCCATTCGTTCACTCACGAGTCAGCAGGAATCAGTTCCTGCGGCGGGCGAGGATCGTTCCGCCGACGGCGAGCGCGGCCACCAGGACCACGCCGCCCGCGGCGAGAAGCCCGGTATCGACGCCGGATTCGCCTGCGCCGGCTCCGGAATCGATGCGTGCGCCCTGGGCGGTGGCATTGCCGGACTGGTTGCTGCCGGCCTGGTTGCCCGACTGACCGTTGCCGTGTCCGGCGTTCTGGCCGGCGTTGTCACCGTTTCCGGATCCGTTGCCGCCGTTACCGTTGCCGCTGTGCCCGTTGCCGTTTCCGGGCTGGCTCGGCTGCTCGGTGTTCGTGCCGGTGGAGCCGTCGGACGAGCCCGGGGTGGAGCCGTGGGTGGAGCCGTGGGTGGAGTCGGCCGATCCGGCGGGCAGGTCGAGCGAGCCCAGGTCGAGCGAACCCAGTCCCAGGGAGCCGAGGCCGAGCGCGCCGAGGCCGAGGGAGCCCAGGGCCAGCGATCCGGCGCCGGGAAGGCTGCCGGTGAAGCCCTGCTTGGTGATGCTCTTCTCCGACGGCAGGCTCTCGATCGGATCACCGGTGACCGTCCGGCCGGTCGCGGCCGCGATGTCGGTGACGGCACCGAACTTCACGTCCTCGTTCGAGACGGTGTACTCGGCGGTGCAGTCCATCGACGCACCCGGGGCCAGGGTGGTGGCCGGGCACGAGACCGCGGTCAGGTTCTCGTCGAGCGCGGGAGCTTCCTGCTTGTCGACGACGGTGACGTCGGTGGCGGTCACGTTGCCGGTGTTCGTCACTGCGAACAGGTACGGGATCTTCTGTCCGGCCGTGGTGATCTCGGTCGTGGTCGAGGTCTTCACCACGGTCAGCTCCGGGCGTGCACCCGCGGTGGTGATCTCCTTGCCCGAGTCCGAGGACTCCGGCGTCGTGACGGGATCACCGTTCGGACCCGTGCCGGTGGCCTTCGCGGTGTCCGCGATCGAGCCGTGATCGAAATCGGCCTGCGAGACCGTGTATTCGGCGGTGCAGTCCATCGACTTACCCGGGGCCAGGGTGGTGGCCGGACAGGTCACCGGGCTCAGGTTCGCGTCCTGCGCGGGCGCGACCTGGGTGTCGGTGACGACGATGTCGCTGACCGTGAGGTTGCCGGTGTTGGTGACCGCGAAGGTGTAGGGAACCTTCTGGCCGACCTCGCTGATCGCAGCCGTGGTCGACGACTTCACGATTGCCAACTCCGAGTGTGCGCCGGTGGTGCCGATCTCCACACCCGACCCCGGGGTGGCCGGGCTCTCGACGTCCCCGCCCTTCGGATCCGAACCGGTGGCCTTCGCGGTGTCCGCGATAGAGCCGTGATCGAAATCGGCCTGCGAGACCGTGTATTCGGCGGTGCAGTCCATCGCCGCACCCGGCGCCAGCGTGGTGGCCGGACAGGACACCTCGCTCATGTTCGCATCGTCGGCCGGCGCGACCTGGGTGTCGGTGACCGTGATGTCCTTGACGGTCACGTTGCCGGTGTTCGTCACCGCGAACGTGTACGGGACCTTCTGGCCCGCACCGGTGATCGCCGTCGTGGTCGACGACTTCACCACCGACAGGCCGCCCGCGGCGCCGGAGGTGCCGATCTCCACACCCGAACCCGGGGTGGCCGGACTCTCGACGTCCCCGCCCTTCGGATCCGATCCGGTGGCCTTCGCGGTATCGGCGATCGAGCCGTGGTCGAAATCAGCCTGGCTGACCGTGTATTCGGCCGTGCAGACGGTGGATTCGCCCGGTGCCAGCTCGGTGTCCGGGCAGGACACCTCGCTCATGTTCGCATCGTCGGCCGGCGCCACCTGGGTGTCGGTGACCGTGATGTCCTTGACGGTCACGTTGCCGGTGTTGGTCACCGCGAACGTGTACGGGACCTTCTGGCCGACCTGCGTGATCGCGGTCGTGGTCGACGCCTTGACGACCTCGAGGCCGCCCTGACCGCCGCTCACGCCGATCTCGACACCCGAACCCGGGGTGGCGGGGCTCTCGACGGCGCCGCCCTTCGGATCCGATCCGGCGGCCTTCGCGGTATCGGCGATCGATCCGTGATCGAAATCAGCCTGTGAGACGGTGTATTCCGCGGTGCACGTCGTCGACTTACCCGGCGCCAGCGTGTCCTCGGGGCAGGTGACCGGGCTCAGGTTCTCGTCCTGGGCCGGCGCGACCTGGGTGTCGGTGACGACGATGTCCGTGACCGTCACGTTGCCGGTGTTGGTGACCGCGAACGTGTAGGGCACCTTCTGGCCCACCTCGGTGATCGCGGTCGTCGTCGACGCCTTCACGACCTCGAGGCCGCCCGCACCTCCGGTGACACCGATCTCGACACCCGAATCCGTGGTCTCCGGGCTCTCGACCGGATTGCCGGTCGGGGTGCTACCCGTGGCCTTGGCGGTGTCCTTGATGGAGCCGTGGTCGAAATCGGCCTGCGCAACCGTGTATTCGGCGGTGCACGTCGTCGACTCACCCGGCGCCAGTTCGGTGTCCGGGCAGGACACCTCGCTCAGGTTCTCGTCCTTCGCGGGAGCGACCTGCGTGTCCGCGACCTTGATGTCCTGGACCGTCACGTTGCCGGTGTTCGTCACCGCGAACGTGTACGGCACCTTCTGGCCCACCTCGGTGATCTCGGTCGTCGTCGACGCCTTGACGATCGTCAGGCCGCCGATCAGACCGGTGTTCGTCACGCTGCACTGATAGTCGTGGATATCCGTGACCTGAAGCGTCCACGGACCCGTGCCCGACACCGGAACCGTCTGTCCCGTAGTGGTATCCGTGCAAGCGATCGCAGGCGTGTAGTCGGCCGTCACGCTCGACGATCCCGCCGCCGGCGTATCGGTGATCGCGTACGTCTTGCCCTGGGACACCGGCCAGTCGATCGTCGACGCCGTGGTGTCGGTCCCCGACGTCGTCGCCGAGGTCACCGTCGCGGCACGGTCGTTGACCAGGCCCACAGTGAACTGATCCGTTGCGTGAACGCGTCCGTCGATCGTCTTCGACACCGTCACGGTCGGGATACCGGCGCTCGCACACCGCGCACCGTCGTTACCGCTCGAGGCCGGCCCGTTCGCGAGGAACGTCCCCACCCGGGTCTTCGTATCGATCCGGTAGACCTTGCCGGACGTGTTGTCCGATCCGTACAGATAGCCCTTCGCGTCCACGTAGACCGCGCCGAAGGCCATGCCGGCCTCGAGCCCGGACACGGCACCGAGGTCCTGCGTCTTGTGCGTGACCCCGTCGAATCGGAGCAGATGCTGGTTCACGTCGACGCCGTACAGGCCGCCGTCGATCCACGCCCAGTCCGCGATACCCTGACCCGATCGAATGCCCGACGCCAGGAGCTTGCCGTAGGTCGGCGATCCCGGTGCATAGTCGATCTTGTACCACTTGGAGCCGTCCGTGTTGGCCGTCACCCAGAAGTTGCCGGCGGAATCGAAGTCGCCGGTGTTGAGCTTCGCCGCGGGCATTCCGGCCGGTAGTGGAAGTTCCGTCTCGGACAGGTCGCTGCCGATCCGGACCGGCACCATCTTGTCCCAGTCCCAACCGTAGATGTAGTTGTCGAGCTGGTTGTACCCCACTGCATTGAGGGCCCGCGAGGTGCTGCCGGCCAGCATGGTGTCGCCGGTCGCCAGATCCACCTTGGTCACGGTCTTCGCACCGGCGACGCCGTTGGGCGCCTGGAACAGATACCCGTATGCATCACACGAGAAGGTCGGCTGCGGTGCGGCAGCCGCCGTCGGTGCGGTGACTCCCGCGGTGAACGCCGTGAGGGACAGCAGAAGGGACGAGGTGAGGCCCGCGGACAACGTGGCGCGCCGGTAGGCTCCTGTCCGTCTGCGTGTACGCCTGGACAATCCAACTCCTTTCGAGACTGCGCGTGATACATCCCGATCGGGAGTCGAGCCTCGGAGAGCTGGTTTCCATCGAAACATGCTGCCCCCCGCACGAATCCAATCAGCATGTCTCATCGACATGGTTGATCGTCAGAGCTGGAGTCGACGACGGTGCCGACGGAAACAGAGCTGACGCACGCGCCTCCGGTAGCGGAGGCGACGCGACCTCGACGGTATCGGCGGTTTCGTGGCACCCCGGCCTTCTGGCGCAAAACTGCACGTCTGGTGGCGCAAAACTGCACTGCCGCAGAAGGATCACGAAACACTATGATTACCAGCAGGGTTCACGCCTCTCCGTGGACCGGCAATAGATGACCGCTATCGACCAAGAGGACCGAAATGGGTAGGCACCGACGACACCGCCGCTCCGGCAACCGGTCACTCGTCGTCGCACTGTTCGTACTACTCGTGGCCGGTAGCGGACTGATCTACACCGCAATCGGTGCGACCGGCGACCCGCTGACCGCACCGGTTCCCGAGACCCCGTTCGACGCGGGCGCTCCTCCCGATCCGGACGCCACCTGGAGCCCGGCCCCCTCGGACCTCGGACCCGACACGCTCGCGATCCCGGATCTGGGCATCCGCGCCGAGGCCGTGCGGACAAAGATCGGATCCAGCGGCAGCATGACCCTGCCCGCACCGTCCAAGGTCTCGCACCTCGCCAACGGCGTGGAGTATCACTCGCCGGAAGGAACGAACCTCATCGCCGGTCACGTAGACGACGGCGATCGCACCCGCGGCGCGATGTGGGCGCTGCACCGCATCGAACCCGGCACCCCGATCTACGTGACCGACAGTTCCGGGCAGATGTGGACGTACCACGCCACCAGCCTCACCCTGTACGAGAAGACGGCACTGCCGCTGGAGTTCTTCGCCACCGACGGTGCTCCGCGACTGGTGCTCGTGACGTGTGGCGGCGAGACGGTCCCCGATCCGGTTCTGCCGTCCGGCTTCACCTACAAGGACAACGTCGTCGTCACCGCGCAGCCCGCGTGATCCGTCCCTCCCACGCCGCCACCCGAGCCGGATCCTCGGGCACCCGAGTAAACGACTGTCGGCCCCCGCGTCCCAGCGCGGGGGCCGTCTTTTCTGTGTGCCGCGTCGTCTTCCACTGAGATCGCTGCCACAAAGCGACCGGACGGACCGCCCGATCCCCGGCCCGTTCGATCTTGATGTCGCCGAACTGCGCCGAGCACGATCCGAGGCGCGAAGTCACAGTGACGTAATTCGGTGGTGTGAGGCGCGCATTGCGCACCCGACCTCGGCATACGCCCGATCTCGCTTTCGGACCTCACGTTCTTGTTCGAGCGAATCGGAGACTCTGGACTGCGCGATTCAGGTCGAACAGGACGCTGACCTGCGAACTTCCTCGGTACCGGTCGGTTCTTATCCCATGAAGATAACGACAGCATCACGGTGGACGAGTCGATACCTCTTTGTTACTTTTCCGTGACGAAAGATCCGAGGTTGCTGTCCACCGGGACCGACCAGAGACCACAAATGAGGTATCCACTGTGGCCGATAACCACAGCACGTACAGCGTCGGAGCCCCGACATCCACGGCCGCTCTCGGCCGTCGCTCTCTGAAGGCCACCGCGGTCGCCGTCACCACGGGAGCCCTGCTCGCCGGCAGCGTGCAGATCGGCGCGGCGACCGCGTCCGCTGCTCCCCTGCACCGGCCCGACGTCGCCGGCGTCCAGCTCCAGCTGCCCGCCGGCCAGTTCCTGCCCGGCGTGGACATCCCGTCGCTCGTGGATGCCGCGCACGCCGGACCTCACCAGTGGACGCCGGCATCGGCCACCCGGTGGAAGCCCGCGCCCAAGCTCCTGGCACCCGCACCGGCCCCGGAGCCGCAGTCCGTGCCGATCCCGGCACCGATGCCCGATCCGCTTCCGGCCCCCGAGGCGGCTCCGGCTCCGGCGCCCATGCCGGCCCCCGTGCTCCCGCCGCCGCGTCCCGCCTTCGTCCAGCCCGTCGCGGGCTTCCTGACGTCGAGCTACGGCCCGCGCTGGGGCACGCACCACAACGGCATCGACATCGGGGCCAACATGGGCACGCCGATCCTGTCGGCCGCCGACGGCGTCGTCATCGACGCAGGCCCTGCGTCCGGGTTCGGGCTGTGGGTTCGAGTCCAGCACACCGACGGCACCATCACCGTCTACGGCCATGTCGACACGTTCGTCGTGAACGTCGGTCAGCCCGTCCTCGCGGGTGAGCTGATCGCCACGGTCGGCAACCGCGGCCAGTCGACCGGCCCCCACCTGCACCTCGAGGTGTGGAACCCGGCCGGATACCAGGTGGACCCGCTGATCTGGTTGCACGACAGCGGAGTTGCCGTCAACTGGTGATCCGGCTCAGGGTCACACCGGGTCGAGTTCGGTCCGCAGCTCGCGCTTGAGCAGCTTGCCGCTCTGGTTGCGAGGTAGTGCCGAGACGAAGCGAATTCGCTTGGGCACCTTGAACGGAGCGATGCGTTCCCGGACGTGGTCGACGAGCACCTCCGCCGTGACCGCGTCCGGGTCGGCGTCGTCGCGCAGCACGACGACGGCCGTCACGGCCTCGATCCACTTCTCGTCGGGCACACCGATCACCGCCACCTCGGCGACCCCGGGGTGCGTGTAGAGGGCGTCCTCCACCTCCCGGGACGCCACCAGGATGCCGCCGGTGTTGATCACGTCCTTGATCCGGTCGACGACGGTGATGAACCCCTCGGCGTCGCGGGTCACCAGGTCCCCGGAGTGGAACCAGCCGTCCCGGAACGCCTCCGCCGTGGCCTCCGGATTGTCCCAATACCCCTGGCAGAGTTGCGGGGAACGGTAGAGGACCTCACCCGGTTCGCCGTCGGGGACGTCGTCGCCGTTCGCGTCGACCACCCGGGTCTCGACGAAATAGACCGCACGCCCACACGACGACGGCCGGTCCTCGTGCTCGTCGGGTCCGAGCACCGTTGCGAGCGGGCCGATCTCGGATTGACCGAAGCAGTTGTAGAAGCCGAGGTCCGGGTACCGCGCACGCAGCCGGTTCAGCACGGTGACCGGCATGATCGACGCACCGTACTGCGCCTTCCGCAGCGACGAGAGGTCGCGCGTGTCGAGGTCCGGGTGCCCGGCGAGCGGAACCCACACCGTCGGCGCGAGGAACAGCGATCCGATCCGGTCGGCCTCGATGCGGCGCAGGATCTCGGGGATGTCCGGCGTCTGCATCAGATGCACGGTCGCCCCCACGGACAGGTAGGGCAGCATGAACACGTGCATGCCCGCGGAGTGGTAGAGCGGCATGCAGATCAGCGGGTTGTCGTCGGCGCTCAGCCCGAGAGCGATCACCGACGACACGTACTCGTGCACCAGCGCGCCGTGGGTCATCATGGCGCCCTTGGGCTTCGAGGTCGTACCGGACGTGTAGAGCAGCTGGACGAGGTCGCCGCCGGATACCCCCGCAGGCACCTCCGGAACGTCGCCGCCGCGCGTCCACCCGAGCAGTGACCCGTCCTCACCCCGCAACGCGACGACGTGCTCGACACCGAGATCGGCGCGGACCGATTCGAGGGTCCCCCGCAACGCCGGGTCGACCAGCACGGCCCGGGCCCCGGATTGCCCCAGCAGATATTGCAGTTCGTCGCCGGTGAGCGCGTAGTTCACCGGAACGTGGACCAGGCCGGCGCGAGCGCAGGCCAGGAAGCCGATGACGTACGCGTCGGAGTTGACGCCGTACCCGGCCACTCGGTCGCCGGGGGCCAGCCCGAGTGCGAGCAGGCGCCCGGCGACGCGGGTGACGGCGTCGTCCAGTTCGCGGTACGTCCAGGTTCGGTCGTCGAAGGTCAGAGCAGTGCGTTCGGGCTGTCTCGCGGCGGCCCGACGGAGTACTCCGTCGACGGTGTCGATGCGCGGATCCTCACTCATGTGACGCAGGTTATAGGACGTCCAACTATTGCGTAAGGGCTTTCTTTCCGCGCAGCGGTTGTGTACTTTCGCGCGCCCGCGCCGGGTTCAGCCGCCGAACGCGGCGGTGATCGCAGCCATGTCGAAGTAGTCCCGCCACGCGGCGATCTTGCCGTCGACCACCTCGAAGACGCCCATCACCGGCAGCGGGGTCGCCTTGCCGAGTCCACGGAGCACGTCCGTGCGCTCGTTCATCACGATGCCACCGGACTCGACCTGCTTGTGGATCTGGAAATCGATCCCCTCGAACATCGCCAGAAAGCCCTCGAGGAACTCCCGGATCGCGTCACGACCCTTGACCGGATCCATCGGAATATTGTGGTAGACGGCATCTTCGGTGAAGTACCCCGCGATCACCGCGGGATCCGGATCGGCCCACAGCGCACAGAACTCGGTGACCAGATCTTCGGCAGCGCTCATGCATTCACTCCTGTTCTCGTATCCAGTTCCCGAGCGGCTCGGGTCAGGCTCTCGATGTAGTGCGCCCGCTCGTCGCGGGTGACGGCGGAGCGGAGGGGACCGATCTGCAACTCCCACGACGCGCGGCCGTCCGCGCCGAAGACCGGCGCCACCAGATAGCTCACGGGAAGCGCTCGGTCACTCGCGAGATCGGCTGCGCTGTAGGGCCTTCCGCTGATACTGCCGAGCAGGTCCAGGACCCGGCCGCGCAACGCGGTCCGGGTGGGGTCCTCGCCGAGATGCTCCACCACCTCGGCCAGCACGTCCAACATGCCGGGATCGGACGCCCCGATCCCCCACACCCCGACGCCGGTGGTCCGGATCAGGTCGAGGGTCTCGCCGGTCGCGGCGCGGAGCGCTTCCGGCAAGGTGTCGAGCCAGGCCCGTCGGCGGGCCGGGTCGGCGAACGCGATGACCGCCGCGCCCGCGGGGGCGCGCAGCGGCAACCCGGTCCCCACCGTGATGCCCGCCGGTAGCCTGCCCCTGCCCGCATCGACCGCGAGGAACGTCATCTCGGTGGTGGTGACGACGCCGAGCGCCGCACCGCAGTCCACCTGCGCCGACAGTCTGGCGAGCGTCGCGTCCAGCCCGGGCGGTACGCCCACTGCCGAGCGCGCGGCCTCGCCCACACCCGCGAGTCGCGGGCCCAGCCGGTACCGCAGGTCGGCGTCGCGACGTACCCACCCGTGCGCGGCCAGCGAGCCCAGCACGGCACCCACCGTCGAACGGCTCAGGCCGAGCGCGTCAGCCACCTCGGCGATGGTGCACGCCTCGTCCCGTCCGGCCAGTAGTTCGACGACCCCCACCACCCGATCGGTGGGCGGAGATCCGGTTGCACCCTTGTCACGGTCCATGTTTCCTCCTACCCTCGCCACAGTAACCGATATTCGTCCAGTGCGACACGAATATTCGTCTCGCAACCTGCTCGGGAGGACCCCGCCGATGACCGCTCCGTCAACACTCGACACCGTCGACATCGAAGGGGTCGACTTCGCCTTCGAGGACGCCCCCGAGATCCACGCCGTCCTCGAGCGGTTGCGCGCCGAGAAGCCCTACGCCGTGGTTCCGTTCGCCGGCGTCAAGGCCGTCCTGCTCCTCACCCACGACCTGGTGTCGGCGGCCTTCAAGGACGAGGACACCTTCCCCGCGTCGGCGATCTACTCCATGACGACCGGTCCGGTGCTCGGAAAGACGTTGCAGTGCATGGCGGGACGGGAACACCGCGTCAACCGCGCCATCGTGTCCCCGCCGTTCCGGCGCAACCGGATCAGCGAGTACATCGAACCCGTGCTCGAACCGCTCGCCCACGAGTTGATCGACCGGTTCGCCGACCGTGGCACCGCCGACCTGGTCGCCGAGTTCACCACGCGCTATCCGGTGCTGATCATCAGCCGTCTGCTGGGCCTGCCGGTGGAGGACGAGGCGACCGTGCACCGTTGGGCGCACGACCTGTTCTACTTCCCGATGGACCCCGAGGCGGCGATGCGCGCGTCGCAGGAATTCGCCGACCACGTCACGCCCATCCTCGCCGAGCGGCGACGCAATCCCGGCGACGACCTCATCTCCATGCTCGTCACCGAATCCGCCGAGGGGGAGACGCTCGACGACGAGCAGATCCTCGCGTTCCTGCGCCTGCTGTTCCCGGCCGGCGCCGACACCACGATGCTCGCTCTCGGAAACACGCTGTCCGCGTTGCTCACCCACCCCGACCAGCTGGAGCTGCTGCGCTCGGATCCGGCCGAGCACGCGCAGTGGGCGATCTGGGAGGGACTGCGCTGGGAGCCGCCGGTGGGGCTGCTGCCGCGCGCCTGCCCGGAGGCCACGTCGTGGAACGGCATCGACATCCCGCCGCTCACGCCGATGATCTTCTCGATCAATGCCGCACTGCGCGACCCGGCGGTCCACGAGGATCCGCACCGCTTCGACATCACCCGCCGGGCCACGTCGATGCTCGCGTTCGGCCAGGGACCGCACAGCTGCGCCGGCAGTTGGCTCGCACTGGCCGAACTGAACACCGCACTGAGGATCCTGCTCGACCGGCTGCCCGGCCTGCGGCTGCAGGACGGCGCCGCCGAGCAGGCGCGGGTCACCAGCCAGGTCGGCGTCGCACTGCGTGGACCCAATTCGCTACTGGTGGAGTGGGATCAGCAGTAGCGGCACAATGGCGGCATGAGTTCACCTCGCCGCCTCGTTCTCGTCCTCGCAATCGCAGTCGGCGCCTGGGCAACCTGGCGTCGGCTGCGTTTCGACGCGCCGCTCAGCACCGCCGAGTGGCGCGCGGACGCGCTCGGCCCCGACGATCTGGCGGGCTGAGCCGGCCGATCACCGCGGCAGCACGCCGTTCAGAAGGATGTCCACGAGTGACGCCGCGAGCTTTCCCTGGTCCTCGGCGTCACGCACCGACTGCGCGAAGATCGCGGTGCCCGCGATGATGTCGAGCAGGACGTCCGGGTCGACGCCGTCGCGCAGTTCGCCCGCGCCGATCGCCTCGCGCATCCGGTTTCCCAGCTCCTCGCGGATCACCTCGAGCTGGTCCGTGATCAGAGCCCTGCGCAGTTCGGGGTCGCTGCGCCCCTCACTCATCAGTCCCGGCACCGCCTCCCGCGCCGCCGGGCCACCGAACAGCGCCACGGCGCCGTAGGTGAGCCGGCCCAGCTCCTCGGCGATCTCCAGGTCGGACACGTTCTCCGACTCCATCACCGGGTACACCGCGTCGTGCACGATGTGCGCCTTCGACGGCCAGCGGCGGTAGATCGCCGGACGTCCGACGCCGGCACGAGTAGCGATCTTGTCGATCGAGGTTCCGGCATAGCCGTTCTCGACCAGGAGTTCACGCGTCGCCTGTAGAACGGCCTCGTCGATCGCGGGGTTCCGTTGCGGCCCAAGCCGGTGCTGCGCTTGCCGCTGCCTGGACATCGAATGAAACCCCTTGCGTCGAAGTGTGATGGCCGTTACATTGTGTCACGTCGTAGTCGATACGCAATGTATCGACTAGAGCTTTCCGCGCCCCGCCGACACCCCGGGGCCGTCGACCGATCTGCCGCTGGACCGTTCCACCGCAGCACCCCGCATTCCAGAACGACTGCGAGGCGACGATCGCCTCCCGACCATCGAAGGGTCGCTCATGAGTTTCGAGTACACGACCGACGACCGCGACTACTCGGAGATGGCCAGACCCGGCGAATCCCGCACGGATCCAGCCGAGTTGGCCACCCGCCTACAGGGTTGGCTCCGGACCAAACTGCCGTCCGACGCGAATCCCGAGGTCACCGACGTCCAGGTGCCCGCCGCCAACGGCATGTCCAACGAGACGATCCTCTTCGACGCCGTGTGGCACGAGGACGGCGAACGCCGCCATCACTACCTGGTGGCCCGCATCGCGCCCGCGCCGTCGGGAGTGCCGATCTTCCCCTCGTACGACCTGGACCAGCAGTTCGAGGTGATCAAGGCCGTCGGCGCGCACTCCCCGGTGCCGGTGCCGCGGGTGTACTGGTCCGAGACGTCGCCCGACGCGCTCGGTGGCGAGTTCTTCGTGATGGAACGCCTCGACGGTGAGGTCCCGCCGGACGTCATGCCGTACAACTTCGGCGACTCCTGGCTGTTCGCGGGTTCCCCCGACGAACGTCGCCGCCTGCAGGACGCGTCGGTGCGCGTCCTGGCCGAGCTGCACGCGATAGCCACACCCGCGCAACTGTTTCCGAGCCTCGCGCCGGGAGGCGCCGGCGAGGAGGTCACCGCGGACGCCGCGCTTCGCGCGCACGTGGACGGCCAGCGTCGCTACTACGAGTGGGCAACCGAGACCGGCCCCCGCTCGCCGCTGATCGAACGGGGTCTCGACTGGCTGGACGCGCACTGGCCCGCTGTCACCGGCCCGGCCGTGCTGTGCTGGGGCGATTCGCGGATCGGGAACATCATCTACCGCGACTTCGAGCCGGTCGCGGTGCTCGATTGGGAGATGGCCACGCTCGGCCCGCGCGAGATGGACCTGGCCTGGATGATCTTCATCCACAGGTTCTTCGAGGATCTGGCCACGATGGCGGGGCTGCCCGGACTGCCCGATTTCCTGCGCCGGGACGATGTCGCGGCCGCCTACCGCGACCTCACCGGGCACGAGGCCCGCGACCTCGAGTTCTACACGCTGTACGCGGCACTGCGGCACGCCATCATCATGTTCCGCGTGCAGAGTCGCGCCGTCGCGTTCGGCCAGGCCGAGGCGCCCGCGGACCCCGACGACATGATCCTGCACCGAAAGACGCTCGAGGAGATGCTCGACGGCGTCTACTGGGCCCGCATCGACAGCGAAGGAGTGGCGTGATGCTCTCACCGATGGACGACTACCCCGTGCACCAGATCGCCGAACCGATCCGCCACGTCGGCACGTCCGACCGCAACTTCTACGACCGGTACTACTTCAACTGCCATCCGGGGCTCGACTACGACGGGGAACCCCTGTTCCTCATCATCGGCCTCGGCCAGTACCCCAATCTCGGTGTGACGGACGGGTTCGCGGTGCTGCGCCGCGGCAACGACCACATCGTGGCCCGCGCGTCCAAGGCACTCGGCTCGGACCGGATGGACGTCTCGGTGGGACCGCTGCGGATCGAGGTGCTCGAGGGCCTGCACCGGCTGCGCGTCGTGCTCGAGCCCACCCCCGAGGCACCCGACCTGTCGTTCGATCTCGTGTTCGAGTCGGATGTGCCGGCGGCATTGGAGGCCAGGCACTTCCACCGCCAGCTCGAGCGGGTCACGTTCGACACACAGCGGTTCGTGCAGACCGGACGCTGGAGCGGCACCCTCACCGTCGACGGCGAGACGATCCCGGTCACCCCGGACACGTGGCGCGGCAACCGCGACCGCTCGTGGGGCGTGCGCCCGGTGGGCGAGGCCGAACCGCCCGGACGGCGGGCGGATCCGGCGATCGCCGGCGAGCAGAACTTCTTCTGGATCTACACGATCATGCAGTTCGACGGGTTCTCGATCGTCACGATCATGCAGGAGGACCGGCAGGGCCGCCGGATCGTGCAGGACGCGACACGGGTGTGGGCCGACCGGACCCGCGAGCCGGAGTGGCTCGGCCGGCCGGAACACGACCTGACGTTCGTCCCCGGCGGGCGCGAGGTCGCGTCGGGCACTCTGACCTTCCACCGCCCCGAGGGATACGGCAAGCCCGATCGAATCCTCACCGTCGCTTGCGAACCCGTCCTGCCGCACTACCTGGGCGTGGGCACCGGGTACGGACTCGAGCAGGACTGGCGGCACGGCATGTGGCAGGGCGAACTCGTCGTGCAGGGCGTACGCGAGAAGGTCGCCGACATCGAAGCGTGGAAGAAGATGTTCTGCCCCGTCGACAACCTGGCCCGGTTCACCCTCGTCGAGGACGGCGAAAGCACCGTCGGCTCAGGCCTGTTCGAGGTCGGAATCATCGGCCCGTGCGACCGGTACGGCTTCACCGGAATGGCCGACGTCGCGAACTGATCCACCCCCCACCTCCCCCACCCCCCGAAAGGAACCGCCATGAGGATCGCTTCATCACGTGTGCTCGTGCGGACTGCCACATCGGCCACCACCGTCCTCCTCGCCGGAGGACTGCTGTTCGCCGGGACCGGTGCGGCCACCGCACTCGATCTCGGCTCGCTCGCGTCCGGATCGCTCGCGTCCGGCTCGCTCGGATCGCTCGACGCCGGATCCACTGCGCCGCTCGACCCGACGCCGCACCTGGCGTCGATCGCGAACTTCCGTGACGTCGGCGGCAACGACGGGGACGGCTACGCCACCGGGTTCGAGCAGCACCTCAAGCGCGGCGTGGTCTACCGGGCCAACGCGCTGACGTCCGCGTCGGAGCCCGATCTGCAGACTCTCACGGGGCTGGGGATCACCTCGATCACCGACATGCGCGGTGTCTCGGAGATCGCGAATCCCCTCGTCGGGGGGGAGGACAAGATCCCGGCCGGCGCCGACTACGTCCACACCCCGATCGAGTTCGCGGACCTCGTCCAGTTGGCGCAGACCATCCAGTCGCCCGAGCAGGGCCGCCAGTTCATGGAGGACACCAACCGCAGCTTCGTGACCGACCCGGTCCGCCGCGCCGGTTTCGCGAAGGTGCTCACCGACATCGCGAACAGCGACGGACCGGTGATCTTCCACTGCACCTCCGGCAAGGACCGCACCGGCTGGGTCGCGTCGCTGCTGCAGCGGATCGGCGGGGCCTCCCCGGAGACCGTCATGGCCGACTACCTGCTCAGCAACGACTACCTGGAACCGGTCAATGTGAGGACGCTCGCCCAGATCCGTCGCGCGCTCGGTGATCAGGCCGCACTGAACCTGACCCCGGTCCTCGGCGTGGAGGCAAGCTACCTCGAGGCCGGACTCGCGCAGATCACCTCCGACTACGGAAGCATCAACAGCTACCTGACCAAGGGCCTGGGCCTCGACCCGCTGACGGTGCTGAAGCTGGGCATCAAGATGCGGGGCTGATCCCGACCGAAACCTCGGAGCCCGGCCGGTCCTGCCCCCGATCGGGACCGTCCGGGCTCCGATCCATCTCAGCGACCGACCAGAGTGCGGCGGCGCACCAGGACGGCCGTCGTCGCCGTCGCGGCGAGCGCAACGGCCACCGCCACCGCGACGACCGGCCGGTCCGCGTTCACCACGTACATCTCGATCACCGGCAGCGGCGTCTCCGGTGTGAAAACTGTCCACCCGAAATCGGGTTCTCCGACCGGCACGTACACCGACAGCAGCGTGAGCGTGAACGGCAGCATCCCCGCCGTCAACACCGCCTCCGACCACACCGGCCGGCACGAGCCGAACGCGAACCCGGCCGCGAGGGGCAACACCACCGCGTAGGCAGTGACCGCGACGACCGTGTCCCCGGGCAGCAGTCCGGTTGCCGTGACGGCTGTGAGCACGGCGAGCGCCGCGACCGGGGCCGGCCGTCGACGCCCGGCCCAGACGCCCGCCGCGAGCAACACGATCCCGAGGACCAGCACCGCGCCCACGGGGGGAGACGTGAACCAGCCGAGGTCGCTGACGACGGCCGCGGCGATCGCAAGTCCCACCATCAGCGTCACCGCGTCGGGCACCGGCAGAAGCCGCGTCGCGGCGAGAGTCGCGACCAGCGCGACGGTGACACCGATCAGCCACGGCACGTAGTCGGGCATCGCGGACCCGACGGCCGAGAAGACCAAGAGGAACAGCATCGGCAGACCCATCCCGACGAACAGCAGGCGACGATCCGGCGGCGCCACGGCGGTGGGCACGCAGCGCAGGGCGACCCCGACGATCAGCGCGACCGTGACCAACAGCGCGGGCACCGGCACCACCGCGGGCGGGTAGTACGGGTCCAGCGAGAGCAGCCATCGATCGGTCTGCGGGCGCAGCGCATCGACGGCGGGTGTGAACAGCAGCGCGGCAATCAGTCCCACCGCGGGAGCCACCCCCGCCGCGGCCCGGTCCGCCACCAGGAACGCGCCCACCCCGAGCAGCGACCCCGCGCCGAGTCCGGCGAGCGACACCGACTGCGCGGTCGTCACGTCCATCCAGGCCGGCAACGCGAGCGCGCAAGCGCCCGCGATCGTGGCGGTCACCGTCGCGGCCGTCGACGCCCGCGCCCGCAGCGCCACGTACACCAGCACCGCGGTGACCGCGGCGACGGTCGCGGCCCACTGCAGCGTCGTGTGGAACCAGATGCCGCCGTCCCACTCGAGCACGATCGTGTCGTTCGGTTCGGATGCGAGGATCGCGAACCCGGCGACGAACGCGCCGACGACGGCGGCGAGGGCCGGACCGACCCGGTCGATGATCATCACCGGCCGAACCTATCCGCACCGCGCCCCGTCGGCGGTAGCGTCGGTGCTGCGACACCACCGAGCACGTACCGGCGAACCTCAGGAGCGTCCCGTGGCATCTCGTCTCAACCCGTACATCAGCTTTCCCGGCACCGCGCGCGACGCGATGGAGTTCTACAAGGGCGTCTTCGGCGGCACCCTGAACATGAGCACCTTCGGTGAGTTCGGCGCACCGGCCCCGGAGGACCAGATCATGCACGCCATGCTCGAGGCCCCCAACGGCTTCACGATCATGGGCGCGGACATCCCGCCCGGCATGGAGCGCACGCCCGGCACCGACATGGCGGTGAGCCTGAGCGGCGACGACGCCGACGAACTGCGCGGCTACTGGACCGCTTTGTCCGGGTCCGGCACCGTGGACGTGCCCCTCGAGAAGCAGATGTGGGGCGACACCTTCGGCGCCTGCACCGACCGTTTCGGGGTCTCGTGGATGGTGAATATCACGGAACCCGCGTCCTGACTGCAACAAAACTCCAGGTGAGTTGCTATCGACTCCATTCATGACCACACTCGCCTTTGGCCTAGACGACAGAGCGTGATCAGGAAGGTCCCATGGACAGCAGCTCGCCGAAGACGACCGTCGTTGTACCTACGTACAACGAACGCGACAATCTGCCCAAGCTCGTCGAGCTGCTGGCGGCGCTGGAGGTCCCGAACCTGCATCTGCTCGTCGTCGACGACAACTCCCCTGACGGCACGGGCGACGTCGCGGAGAAGCTCGCGATCGACTCCCCGCTCTCCATCGGGGTGCTGCACCGCACCGAGAAGGACGGCTTGGGCCGCGCGTACGTGGCCGGCATGACCCGCGCGCTCGCCGAGGGCGCCGACATCGTCGTGCAGATGGACGCCGACCTGTCGCACCCGGCCGAGGTGATCCCGACGATGATCCGCACGCTCACCACGACGGACGCGGCGGTCGTCCTGGGCTCCCGGTACGTGCCGGGCGGCGCCGTCGCGAGCGACTGGCCGTGGCACCGCAAGGCGCTGTCGGCGTGGGCGAACTTCTACGTGAACGCGATCCTGCGACTCGGCGTGAAGGACGCGACCGCGGGCTTCAAGGCGTGGCACGCGCGCACCCTCGAGGCGATCGACGTCGCGTCGATCCACAGCAACGGCTACTCGTTCCAGGTGGAGATGAACTACCGGACCACCAGCCGCGGCATGCGGATCGCCGAGGTCCCGATCCGGTTCGAGGAGCGCATCGAGGGCGTGTCGAAGATGAGCCTCGGCGTCCAGCTCGAGTCGGCCCTGGTGCCGTGGAAGCTGCGGTTCGGCAAGAAGCGCTGATCCGGGTCGGATTTCACCCGATCCGGGTGAACGAGCCGGCGAGGCTGTGCCGATAGCGTGGCGGTGACGAAACGATCCACCGCCGTTGCCGTCGACCCGGAAGGGATTCGCATGAGCCTCCCGCGCACATCCGCCACCGTGGCCGCGTTGGCCGGAGCCGCCCTTCTGGCTCTCGCACCCGCAGCCTCGGCCGCGACGACCTACACAGTGACGGTCGTGCCTCCGATCGGCACCGTCTACGGCAACACGATCACGACGCTGGCGGTACTCGTCGCCCCCTCCCCTTCGGGCGCCGACGCCACCACCCCAGTGATCCTCGAACTCACCGAGCCCGACGGCGACACGAGCAGCTTCACGATTCCGCTGACCCTCGGGGGCGCGACCCAAGCCGTCCAGGTCCACGAATCGGGCCGCTACACGGCGCTCGCCACCTTCGCGCCGCCGTCGGGCGAACCAGCCACCACCACAATGCAGTTCGACGTGACGCCGTCGCCGTTCGGGTTCGGCAGCGCGTCGTAGACGACGGAGTCTGCGGGACCCGGCCGGCCCGACGAGACGAACAGATCCTGAGGACCTGCCACACTCGTGGCAGGTCCTCCCGCGTCACAACCGGGTGACGTCGAGGCTGCCGTCGTGGAAGTCGGCGCGCAGCCGCTTCTTGTCGAACTTGCCGACGCTGGTCTTGGGCACCTCCTGGATCACCGCCCAGTTCTCCGGCAACTGCCACTTGGCGACCTTGCCGGCCAGGAAGTCCCGCAACTCGTCCAGCGAGGCGCCGCTGCCCTCGCGCAGCACCACCGCCACGAGCGGGCGCTCGTCCCACTTCTCGTCGGGGATACCGATCACCGCGGCCTCGGCGACGGCAGGGTGGCCCATCACCGCGTTCTCGAGGTCGACCGAGGAGATCCACTCGCCGCCGGACTTGATGATGTCCTTCGTCCGATCCGACAGCGTCAGGTACCCGTCGGGCGTGATCGAGCCGACGTCACCGGTGCGCAGCCAGCCGTCCCGGAACTTGTCCGGCGCCTCGACGCCGTAGTACGACGCGGTGATCCACGGTCCGCGGACCTCGAGTTCGCCGATGCTCGTGCCGTCGTGCGGCACCTTGTTGCCGTCGTCGTCGATCAGGCGGGCCTCGACCGACGCCGGGAACCGGCCCTGCGTGTAGCGGTACCTCCACCGGTCGTCCCCCGCCGCGTCGGCGGGTGGGCGCGCGACGGACCCGAGCGGCGACGTCTCGGTCATGCCCCACGCGTGCAGCACCGACACCTCGTGGTCGGCCTCGAACGCGTGCATCAGCGACGGCGGCACCGCGGCACCGCCGATGAGCACCTCCCGCATCGACGAGATGTCCTGTGGATGGTGCTCGAGGTACAGGTGCAGGCCCTGCCAGATCGTCGGCACCGCGGCCGCGAACGTCGGCCGCTCCGCCGCGATCAGCTCCGCGAGCGGGCCGGGCTGCAGGAACCGATCCGGCATGATCAGCGACGCGCCGATCATGAACGCCGCGTACGGCAGTCCCCACGACATCGCGTGGAACTGCGGAACCACCGCCAGCGCGCGGTCACCCTGTTTCAGGTTCGGCCCGTCGCTCATGCACACCTGCATCGAATGCAGGTAGATCGACCGGTGCGAGTAGACGACGCCCTTGGGATCACCCGTCGTACCCGACGTGTAACACATTGCCGCAGCGGCACGTTCATCGAGTTCGGGCCAGTCGTATTCGGTCGACCGATCCGCGATGAGCCCCTCGTAGGTGTGCACCTGGACGCCCTCGGGCGCCTCGAGCCCGGCCGTCGACTCCCCCGTGACGATCACGTGCTCGACGGTCTTGAGCTGCGACAGCTGCGGCACCAGCAGCGGGACGAGCGTCGCGTCGACGATGATCACCCGGTCCTCGGCGTGGTTGGCCACGTGGACCAGCTGCTCGGGGAACAGCCGGATGTTGAGCGTGTGGAGCACGGCCCCCATCGACGGCACCGCGAGGTACGCCTCGAGATGCTCGGCGTTGTTCCACATGAAGGTCGCGACCCGATCGTCGCCGTCGACGCCGAGTCCGCGCAGCGCGTGCGCCAACTGGGCACACCGTCGACCGACCTCCGCGTACGTCCGACGCCGCGCGCCGGCCTCGGTCCAGGTGACCACCTCGGCGTCCGCGTGGACGGTGCTTCCGTGCCGCAGCAGCTGCGCGATGGAAAGAGGTAAATCATTCATCGTACTAAGCATTCACGGCTCCTCGCTCGATCCACGCCGCGTGCGGCGTGCCGGTGTGGGCCGAAACTATGCCATGCGAGAGACCCGGATCACAGCCCCTCGTTTCCTGGCGTTTCGGACTAATCGGTCGGTGGGGTGCCGGATTCGATCCGGTAGGCGCGGCGCGCGTTGTCGGCGGCGATCATCCGTGCGACCCGCCGGGCATCCGTGCGCGACCAGTCCCCCTCGGCCACTTCGGCGTCGAGCACCGTCGCGAGCGCCCGGCGGAACCGCACGGCGGCCACGTGGAACAGTTCGGGCAGCCCACACCCGTCGGTGGAGAAGAGCACCGACCCGAACGGCGCGAGCTCGAGCAACTCCGCGAGCACGCGGGCCGCTCCCCTGCCGCCGACGTTCTGCACCGCGAGCCCGACGTCGACGAACACGTGGTCGAACACCTGCGCCAGGTAGCCGGCGTGCCGATGGAACGGGTAGTTGTGCAGCAACATGATCGGCACGCCGCGCTCCGCGGTTGCCCGCAGCAGCGGCATCAGCAGCAGTGGGTCCGCACGGTGCAGGTCGGTGTCGGCGTCGCCGTAGCCGACGTGGAACTGGATCGGGAGCCCGAGATCGACGGCGGTCCAGATCAGGAACCGGACGAGGGTCTCGTCGCGCAGTCGGACCGGCTGCCCCGCGGCGATGTCCGACGCCCACCGCGCCGCGGCCGTGAAGACCGCGGCGTCGGACGGCCGGGCCGCGTCCAGATCGAGTCCGACCCGATAGGCCGCAACGGTTTTGAACGCGATCGCGGTACGGGACGCGTCGGCCAGCCGAGCCCGACACGTCTGCGCGAACGCGGCGGCGTTGTGCCCGGCGATCACCTCCTCGGCCACCGACTCGAGCCGGACCACGTCGTGCGCTACGCCACCCGTGAACGCCGCCAACTCGTCCGGTGTCGTCAGCCGGTCCGGGAGAAACTCTGTGTCGACGAGGAATTCGGAGATGCCGGCCGCAGCGAGCAGACGTCGGGTCACCTCGTCGACTCCGAGTTCGGCTCGCCGTTCGAGGTATTCGTCGGGTCCGGTGTGCGGCTCGAGGCCCAGCACCGGCGCGCACAGTCGGCGTACCGCGACGCCGACCTGCGTGTCGAACAGGCTGCCGTGCCACCGCCCTGGTGCCGCAGCCTCGGTCAGCAGCGCCTCGAACCCGGCCCGGTCGAGTGGTTCGCGCAGCACACCGTGACAGTGATGGTCGACGAGCGGGAGGGCGTCGACCATCACCGCAATCGAGTCTCCGCCGGGGTCCGGCGGCGTATCGTCCGGTGAGAACGCCACCCTGCCATTCTGCCGCTGACCGGCCCCGATGCAAGGGAGTTGCGATGGATCGGCACGAACGCGACCGTCGGGCACTCGCGGCCGCACGACTGACCGCCGAACTCGCCGGCGCCGGGGTGGTGGTCGTCGCGTTGCCGTGGGTCGACAACTCCGGGGTGGTGCGCACCAAGGCCGTCCCGATCGACCGACTGGAGCGGGCGGCGGCGTGGGGTGTCGGCGCGTCGCCGGTGTTCGACGCCTTCACCCCGGACGACACGATCGTCGCGGGCCGCTACGCGGGCGGGCCGGTCGGCGACCTGCGGTTGATGCCGGACCTCGACCGGGTCACGATTCTCGCCGCCCTACCCGGGTGGGCGTGGGCGCCCGTCGACCGGTACACGCAGGACGGCGAGGTGCACCCGCAGGATGCCCGCGGAGTGCTGCGCCGGGCCGTCGCGCAGCTCGACGACGAGGGTCTGACCGCGAGGGCCGCATTCGAGATCGAGTGGGTCGTCGCGGCCGACGCCGACGACTTCGCACCCGCCACCCGCGGCCCCGCCTACGGATTCACCCGGCTGGCCGAGAAGTCCGGGTACCTGGTCGATCTGGTTTCGGCACTGCGGGAGCAGGGCGTGCGGCTACAGCAGATCCACCCCGAGTACGCGTCGGGGCAGTTCGAGCTGTCGGTGGCCGCCGAGGATCCACTCGCGGCGGCCGACACGTCGGTGCTGGTGCGGGAAACGATCCGGGCGGTGACGATCCGCCACGGGATGCGGGCGTCGTTCTCGCCCAAGGTGATCGCCGGCGGAGTCGGCAACGGTGGCCACGTCCACCTGTCGCTGTGGTGGGACGGACGGAATCTGCACAGCGGCGGCGACGGCCCGTGCGGGCTGACGGCGACGGCCGAGGCCTTCACCGCCGGCATTCTCGAGCACCTTCCCGGCCTGCTCGCGGTGGGGGCGCCGTCGCCGGCAAGCTACCTCCGCCTGGTCCCGGGCCAGTGGGCGGCGCCGTTCCAGGCATGTGGTCACGAGAACCGTGAGGCGGCACTGCGTTTGGTCACCGGAAGCGGGGGTGAGGAGGACCGCGCCTCGAATCTCGAGGTGAAGGTGCTGGATCTGTCCGCGAACCCGTATCTCTGCCTGGCCGGACTGCTGTTCGCCGGGATGGTCGGCATCCGCGAGGGCGTCGCCCTGCCCCAACTGGTGGACGTCGACCCGGCGTCGCTCACCGACGAGGAACGCGGTCGACGCGGAATCGGCCGTTTGCCGGTCTCACTCGCCGAGGCCACCGACGCTTTCGAGGCCGACACGATGCTCACCGACGCCTTCGGGACCGAACTGTCCGCCACCATCGTCGACGTCCACCGCGCCGAGATCGCGCGCTTCGCCGACGCGAGCGACGAGGAGATCGCGGCGGCGCTGCGGTGGGCGTTCTGAGCGCTACGCACCTTCTCCGGCTTCGTCCCCGTCCGTGCCGACCCCCCGTGGCAGACTGATCGGTATGACTCAACTGAGCGACATCGGCCCCGTGGAACTGGTCATCCTGACCTTCCCCGGAACCACCGCCGACCCCGCCACCGTCGCCGCCCTGCAGGACGTCGTCCACCGTGGCTACGTCACCATCGTCGACCTCGTCTACATCGCGAAGGACGCGGCCGGCAACATCACCGAGATCGACGTCGACGAGGATCTCACCGACGCCGGACTGGCCGCCCTCGCGATCGAGGCACAGGACCTGATCAGCGACGACGACCTGGATGTGGTGCGCGAATCGCTCGAGCCCGGCACGTCCGCGGCGATCATCGTCTACGAGGAGTCGTGGGCGCGCCGGATCGCCACGGCGGCCCGCGCCGCGGGCGGCGAGGTGGCCCTGCACGTTCAGATCCCCCGTGACGCGGTCGTCTCCGCCGTCGCGAACGCACGGTAGAAGGGAAAGTTCATATGATCGGAAGGCGCATGGGCCGGCCGGGGCTGCTGGGGACGGTGGCACGCACCGCCGTCATCACCGGCACTGCGAGGGCCACGGCCAACGCGATGGACCGCAGTTCGCAGCAGCGCGCAGCCGAGCGGCAGGCGTACGCGGACCAGCAGGCCGCCGAGCAGCAGGCGGCGATCGCTCAGCAGATCGCCGCGCAGCAGCAGGTGGCTCAACAGCAGGTGGCCCCGCCGGCCGCCGCACCCGCCGGCTCCGCCGGTGACGATCTGATCGGCAAGCTGCAGCAGCTCGGCCAGCTGCACCAGTCGGGTGTTCTCTCGGACGACGAGTTCGCGGCCGCGAAGGCGAAGCTTCTCGCCTGACGCGTGCGTGGTGGGCGTTCCGTGGAACTTGCCGCCTGTCGAGGAGAGCACCGTGGCGGTGTCGGAGACGGCGGCGCCGATCTGCTCGGTCTGCGC
>NZ_JAIVAH010000011.1 GCF_020171745.1 Prescottella equi
GGTGGGCGTTCCGTGGAACGCCCACCACGGCGGTCTCATCGGTGGACCTCACCACCAGTCGCGGCAACGGTGCGGGACCACGACGTCGTCGAACGCCGTTGCGTCGCAGATCGAGACGGTGGACGACCTTGTCACGGCACAGGTCACAGGAGCATTTCCAGGCGGCCGGGCGGGCGCGCGTTCGAAGGTTCCACCGAATCGGACGTCTGGATCAGCCGAACTCGGAAACCACCGCCTGCGCATGAGGATCGGCCTGCTTCGCAGCGAAAGCAAACTGATTCATGAAGGCTTTGTATGCGGGGTAACCATGCAACTGCTTCGGCCCGATCGGGACGAAGAGGAACGAATCTTGGCTGACCGTAGCCCCGTCGATCTCCGAGCGCGCATACGAGCCGCCTACGCGATGTCCGACGCTGACGTGGAACGGCATGACTTCGAACTTCAGCTGCCCACCGCGTGCGGCTCGCCGCACCATGAAGTGCAGAACCGAGGGGTCACCTCCGAGATACTCGATCCCGTAGGCCGTGACCTGCCCCAGAGTGGGCGATGTACGGACCGACGTCGCTATGCCGATACATACCTCGGCGAGCTGGTGTATCGGCATCGCCGAGCTGATTTCGACATACGCGTTCTGGTTCTTGTGTCGTGCACGCATCCAATACCCCCTCCTGCTGGGCCGCCCCAGCGCAGAATCGAGGGCGACACTACTGCGGGAGACGACCCCCGCGCTCGAGAACCGGAATAGTCGCCAGGGACACGGGTTACGGCACTACACCGCATCGGTCGCCACAGACCGCGTCGATTCCGTCAGGAATCCAGCCGGCCGAATCCGACGACGGCACCGTCCGACAGCCAGTCCAGATCGTGCACCCGGATCTTGCCGAGCTCGTTGCCACCCACGGTGGTAGCGGTGTCACCATCGACCGCGACGACGAAGTTGGTGTGCTGACCGATCCGGAACTCGTTGTCGTACAGCACCGTGTCCCCAGTCTTGGGTCGGTAGCCGTTGCCGATCGGTTCGAAGCGCCCCTGGGATTCGTAGTACTCCTGCAGCGTGTACACACCAGGGATGCGCCACGACCCCGAGTTCGGGCTCGAGAACGGCTCACCGGCCTCGCGCATGACCCAGCTGACGAAATTGGCGCACCACGGCTCCTTGACACCCTCCGAGTAGAACGTGCCGGGACGCTGCTCGCGATGCTCGTTCTCGAGGAGCCCGACGACCTTGGCCTGGGTGGGCGTCAGGGCGGAGGTGTCGACGTCGGGGAACGACGCCGTGTCCCACGGCAGGTAGCGCGGCGGTGCCCACCACAGCACGGCGCCCGCCACCAGGACCAGCGCCGCGAGCACGGAGGAAATCCACATGGCGAGGCGCCGACGACGGGCGACCGGCTGTGCGCTCATGCCCTCGAATGTAGCCGGAACCGCGACGGTGCGGCCGAAGCCGTCGATCCGTGGAGTCGGGTACGAACAGGTGTTCTCAACGGAACTCGACGATCAGCTGGGGCGGATCATCGACGGTGACGACCTCGAACGGCGCCGGACCGGTACGAATCCCGATGAAGGACTGCGTTATTCCATTCCCGTCACGCGTATCGGGCAGCAGGTAGAGCTGAGCCACGCGGGAATCCTGCGGGCCCGTCATCGGTGTCGCGTCGCCGTACAGGTGCCGCGCGGGCAGTGAAGTGTCCATGACGTCGACCTGCATGATCGTCCGCCCCGAGACGGAGAGCGTCGGACCGCCGCGGTGCGGGACGGCCTCGGCGACGTACCCCACCTTCCAGAACGGAATCCCCTCCCCGGTGAACGAGTAGACGACCCGGTCGACGCCCGATACCGGATCGGATTCGACGCGCACGTCACTGATAGCGGCCGAGGGCTCCGACGCGTCGGCCGACGGCACGTCGGTGCCGGGCACTAGGGCGACCGTGGGCGGCGGCAGCGTGGGAGGATCCCCGATCTGGATCCGGCCGGTGCGATCGGCGGGCGTCGAGGTCGCCGACCGATCGGATTGCGGCGCGGCCGGATCGGTACTGCAAGCACCCGCAATCGTCACACAGACGATCGCGCCGACGATCGAAGACGTTCTTCGCACGATTCTCCCCCTGCACTCGTATGCCCCACGTACGACTCTACGTGTCGGGCACCTGATCGGGCTTCGACCTCGGAATTTGCCCGCGCCGTTGGAACACTCTGCCTTCCTGCGATATTCGGTGGCGACGACACTGCCGAGCAGACTTCGCAATGCGTTGATAGCGTTCAAGTCGTACCAATCGGTTCGTGTTCTACCGACTGTGAAGGAGTGTCAGATGTTCTCCAGTGTGACCGACCTGTTCACCCTCATTCTGAATCTGGGATTCCACGTGGGCTCCGCCGGCTTCGATATGACCGGCTCGGCCGGCGGCGGAGTCGAGAACCCGCCCACGTAGGGATAGCACTTCGCTGGTTCCAGGCCCTGCGCCCCGGGCACATGTCCGGAGCACAGGGCCGACCTGCTTTCGGTGCGAGGAGCGCTCAGCCCTGCAATTCTTCATTCCAGTCGGGGTGCTCCCGACTGGTGTCGCACACCCAGGTCGTCCGAGCGTCGCTGTCCAGGCCCACGACGTCTGTGAGCCAGTAGGTTTCGTCGGGCGCCCATCCCGCAATGACACTGGCAGTGCCTGTATCGACCTCGATTGCGGTACCCGCCGCGGCCAGATATCCGGCGATGGTGAGGTGCACGCCGTCGTACCGTTCGGCGATGCGCGGCCAGTCGGGAACGACCCATGGTCCCGACCGCCCGGTGGTGCGGTACCAGTCGTGTCGCTTCTGCGCGGTGACGTCGACAGGGAACTGTCTGCACAGTTCTGCCCACGCATCCGCACTGTCTACCTCGTAGACGCCGGCTCCGGCGGGGACGTTCACGCGTCGCGCGACGGCGCGCTTCCAGCCCATGCTGTCCTCGACGAACCACAAGCCAGTGGGGGTCCCGTCGTCCAGCGGGCGGGTCGAACTGCGAGTGGGTGGGGTCGACCACCACCAGCCGGACCAGTTCGCCGACGGATCTGCCGGGCGATCGCGTTCCGATCGCAGTTCCTCTTCGACGGTCTCGTCACGCCAGGCGCGGAGGAGTTCTGCGGCCGACTGTTCTGTGGCCGACTGCTCTGCGGCAGCCGGGACGCTGGATTCGGCGCTCTCGTCGACCCAGCCCACCAACCACTGATCGGCCGCGGCGAGGCCCGTCGTCCACCACCACGCATGCGGGGAGCGTGCGATGTGCTCGGCAACCCGTCGAAGCTCACGCCGGACGGGCTCGGTGGCGACGAGGATGTCCTCACCGTCCGGGTCCTGCCAATAACGCGCCATGTCCACCGCGTGGGCGAGCGCCGAACGGAGCGCAACGGCCGACACTTCCGGAAGCGGCACCCTCGACAAGCGGTCCGCCACCTCGTCCGGAGGTATGACCGTCTGCCGGGCCTCCTCTGCGCCGGGTCCGAACAGCACTCGCGCACCTTCTCGACCGGACTCGAGGTGATACGACGCCAGGAACACCCCAGCACCGAATGAGTTGTCGTTGCACTCAGAGCGTGAAATCGACTCGGCGCCCATCGCGTAAGCAAGCAACAACCGGCGCCCCCGCGGGCCGGCCAACAGTGCGTCTGCAGTGTTCATATGTTCACCACCATAGGGATTCGAGCCCACATGCGCCCCTCCTCGTGAAGTTCTGGGGTCAGAGTATCCCATTGACTCGAACATAAGTTCGAACTACATTCGAGTCATGAATCCGGGGGGACTCAATAATTCGCGCACCGCAGTCGCCACTCTGCGGTCCGGCGACATGCGCTCGCTGCCCGAGGCATCGCTGCTGCAGACCACTCTGGATATCCGCCGGGAGATCGAGCGCCTCGAAGCGTTGTGCGTCGAAGGCGTCGGCGAAATCGACAGTCGTGCAGTTTCGTTAGACACCCTCGGGTTTCGGAGCGTCAAACAGTGGCTGGCCGCCAACACCCTGCTGGAGGTGTCGACCGCGGCTCGGATCCTCGCGTTAGGCAAGATGCTCGGCCGGCAACCCGAGATCGCCGACGCCTTCAACGCAGGTGAAATTTCTGCCGAGCATGCCGCCCTGATCGGGGAGTTCTGCGAGACCCCGCCGCGTGGTATGCCGAACGAGGCGTTGGATGCGTGCCGGAAGGTGTTGCTGGACAGCGCCACCGGCCCCGCCGCGACCACGACGACGGTCCGCACGTGCATCTCCAGGTTGGAGCGGATCTTCGAATCCGACGAACTTCCGCCCAGCGAAGACACCGAGCGCAACGAGTTCCACGCCTCGAAGACCCTGAACGGGCGCGTCGCTGTGAAGGGCGATCTGGACGCCGTCACCGGCGAGATGCTCCTGACGGCACTCTCGTCGCTGACCAAGCCACGGAACCCGATGGACGACCCGACCAACACTCGCACGCCGGCGCGGCAGCGCGCGGACGCGTTCGCAGAAATCCTGCGCCGCTACCTCGACTCCGGAGACGCACCCATCGAGGGCGGAGAACGACCACACCTATCCCTGCACGTGAACGCGCAAGACCTCGCGCGATCCCAGTCGAACCACGAGTGGACAGGCTCGGACGGCGATCCGGACCTGTTCGGCGACAAAGACGTTGCACGCATGCCGCACATGGGGCCACTCTCGATCGCCACCGCCCGCCGCCTGGCCTGCGACTGCCACCTCACCCCGATCGTCATGAGCGACGGCGTCCCGATCGACCTGGGTCGCTCGAGCAGAACGGTGTCGAAAAAGCAGCGCCGCGCGTTGATCGCCCGCGACCACGGCTGCGCATTCCCCGGCTGCGGAGCAGTACCCGCCCACTGCGAAGGCCACCACGTCACACATTGGGCTGACGGCGGACCAACCGACCTCGACAACCTCGTGCTGCTGTGCCGCTACCACCACGGACTGCTCCACCACTCCCACTGGGAAGTGAAAATCGGCACCGACAGAAAGCCGTGGTTCACCCCACCGAGCACCGTCGACCCCTACAAGAAGCTCATCCCCGCCCACAATCGGGCAGGACCACAGGCAGCATGACGCTGCAGCCGGCACCCAGGGGAAGGGGTGCCGGCCACAGCGGGGTGCGCGGGCTGACGAGTCATGACCGCACAGGCCAGGGCGAACAGATCAAGGGGCAAGCGGGGTAGCAACCGGGTGCACCTGCTGAGTGCCATCCGCGACCCGGTAGCTCATCGCGTGGCGGGCAACTCCGCGCGGATCCGCCGGATCGGTCACGTAGAACCAGTCCATCTGCGCCCCAGACCGGTTCACCTCGAACACACCGTATCCGTGGGAGTCGAGTTCGACGTACCGCACGTGGCGGTTGAACGCCTTGAACGCCTCTTCCGCGGCCACGGTCGCGGTGCGCGGGGGAACCTTCAGCATGTCGTCGATGTTCGGCGACGTCACCGACGGCACCACGAACTCGGTGCCGACCGTGCCGGCAGCCGGGTAGTTCGCCGCGTCCACCGGCAGGTCGCACGCCCACGACGTGTGGATGTCGCCGGTGAGGAACACGGTGTTGCGGACCCCGTTCGCGGTGATCGCGTCGAACAGACGTCGACGGTCCGCGGTGTACCCGTCCCACTGATCCGTGTTGTAGGGGATACCGGCGTCGGGCACCCCGATCATCTCGGTGATGGCGCCCATCGTCCGGTTGTCCAGAGGCGGGAACACGCACGGCGTGATCATCACCGGGTTGCCGACGATCTTCCACTGCGTCGGCGCGGTGACGATGCCGCTCGTCAGCCAATCCATCTGCGCGCGACCGGTGATGGTCCGGTCGGGGGAGTCGACCTCACGCCACCCGGCACCCGCGGACGCCTGCTCGTCGCGGTAGGTGCGCAGATCGAGCATCGACAGTTCGGCCAACGTGCCGAACCGGAAACGCCGGTACAACGCGGCGTCGGCCCCGGTCCCGTTGACTCGCACCGGCATCCACTCGAAGTAGGCACGTGTCGATGCGGCCTTGCGGGCATCCCAGTCACCCTCGGTGGTCGGATCGTGGTTCTCGGCGCCGCCGTCGTACGAGTTGTCGGCCGACTCATGGTCGTCCCACATCGCGATGAACGGGATCTTCGCGTGCAGCGCCAGGAGATCGGGGTCGGTCTTGTACTGCGCGTGCCGGATTCGGTAGTCGGCGAGCGTGACGATCTCGTGCGCCGGGTCGTGCAGGCGCACCGAGCCGCCGCGTGCCCCGTACTCGCCGCGACCGTACTCGTAAATGTAGTCGCCCAGGTGGACGATCACGTCCAGGTCGTCGCGCTCGGTGAGATGCCGGTACGACGCGAAGTACCCGGCCTCCCAGTTGGAGCACGACACCACACCGAAGCGCAGGCGTGCGACGTCGGCGTCCGTCGCCGGTGCGGTGCGGGTCCGGCCGACGGGGGAGACGATCCCGAGCCCGGTGAACCGGTAGAAGTACCCGGTACCGGGCCGCAGGCCGGTCACGTCGACCTTCACGGTGTGGTCCGCGTCCGGGCCCGCGGTGACGGTGCCAGTGCGGACGACCGTCGCGAAACCCGGGTCGGTCGCGACCTGCCAGGTCACCGACACCGTCGGCCCCACACCCGATCCCGGCAACGCCTCTGCGGACGGGGTGAACCGGGTCCAGACGATCACACGGTCGGGGAGCGGGTCACCGGACGCCACCCCGTGGACGAAACCCGGCGCCGGCGTGCCGGCCGATGCCCGTCCCGCCGCCGCGGCCGCGATCCCGGCCCCCGCGAGCACCATCGAGCCGCGCAGCACCCCGCGTCGACTCACCCCAGCGATGTCGTTGTTCTCGAACACCACCGGATCACAACGCAATTCGGACGGGCGTTCAAGAAGAATCGGGCAACGTTCCGAGCGTTCACCGACTGTTCCCCTTCGCGTTTCGCGCACTTAGCGCGGAGGAAACGCCCCGGAATGCGCGACAAGTGCGCAGAACGCGGGGGAGGTGTGAGGGTCAGGGGTGGTGTGGACCGGATGTCCGGGGGCGGTGGACGACTCCGCGGGCGACGAGTTCGATCGTCGTAGCCACCGAGCACGTCTGCGCGAGCAGCAGCCCGACGAGAACGAGGATCTGCACCGCACCGGCCTGCACCGCGGACCCGGTCGCGAGCAGCACGCCGACGAACGCTCCCGGCAGCGTCACCAACCCCACCGTGCGAGTCTGATCGAGGCCCGGCAGCAACGCATCCGAGGCCGCCGACCCGACCACCTCCATCCGGGCGTCCCGCGTGCTCAGCCCCAGACTGAGCGCGGCCTCCACCTCGCCCCAGCGCTGCTCGATCGCGTCCAGGCCGCGTTTGGCGGCGAGGGACGTGGCCGTCATCGCGTTGCCGAGGACGATGCCGCCGATCGGGACCAGGGCCACCCCTTCGAGCGGCACCACACCGCTGACGAGCATCAACGGGATCACCACACCGACACCGACGGCCAACGCCGACGCCAGCCACACCGCCGACCGGCCCGCCCGCGACCGGCGGGCGGCCGTGAACGACGCGGCCACGAACATCACCGCGAGCACCAGCAACGACGACCACAGGTGCGCGAGCGCCGCGGCCAGGATCAGCGACACCGCCGCCAACTGCAGCGCACCACGCGCCGCGGCCCACGGCGCGGTGAGCGGGTTACCGAGCCCCGCGAAGCGGTACACGACAGCCGCGCACCCGACCATGACCGCGCACAGGACGAACAGCGCGAGGCCGGGGTTCGCGAGCGAACTGCTCACGGTTCGACGGCCTGGGGCAGGAAGTCGTCCGCGAAGTCCTCGCCGGACAGCGCCGCGTCGACGCGGGCCCGGATGTAACCCCCGGTCATGGGGCAGTCCCGCGCCCGATCGGTGCGGCAGCCGAGCATGTGCTCGAGCACCGCGACCGCGCGGGACAGGTTGCCGATGCGCTCGCGCATCCGGGCGGCTTGATCCTCGATCAACCGGCTGCGGTCGGCCACCGTGTCCGAGTCGACGATCGCCTGCGTGTCGGCGAGCGACAGCATGCCGTCCCCGTGCCACAGCTGGATGTACGCCAGACGACACAGGTCGTCACGGCTGTAGTAGCGGACCCGGCCGCGACGCTCGGACGCCTCGATGAGGCCGCGCTCCTCGTAGTACCGCAGCGCCGGCACGGACAGCCCGAAGGCGCGCGCGACGTCGGCGATGGAGAAGAGGTCGTCGGGCATGGGACACCTCCGACTTGCACTCAAGTCCACTTGAGTGTGGACGCTGTGAGCCTACTCCGCGGAAAGGAACGCTCAGTGCAGTCTTTGCAGACCGGTGCCGCACCGGCCGCACCGGCCCGGGCCGGCGTCGGCGCCTCGGCGGTGCTGCTCGTCGCGGGCTTCGTCCTGATCAGCGCGAACACTCGCGTCGCCTTCGGTCAGATCGGCCCGCTGGCGCCGGTCGCCGGATTCGACGCCTCCACCGTCACCCTGCTCGGGCTGATCCCGCCGCTGGTCATGGGACTGTTCGCGCCGCTCGCCGTCGTCGCCCGCCGACGCCTCGGCGAGGAGCGTGCGCTGTTCGCCGCCAGCGCCCTGCTCCTCGTCGGGGCGCTGGTCCGGATGGCGGGGATGCCCGGACTGATCGCCGGCACCGTCGTCGTCAGCATTGCGACCGCGGTCGTGAACGTCCTCGTCCCGGTGTTCGTGCGCAAGCGGTTCGCGCCCGAACGGACGGGCGTGATGATGGGCGTGTACGCGATGTCGATGGGCGCCGGATCCGCCGTGATCGCCGCACTGATGATCCCGGTGTTCCGGGCGACCGGCGAATCCTGGCCGCCGGCAATCGGACTCGCCGTCATTCCGGCGGTCCTGGCGCTCGCCGGCACGGTTCCGCAGCTGCGGCACGCGAGCCGGCCCGACACCCACGCCGCGACGGCGGAACACGACCGGCCGCGGGTGCTGCGCACGTGGACCGCGTGGAGCCTGACGATCTTCTTCGGCATCCAGACGCTGCTGTTCTACGCGACGCTCGCGTGGCTGCCGTCGATCCTGGTGGCCGCCGGAGTAGCCGACGGGACGGCCGGAAACATGCAGGCGCTGTTCATCGTCGGCGTCGCCGCGGGTGGGCTGGTGGCACCGATCCTCGCGGCCGCGAGCATCGACCAGCGCCCCCACATCCTGGCGATCGTCGCCGTGTGCGCCGCGGGCTTCGCGGGCCTACTGATCGCGCCCGGCACCGTGCCCGTCGTGTGGGCGTTGATCCTCGGTGTCGGACTGGGCGCCGGGCAGGCCGTCGCCGGTGTGCTCTACGCCCGGCGCGGGCGCACGCCGGACCACGTGGCCGCGCTGTCGACGGTGGCACAGACCGGTGGCTACCTGATCGCGGCGACCGGCCCGATCCTCGCGTCGCTGCTGCACGACGCCACCGGCTCGTGGACCGCACCGGTCACCGCATTCCTCGTCCTGCTGGCCGTCAACGCCGGCGCGAGCATGCGCGCCGGATACGACCCGAAGCCGGGAAGACAGGCAGGCTGACGACGAGTGCCGCCGGACTCACGGAAGCACGAAACAGGCCGGACCCAATGGGATTCCCGTTCCCACCGGCACTGTCACGTCGGGACCGCCCGCCGACGTGTGGTACGCCATGATCCGGTGATCACCGGGGGTGCGCGGAATCCACCCGACTGTGGCCGTACCGTTCAGAACGGGCGCCAGCGCGCTCGGCAGGATCGTGGCCTGCTGGAAATCGAAGAACGAGACGGGGTTCGGCCACGTCGTCTCCGCGGTCACCGCATAGATGCAGTTGGTTCCGAACTTCTCCTCGAAACCACGCTCCGGGGTCCACGTGTAGCTGAGTCCGGGATGGGCATCCACTCGAACGACGTCGGCCGCGGCCGTCGGCACGCCGAGGATGAGTGCCGAGAGCGCCGTACCGGCCACAACAGAGCCGACCGTCCCTTTTGTTAATTTCATGCCGGTTTCATCGCACGGGAGTGGCCCGCATTACACGTCGCGCCCAAATGGTGTGAACATCTTGTTGTCAATACTTCGTTGACAACGCGGGTTCCTCAATGGATGCTCGAAGCATGACCTCGGACGAATTCACCCCACCCAACCCGAGCAGGGAGCGCGTCCATCGGGAGTACGCGGCCCTGTTCCGGATCATCGAACGCCACGGCGCCACCCCCGAACAGCGGGCGCGTCAGTCGCACCCCGAAATCCTGGAACCCCTGGGAGCCATCCGGGTCGTGGCGGCACTGGCGGGCGGCGTTCACACTCCCGAGCCCGGCGAACCGGATGTCGACGATGCCGACATCACCGCGGCCCTCGGACTCTTCCCGAAGGCCCGCGCCGAGATGGATCAGCTCGAGGCGTTGTTTCTGCGTATCGCTCGCCAGCGCGGAATGACCTGGCGCGAAATCGCGTTCGGGCTGGGGCTGGGAAGCACCCAGGCGGCACGGCAGAGATACGAGCGACTGGTCGAACGCACCTGAGCTCAACACACGTGTAGGGCCCGAAGCCGGTGAGAGACTTCGGGCCCTACACGAGTCGGCCGGTTCACGGCCACACCCGCTAGACGAGCAGCGCGGCGAACGCCCCGATGGCGGCGATCAGACCGGCGAAAGCCCCCACCGCTTCCGCACCTGCGACAACCTGATCGAAGTCGACCGAACCCAGAGCCGTAGCGAACTCCTCAGAACCCATTGTCTTCCCCTTTGTTCCCGTGAAGCTGGTGCTTCGTCTCAGTCGCCGTTGTCGGCGCCACTGCATGTGTAGCGGACTGCGACAACGGATTCCAAGCGGGGAAGGCCCTGAATCGCAATCCATTACAGAATGGAAACGCTCGAGCGCACGGGCGTAAAAATGGCGTCATACGTCGTTAACACCGAGGGTCCGGACGCGCAGATCCCGGGCCAGGTGATCGCGCTGTTCGAGCACCAGGCGCCGCAGCGCAGCGGGAGCATCAGCGTTGGCCGTCAGCCAGGCGTCGACCGAATCGAGCGAATCGGACGCCGGGAACAGGCCCAGCACGATGCGCCGGGCGATCTCGATGCTCCGCGACCCCCATACGTCGCGGATCGCCGCGAAGTAGGCGTCGTCGTACGACGCGATCAGGTCGCGCCGGTCGCCGGCCCGGAACCCACCGATGACGGCGTCGAGTTGGTCGTTGCTGAGCCCGAGGTCCTCCAGGGCGGCCCGCCAGGCCTCGTCCTTGACCTCCGCCAGCGGGCGGGCCGTTAGTGCGCGCAGGTGAGCGGTGCGGCCGGACGCGGTGTCGTCGCGGCCGAGTTCGGCGTCGAGGTCCGGCGTATCGGCATGCCCCGTCGCGGCGAGCGCGGTCCACAGCGCCCAGCGCAGATCCGGATCGAGTGACAGGCCGTCGGGTGCCGGTGCGGCGCCGTCGAGCACGGCGCGGATCTGCGGCGCGAAGCGATCGTCGACGACCGCTGCCGACGCCACCGCCCGCGCCCACGCCAACTGCGCACCCGAACCGGGCCGCGCGTCCCACAGCGCCGCCCAACACGATTCGAGCCACCGGCCCCGCCACTCGCCACGTGCCGTATCCGGAAGGTAATGCGCGACGGCATATCCGGCGTTCGCGAGGACCGCCGCCATCAGTGCGGTGTTGGTCTCCGACGGCGCAAAGGCCTGCGCCATCGCCAGGTAGCGTTCGGGGGCGAGTTCGCCGTCCCGGGTGGCGTTCCACAGCGCCGACCAGATCAGCCCCCGGGCCAGTGGGTCGACGACGCGATCCAGCGACCGCTCCACGGTGTCGAGCGAGCCGGCGTCGAGCCGGACCTTCGCGTACGTGAGGTCGCCGTCGTTGAGCAGGCGCAGCGGCGCGTCCGGCAACTCGACCGGCGTGCGTTCGTTCTCGAGGTCCAGCTCGATGCGCTCGCGGCGAACGAGGTTGCCCGACTCGTCGAAGTCGTAGAGTCCCAGCGCGATCCGGTGTGGCCGCGGATCGGTCTGCACGATCTCGTAGCCACCGGCGCCGCGTTCGAGGGTCAGCGTCGACATCCCCGTGGTCTGGAGCCACGCCCGCGCCCAGGCGGCGAGGTCGCGGCCCGACGCCTCCGACAGCTCCGCCAGCAGGTCCGCCAGCGTGGTGTTGCCGAAGGCGTGCGCACGGAAGTAGCTGCGCGAGCCCTCGAAGAACGCGTCCCGGCCGACGTACGCGACCAGTTGCTTGAGCACACTGGCGCCCTTCGCGTACGTGATGCCGTCGAAGTTCAGTTTCGCGGCCTCGAGGTCGACGATGTCGGCAACGATCGGGTGCGTCGTCGGCAGCTGGTCCTGCGAGTACGCCCACGCCTTGCGCCGATTCGCGAACGCGACCCACGCATCGGTCCACTCGGTGGCCTCCGCGCTCGCGAGCGCACCCATGTAGTCGGCGAAGGACTCCTTGAGCCACAGGTCGTCCCACCACACCATCGTGACGAGGTCGCCGAACCACATGTGCGCCATCTCGTGCAGGATCGTGTTCGCCCGCCCCTCGTACTGCGCGGCGGTCGCGGCGCCGCGGAACACGTAGGCCTCGGTGAACGTGACGCAGCCCGGGTTCTCCATCGCACCGAGGTTGTACTCGGGAACGAACACCTGGTCGTACTTGCCCCACGGGTACGGGTAGTCGAAGTTCTCGGCGAAGAAATCGAGGCCCTGGCGGGTCACCTCGAAGATCGTGTCGGCATCCAGGTGGCGGGCGAGCGAAGCGCGGCACAGCACACCGAGTGGAATATCGAGATCGCCTCGGCGCCATTTCGATTCGACGCGGTGATACGGACCGGCGACGATCGCGGTGATGTACGTCGAGATGGGCAGAGTGGGGGAGAACTCCACCCACTGCCGGTCCCCGTCGTCCTCCACGATCGCGGCGGGGCGGTTGGACACCACCTCCCAGCCGGACGGTGCGGTGACGGCGAACGTGAAGGGCGCCTTCATGTCCGGCTGCTCGAAGCATGCGAACACCCGGCGCGCATCCGCCGGCTCGTACTGCGTGTAGAGGTACGTCGCACCGTCGACCGGATCCTGGAAGCGGTGCAGCCCTTCCCCGGAACGGCTGTATCCGCCCACCGCACTGACCACGACGGTGTTCGAGCGCCGCAAGCCGTGCAGCGGAATCCGGGCGCCGTCGTACTCCACGTCGACGAACTGGCCGTTGACGATCACCGAACGCACCTCGAGGCCGAGGAAATCGAGCCACGTCTCCGACTCGGTGGCGTCGAACTCCACCGTCGTGGTGGTCAGGAATCCCGCCTCGGTCTCGTCGGGGGCGTCCGTCACGTCCAGTTCCACCCGATATGCGCGGACTGTCACGGCCGCCGATCGTGCGGCGGTCTCGGAGCGGGTCAGATTCGCGATACTCACGCCCTCGATCCTGCCAGCCGCGGGAGCACTCCGAGGTATCTCCCGTCATCCACCCGGACGCCACCTGCACCGCGCCACGGGGCGTCGTAGCATCGGCTTGCGGGCGCTCGACGGAAGAGGTGCGACATGGACGATCCGATCACGACCCACGTCGACGGCGCGACGGGCATCGCGCGTCTCGTCCTGAACCGGCCCGAACAACGGAACCCACTGTCCACCAGCATGATGCGATCCGTCACCGCCACGCTTCGAAAGCTCGGTGACGACGAATCCGTCCGCGTCGTGGTCCTCTCCGCGACCGGCCCGGTGTTCTCCGCCGGCCACGACCTGTCCGAAATGGTCGGACGCAGCCTCGAGGACGAGCAGGAGATCTTCGAGGTGTGCACCGAGATGATGGACGCCGTCCAGGCGATCCCACAACCGGTGATCGCGGCCGTCCAGGGTCCGGCGATCGCGGCGGGATGCCAACTGGCCGCGTCATGCGACCTCGTCGTGGCGGCGTCGACCGCGGTGTTCGGAACACCGGGTGTACGGATCGGGCTGTTCTGCTCCACCCCGATGGTGGCGCTCAGCCGCGCCGTCGGGCGCAAGCGTGCGATGCAGATGCTGCTCACCGGGGAGACCATCGACGCGAACACGGCAGCGGAGTGGGGGCTGGTCAATATCGTTGCCGCACCGGACCAACTGGACGTTCGGGTGAACGAGTTGGCCACGAGGATCGTCGAGTCCAGCCCCCTCACGCTGGCGATCGGCAAGCAGGCGTTCTACCGCCAGATCGATCTTCCCCAGGACGAGGCGTACGAACTGATGTCCCAGACGATGGCCGACAACGCGGTCACGTGCGACGCGCAGGAGGGCATGAGCGCGTTTCTCGCCAAGCGGAAACCGAAGTGGACGGGCAAATGAGAACGACGGGTGGTCCGGGACGATTCACGTCGCGGACCACCCGTGCTCACCGATGTCCGTCACCGAGGGCGACGGGACATCCACCTCACTTCAGGAGCGAGTTCCGGCGGCGGAGCAGTGCCCATCCGACGACGCCACCGGCCGCGATCAGCAGCGCGACGCCGGCAGCGACCATGCCGCCGTTCGACGAGCCGCCGTCAGCGCCGAGACCGGCGTCGATCAGCCCGGGCGCGCCGCCACCCTGCGGAGCCGCGTCGGGGCGGGGCTGGGTGCCCGGATCGGCGGGCGGGGTAGCGGTGCCGGTGGTCGGCGCACCCGGCGCAGGGGGTGCGACGGGCGTCTCCGGCGCAGCAGGCGGGGCCACCTGGGTCGGTTCGCTCGAACCGGCGGGCGCTTCGGCCCAACCGCTGGAACCGGCAGGCAGGTCCACCGAACCCAACGCCAGCGAACCCAGCGCGAGCGAGCCGAGTCCACCGATGACCGGGATGATCGGGATGTCCACCGAGCCCGAGGCCGGATCGCCGGACAGCGACGCGCTGGACTCACCGGACTCCACCGGATTGTTCCGCGGATCGGTGCCGATCGCCTGCGCGACATTGTCGACGCGGCCGGTATCGATATCGGCCTGGGTGAGCGTGTACTCGGCGTAGCAGGTCACGCCTTCACCGGGTTCGATCGATTCCGCCCTGGTCGGGCAGGTGACCTTCGACAGCTCGCCGGATCCGGTGAAATCGACCTCGTCGATCGAAACGTCGGACACCGGAACGTCACCGGAGTTGGTGACCGCGAAGCTGTAGGTGACCTCGGTCCCGACGGCGAACTTCGCGGGATCCGACGGGGAGGCGGTCTTGACCAGCTCCAGCGCGGGCGCCATCGGCGTCGGCACCGTCACCGACGACGGCTCCGACTCCTCGAATCCGTCGTCCTCGACGGTTGTCCACCCACCCAATGCCGTTGCGGTGTTGTCGACGAAACCGGCCTCCACGTCGTCCTCGGTGATCGTGTAGGTGGCCGTGCACACCGCGGTCAGCGTCGGCAGCAGGGCTTCTTCGGGACAGACCGCGACGGGAGCTTCGCCGGTTCCGGTGAACGCCTGCTCCCTGATGAAGAGGTGAACGAGTCGAATGTTGCCGGTGTTCGTCACCGCGAACGAGTATTCGATCTGCTCGCCTGCCTCGAAATCCCCCCACGTAGCACTCTTCTCGAGGGTGAGCGACGGCGCGGCCGCATACGGGACGACGTACGACGCCTCGTTGGAGCGGATCCTCTCGGCGGCGCCCTCCGGCAATGCCGTCGCGGCCGCCGCAAAGCGGACCTCACCCGCCTCGATGTCGGCGTCCGTCAACGTGTAGTCCACGGAACATCGCAGTCCCCCAGTAGGTTCGAGCACTTCCGGGTCGGTCGGGCAAGTGATGTCCGACAGTGTGCCGGATCCGGTGAACGAGATCGTCTCGATCTGAACGTCACCCAGCCGACCGTCACCCGCGTTCGCGACCCCGAACCGGTAGGTGATCGACTGTCCGGCCACGAAGCTGTCGGCATCGTTCGGGGCCGACCACATCTCCAACGAGACCCGCGGCGACGGGGCGGGCTCGGCGGTCGCCGACGCCGTCGTGGCCGTCAGCGCCCCGGCCACCATCGCCGCCGACACAACAACCTGTAAGGCGCCTTTCAGGAAAGCACCGTTCCTTAGTTTCATTCTCCGTGCCCTTTTCGCTCAATTGCCAATGGGAACGGCTCGCGACTTTCCCCGCAAAGCCGATAAACAACGCATTCTGGATACACAAAGGTCAGCACGGCCGGGCGGAGTGTGACGCAGCGCACACACCAAGGTGGTTCGGGACAAAGGTGGTTCGGGACATTCGGGACGAAGTAGGGCGTTCCGCTCGACACGCGGAGCCAACTTGCCGCGCGCAGAAGCCGATTGCGTTCTAGCCTGGGGACCATTCCGGGTACCGCGAGAGAGAGGCACATCATGGCATTGCCCACGTTGACCCCCGAGCAGCGCGCCGCCGCCCTCGAGAAGGCAGCAGCATCCCGCAAGGCTCGCTCCGAACTGAGGGAAGGCCTCAAGTCGGGCAAGCTGACGCTGGTGGAGGTTCTCGACAAGGCAGACACCGACGAACTGGTCGGTAAGACGAAGGTGTTGTACCTGCTCGAATCCCTGCCGAAGGTCGGCAAGATCAAGGCTCGCGACATCGCCGAGTCCGTCGGCATCGCCGAGACGCGTCGCGTTTCCGGCCTGGGCGCCCGTCAGCGCGCCGATCTGATCGCCAAGCTCAGCAGCTGACGCAGTAGCTCTTCGGAACGGCCCGCGCTCTACAGCGCGGGCCGTTCCGCGTCTGCAAGGGCGGGATCGCGCGACGAATCCTTGAGCGCGACACCGGAAGCCCCGAGTCGTCGCGCCCCGCCGACGAGTGCCGCGACGACCCGCGCCGCATGCTCGTACGTCATCCCGTCCGGCGGATGGATGTTCGAGACGCAGTTGCGTTGGGCGTCACTGCGACCGGGACGCGGGTGGTGGGTCAGGTAGATGCCGACGCTGTCGGCGACGGACAGTCCGGGGCGTTCCCCGATGAGCACGAGCATCGTCGCGACTCCCAGTAGTTCACCGATGTGGTCGCCCAACGCCACCCTGGCCTGGGTCGCGATCACCGGAGGAGCGAACGTCAGACCCGGCAGGGCACGGACGATCGCGGCCACCAGAGCAGGACCGTGCGCCGCGAGCGCCGTCGCGGAGAGCCCGTCGCACAGTGCGATCCCTATGTCGGAGCCGTTGTGCGGCAGCGCCGTTCCCGGCTCCAGGATCCGTCCGAGATCGGGTCGGCGCAGGTACGTGGCTCGATCGCCCGCCGCGCTGCGCACGATCAGTGGGGTTCCGATACCCACCTCGCGGATCCGGTCCGCCGAGTCCGCCACGTCGAGTGGCGCGTGCACCGCGTCCCGCGCCGCGGCGTGGGCCGCGACGAACTGGAGGTGTCGCGAGGTCGGCACTCCGTTCCCCGTGCGGCCCAGCCCGATCCGCGCCTGCGTGTGCCGACGGAGGTCGTCCCACGGATCGGTCATGCGGCACCGCCGAGTGCCCGCAGCGGCGATGCCGCGACGTCGACGGGGAGGATCCGGCCGGCGTCGTCGGCCATCCCGAGTTTGCGGAGCCACGCCTCGAATTCGGGTGCGGGCCGCAGGTTCGCGGCCTCCCGCACGTACAGCGCATCGTGGAACGACAGCGACTGGTAGCCGAGCATGACGTCGTCGGCGCCGGGCACCGTGATGACGAACGCCGTGCCGGCGACGGCGAGCAGCGTCAGCAGGGTGTCCATGTCGTCCTGGTCGGCCTCGGCATGGTTGGTGTAGCAGACGTCCACGCCCATCGGCAGCCCCAGCAACTTGCCGCAGAACTGGTCCTCGAGCCCCGCCCGCACGATTTGCTTACCGTCGTAAAGGTATTCGGGTCCGATGAAGCCGACGACGGTGTTCACCAGCAGGGGCCGCAGGTCGCGCGCCACCGCGTACGCGCGGGCCTCGAGCGTCTGCTGGTCCACCGGGCGGCCGCCGGTCCCCAGATGGGTTCCCGACGACAGCGCCGAACCCTGGCCCGTCTCGAGGTACATGACGTTGTCCCCGACGGTGCCGCGCCCCAGTGCCCGGCCGGCCTCGTTGCCCTCCCGTAGCAGCGCCAGATCCACCCCGAAACCTCGGTTGGCGCCCTCGGTCCCGGCGACGGACTGGAACACGAGGTCGACGGGCGCGCCCCGCTCGATGAGGTCGATGGTGGTCGTGACGTGGGTGAGCACGCACGACTGGGTGGGGATCTCGAACCGCTCGCGGATGTCGTCGAGCAGGTGCAGCAGGTCGGCAACGGCATGCGGCGAATCGCTCGCCGGGTTGATCCCGACGACCGCGTCGCCGCACCCCAGCAGCAGTCCGTCCAGGATCGCCGCGGCCACACCACGCGGATCGTCGAGCGGGTGGTTCGGTTGCAGTCGGGTCGCCAACCGTCCGGGCAGCCCGATCGTGGTCCGGAACGCACTGGTCACGGACGCTGCGCGGGAGACCGCGATGAGATCCTGGTTTCGCATGATCTTGCTGACCGCCGCGACGATCTCCGGCGTGAGACCGGGGGCGAGGGCGGCGAGGACGTCGGCCGAGTCCGGCAGCGCCGCCACCGCGAGCAGATGGTCGCGCAGTCCGCCGACGGTGAGATGGGCGATCGGCACGAACGCGGCCGCGTCGTGGGTGTCGGCGATCAGCCGGGTCACCTCGTCGGTCTCGTACGGCACCACCGACTCGGTGAGGAAGGTGCGCAGCGGCACCTCCGCGAGGGCCCACTGGGCGGCTGCCCGCTCCGCATCCGAATGCGCTGCGCACCCGGCGAGTTCGTCGCCGGAGCGGCGCGGCGACGCCTTGGCGAGCAGGTCCACCAGGCCGTGGAACTCGTACGCGGCACCGCCGAGTCGCTGTCGGTACACGGTCATCGCACGGTCACCTCCGGGAGTCGACGCACCCTCGACTGCACCCTCAGTATGTGGCCGGGCCCGCCCGCCGTCGAGTGGACGGCGGACGGTTCGACTCCGTCAGGCCTGCACGACCCCGACCACCGGCGCGAAATCGCACGCCGGCAGATCCCGGCTGGTGTTGTCGATCATGCTCCCCGAGATCAGGAAAACGACCGTGCCCCGGCCGGTTTCGATCGTGTTGGACAGCGTGCGGGGACTGTCCGCGGGACGCTCCTGGACCAGCGGCGCCGTTCCGGAGCGCATGGTGTTCAGGTTCAGCCAGGACACTGTCATCGGATCGCCGCGGTGCGGCGTGGACATCGACGTGCCCAGCCCGGAGAAGAGCACGTTGACCGTGCCGGGCGGAAGGACCGGCGTCGGCAGGCTGGTGTCGACGGCCGGGCCGGCGATGGCCTGCGCGACACCGATCGAGTCGTCACCGAGGGCATTGGGCAGCAGGCAGTCGGATGCGGACGTGTCGTACAGGAACGGTTGGACGACGCCCTCGACCAGGTGTGCCGAACGGGGGAAGTAGGCGGCGCGGGGCACACCGGCGGTGACGCGCCCGAGGGTCTCCAGCACCGACTGCGGGGTGAGCGTGCCGACCGGCAGTCCCGCGCCGAACGCCGTCCGGACCGCCGTGAAGTCGTCCACCTGCACAGGCTGCGCGGCGGCGGGCGCCTGGCTTCCCAGGCCCACCAGGATTCCCACGGAAGCAGCAATCCCCACAATTCGTCTGATCATGCGGGGATGGTAGATCAGCGCAACAGAACACGCGCGATCGAGACCTGCTCCGCCTGCAGCCGCCGCTCACCGTCCTCGATGTCCCACAGGCCGTTCTGCAGTACCCGCCCCAGGGTCCAGGCCCGCGCGCGATCCCGGTCGAGGGCGAGGACGTCGGTCATGAGGTCGAACCGCCACCGGGTCTCGTCGGGCTCGAAGCGGTCGGTCAGGGCGGGCAGCAGTTCGAAGCCGGGATCGCCGGCGAGTGGTTTCGGATCGATCGCGAGCCACGGCTCGCGCTCCGATGCGAGGACGTTGTCGTAGTGGAGATCCCAGTGCAGCAGCCTGTTTCCGGGTTCGTCGACCATCTCGCGTATCGCCGCGGCGCAGTCCGTCAGCAGATCTCGGTCGTCCGGATCGTCGAGCAGGAGGACCGCGGACGGCGTCTGCTCGAGCATCGCCGCAGCCACGTCACCGAGGCGGCGCAGACCGTCCGGCGCCTCGTGCGCGGTGAGGCGTACCAGCAGTTCGGCGATGGTCCGCACCGCCGCGCGGGTGTCCGTGACGCTCGACAGGTGCCGCGACGTATCGAGACGTTCGAGCAGCATCGCCCCGGTGTCGGCGTCGTGGGCAAGGAGACGGACGGCGCCGTCGCCGTTCCAGATCCGCAGCGCGACGGATTCGCCGACGGTCTCCTCGTCCACGGCCTGCAACTTGAGGACGGCGTCCCGGCCGTCACCGTCCCGGACCGGCAGCACCAGCGCCGCCATACCGTGCATCGGTGGGCCGACCGGACGGAGATTCCAACGCTCGAGCATCTCGTCGGCGAGCCGGGGAAGGTCGGCGATGAAGGCGCGCCCCGCGACGCCGCCGTATCTGTGCTGTGCGGCGACGAGCGCCTCGGGAACCTCGATCACCCTCCGACCGTATCCGGGTCGGCTCAGTGCAGCCTGTCCGCCCAGTCGGCGGGCACCCGGTCGGCCGGACCGGGCACCGTCTGGTCGACCGGATGATGCTGCGGCGGGGCCAGTTCCGGTCCGTCGGCGAAATTCTGGATGCGGTAGTCCCAGAACCACTCCTCACCCGGTTCGTAACTGCGGATGATCGGGTGCCCCGCCGCGGCGGCGTGTGCGCTCGCGTGTTGCGCGGGTGAGGAGTCGCAGCAGCCGACGTGACCGCACGCGGCACACCGGCGTAGATGGAACCACCATCCGCCGACGGCATCGCATTCGGCGCACCCGGCGCCGCTCGGCGGCACGGTCGGGTCGATGTCGGGTGTCTCGGTCACGGATACCTCCTCGACGCGGTGGGGTCCGGCTCCCATTATCGTCCGAGGCTCGTCCGCGCACCCGGGATGCGTGACCGGGATGCGCACACCGCTCGGCGGAATCGGGCTAACGTGCAGTACAGACCTCTTTTCACGAGTGAGCCGACCCGGAGGACCCGATGAGCGAAACCGACGCGACCACGCCCCAGCACGTCGACGTCCTCATCGTCGGGGCCGGGCTGTCCGGGATCGGCGTCGCCGCCCGCCTGCGGCGCGAGCACCCCGAGCGGACCGTCACCATCCTCGAGTCCCGCGCAGACTCGGGCGGAACCTGGGACCTGTTCCGGTACCCCGGCATCCGCTCCGACTCCGACGTCCAGACCTACGGGTACGACTTCAAACCGTGGAAGGGCCGCAAGGCACTCGCGCCGGCCGCCGACATCCTCGGCTACATCCGCGAGACCGCCCGTGAATACGACCTCGATCGGCACATCCACTACCGACACCGGGTGATCCGTGCCGACTGGTCGCAATCCGATGCCCGCTGGACGGTCGTCGCACGGATCGGCGACACCACCGAGACCACGACGTTCACGACGAACTGGTTCTTCTGCGCCAGTGGCTATTACAACTACGACCAGGGATACACCCCACGGTTCCCGGGCGTCGAACGCTTCCGCGGGCAACTCGTGCATCCGCAGCACTGGCCCGAGGATCTGGACTACGCCGGCAAGCAGGTCGTGGTGATCGGTTCCGGCGCCACCGCGGTCACGCTCATCCCGGCGATGGCCGACGCCACCGGGCACGTCACGATGCTCCAGCGGTCGCCGTCGTACGTCATCCCGTTGCCGGCCGAGGACGCACTGTCGAGCGTGTTCCGCCGCGTGCTGGGCGACGAGCGCGGCTACCGGCTCACCCGGAAGAAGAACATCGCCCAGAACGTCTGGATCTACAAGCTCTGTCAACGCTTTCCGCGGCAGGCCCGGGCCGTCATCCGGGGGCTCAACAAGCGCCTGCTTCCCGCCGGCTTCGACGTCGACACCCACTTCAATCCCCGCTACGACCCGTGGGATCAGCGGCTGTGCGTGGTGCCGGGCGGCGACCTGTTCAAGACGATCCGCAAGGGGAAGGCATCGGTCGTCACCGACGGCATCGACACGTTCACCGAGACCGGGATCGCGTTGAAGTCGGGGCGGCACCTCGACGCCGACATCGTCATCACCGCAACGGGACTCGATCTGCTCGCGCTCGGCGGCATCGAACTGCGACTGGACGGCGAACCCGTCGACATCACGAAGCGGCTGGCCTTCAAGGGCACCATGCTCTCCGACATCCCGAACTTCTCGTTCGCCGTCGGCTACACCAACGCCCCCTGGACGCTCAAGGTCGATCTGGTCGCCGAGTACCTGTGCCGCGTCCTCACCGAGATGGATCGGCGCGGCGCGGACGTCGCCGTCGCCGAGAACCACGAGGACGGCATGGACACGCGGCCGCTGCTCGACTTCGCCGCCGGCTACGTCCAGCGGTCGCTGGACCTGTGGCCGCAGGCCGGCACGAAGGACCCCTGGAACCTGCAGATGGACTACTACAAGGACGTCGCGGTCCTGCGAGAGACCCCGGTCGACGACGGCACCCTGACGTTCTCCGCGGCCCAGCCGAGACCGACGAGGCCGGACGGCGACCTCGTCAGTCCCGACTGACCGGACGGCTCAGTCGCTGCTGCTGCTCGTGGTGGTGCTCGACGGCATCCGCGCGCGCAGCCAATCGACCAGGTCGGTGGCGCTGCGGGTCTGCATCCAGACGCGGCCCGGGCCGGTGAACTCGGTGACGATGCCCTCGCCACCGAGGAACATCGACTTCCAGCCGCCCGCCTTGCGGATGCGGTACTCGACGGTCTCCTCGAACGCGACGACGTGCCCCGAGTCGAGCACCATCGTCTCGCCGGCGTCGAGCGTGATGGGGCGGATGGCGCCGTAGCTGGACAGCAGGATCTCCCCGTGTCCGGTGCAGCGCAGCAGCACCAGGCCGGCCCCGCTGAAGAAGCCTTTGTGCCCACCCCATTTGGAGTCGACGTCGACGGTGGGGTCCGACGCGATCCAGCAGCCGGACTGCACCAGCAGCGCCGTCTCACCGAGGGTGGTCTCGACGAGATCGCCCGGCAGCGCGCCGGCGACGCCGACGACGCCGCCGTTCTCGCTGCTGAAATCGTTGACGAAGAAGCTCGATCCGCCCAGCGAACGGCGCAGTCCCTTCATGAATCCACCCCGGGTCGAGGTGGTGATCGCGACGTCGCCGCGCATCATCGCCATCGCGCCGGCCTCGACCCGGACGGATCCGCCGGGCGGGACGTGGATCTCGGCGAGCGCGAACGCGGGTCCACAACTGATCTCGGTCTTCACGGTGTCCTCTCGATGGTTGAAGTTCGAAATGGGGTGGTCACAGGACCGGGGACGGAATCCCGGCCCGGATGCGGGCAACCTCGTCGCGCGCGAACATCACCCGATCGGTGCCTTCGCCACGGGCGGAGGCGAGTTCGTCGGCGAGGTCGAACGCGGCCTCGAGTACGTGCGCACGTCTCTTTCGCCCGCGGTGATCGGGCGCCGCCTTCCGGAATGCTCGGCGCGCCTTGCGGTCACCGCACATCGCCTCGAACTCCTCGGCGGTCAGAACGCCGTGAGCCACCTCGGGGGCGACGATGTCGCGCAGGAACTCACGCTCGCGGGTCACGGTCATCGTGAAGACACGGACCACCAGGACCAGCGCAACCACCATGACGCCCGCCATCAGGAGGTAGGTCAGTCCGAGATTTCCGCCGGCGATCGCCCCCATCGAATCCCAGAGCCCGTGCAGGACCATGGCGCCCGCCATCAGCGCGAGACCACGCCCCACGCGCCGCGGCTCGGCCGGTCGGCCCAGCAGGTAGACGAGTCCGGCACAGAACACCGCGCTGTAGAGAATGTGGGCCGTCACCCCGAGCACCATCCGCATGACGATCGTGCCCATCGCGGCGCCCACCTGGTTCGCACCGAACTCCGAGCCGGCCGACGTCATCGCGTACGCGACGTCCTCGACGATCTGGAAGCCCAGACCGATGAAGGCACCGAGGATGAAGCCGTCGAAGGCGGTGCGAATCAGTCTGGGCGCCATCGCGATCAGCAGCACCAGGCCGGCACCCTTCGCGATCTCCTCCGTGAACGGCGCTGCGAGGCCGGCGCCCCAGTCGAACGACCATGCCTGCCCCAGACCCTTGGCGTACAGGGCACGGATCGCGTCGTTCGCGTGCGCGGCCATCGCCCAGGTGGCGGCGAAGCCACCCCACACGAAGGCCACCACCATCAGTTTCACGGGCTGGCGTGCGTAGCGGTCGATGTGCTGGGTGAACCACCCGAACACGGCACCGTAGAGGGCGAACAGGACCACCGCCACCGTGATCGCCTGCGGGTACGCGTCGTACGACCGCGTCAGCGCCGAGACGAACGTGGCCGTCCCGGACACGACCAGCAGGAGGTAGGCCCAGAAGGCCAGGTTGCGTGGTTGGTAGAACGTGAACGATCGGCTCCACCCCGAGTCGTGGATCGCGTCGAAACGTGTGCTCTCGAGGTCGGTTGCGGTGCTGGACATCAGGACTTCCCCTCGCTCACGTGCTCGATGCTGGTGATCATCGCGGCAACGTCTGCCGCGGTACCGGCGGTGGCGTCCGGGGCCCCGTACGCCGTCACCTGCACGCCGCGGTCTCCGAAGACGAAGGCCGCGATCAACCCGTCCGAGCGGGCGCCCTGGAACCGCGCGACGACACCGCGGTCACCGCGTGCCGTGACGATGTCGGTGGGATCGCTCGTGAAGTGGAAGCCCTGGCTTCCGTCCAGCGCCGTCGTCGTGGTCCGAATCTGCTCGAGCAGAGCGTTCGCATCCCCCTTGAACGGTGCCGTCCTGATCGAGAACGAGTCGTCACCGTCCACGACCGTCGCGGTGTCGGGGTACGACCCGCTCAGCGGACGCTGCCCGGCCCGCACGCCGTCGGTGATGCCCCACCCCACGGTGGGAACGAACGTGACGCCGCCGTCGACCTCGATGACATCGCCGGCCACGACCTTGTCGTCGTACGCCACCGACTCGTTGATCGCGGGGAGCACGCTGCCCATCAACAGGGCCAGAGCGAGCACGACCAGAGCCGGGACGACGGTTCGTCGGTCCAGGCCGAGCCACCGTCGATCGACGGGCACCCAGCGGTCGCCAGGATCGAATTCGTCGTGCACGGCCGGTGGCTCCGGCCGAATTTCCGTACCCGTCATGCTGCCTCCCCGAACACTCGACCGAATCGGACATTCGAAAGATAGTGGCGATCGCGCCCTCATGCGTGCCGAACGGCCCGTACAGGGCCGATGCGGATCACCGCGGCGGTACCGTCGAGGGGACACCCACGAGAGCCTGGGAGCGTCATGGTGGAGGCAGCGTCCGATGCATATTCGCGGCGGCGCGAACGGCTACGCCGACTGAGGGAACCCGCCCTGTTGGTGGTCACCCTCGCGGCGCTCGTCGCCGGCGGAATCGCGTGGCTCGCCGGTGCGCGCGATGTCGCGGACGCGTGCTGGATCGCCGGGACGGCCGTCGCGATCGTGCCCGCCACGTGGTGGGTCGTCGATGCGCTTCGGCACCGCCGCGTCGGCGTCGACCTCATCGCCGTGCTGTCGCTGATCGGCACGCTCCTGGTGGGGGAGTACCTCGCGGGCGCCCTGATCGGGGTGATGCTGGCGACCGGTCAAGCCCTCGACGCGGCCGCGGAACGGCGCGCCACCAAGGACCTGCGGTCGCTGCTCGACCATGCGCCGCGGACCGCGCGACGCCGTGTCGGCGACACCGTCGAAACCGTCCCGCTCGAGGACGTCGCCGCCGGAGACGCCCTCGTCGTCGGTCCCGGCGAGGTGGTGCCCGTGGACGGCTGGGTCACGTCGGAGGCGGCGGTCCTCGACGAGTCGGTACTCACCGGCGAACCACTCGCCGTGCAGCGTCGTCGCGGCGAGGCCGTCCGCAGCGGAACCGTCGACGCCGGAAGCGCTTTCGAGATGCAGGCGCGCACCACCTCGGAGCAGAGCACGTATGCCGGCATCGTGCGCCTGGCGCAGGATGCCGCCGCCGAGAGCGCTCCCGTCGTCCGGGTCGCGGACCGCATCGCCGGGTGGTTCCTACCCGTCGCGCTCGCCGTGGCCGGTGCCGCGTGGCTCTTCAGCGGCTCGGCGACCCGCGCCGTCGCGGTGCTCGTCGTCGCGACACCGTGCCCACTGCTGCTGGCCGCGCCGGTCGCGATCGTGTCGGGGCTGTCCCGGGCCTCGCGCCGCGGCGTCGTGATCCGCAACGGTGGCGCACTCGAGAATCTCGGGCATGCAACCACATTGGTGATGGACAAGACCGGAACCCTCACCACCGGACGGCCTACCGGAACCGACGTGCTCACCGCGCCCGGCGGCGACGCCACCGAGGTGCTGCGCCTGGCCGCGTCGGCCGATCAACTGTCGCCGCACGTACTCGCGGAGGCCATCGTGCAGGAGGCGAAGGTGCGGGGCCTCGACCTGTCCCTGCCGACCGACGTGGACGAGGAGGCGGGCACCGGGGTGACCGCCACCGTGGACGGCCATCGGGTCACCGTCGGCACCCTGACGCTGCCCGACGACGCTCCCGGCTGGGCGCGGTCGGCGCACGGGCGGGCCGTGCTCGACGGCGCCGCGACCGCGTGGGTCACCGTCGACGACACACTCGCCGGCGCGATCCTGCTGATCGACCCGGTGCGCCGGGACGCCTCCCGCACCCTCCGGCGCCTCCGCGCGGCCGGCCTGAACCGACTGGTCATGCTCACCGGGGATCGCCGCGAACCCGCGGAGGAGATCGGGGCGGTCCTCGGCCTCGACGCCGTCCGCGCCGAACAGACCCCCGCCGACAAGGTGGCCGGGGTGCGTGCCGAGCGGGATCGGGCGGTCACGGTGATGGTCGGCGACGGGGTCAACGACGCTCCCGCACTGGCGGCAGCGACCGTCGGCGTGGCGATGGGCGCGCGCGGGTCGACCGCGACGTCCGAGGCTGCGGACGTCGTGCTCACCACCGACCGCCTCGACCACCTCGCGGACGCGATGGCGATCGCGCGCCGCTCACGCCGGATCGCCGTCCAGAGCGCATCCGTCGGCATGGGGTTGTCGTTGGTGGCCATGGGCTTTGCCGCCTTCGGTCTGTTGCCGCCCGCGGCCGGCGCGCTGCTGCAGGAGGGCATCGACGTGGCGGTGATCCTCAACGCGCTGCGCGCGCTGCGCGGCGACCGGGCCGAGGAGGTTCCGCTGCCCGAGGACACCGAGGCGATGCTGCATCGGTTCTCCGCGGAGCACGACGAGCTGCGCGACCAGCTCACGATCCTGCGGGACACCGCGGACCTGCTCGCGACCGGAGATCTCGCGGCCGCACACGCCGCGCTGCGCCGCGTCGACAGGTTCCTGTTCGACACCCTGCTGCCGCACGAGGAGGCCGAGGACCGCGAGCTGTATCCGGCGCTCGCCACGCCCCTCGGCAACGCGGAGGCCACAGCGACGATGAGCCGCATGCACGCCGAGATCGACCGTCTCGCCCGACGACTGCGCACCCACCTCACCCGCGCCGACGCGGCCGGGGGCATCACTGCCGATCAGGTCGACGACCTGCTCGCGTGCCTGTACGGGCTGCACGCGCTGCTACGACTGCACTTCGTGCAGGAGGAGGAGAACTATTTCACCCTCGCGGCCGAACCGGACACCACCCCGAACAGCTGATGCGGCCGCCGGGGACCCCCACGGCGGATCCCCCACCCGGCACGGGGCAAATCCCCCTACGACCCGCGACGACGCGGCACTAGCGTTCAGAAGTGCCGGACGATTCGTCGGACGGCCCACGGCCTCCCGGACCCCCGACCTGGCAGGCCGTGGTCGGGTGGTGGCGCAGAACGCGTTCGGCGCCACCACCCGAACCCCGAACAGTTGAAAACAGCCAAGACGACGCAGGCCCCGGCCGCTCAGGAATGAGCAGCCGGGGCCGAGTCGTCCGGGCGGGACGCGCTAACCGCTCGGTGTCGGGACGGCGCTGGAGGGCGTCGTGGTCGGAGCCGCCGTCGTGGTCTGCGGCGCCGAGGTGGACGTACTCGTCTGCGGCGAAACGGCTTCCGTCGTGGACGTCGCAGTCTCGGATGCCACGGCTTCCGGCGTCACGGCGGGCACGGGCGTCGGCGAGGTCGGAGGGGTCGGCGACGCGGCGTCGGTGTCCGCCGACTGCTCCGTGACCGGACCCGGCGTCGGCTGGGTGGACGCATCGCTCGGCTGTGCGGAGGACGGGGCCGCCGAGGACGTGACCTCGCTCAGGGCCGCCGCCAGTTCGGCCGCGCTCGGCTTCGCCGCCGGATTCACCGGCTGCCCGTTCTGGGCCTGCTTCGCCAGGTACGTCAACCACGCGGCCGCGTAGTCGGCCGACGTGAGCGGCTTGCCGTTCGCCTGGTCGGCGTCCCGCCAGTAGTCGAAGTGATGGCCGACGTCCGGGCCCAGCGTCAGCTGGTACGGGTCGCTCATGATCACCGGGATCGTGTTCTGGTTCGTCACGATCAGGCCGACGATCTCCTTGAACAGCTTCTGCGGCAGGTACGCCAGCGGAGACATCTTCTCCGTCGTGATCGAATCCTTCTGTCCCGAAACGGGAGTGGAAATGTCCGAATCGGCAGCGGCATCGGTCGCGGATCCCGGCTGCGTCGTCGTCGTGGTCGGCGTCGCGGTGGGCCGCGCGTACGACGGGTTCGACACCGTGAGCAGTACGTCCAGGAACGTCTCGTCGTTCTGCATCCAGTCCGGCTGCGCCTTGATGTGTGCGAAGGCGTCCAGCGCGATGCGCGAGAAGACCGTCGCGACATCGATGCCGGTGGCCGGGGTCAGCTGTTCCCGCTCGAGCGCATCGACGTTCAGCTGCCGGCCCACGTTCACCACCAACTGCAGCAACGAGATGTTCTGCGGCGCCGCACAGGTGAGGTCGCCGTCCGAGCAGAACGACGCGATGCGGCCGGCGAGCGCGCCGAAGTCGGAGCCGCCGGTGTCCGGTGTCACGCCCTGGCCGGGGACGGGGTTCTTGCCGTTCTGGTATTTCACGTCGAAGCCGTCCGGATTGGTGAACGGATTCGTCGCGCCCGGGAACGGACCCTGACCGTCGGCGCGGCCGGCGTCGGCGAGGATGACGACCCCGACGACGTGCGCCGGATCGACGATGCCGTACCAGCCGTCGGAGTCCGGCTCCTGGTGGCCGACATTCATCGCGACACGGCGGGCCACGTCGGCGCCCTCGCTGTAGCCGACGATCGCGAACTTGGTGTCCGGGCAGGATGCCTTGATCGCCTTGATCACCGATTGGGTGTTCGCGACGCCGGTGTCCACGGACTTCTCGTAGCTCGACATGTCCGCCGGGTAGGCGATGTACATCGCGGCATAGGAGCCCGGCGCGACCGCCGCAGTCGGCGCGTTGGCCGTCCGGTCGATCCAACTGCTCACGTAGTCGTCCGCCGAGGCCGCGGGCAACTCCCGGCCGTCGGCGTCGACGAGCATCTTCGTGGTGCCGGGGCGGGGCGTGTCACCGCGCCCGGCGATCGACAACGTCACCATGTCGTGGCAGTCGGTGGTCGACGCCGTCAGCGCGGTGTCGATGGTGCGCGGCGGCGCGGACCACAACGCCCACGCCAGGACCACCAGCAGCGCCACCCCCAGTGCGATGGGGGTGATCACCCGCGTCGCGCTCCGATGCCGCTCGAGAAAGCCGTGAATAGCCATGTCCACTCCCCAAACCCGACTCACGGAAGACGCGTGGACAGCCCCCCGTCCGCGCGTCACGTCATGGAGAAAGTCGGGCAGTCGACCTGACGCGTTACATCACGCGCCCGGATCTCCCGGAGTCACGGGATCGGCAATTCGGACGCTCTGTCCTCCAACCGCTTCCGTTCCCGGGCGTTGGCCGTCAGCTCGGCCGCCGCCGCGAACTCGGTCCGCGCCTCCTCGTTGCGGCCGAGGCGCGCGAGGAGTTCCGCGCGCGTCGCAGGCAGGTACCGGTATCCGGCGAGCCGGCCGTCCGCGACGAGACCGTCGATGATCTCGAGCGCCGCACCGGGCCCCGACGCCATCGCGACCGCGGCGGCGCGGTTGAGGTCGACGACGGGGGAGGGCGCGAGCCGCCCCAGCGCCTCGTACAGCAGCACGATCCGCTCCCAGTCGGTGTCGTCGACGGACGGCGCGCTCGCATGGCATTCCGCGATCGCCGCCTGCAGCGCGTAGGCGCCGCGGCCGCGTCCCAGCTCGTCGGAGCGGGCGAGCGCGGACCGGCCACGGGTGATCGCGCCGCGGTCCCAGCGTCGTCGATCCTGGTCGGCGAGCAGCACCGGATCACCGTTCGGGTCGAGCCGTGCCGGGAACCGTGCCGCCGTCAGTTCCATCAGCGCAACCAGTGCGTGCGGCTCGGGTTCCCGCGGCACGAGCTCGACGAGCACACGGCCGAGCCGCAACGCCTCCCGGCTCAGCTCCGGGCGCATCCAGTCGTCACCGGCGCTCGCCGAATGCCCCTCGTTGAACACGAGATACAGCACCCCGAGCACCGTTCCCAGCCGCTCCGCGAACGCGGCGCGCTCGGGCACCGCGAACGGCACCTTGGCGGCGGAGAGGGTCTTCTTGGCGCGCACGATCCGCTGCTGCACCGTCGAGGTCGGCACCAGGAAGGCGCGGGCGATCTCCTCGCTGGACAGGCCGCCGACCACCTTGAGCGTCAACGCGACCCGGGCCTCGCGGGAGAGCACCGGATGGCACGAGACGAAGACCAGCCGCAGGACGTCGTCGTCGATCCGGTCCGGATCCCACGGCAGCGCGTCCGGGTAGGTGTTCTCGTCCGTCTCGAGGTCGTGGGCGATCGCGGCGAGACGCTCGTCGTACCTCTCCTGCCGGCGCCAGCCGTCGATGGCCTTGCGCTTGGCGACGGCGGTCAGCCACGCGCCGGGATTGGCGGGGACGCCGGTCTGCGGCCACCGTGCGAGTGCGTCGGCCAGGGCCTCCTGTGCGAGATCCTCGGCCCGGCCGAAATCACCGACGATCCGGGTGAGCGTCGCGACGATGCGGGCGGACTCGATCCGCCACACCGCCGCGACAGAGCGCCGCGCGGACTCCGTCGGATCCGCGCGACGCTCGGTCGGGACGTCGGGCATGCGGTCAGGCCTTACGGTTCTCGAGTTCCTCGCGCCAGCCCTCTTCCTTCTCGATCCACTCGTTGTCCTGCGGGAAGTCCTCGGGGCCGGTCACCCGACGCACCTCGAGCTTGGTGCCGGGCCCGAGCGGGGCACGCCTGGCCCACTCGGCGGCCTCCTCCTTGGATGCGACCTCGAGGATCCAGAAGCCGTTGAACAACTCCTTCGTCTCGCCGTACGGGCCGTCGGTCACCAACGGAGTCTCGCCGGTGAAGTCGACGACGAAGCCCTCCTGCGCGTCCGAGAGCCCCTCACCGGCGAGCAGCACCCCGGCCTTCATCATGGCCTCGTTGTACTTGCCCATGTCCTCGATGATCTGCTCGAACGGGATGTCCTTCGACGCCTCGATCGCCTCGTCGGTGACGCGCATGATCAGCATGTACTTCATCTGTCCGCTCCTTCGTCCGGGGTCGCGAATCGACCCTCTCATTCACGACGTCGAACGGGAAGACGGCGGATCGACAAGTTCCGAGAATTATTTTTCGGAAGTTTTTTCGACCGGCGTGACGTGCATCAGTTCCGTTCGCGCGACCACGCGGTCGCGTTCGTCGGCGAGGGCGAGACGACGCTCGTCGCCCAGGTACCCGTCGAGCGCCTCCTGCGACTCGAACTCGAACATCTGGATCTCCAGCGGCTGGTCGCCCGATCCGTCGGTGCGGACGCGCTGCAGGACCCGACCGCGATGTTCGGGGATCAGTGCCAGCACCTTGTCCTCGTAGGCGATCAGAGCATCGTCCTGCCCGGAACGGGCCCACAGCAGGCAACAGAGGGAGACGGCCATGTCGGGAGGCTAACCGACGTCAGAGGAGGGCGGCGACCTGCTCGGCCGTCGCCTTGGCCGACTGCGGATTCTGACCGGTCACCAGGCGCCCGTCGACCACGACCTTGGAAGTGAAGGGCAGCGTGGCCTTCTCGTAGATCGCGCCGCGCTGCTTCATCTCCTCCTCGGCGTTGTACGGCACCTTGCCGGAGACCCTGGCCAGCACCTCCTCCCGCCACGAGAAGCCGGTGAGCCGCCGCCCGGCGACGAGGAGCGTGCCGTCGGACAGCTTCGCGTTCAGCAGGCCGCAGTAGCCGTGGCAGACGGACGAGACGATCCCGCCGTGCTCCCAGATGTCGCACGTGAGCCGCTGCAGCCCGAGGCTGTCCGGGAAATCCCACATGACGGCGTGCCCGCCGGTGAGGTAAATCGCGTCGAAGTCCGCGGTGTCGATCTCGTCCGGTCGCGCCGTGTCCGACAGCAACGCCATGCGGGCGTCGTCGGCCAGCCACGCCTTCGCCGTCGCGTCGATGTTCGGCCACTTGAGGGAGCGCGGTTCGAGCGGCGAACGCCCACCCCGCGGGCTGACGATGCGCTGCTCGAACCCGCGCTGCTCGAACACCTCGTAGGCGTGGGTCAGCTCCGACAGCCACAGTCCGGTCGGCTCGGACGGATCGTCGTAGTGCGAGACATTGCTGACGACGTGCAGTATTCGGCTGGTCAAGGTCGGTCCTCCCTGTCGGCCGGGGATGCCCCTCGCCGGTGTGGTCCACGGTATCGACCGCCACGCCTGTACCCCCGGCAATCGCCGCAATCTCCGCATGCCGCCCCGTACGCTGAGGCGAGGCGAAGGAGGCAGTTGTGGCGACGACATCCGAGACGACGGTCGACGGCGTGCTGGCCGAACTGACGGCCCTCGAGGACCCGAAGATCCGTGCGGTCAACGAACGCCACGGCGACGACCACGGCGTCAATCTCACCAAGCTGCGGGCGGTGGCCAAGCGCCTGAAGACGCAGCACGACCTCGCGGGTCAGCTGTGGGGGACCGGCGACACCGCGGCCCGACTCGTCGCGATCCTGATCAGCCGCCCCAAGGCGTACAGCGCGGCGGAACTGGACGCCATGCTCCGCGACGCGCGGGTCCCCAAGGTGCACGGCTGGCTGGTGAGCTACGTCGTGAAGAAGAACCCCCACGTCGAAGAGTTGCGCACCGCATGGCTGGCCGATCCCGACCCGGTCGTCGCGAGTGCCGGGTGGGCACTCACCAGCGACCGTGTCGCGAAAGATCCCGAGGGACTGGATCTTTCCGGGCTCCTCGACACCATCGAGGCACAGATGACGGACGCCCCGGAGCGCCTGCAGTGGGCGATGAACGAATGCCTCGCCACCATCGGCATCCATCATCCCGAGCACCGGGCCCGCGCGATCGGGATCGGCGAGAGTCTCGAGGTGCTGAAGGACTACCCGACACCACCCAACTGCACCTCGCCCTACGCGCCGATCTGGATCGACGAGATGGTGCGTCGGCAGGCACAGAAGTAGGGGGAGACCGTGTTACTCGGAACAGCCATAGGTGCGCTGCTGCTCGGCGCCGCCTTCCACGTCTTCGGAGAGCGGCAGCGGGAACGCCACTTCCACACCGCGGGTTGGGTCCTGAGCATCATCGGCGCCCTCGCGCTGGGGGATGCGCTGTGGGACTCGCGGCCTGGAGTGAGCATCGCCGTCGTCGTGGCCGCGCTCGTCTTGGTCAACGGCCTGCCCAGTCTGATGGCGAGCGTCCTGCGCCATCGTGCTCGGCAACCCGGATCTTCCGTCGGATAGTTCGCCCTTCGGGTTCAGTCCGAACCACCGAAGACCAGATGCGGCGACCGAGGAACTCGAGATCCGTCACCGGCCCGGTCGGTCGAGCGTGGTGGTGCCCGACCCAGTGGGTGACGGGTGGGGTGACCGCCAGATAGCGTCCGGGGCCAGGGATCTGCACGTTCTGCAGTTCGGTGCGACGCGGCCGGTCCGGGTCGGCGGTGAAGTCCCACGCCGCGACACCGTCGCTGACGAACCACACCTCGCCGTCCATCGATTCGATGCGCGATCGCCGTCCCCAGCGGTACAGCCGCACGCCCTCGCGACGCATCGGCAGGAACACCGGCTCCTCCCCGTAGGTCCCGTAGTAGAAGCGGAAAGGTTTGTCCGAGTTCCGGTACGGCACAACGACACCGCGAACCGGTTGCGACGGCCCGTCCGCCATTGCCACCAGCATCTGCACCCAGTCGGTCATCGTTGCCTCCGGTTCGAGTTCACGGTTCAGCGGCTCAGACATACAGCACCCCATCGACGGCCTCCGACGCCGGTGGGTAGGCGTGCGTGCCGGCCTGTTCCATCAACTCCGGCCGCACGTGCGCGAGGAATCCGTCGAGTCGGGTGCCCTGCTCGTCGTAGAGGCGGAGCCGGGCGACCAGGATCAGCCCCGGGTAGTCGACGTGCCGAAACCTGACTTGCACGTGGCCGTCGGGCCACCCACCCACGAACGAGGCGGACACCTCGTCGACGGCGTCCGAGAAGCGCAACCCGTCCAACCCGCCCACGCAGTACGCCACGTACGAGTCGTGGTCCAGCGGTTCCGGCCCCACTGGCCGACAGTGGGCGGTGATGTCGATACCGTCGACCGGGACGGGATGGAGCCGACCACCCAGGTCTGCGACGAGAAGCGCACGGCCCGTTGATGTTTCCGACTTGGTAACCATCCAGAGGTGCCCCGCCGCCGCGGCTCCGTGGATCACCCGCACCTCGGGTAGGTCGATCTCCGCCACCGGCGGTGACGCGCCGGACCGGTAGGTCCGCACGATCGTGACGCCGACACGCGCGGGGTCGAGGCCCCAGTGCCAACGTATCCCCGTGTCCACGGCGCGTTTACGGCGGTGCGCCTCGTTGTAGAAGGTGTCGGCGTACTCGCTGGTGTACTGGGCCCGACGCCCCGGCGCATGCGGGGTCGTGTCGGGACCTATGCGATCCGGGACCGGCTCGTCCAGCAGGACCCGCAGCACCGACGAGCTGTACCGAACCGAGAATCCCTCCCGAGCATCGCCGGCCTTCCTCGAGGTCGGAATCCTTTCCCACGGAGCATGTTCGACCCCGACGAACAGCGACGACTCGTCGTATTCGACCGACACCACCGCCGCACCGTCCACGACGACGCGACGCGTCCCACCCCCGGTGAGCGCCACCAGCAATGTCGGCAGCCGCGGCGAGCGGCGTGGCGGAACGTCGGGCGCGGACGCAATGTCGTTGCGGCGCCGTGGAAAGCTCGCGCACCAGGCACCGGAGGTCCCGGCGCAGATCAGTTGGTGGCCTTCGACGTATTCGGCACGAACGATGCCGTCGACACCGACGCGCGCCAGCGGCCCGTCCGGATCGTTCTGCACCCAGAGGCCGTCAGCATCGGCCACGATCTGCGGTGGCGGGGCGCCTCTCGCGGGCGGGGGAAGATCGGTCCACGACACCAGACGCACGGATCGAGCGGTTCGTGGATCGAACAACGCCGCGACCGGTTGGGTTTCGTCGACCACCCAGATGTAGCCGCCGGCGGAGAACACATAGCGTGGACGCAGGAACCTGCGCCGAGGATCGGCGCTCATGCGCCTTTCTGCCGAGTCATGTCGACGACGCTACCAGGCACCGGCGAGCTTTCGCGGCTAGTCGCAAGGACCCACACCGTCGGCTCGGCGTGGAGTCGTCGCCCAGGACGGGCGCCACGCGCCCTCCGCGAGCGGTGCCAGGGTGCCCAGGTGGTCGACGATCCCACGCAGCGCCGGGTGTGGATCCGTCCCACGGAGGATCAACGAGATTGGGTACGCAAGAACCGGATTCACGATCGGAATACGACGGAGGTCGTAGTGCACCGGCCAGAGGTACCGGTCACGCGCGGCGATCAGGGTGGCCACGTCGGCGGAGTCGGCGAGGGTGTCGAGCAGGACCTCGTTGCCGAAGTTCGGGCCCGCGGCATCGATGCGGAGATCGAACTCGATGGCGAGCTGATCGTAGAACTCCGACCATTCACTGCCGGGCACTATGCCGGGCACCCAGATCCGATGCCGACGCAGCTGCGGTGGCGTCAACGTTCGCGCGGCGGCGAGCGGGTGTCGCGGTCCGACGAGAAGTTCGAGGGGTGAATCGAACGCGTGGATCATCCGCACGTCGCGCGGCAACATCGCCGGATCGGTGACCGAGCGGAACGAGGCATCGATCTCGCCCGCCTCCACCGCGGCGACCGCCACACGCGGATCGTCGACCTTGAGGGTCACCACATCCAGGTCGATCTCCGGATGTGATCGCCAATAGTCGTGCAGGACAACGGCCTGAGCGGATCGCAGGCCGAGTACGTCGATCCGCAGGGCACGCGACCCCGGCCTCACCGCGGCGACCGCGCGGTCGACACCGGTGACGATGGTGCGCGCATGCGGAAGGAACGCCTGGCCGTCGAGGGTCAGCTCCACACCGCGAGGAGTGCGGGAGAACAGCCGGACGTCCAGCTCCCGCTCCAGGCCCGCGATCCGCTTAGAGACGGCCTGCTGCGTCACGCCCAGCTCGTCCGCCGCGTGCCGCAGTTGTCCGAGCTCGGCGGCCCGGACGAACGAACGCAGTGCCTCGGTGTCCATCGCCCGAGCCTATGCCCGCACAACCGCCTGTTGTGGCACACCGGGCATCGGGTTGTTTGATCCAGTGCGGATGCAGCTGTTGTCATTCGAGACCCGAGGATCGGTTGTCGCGAAGGAGGCGCATGCGCGGGCAGTTGGGACACAGCTTCGGGTGGCTGTGGTCGGCCTACGCCGTGAGCACCTACGGCACGTGGATCGCCTTCGGGGCGTTCCCACTCATCGCGGTGCAGGTGCTGCACTCGACGGCATTCGCCGTCTCGCTGCTCGAGGCGGCCGGGCTCACCGTCTCGGCGCTCGCCGCGGTCCCGTTGGGGCCGTGGGTCGAACAGCGAGCGAAGCGGCCGGTGATGGTCGCGGCAGACCTGGCCCGGTTCGTCGCGCTGGCGAGCGTCCCGGTCGCCTACCTCCTCGGCCTGCTGACCTACGGCCAACTGCTGGTCGTCTCGATCGTGTCCGGCACGGCCGCCATCGCCTTCACCGCCGCCTCCGGGGCCTACCTGAAGCACCTCGTCCGCGGCGAGCGCCTCCTCGTCGCGAACGGCAGGTTCGAGGGCACGAGCTGGGTGGCGACCGCGGTGGGGCCACCGCTCGGCGGGGCGCTAGTCGCACTGCTCGGACCGGTCGTCACCGTCGCCGTCGACGCCGTCAGCTTTCTGCTGTCCGCGTTCGGGATCCGCCGCATCCGTGGCAGCGACGCCACCTCGCCGTCAGCCTCCAGGATTCGCGCCACCGACCTGCTGGCCGGCTGGCGATTCATCCTCCACGACCGCATCCTGAGGTGTCTGTTCCTCAACTCCGTGACGGTCGGTGGCCTGATCATGGCCGCTGTCCCGCTCCTGGCCGTTCTGATGCTCGGCGAATACCAGTTCCCGGCTTGGCAATACGGTCTCGCGTTCGGCATCCCGGCGCTCGGCGGCTTCGTGGGCGCCCGCCTCTCGTCGCGCCTCGTCGCCCGCTACGGCTGCCATCGCGTCATGACCGTCTCCGGCTGGCTGCGCTCGATCTTTCCGCTCGGTCTCGCCCTCGTCCAACCCGGCATCGCCGGGCTGCTCACGGTGATCGCCGTCGAGGGCCTGCTGATTGTCTGTATGGGCGTCTTCAACCCCGTCAACGCGACCGAGCGGCTGCAACGCACTCCCGCCGATCGCGCCGCGCGGGTCCTCACCGCGTGGAGCGTCAGCAGCAGGCTCACCCAGGCCGCCCTCGTCGCGGCCTGGGGCGTCCTCGCGACCGTCACCAGCCCGCTGACCGCGATCACCGCGTCCGGCGTCCTGCTGCTCGCGACCCCGCTCCTGTTGCCGAGGCGGGCCGAAATCCCCGAATCCGCCGACGGGGTCCGGGTCGCCTGACTCAGCTCTCCGCCGGCGGCGTGCCCGCCTCACCCGCGCCGTGGTTGCGCGCTTCGATGGCCTCGATGGACTTCTTCAACTGACCCCCCAGGACCCGGGACCCGAAGGCGCTGAGCACGCCCGCGAGCAACTTCCCCCGGAGGTTCTTGCCGTCCCGGACCACCACCACGTCCACGTCGGTCTCCCCGTTGGGTTCCTGGGTGAGGGTGTAGACGTGGCCCGAGGCGCCGCCCCACAGATTGGAGTCCGTCGTCGTCATCACGACACGATGGGGATCGGTCCAGTCGTAGTGCAGGCGCTCCCAGATGCCGCTCGAGCCCTCGGTGACGTCGGCATCGTGCGCGCCCTCGCTGTGCACCTTCAGGTAGCCGTCGGTGCTGTTGCCGAACAGTTCCCCGCGACCGGGCCCGAAATCGGTGAGTCCGGCCAGGAACTCCTCCGGCGTCGCGGTGGTCTTCTCGTGGAGATGGATCGTCGTCATGGCGTCTTCCTCGACAGTCGAATGATCCGCCCCGGTCCCGGAGACCGGGGCGGTGACCTATCCAGAACACCACTTGTGCGCGCCTCGCGGAAGAGGGCAGCTCCGAGCTCGGGAAAGTCGCGGAACGGACGCTCCGCACGTTCACCGCCAATCGGCACCAGCTCGAACAAAACCACTGGGCGCCGGACACGTACTCGGTACGTGATCCGACGCCCAGTGCCGCCGACGGGCTACCGCCGGTCGTGCCCCACGTGCTAGTTGGAGGAACCGAAGCCGCTCAGCAGGGACCCGAGGCTGCCCAGACCGCCTCCGTTCTCTCCGCCGTTCCCGGCGGATGCGACGGTGACGGTCGCCTGGCCGGTGCTGGCACCGACCACGCCGTGACCGTCGAATTCAACGGTGATGACGTGCTGGCCGGCCGCCGCGGGAGTCCACTCCAGAGCGGCGGTGCCATCCGCACCGATGATGGCGGTGCCGATGACCGTGTCGCCGTCCTTGAAAGCAACCGTTCCACCCGGTGACGCGGGGACGACCGTCGCGGTCAACGTCGCGACCTCACCCACCTTCGCGCCCGGCACCGGGGCGAGGGTGGTCGTCGAGGCGACGCCGGATGCCGTGACCGTGACCTGCTGGTCGGCAGACTGCGAGGCATTGGAGAACGCGGTGCCGAGGTACTTGACGCTCAGCGTGTGAGCGCCCACGGTGGCGGGAGTCCAGGCGAGGGTCGCGGCACGGTTCGCGTCGAGAACTCCGGTGCCGATCTTGGTGGCGCCGTCGTAGAACTCGACCGTGTCGCCCTGCGCGCCGCCGCCGGTGAGGGTCGCGGTCAGCGTGCTCTCCTGGCCTGCCACCGCACCGGTCACCGGAGCCAAGGTGGTCGTCGGACTGTTCTTGCCGACGGTGATGGCTGGGCCCTTGGTGGTGTAGGTGCCGGGACCACGCGAACCGCCGTAGGCCATCCCGGTGGTGAAGTTGGTACCACGGTCGCAGTTGTAGCCGGCCGTGTACTGCATGCTCAGGACCGGGGTGTCGACGTTCCTCTTCGACGTCGGCTGGTAGCCCAGCGAGACGAAGTCGACCGCGGCGAAGTCGGATTGGATCTCGACGAACGGCTCGATCTCATGGACACCGGCGGCGTCCGTCACCTTGGCGGAGCCGGGCACATAGGTCAGGCAGGTCGGGTGGAAGTCCTTCACCCAATTGAGCGCCTCCCAGTTCGCGTCCGTGCGGGCCCACTTGGTGGTCACCGTGACGATGTCACCGCCGACCGGAGTGACGTTGTCGATCGTGCGGGTGAAGGTCGAGGACTGGTCGGCCCAAGTGATGCTTGCGGGCGCCGCATCGGCAACGCTGGTACCGAACACGGACAGAACGCCGATCGCGAGTGTGGTGGCCGCGCCCGCGGCCCCGCCGCGTCGTGTTGCTCTGGGCATCTCAATACTCCTTCGTTCGAGGGGTGTGCTGCTTGTGCAGTTCTGTGCCGCAACGGCACTCGCGCAAGATTCCGGATCCCGGGCTTCGGGGCCTCGAGGTTGTGACGCCGAAGCCCGGGATCAGGGGGCGGCTTCCGTCGCCGTTCCGGTAGACGACGACGGAAGCCGTGTCAGCCGCTAGCTGCCGAAGCCGCCGAACAGGGAACCGAGGCTGCCGAAGCCGCCGCCATTGCCGCCGGCGGGTGCGACGGTGACGGTCGCGTGGTCGGTGCCGGCCTCGACCGTGCTGTGACCGTCGAACTCAACCGTGATGACGGGTGAGCCGGCCGCCGTTGGGGTCCACTGCAGGGTGGCGATTCCATCCGCGCCGATGATCGCGGTGCCGATGACCGTGTTGCCCTCCTTGAAGGTGACCGTGCCACCCGCAGCAGCCGGACTCAGCGTGGCCTTCAGCGTGGTGATCTGACCGACCTTCGCACCTGAGATGGGGGCGAGTTCGACCGACGACACCACATCGGCGTCGGCGACCGTCACCTGCTGGGTGGTCGTGGAGCCGAGGACGCCTGTGCGGCCGGAGAACTCCGCCTCCAGGGTCCGGGCACCGGCGGTTGCCGGGGTCCAGGTGGTGGTGGCCCTTCCGTCAGCGCCGACATTGCCGGTGCCGATAACGGTAGCGCCGTCCTTGAACTCGACCGTGCCACCCGCAGCAGCCGGCGACACCGTCGCCGTCAATGTGGTCGGCTGGCCGACCTTCGCACCCGAAACCGTGGCGAGGGTGGTCGCGGACGCGACATCAGCCGCGTCGACCGTGACCTGCTGGCTCGTGGTCGACCCGAGAACACCCGTGCGACCGGAGAACACTGCCTCCAGCGTCCGCGCACCACCCGACGTCGGGGTCCAGGAGGTGCTGGCGGTGCCATCGGCGGCGACCGGAACGGTCGCCAGAACCGTAGTACCGTCCCGGAACTCGACCGAGCCACCCGCAGCGGCGGGGCTGACCGTCGCCGTCAACGTCGTCGGCTGGCCGACCTTCGCGCCCGAAACCGGAGCCAGGGTCGTCGTGGAAGCAACATCGGCTGCCTCGACCGTGACCTGCTGGGAAGTGGTCGATCCAAGAACACCAGTGCGCCCGGAGAACACCGCCTCCAGCGTGTGGGCACCGCCCGCAGCCGGGGTCCACGAGGTAGTGGCGATGCCATCAGCACCGACGTTGGCGGTGCCGATCACGGTGGCGCCGTCCTTGAACTCGACCGTGCCACCCGCAGCAGCCGGCGACACCGTTGCCGTCAATGTGGTTGCGACACCGGCCTTTGCGCCAGTCACAGAACCGAGCAGGACCGACGAAGCAACGTCCGCTGCCTCGACTGTGACCTGTTGGCTCGTGTTCGACCCGAGAACACCATTGCGGCCGGAGAACACCGCATGCACCGTGCGCGCTCCACCGGCAGTCGGGCTCCACACGGTGCTGGCCGTGCCATCGGCACCGACCTCGACCGAAGCGATCAGTTCAGTGCCATCACGGAACTCGACCGTGCCACCCGCAGCAGCCGGCGACACCGTCGCCGTCAACGTGCTCGCAACGCCGACCTTCGCACCCGAGACCGGAGCCAGAGTGGTCGTGGAAGCGACATCCGCCGCCGCTACCGTCACATCCTGCGTCGTGGCCGACGCGAGAACACCTGCATGACCGGCGAACTCAGCCGACAGGATCCGGACACCATCGGTAGCCGGCGTCCAGGGCGTGGTAGCCGTGCCATCCGCAGCAACAGTTCCGGTACCGATCACATCAGCGCCGTCCTTGAAGGTCACCGTGCCACCCACAGCCGCCGGACTGACCGTCGCCGTCAACGTGCTCGCAACGCCGACCTTCGCACCCGACACCGAAGCCAGGGTCGTCGTCGAAGCAACATCAGCCGCCGCAACCGTCACATCCTGCGTCGTGGCCGACGCGAGAACACCTGCATGACCCGCGAACTCAGCCGACACAGTACGAACACCATCGGTGACCGGCGTCCACGAAGTCGTAGCCGTGCCATCCGCACCAACAGTTCCGGTACCGATCACATCAGCGCCGTCCTTGAAGGTGACCGTGCCACCCGCAGCCGCCGGACTGACCGTAGCCGTCAACGTGCTCGCGACGCCGACCTTCGCACCCGACACCGGAGCCAGAGTGGTCGTGGAAGCGACATCGGCCTCGGCAACCGTCACGGACTGGCTGGTCGTCGATCCGAGAACACCCTCACGACCCGAGAACACCGCCTCGAGCGTCCGCGCACCACCGGTCATCGGGGACCACGAAGCGCTGGCCGTGCCATCGGTACCCACGGTAACCGTGTCGATGACGGTGGCACCGTCACGGAACTCAACCGTGCCGCCCGCACCGGCGGGATTGACCGTCGCCGTCAGCGTGCTGACCTGGCCGACCTTCGCGCCAGTGACCGAACCCAACTCGACCGACGACACAACATCAGCCGCGGCAACTGTCACATCTTGCGTGGTCGCCGATCCGAGAACACCAGCGCGGCCGGAGAACTCCGCCGACAACGTTCGGGCACCATCGGTAGCCGGCGTCCATGACGTCGTCGCGAAGCCATCAGCACCAACATTGGCGCTGCCGATGACGGTGGTGCCGTCCTTGAAGGTGACCGTGCCACCCGCAGCCGCCGGCGACACAGTCGCCGTCAACGTGCTGACCTGGCCGACCTTCGCGCCAGTGACCGAACCCAACACGACCGACGACACAATATCCGCATCCGCGACCGTCACATCCTGCGTAGTCGTGGATCCGAGAACACCGGTGCGGCCGGAGAACACAGCCTCCAGGGTCCGCGCACCACCTGCGGCCGGCGTCCACGAAGTGGTGGCCGTGCCATCCGCAGCAACGGTTCCGGTGCCGATGACCGCAGCGCCATCACGGAACTCGACCGTTCCACCCGCACCGGCCGGCGACACCGTCGCCGTCAACGTGCTCGCGATACCGGCCTTCGCGCCCGACACCGGAGCGAGAGCGATCGACGAAGTCACGTCAGCCTGCACCGTCTGCGGCGTCGACTGGGACGCGTTCGCAACGGTGGTGCCAACGAACTTCGCACTCAGGGTGTACGCACCCGCGACCGCGGGAGTCCAGGCATAGCTGGCGATGCCGGACGCATCGAGGGTGCCCTGGCCCAACTTGGTTGCGCCGTTGTAGAATTCGACGACGTTGCCCGAAGCGCTGCCGCCCCCGACGACGGTAGCGGTCAAGGTCGTCGACTGGCCCACCCGGACGCCGGTCACCGGGGCGAGCGTGGTGACAGGGTTACCCTTGCCAACCGTGAAGTTGGGTCCACCGAAGCCGTAGTAGCCGGCGCCGCGGTCACCGCTGTAGTCCATGCCGGTCGCCAGCGAGGTGCCGATGGCGCAGTTGGCACCGACCGTGTACTGCAAAGCGTAGGTCGGGTTGTTCGTGCCCGGTGCGTTGGCCCAGCTGCCGTTGATGGTGGCGATGCCGCTCGGCGGTGTGCCACCCCGGTTGGGGTTGACCGTGGGGGTGATCGGGACGCCGTTCATCGTGGCCGAGCCGGGAACGTAGGTCAGGCAGGGCGGGAACACGTCCGTGGCCCAGGCGATGGTTTCGGTGACGTTGTCGGTTCGCCGCCACTTGGTGGTGACCGTGATGGTCTCGCCCACCCCGGGAGTGCCGTTGCTGATGGTGCGGTTGAAACTGGTCTTCCCGTCGGCCCAGTCACGCACGACAGGCGCCGCATCGGCAACGCTGGTGCCGAAAACGGTCAGTACGCCGATCGCGAGTGTCGTTGCCGCGCACGCGGCGACGCCGCGTCGTGTGGCTCTAGATTTCATGTCTTTCCTTCTATCGGTAGGGTGCGGTGTTGTGCTGTGCGGCAACGACACTCGCGGAACATTCTGGTGACTTGGATTCCAACGCCGCGCTTGCTGAGCAAGTGCCGGTGAAAGCCGTTCGTTACCTCGCTAGCTGGAGCCGAAACCGCCGAACAGGACACCGAGACTGCCGAGGCTGCCTCCGCCGGTTTCATCGGCGGGTGCAACGGTGACGGTCGCGTGGTCGGTGCCGGCCTCGACCGTGCCGTGGCCGGCGAATTCAACGGTGATGACGCGCTGGCCGGCCGCCGTGGGGGTCCACTCCAGCGCGGCGATCCCGTCAGCACCGATGACGGCGGTGCCGATGACGATGTCGCCGTCCTTGAACGTGACCGTTCCGCCCGCCGCAGCAGGGCTGACCGTCGCTGTCAACGTGGTGACCTGGCCGACCTTCGCACCCGTCACCGAACCCAACTCGACCGAGGACACCGCATCGGCTGCGTCGACCGTGACCTGCTGACTCGTGGTCGACCCGAGAACACCCGTACGGCCCGAGAACACCGCGTGCACCGTGCGGACACCGCCCTCAGTCGGGGTCCAGGAAGTGCTGGCCGTGCCATCGGCTGCGACCGGAACGGTCGCCAGAACCGCAGTGCCATCACTGAACTCGACCGTGCCACCCGCAGCCGCCGGCGACACCGTCGCGGTCAACGTGCTTGCCTGGCCGACCTTCGCACCGGTCACCGAACCCAACACGACCGACGAGGTGACATCCGCATCCGCGACCGTCACATCCTGCGTAGTCGTCGACGAGAGAACACCCGAGCGACCGGAGAAGACTGCGGTCAGCGTGCGCGCACCACCGGCGGCCGGTGTCCACGAAGTCGTAGCCGTACCATCAGCCTCGACCGGAACAGTCGCCAGAACCGCAGTGCCATCACTGAACTCGACCGTGCCACCCGCACCAGCCGGATTGATCGTCGCCGTCAACGTGCCCGCGACACCGACCTTCGCGCCCGAAACGGGGGCCAGGGTCGTCGTCGAGTCGACATCGGGTGCCGTGACCGTGACCTGCTGGTCGGCGGACTGCGAGGCGTTGGAGAATGCGGTGCCGAGGTACTTGACGCTGAGCGTATGGGCGCCCGCCGAGTCGGGAGTCCAGGCGAGGGTCGCGGCACGGTTCGCGTCGAGAACACCGGTGCCGATCTTGGTTGTGCCGTCGTAGAACTCGACCGTATCGCCCTGCGCGGCGCCGCCCGTGATGGTCGCGGTCAGCGTGCTCGCCTGGCCCGTCACAGCACCGGCCACGGGGGCCAGAGTGGTCGTCGGGCTGTTCTTGGCGACATTGATCGCCGGGCCCTGGGTGGGGTAGCTGCCAGGGCCACGCGAACCGGTGTAGGACATTCCGGTGTTGAAGTTGGTGCCACGAGCGCAGTTGTAACCGACCGTGTACTGCACACTCATGACCGGCGTGTTGACGTTCCTCTTCGACATCGGTTTGTATCCGAGCGAGGTGAAATCGGCCGCGATGAAGTCTGATTGGATCTCGACATACGGCTCGATGCCACGGACACCGCCCTCGTCGGTGACCGTGGCGGAACCGGGCACATACGTCAGACACGCCGGGTGGAAGTCCTTTACCGTACGAAGCTCCTCCCAGTTCGCGTCCGTACGAGCCCACTTGGTGCTCACCGTGACGACGTCACCACCTACAGGAGTGACATTGTCGATCGTGCGAGTGAACGTGGTGGCCCCGTCGGACCAGGTCAGGGTTCCGGGCGCGGCAGTGGCGATGCCGCCGGTGAGGAGGGCATACGCGCCGACCGTGAAGGTGGTGATCGCGCCCGCCGCAATGGCACGAACGGTTGCTCGGTGAGCCATGACGTTGTCGTCCTTAGTGTTTGGTGTGCGAGTAATCGGGAACGCTCGCCGCGTATGCGGCTCGGACCCCGGCACCGCACGGGTGCAATGCCGGGCCCCGACCGTTGATTGCTCGGTTCGTCTAGCTGGAACCGAAGCTGCCGAACAGGGAATCGAGGCTGCCGGCGACGCCGTCCGACGCGGGCGCCTCCGCGACCGTGACGACGGCACTGGTCGTGGCGGTGCCTGCGGGCCCGGTGTAGGTGGCGGTGATGGTGCGCTCTCCCGCAGTGGTCGGCGTCCAGGCGCGGGTGGCGGTGCCGTCGGGGCCGACGGTGGCGGTGCCGATGACGGTGTCGCCGTCCTTGAACTCGACGGTGCCGGCGGCGGACGGGGTGACGGTGGCGGTCAGGGTGGTCGCGGTACCGACGGCGGCGCCGCTGACCGGGGCGAGTGCCGCGGTGAAGCTGTCCTTCGCGACGGTGATGGCCGGACCCTTGTTCACGTAGTCACCCTGGCCACGGGAACCGTTGTAGCTCAGCCCGGTGTAGAGGGCCGTCTCGCGGGCACAGTCGGCACCGACGGTGTACTGGAAGCTGAGGGTCGGAGTGTCGACGTTCCTCTTGGAGACCGGCTTGTAGCCGGACGTAGCGAAGTCGGCGGCGGCGAAGTCGGGCTTGATCTCTACGTACGGCTCGACCGCGTGGACACCGGCGATGCCGGTCAGTGTGGCGGAGCCGGGCACGTAGGTCAGGCAGGTGGGATGGAAGTCCTTGGCCCACACCAGCTCTTCCCAGTGGGCGTCGTTGCGCGCCCAGGTGGTGCTGATGGTGATGACATCACCGGGGTTCGGGGTGGCGTTGCTGACGGTGCGGGTGAGGTTCGTCCCGCCGTCGTTCCACGTGATGGATTGGGACGCGGCGGTCGCGACGCCGCCGGCGAGAAGGACGGCGGCGCCGGCCGCGAGGGCGGTGGTGGCAGCGGTGACGCTTCGGATGGTTGCGAGTCGAGCCATGTTGGTCTCCTTGTGATCGGCGCGCACGGCGCGCTCGGGACGGTCGCGAAAGTCGGGCGGGTCAGCTGCCGAAGCCGCCGAGCAGGGAGCCGAGGCTTCCGGTGGCCCCGCCGCCGGTGTCGCCGCCGCCGCCGAGGTAGCTCACCGTGATCGACGGGCCCTTGGTGGCGTAGTTGCCGGCGCCGAGAGCACCGTTGTATTCCATGCCGGTGGGGAGCTGGTTGCCGCGCGAGCAGTCGGCGCCGACCGTGTACTTGACGGTGAGCACGGGCGACTCCGCGGGGTTCTTCTGCACCGTCCAACTGCTGGCGGAGACGTCGGCGGCGACGAAGCCGGGCTTGATCTCCAGATTCGGCTCGACATCGAGGGTGCCGCGGTTACCGCTGATCTTGGCCGAGCCTGGAACATAGGTGAGGCAGGTGGGGTGATGATCCTTGATCCAGTAGAGCCGCTCGGCCGTGTCGTTGGTCCGCTCGAACTTCGTGGTGATCGTGATCGTCTCTCCCACACTGGGAGTCTGATTGCTGACCGTGCGCGTGAAGTGGGAGTAGTAGTCGTCCCACGTGGTCGAAGCAGGGGCGGCCCCGGCGGCACCGGCGCCGAGGAAAGCGGCTGCGCCCAGCGCGAAAGTCGTTGCCGCACCAGCGGCGATCCCGCGCGCGATTGTTCGATTTGCCATCTGTGTTCCTTCCGGTGGAGGGATGCGACCGCTCGGCCCCGACGCCGGTGGGTTGCTGGGGTTCGTCGCTCCGGCGCCAGGAGACGGCAGCGCCGAGGCGGGGTTGGAGCTAACTACCGCCGAGGTTCTTGATGAGCTTGGCGATGGTGTCGGCGGTGAAGTCCGACAGCGAACCGACGGAGCTGAGCTGGCCCTCGGACGAGCCGAAGCCTGCGGCGTCCGCGCTGCCGGTGACGGTCTCGCCCGGGTTCTTCTCCCGCACCGTGAAGCAAGCGTTGAGGTTCTCCCTCCTGATACCAACCCCGACGGTGCCGCTGACATCGATTCCGCCACTGGTGATCTGGACACCCGGCACGGCGCCCTGCGGGACCCGATAGGTGAATTCGGCAGTCACCGAGTTGCCGGAGTTGACGAACCAGCCGGTGCTGCTGACCCGCCAGCCGCCGTCGCCGGTCGGCACCGGGGTGACGTTCTCCGTCTTCTGCCCCTGAGCGAGGTGGTAGGCCGTGACCTTCGCCGAGACGGGCGCGCCGAATCCTGCAGGCGCATAGTCACGGATGGTATTCACGTAGGGATTCCCGATACCCGTGGTCCCGACGACGATCTTGTAGGTCACGTTGGTGCCGGCGGCGGCCTCCGTGACGGTGACGCTCTTGTCGTAGGTGTGGGTGACCCACACCGTGCTGGCGTCGTTCTTCGTGGTGTGGCTGGCCTGCTCGCACACCGGCGCGGCGTGCGCGATGCCGCCGCTCACAACGAGGAGGCCTGCGGGCAGTGCGGCAACCGCCGCGAGAGCTGCGATGCGACGAGCGAAGTTCCGCTGCATGGTTTACCTACTCTCTTCCGTGACGGTCGAGCCGTCAGCGGAAGAAACGCTGCGTCTCGACGGCATTGAGAATGGTTCCGAGCTTCATGGACGGCGCAGCCATGATCCCTGTCCACAGAATGACGATCCGACCCCCCGTGACCGCATCGTAATATGCTGCGCTGGATCAATTACTACCACAGCGACGAGCCACTGTCCGGGATTCGAAACCTCGTTTGCGATGCGTAGAATTATTGTTTCGGCACGGCGCATGTAGACGTCGAATGGACTCGATGGAAATTCACCAAAATGCCGCAAGCAGGGCGTGGCCGGTGGTCGCGAGGAGTGCGCCGCAGACGAGCCGGCGCCGCACGGAAGCGGCGGAAAGCCATAATACCCGCAGGCCAGGACGCCCATTTCGGAGTCAGCGCCCAGAGGGCGCACGGAAGCCGGACCACTCGCCTCCACGGGCGTCACCGATCGGGTCGTTGCGCGCACCACGACCACTCACCGAGAATCAAATGGGGGAGTCCGTTTAGCGGCGAACTTCCGCGGCACCGAATCGACGGATTCGGAACGTCTTCTTTATCCGGCTACAGCGGGCCGGCGCCCGCCGCAATGGCGGGCGCTATTGTCCACTTATCATTTCTGGATGAAATTCATTCTTCCATATCCGAGGAATGATTTTTATTTCGGTTACCCGTAGATGTCGGCCGCATTTTCGGCCGGACTCCGGATGCTTCGATTCGGGTCGGGAAATATGCGGATGGTGTCGAAATCCGGGCGATCAGTACCCGGTCCCAGCCCCCACTGGGTGTTGTCCATTACGCCTTGCCGGAGCCTCCGCGACGGACGGCATTCGGACACCGCCACGCCTTGGGACAACTCCTGACGACATGATCCACCTCTCCCCCGTGTGAACGTCCAGACGCACCCGCGCGGCAGGTCTGGCCGAACTACCCGATGAGCGAGGCGCCGAAGTCACGCGGGCCGGGTGGATGCTCGCGTTCCCCGAGTCGATGCGCGGGCGCCGGGCGCCGGTCCGGTGGGACTGGCGCCGTCATCGGGTTGGACCGCCCAACCCGGACGATCCAACAACAGGAACCCTAGAGCGCAGCAGCGCTGGAAGAGAAACATCGATTTCCGGATTGATTGACAAGTTTCCGTTGTCAGTGGGAGATCAGGGCGGGCATGGTTCGCTCGGCGAGGTCTGGCTCCTCCATCGCCCTGACCAGGTCGGGGCGTGCTTCACGCGTGCACCGGGCGACTTCTACGAAAGCACGAACCAGCGGTGAATCGTTATCTCGCGGCCACCCCACCGCCACCTCGCTCGGAAGGTCTGCGGTCATCGGCACCAGCGTCACTCCCGGGAAGGGTATCCAGCGGGCGGACGCCACCGTCACCGCGACACCGTCACCGGCCGCCACCTTGTGGTACTCCTCCAACAGCGTCGTCGAGCGGGACACCACCTGCGCGCGCTTTCCTCCGCGGAGGTGATCGAGTTCCCAGTACGAGTTCCACACCGAGTCGGTACACGCCGCCCCGAAGAGCGGCTCGTCGATCAGTTCGGCCGCCGCCACCGAGGCGCGATCGGCGAGGTGGTGACCGGACCGCATCATCACCACACGCGGCTCGTGGAACAAGGGCTCGAAGTCGACACCCTCGGCCATGAGTGGACGCCGCACGAAGGCCACATCGACGGACCGGTCGTTGAGCCCGGCCGACGGATCGTCATAGTTGAACTGGCGCATCTCGATCGTCACGCCGGGGTGTCGATTGCGAAAGGCCGACAGGATCGGCTCCGTCAAAACCAGTGCCGCGCCCTCGAAGAAGCCCAACACCAACCGTCCGTGTTCGCCGCGCTCGAGGGAGCGGGCGCGCTCGGTCGCGTCGTCGAGGGTCGCCAGCAGCCCCCGCACGTCCTCGAAGAAGGCGGCACCGGCCACGGTCAGCGTCACGCTGCGCGTGGTTCGGGTCAGCAGTGACACGCCGAGGGTCTGTTCCAACTGTTTGATCTGCGCGCTCAGCGCCTGCTGCGCGATGTGGAGTCGCTGTGCTGCCCGGGTGAAGCTCAATTCCTCTGCCACGGCGATGAAATAGCGAAGTTGACGAGTATGGAGCTCCATGGCCGCGAGTGTAGGCGGAACCACCCGCTGCACGGCCGCGATCCGCCCGACGCCGTTCCCACATCTGCGGCATACTCGAAACCGGCGGCTGAGCGGCGGCCGCACCTGGGAGAACAATGGCACAGCCTGCAATTCTCAGCGTCGACGACGATCCGAGCGTCTCCCGCGCCATCGTCCGGGACCTCCGTCGCCGCTACGGCGAGAAGTACCGGATCATCCGGGCCGAATCGGGCGACGCGGCGCTGGCCGCGCTCGAGGAGATCAAGCTGCGCGGCGACCCGGTCGCGGTGCTGCTCGCCGACTACCGCATGCCGGGCATGAGCGGCATCGAATTCCTCGAACAGGGCATGGACCTGCATCCCGCGGCGAAGCGGGTGCTGCTCACCGCGTACGCCGACACCGACGCGGCGATCGACGCGATCAACGTCGTCGATCTCGACCACTACCTGCTCAAGCCGTGGGATCCGCCCGAGGAGAAGCTGTATCCGGTGCTCGACGCCCTGCTCGACGCCTGGGTGACCTCCGACCGCAAGCCGGTGACCGAGACCAAGGTGGTGGCGCACCGATGGTCGGCGCGGTCCTCGGAGGTGCGCGAGTTCCTGGCCCGCAACCAGCTGCCCTACCGGTGGTACCTGTCCGACGAACCGGAGGGCCAGCGACTCCTCCAGGCGGCGGGCGCCGACGGCATGCACCTGCCGGTCGTGATCACCTCCGACGGGGAGGCGCTGGTGGAGCCGACCGATGCGGAACTGGCGCTCCACGTCGGACTCGCCACCGTCCCCACATCGGACTTCTACGACCTCGTGGTCATCGGCGGCGGGCCGGCCGGGCTCGGCGCCGCGGTCTACGGGGCGTCGGAGGGTTTGCGCACGGTGTTGATCGAGCGCACCGCCACCGGCGGGCAGGCCGGGCAGAGTTCCCGGATCGAGAACTACCTCGGCTTCCCGGACGGGCTGTCCGGGGCCCAGCTCGCCGACCGGGCGCGCAGGCAGGCCGCCAAGTTCGGCGCCGAGGTGATCACCACCCGCGACGTCGTCGGCCTGGAGGTCAACGGGTCGGCCCGCACCGTTCGGTTCGCCGACGGCGACGCACTGGACGCGCACACCGTCATCCTCGCCACGGGCGTCTCGTATCGGCAGCTGTCGGCACCCGGACTGAGCGAATTCACCGGCCGCGGAGTGTATTACGGCTCGGCGGTGACGGAGGCCGCGCAGTGCAGCGACCAGGACGTGTACGTGATCGGCGGGGCGAACTCCGCGGGGCAGGCGGCGGTCTACCTCGCCCGGGGTGCCCGGTCGGTGACCATCGTCGTGCGCGCCGGCTCGCTGGACGACTCCATGTCGCACTACCTGATTCAGCAGATCCAACAGAACCCGAGAATCACGGTCCAGACCTGCTCGGAGGTGATCGGCGCGGAAGGCGGCGACCACCTGGAGCGGATCACCCTGCGCGACAACACCACCGGCCGCTCCGAATCGGTCGACGCGCAGTGGCTGTTCCTGTTCATCGGGGCCGCACCGCGCACGGACTGGCTCGACGGCGTCGTGGTCCGCGACGACAACGGTTACGTCGTCTCCGGACCGGACCTGGTGGTCGACGGCCGACGGCCGCCCGGCTGGGAACTCGAGCGCCTGCCGCACCAGCTGGAGACCAACGTGCCCGGGGTCTTCGCGGCCGGGGACGTGCGCGCCGACTCCGCGAAACGGGTGGCGTCGGCCGTGGGGGAGGGCGCGATGGCCGTCATGCTCGTCCACCGCTACCTGGCGAAGCCGTGAACGCCGGACCGGTCTGCACGCCGGAACAGCTGCGGACACTCTTCCTCTTCGAGCGGCTCGACGACGCTCAGCTCGCGGAGCTGTGCCGCGCCGGACGTCTGGAGGTGCTCGAGCCGGGCCCGGTGTACCGCGAGGGCGCCCCGGCGACGTGCTTCTACGTGCTCGTGGAGGGGTCGGTTGTGCTCACCAAGCAGTCGGGCGACCAGGAGGTGGAGATGGTGCGCACGTCGCACCGCGGCTCCTACTCGGGCGCCTGGACCGCCTACATGGGCGACCGGGTGCCGCAGGTCTACGGCACGTCGATGACCGTGCCCGAGCGCTCCACCTTCTTCGTCCTCGACGCCGACGACTTCGCCCGTTTCATGGCGGAGTGGTTCCCGATGGCACTGCACCTGCTCGAGGGGCTGTTCTTCGGCAACCAGAGCTCCCGCGAGATCCTCGCCCAGCGGGAGCGGCTGCTCGCCCTCGGCTCGCTGTCCGCCGGGCTGACGCACGAGCTGAACAACCCGGCAGCGGCCGCGGTCCGGGCGACGGCGGCGCTCCGGGACCGGGTAGCCGGCATGCGGCACAAGCTGGGCATGATCGCCTCCGGGGCGTACGAACCCGCGGCACTCCGCGCACTGATCCGGATCCAGGAAGAGGCGGTGGAGCTGGTCGCGAAGGCCCCCACGTTGAGCCCGCTGGAGGCGTCGGACCGCGAGGACACGCTCGGCGACTGGCTCGAGGACCACGACATCACGGGCGGTTGGAACATCGCGCCGACCTTCGTGCAGGCCGGTCTGGACGTCGCGTGGCTCGAGCGGGTGGCGGCCACGGTCGAGCCGCCGGTGCTCCCCGGCGCGGTGGCCTGGCTCAACTACACCATCGAGACCGAGCTGCTGATGAACGAGATCGCCGACTCCACCACCCGGGTCAGCTCGCTGGTCGGCGCCGCCAAGCAGTACTCGCAGATGGACCGCGCGCCGTTCCAGATCGCGGACGTGCACGAACTGCTGGACAGCACGCTGGTGATGCTCAGCGGCAAGATCGGCGGCGGTATCGACGTCGTCAAGGACTACGACCGGAGCCTGCCACCCGTCCCCGCGTACGCGGCCGAACTCAACCAGGTGTGGACCAATCTCGTCGACAACGCCGTCGCCTCGATGGACGGCCGCGGCACCCTCACCGTCCGCACGTACCGGGACGGCGACTGCGTGGCCGTGGCGATCGGGGACACCGGCCCGGGCGTCCCCGAGGAGATCCGCGACCGCATCTTCGAGCCCTTCTTCACCACGAAACCGGTCGGCGAGGGAACCGGTCTCGGACTCGACATCTCGTGGCGGATCGTCGACAAGCACCGGGGTGACATTCGCGTCGAATCACGGCCCGGACATACCGAATTCGTGGTTCGTCTTCCATCGACCGGTCCGGAGGGCGAGCACTCCTGAGGTCGGCTCAGCCCATCTCGGCGTGCCGGTAGCACCACCGCCACGTCTCGCCCGGCTCGTGCGAACGCATGACCGGATGTCCGGTCTGCTCGAAATGTGCGGTCGCGTGCCGGTGCGGGCTCGAATCGCAGCACCCGACGTGCCCGCAGGTCAGGCACATCCGCAGGTGTGCCCAGTTCTGCTCGCCGAGCGCCTCGCACTCCTCGCAGCGACCGGGGGTCCGCGCCTCGGGGTCCGGTCCGGTGGCGTCCGCCAGCTCGACGCACGACTCGCTGGTGGCCGGATCCGGCGATCCGGCCCTGATGGCGTCGGCTGCACGCTGGAGTGCTCTCTTCATCACCTCCCATCCTGCATGCTTCAAGGAGCGATATCCACACCGGAACGTCGGACGGAGAACCGCCGTGAACGTGGCACTGCTCGCCGTCGCGGTGGCGGCGCTGCTCACCGCCGCCGTCGCGCGCCGGATGAACTGGTCGGCGCCGCTGCTGCTGGTCCTGGTCGGCCTGGTCGGGTCGCAGATTCCCGGGCTCCCCGACACCGCGCTCGATCCCGACCTGGTGCTGTTCGCGGTGCTGCCGCCACTGCTCTACTCGGCCGCGCTCGACAGCTCCTCGCTCGCGATGCGCCGCAACGCGCGCCCCATCGCGTTTCTCGCGATCGGGCTGCCGCTGGCCACCACCGCAGTCGTCGGGGTGGTCGCCTACGCCACCATTCCCCAGTTCTCGCTCGCCGCCGCGCTGGTGCTCGGGGCCGTCGTGGCTCCACCGGATGCGGTGTCCGCCAGCGCGATCGGACGACGCCTCGGCCTGCCGCGGCGGATCATGACACTGCTCGGCGGGGAGAGCCTGCTCAACGACGCGACCGCGCTCACCGCATACCGCGTCGCGCTCGCGGCGGCGGTCGGCACCGGCGTCACCCTGCTGGAGGGGGTGCGCACCTTCCTGGGCGCCGCGATCGGCGGCATGCTGATCGGCTTCGTGGTGGGCATCGCCGTCGCTGCGATCCGCTCGCGGCTCTCGGATCCGGTGATGGAGAGCGGAATCGGGCTACTCGTCCCGTTCGTCGCTTACCTGGCGGCCGAGGAGGTGCACAGTTCCGGGGTGATCGCGGTGGTCGTCGCCGGCCTGTATCTCGGGCAACGGTCGACCAGCGCCGGCTACGCGACCCGCCTGCAGGACACCGCGGTGTGGAAGGCCGTCGACGTCGTCCTCGAATCCTTCGTCTTCCTGCTGATCGGGCTGCAGTTGCCGAGCGTCGTGCGGGGGCTGCACGACCGCAGCGTGGCCGAGGTGGTCGGCGCGTCCGCGGTCGTGCTCGCCGCGGTGATCCTCGTCCGGGTGCTGTGGGTCTTCCCCGCGGCCTACCTGCCCCGGCTGATGTCCGGGCGGATCCGCGAGCGGGAGCCGGCGCCCAGCCTGCGGGCGGTGTTCGTGCTCGCGTGGTCCGGCATGCGCGGGGTGGTCTCGCTGGCCGCGGCCTTCGCGATTCCGCTCACCGTCAACTCGGGGGCGCCCTTCCCCGGACGCGACATGATCCTGTTCATCACCTTCGTGGTCGTGGTCGGCACCCTGCTGCTGCACGGGCTGACGCTGCCGTGGCTCATCACCCATCTCGGCGTCGACAACTCGGACGAACGACGCAGGGACGCCGTGACTCTCGCCGCCGCGCAGGACCGGGCCGCGCGGGCCGCGACGGAGGTGCTCGACCAACTGGTGGCGAGCGCCGACGGGGACCCCGCCGCCGTCCGGCAGCGCGCCGCCGAGATCCTGCGCGCCTGGAGCGAGCACCGCGCGCACGCCGCCTGGGAACGACTCGGCCGCAGTGACGCCGAGCTGGGCGAGAGTCCGTCCGCCGCCTTCCGCGCGCTGCGGCTGCAGATGCTCGAGACGGAGCGAAACGTCTTCATCGCCGAACGCGACACCGGACGCATCGACGACGACGTGCTGCGCCAGGTGTTGCGTGAACTCGACCTCGAGGAGGCGACGCTGAACCGGGAGTAGGACCGTCCCCGCTCAGGCCTCGTCGTACTTCTCCCAGAAACGCGATCGCAACCGGTACCGAATGCCCTCGTCCAGGTCGTACTTCTGCATCACGTCGCAGGCGTCCAGCAGAAGTGCGCGGTCGATGTCCCGGGGGATCGACGGTTTCGCCCGCAGGAGTCCCAACTGGTCTGCGGCAGTGGCACTCTCCTGGAACGACGCGATGACCCGCATCACGACCTCGTCGATCAGCCGATCGTGCTCGTCACCCTCGGTGTCGTCGTATCCAGGCAGAACCTGCGCCTGGGACCCGGTGGAAACGCTGTAGGCGAGCACGCTGGTCGGGCGTGGTGGCGCCGGGCTGTGCGGGAGGGACGCGAGATCGAGCGGGGTCCGGACGGTCGGCCGTGCCGCGGCCACCGTGGCGGGCGTCGCGGAGACCCGTTCCGGCGCAACGGCTTCGGGAACCGGTTGCCGATCGACCTTCAAGACGGAATCGTCGACCGCAGCGCCTTCGATGGTGTCGAGCTCGTCCGCGGCCCGGACGAGATGCCGGCTCACGCCGTGCGGCCTACCCTCCGCGGACGGCACGGCGAACACCACCACCTGGACGCCGTGGACCTGCGCCTCCTCGACTGCTTCGGTGAGATCGTCGTCGCCCGACACCAGGAAGAACACGTCCGATGCCCCGTTGCGCGCGTGGGCCACGAGGTCGAGGCCGATCCGCAGATCGACGCCCTTCTGCTCACCGTTGACTCCGAACCGGCCGAGCCGGAGCTTGACCTTGGAGAGCTCGCCGATGCGCTCCTGCTGCGGATCCGGAACGCCGTTGCGCGCCGAGTCGTACCAATGCACCCGCAGCACGGGCAGTCCCGACCGGGCTTGTGCCGCGTGCACGAGCGAACTGATCAGCTTGGAGTAGTCGACGTGGATCCCTCCGCGGAGCGAGGTACCGGTGACGCGAGTGGCAGCCGAGGCAAGCAGGTACCCGGCATCGATGTAGAGCGAGCAGGTCGACCGCATGCGCCCACTATGGCATGAGGAACCGACGCCTATGGCGAACTCGTTCGACTGACAAGTCGAGGCGACCCGGACGATGTAGCCTGCGCGGGTGACGAGAAGGCTTCGCAGAGCTTTGATTCCGGTGACCCTGGCGGCAGCGACGCTGACCCTGGCGGCTCCCGCCGCCTCCGCGCACCATCCGGAGCGGGTGCCCCTCCCGACCGTGTACACACTCGGCGAGGGCCACTCACTCCCGTGCGCCGGTCAGGTCACCAGCGTCCTCGAGACGCCGCACGATCAGCCGGGCGTCGCGTGGGTCACGCTGTCGTGGACACCGTTCTTCACCAGCCCCTGCACGGTCACGGCCAACATCAGTGCCTGGAACAACGACACCGGCTGGCACGGCGTCACTCCTGTCCGCCTGACCAACGAGTCCAGCGGCCTGGGCGCGCCAGTTGGTCGCTGGACCGACCGGGTCCGGATCCCGCTCGGGTCCGGCAACTCCGGACTCACCGTCACCACCGGGACCCTGAGCAGCTTCTACTTCGACCGGAGTTGGACGGCACTTCGATTCGTGGTGCCCTGACCGGTAGCGTCCGCCCGGGGCTGCGCATGCGGGTGATCCGCCACCCGCCGGAGTCGGTTTGGACAGTCCGGCGGGCGGCGTGATGCGGAATCCCGAGGCTAGGCGATCGCTCCAGCGGTAGCGGCCGCGTCGACCGCCGGGTAGATGGGGTACTCCACGCCCGAGAGGTACTGGACGGTGCGAACCACCTGGCAGGAGTAGCCGAACTCGTTGTCGTACCAGACGTACAGGATGGCGGTGTCGCCGTCGACGATGGCCGCGTTCGCGTCGACGATGCACGCCGCACGCGAGCCGATGAAGTCACTCGACACGGCATCGGTTGCCGCGGTGTAGTCGAGGTTCCGGCTCAATGCTCCGGTGAGTGATTCCTGGCGAAGGTGCTCCAACACTTCGTCCTTGGTGGCCTCGCGGCCGAGCTGAAGGTTGAGGATCGCGACGGAAACGTCCGGCGTGGGCACGCGGATCGAATTGCCGGTGATCTTGGCCTTCAGGTCGGGGAGTGCCTTCGCGATCGCGGAGGCCGCACCCGTCTCGGTGAGGACGAGGTTGAACGGCGCCGACCGGCCACGCCGGTCGGCCTTGTGGAAGTTGTCCAGCAGGTTCTGGTCGTTGGTGAACGAGTGGACGGTCTCGACGTGGCCCCGCACGACGCCGAACTCGTCATCCATGGTCTTCAGCGGCGGGACGATGGCGTTCGTGGTGCAGGACGCGCACGACACGATCTTCTCGGCCGGATCGATGTCCCGGTGATTGACGCCGTGCACGATGTTGGGGACGTCACCCTTACCGGGCGCGGTCAGGACCACCTTCGCCACACCGGGGCGGAGGTGCTGCGACAGCCCGTCGCGGTCACGCCAGATGCCGGTGTTGTCGATCAGGATCGCATTGTCGATGCCGTACTCGGTGTAGTCGACGGTCGTCGGATCGTTGCTGTAGATGAACTTGATGACGTTGCCGTTGGCGATGAGGGTGTCGTTCTCCTCGTCGACCTTGATCGTGCCGTTGAACTGACCGTGGACGGAGTCGCGCCGCAGCAGTGACGCACGCTTGACCAGGTCGTCCTCGCTACCCTTCCGGACGACCACGGCACGCAGGTTCAGGCCGTTGCCCGAACCGGCCTTCTCGATGAGGAGTCGCGTCACGAGTCGACCGATACGCCCGAATCCGTAGAGGACGACGTCCTGGGGCTGCGCGGGGCTCGTCTGGGCACCACCGACCAGGTCGGCGAGGCTCTTCGCGACGAACTCCGGGATCGACGCATCGCCACCCTGGGTGCGGTACGCGGTGACCAGCAGGCCGAGGTCGATCTTCGACGGCCGCAGATCGAGGTCGGTCAGCGCCTCGAGGAATGGGAACGTCTCCTCGACGGAGAGTTCGTCGCCGCGGATCTGTCGGGCGAAGCGATGGGTCCGCAGGATCTTGATGACCGACTTGTTCACCAGCGAGCGGCTGTGCAGCAGAATGGTCACCGAATGCGTGCGGTGCAGGCCGCCGATAATCGGGATCATCGCTTCGGCGAGCGCTTCCTCGGAGTTCCACTGTGTCAGTTCCGGTGCGCTCACTACGTTCCTCTGGCTTTCTGGCTAACTGGCGTGCTCGTGGTCGACGCCGGACAGGATGGAACACACGTCGTACACCGGTGTTGCGGAGAACGGCGTGTGCACCACCAAGCATATGTAACCGCCCTATCGGGACGACAGGCACCAGGCAACACAACGGCTGCTACTGCCGGGGAGATACGGGAGGACCCGAGAGACGCGCCGTTCGCACTGTGACGAGACTCTCGGCTGTGCCGTCGAGGATTTAGCCCAACGACTACTCCTCGAGCACCAAGTCGTCGAACCAATCAGCTACACAACGCATTTCAGACGTCGGCCGGGCGCCAGTCGCTCACAAGCAAGCACTTGGCCGGTCGAGCGGCCTCCCGGTGTGGTGTGGTGCCGGGCAGCGTCCCGTTCTTGTTGTGCTGTCGGAGTGAAAGAAGGTGGCCGCCCATCCCCGTCGAGGGGGTGGGCGGCCACCGGGCATGTGTGGCGCTGGGGTCAGGAGGTCCAGGCCGCCGGGTCGAAGGAGCCGAACGTGCCGAGGGAGCCGGCCGGGGTCGAAGTGGTGTCGGTGATCTCGAGGACCACCGGCAGGACCGCATCGTCACCGATGCCGTTGGTGGCGGTGAGGGTGAACTCGAACCGTCCGGCGGCGGTGGGGATTCCGGAGATCACTCCCTCCGCCGACAGGGAGAGGCCGTCGGGCAGGTCGCCGGAGGCGGCGGTCACAGTCGGAGCCGGCTGCCCGGTGACGGTGAATGCGTAGTCGTAGGGCTGGCCCACCGTCCCGGCGGCTGGGGCGCCGGCGAGGGTCGGCGCCTGCTCGATTGCGATCACCGACACCATGTTGCTGACCTGGTTGGTGACGTAGGCGCGGGATCCGTCCGGTGTGATCGCCACCCCGACCGGGTACGCGCCGACCCGGATGGGATCACCGACGACGGTGCCCGTGGCAGTGTCGATCACCGACACCGTGTTGCTGCTCTGGTTGGTGACGTAGGCGCGGGACCCGTCCGGGGTGATCGCCACCCTGGACGGCTCCGTGCCGACCGGGATGGGGTCACCGATGACGGTGGTCGTGGCGGTGTCGATCACCGACACCGTGTTGCCGGCCGCGTTGGTGATGTAGGCGCGGGTCCCGTCCGGGGTGATGGCCACCCCGAACGGCTGCGTGCCGACCGGGATGGTCGTGGTCACGGTGTCCGCCGATGCCGGGCTCACCCCGGCCACCAGTGCGGCGACCGTCAACGCGGCCGCGCCGACACCGGCAGACAGTCGAGCCCGCCACGGCGGCGGATGTGAACGATCAACAACAGTCATGAGAAGCGCGCCCTTCCCGGTGCAGTCCGCACTCCCGGGGCGCGCAGCAGCCCGCAGGTGCGGGCACCACCAAAGAACATAACGGGCATTCGTCCTGAAAGAGACTGCATCCAGCGGAAACCCGACACCGGCCACCCAGTCGCAGTCGAATTGGCGCCGCGTTCCGTCAATCTTCGCCGCATCTCGACAGCAGCAGCGACTACCCCCGCGCCATGTCCACGAACCGCGAGTAGTGCAGCTGGTGGGCGACGGTGATGGTGGCCGTCGGACCGCCACGGTGCTTGCCGAGGATGATGTCGGCCTCGCCGCCGCGCGGGTCGTCCCGCTCGAAAGCGTCGGGGCGGTGCAGCAGCATGACCATGTCGGCGTCCTGCTCGAGCGAGCCGGACTCGCGGAGGTCGGACACCTGGGGGCGCTTGTCCGTTCGCTGTTCGGGACCACGGTTGAGCTGACAGATCGCGATCACCGGAACCTCGAGTTCCTTCGCCAGCAGCTTGAGGCTTCGGGAGAACTCCGAGACTTCCTGCTGACGGGACTCGACCTTCTTGCCGGATGACATCAGCTGCAGGTAGTCGATCACGATCAGCCGGATGTTGTGCTTCTGCTTGAGCCGGCGGGCCTTCGCGCGGATCTCCATCATCGTCAGGTTGGGGGAGTCGTCAATGAACAGCGGGGCCTCGCTGATCTCACTCATCCGCCGCGCCAGACGCGTCCAGTCGTCGTCGGTCATCTTGCCCGAGCGCATGTCCGAGAGCTTGATCTTCGCCTCCGCCGACAGCAGACGCATCACGATCTCGGTCTTGCTCATTTCCAGCGAGAAGATGACGCTGGCCATGCCGTGCTTGATGGAGCACGACCGCATGAAATCCATGCCGATGGTGGAGTTGTGCGTCGGCACCATCGACCGTCCTGCGAGATACAGGTGGTCGGCGTTATCGACCTCGACGCACCGCACCGGCACGCTGTCGATCTTGCGGACATCCACGATGTACCGGGACCCGATGCGCGCGGTCCCGCTGGCAGCGCGACGCTCCTTGTGCAACAGCGCCTTCCGCGACAGCCCGAAGACCTCATCGTCGGCGCCGAAAGTCAGCGTAAACGCCGTCGACGACGCCTCCGTCCGCCCACGTACAGCCTTGGTGCTCGTCTGCACGCGGTACCCGAGGCTGACCACAAGTTCCGCGACGTCCCGGACGAGGCGCTCATTGGTCCCGGTGAACTGCACCGAGCCACCGTTCGTGACCGTGCCGTCCGTGTCGAGCAATCCGGCCAACAGCGCACGGCGCTGCGATTCGGACGCGCGCAGGTACTGCGTCGGAATGTGCTTGTCGCCCAGCACGCCGAGGGTGCGCAGACGAGAACGAACACTTCCGACGGTGTTCCGGCACGCCTGGCACATCCGAAGCCCGATCGACTTGCCGCCGCAGATCGGGCACGTCGGCGCCGGAACCGGAGCGGACACGAAACGGGCCTTACCGCCGCAGGATTGACCACACGTCCGCACCTCGCTGGTGAACGGTACGAAGCTCTTTCCACACACGACGCAGGCCCGCGCCTCGATCGGGTCCTCGGGCGCAAGCTTGAGGCTGTAGCGCAACCGAGCAGTCTCCGACGGCACCACGACGAATCCCTCGGCCTCGATCAACATGATGATCTCGGGATCCGCGGTCGTGAACTGCGAGTTGTCGGAGGTGCCATCACCCAGCCACGCGCCGAGCGTGTACGGCGGCATGAGCAGATCCTGTGCGGGCAACTGCAGCGGCTCGGTGTTCGTCACCGAGTGATTGATCCGACGGTCCGCCGTCTCGCACCGCAGCGTCGTGGCGATCTCGCCCGTCGTCCGCACCTCCGCGAAGGTGCGCTGGGTCTTGTACCGGTTGTAGCCGGTGGCCGCCTGCTGGGCAGAGCGCCGCGACGCCCGCGTCTCCGTCAGCCACTGGTGCTGCTCGTCGGCGACGATGACGGTGCCGTCCGAGAACTCCACCTCGTAGCAGGGGCGATCGGTCATGACCTCGGTGGCCGCGACGACCGTGGTGGGCTTGCCGTGCGCGTCGATCAGCTGATCGCCGACGGCGACCTCGCCCATCGTGGTCCATCCGGTCGGCGTCGCCAGCGGGGTGTCGAGGGCAAGGGCCTTGCCGACGCCCGGACGAGCCGCCACGATGATCATCTGACCTGCATGAAGGCCGTTGGTGATCTCGTCGAGTTCACTGAATCCGGTGGGCACGCCGAGGGAGATGCCGCCGCGGCTGGCGATGGAGTCGATCTCGTCCATCGTGGGCTGCAGCAGCTCCTCGAGCGGCATGAAGTCCTCGGTGGTGCGGCGCTCGGTGACCTCGAAGATCTCGGCCTGCGCGCGGTCGACCACCTCGGCGACATCCTGGCCGTCGCTACCGGAGTAGCCGTACTGGACGATGCGGGTGCCGGCGTCGACGAGGCGGCGCAGGATCGACTTCTCCGCGACGATCTCCGCGTAGAACGCGGCGTTGGCCGCAGTCGGCACCGTCTGGGTGAGGGTGACCAGGTAGGGGGCGCCGCCGATACGGCGCAGTTCGCCACGACGGTCGAGTTCCGCGGACACCGTCACCGGGTCGGCGGGCTCACCGCGGCTGTAGAGGTCGAGGATCGCGTCGTACACGGACTGATGCGCGGGACGGTAGAAGTCGCCGGGCCGCAGCACCTCGAGGACATCGGCGATCGCATCCTTGCTCAGCAGCATGCCGCCGAGCACCGACTGCTCGGCGACCATGTCTTGCGGAGGCTGGCGACCGAACTCCTCGCTGGGTTCGTCGGGGGGTCCCGGGTACTCGGAATGCCCTCGATCATCTACAACCGCCAACGCGACCGTCCTTCCCCACGACGAGCCTGCGACGCCACTCGAACCGATGTCCGGGCGGCGTCCTGCACTCTCTTTGTACTCGCGTCCCCCGACAAATCTCGGCCGCCCCGCGGGCGCCTCGAGAGACACGCTCGCAGCGACGTTAGGGCCCTCGAGGAGCCCACACCAAGCCGGCCTGTGTACACAGCTGTGGATGAATTGGGGACGCGGGACTCTCGAGTGTTAACCGGCTGGGGAAAACTGGGGACAACCTGTGGATCGACGAACATCACACTCAACAATCCGCAGGTAGACAGCCCTTTTTGTTTTCACACCCCTGTGGATTGAAATTCCCACGGCGTGTCGGCCGAGTTGACAAGCCGGGCGTGTTGGGTAAACAAACGTCCAACGGAAGTATGACCCAGATCATAAAAGTGGCACCGGGTGGCGAATCTATCCACAAGCCGTCCCCAGCAACGCGAAGGGCCCCGCGGACCGGAAGTCCGCGGGGCCCTTCGACCGAACGTGTCGACTAGGCGGCGACGACGTTCAGGTGGAACTTGGCAGCAACCTCGGGGTGCAGGTTGACCACGATCTGGTGCTTGCCGGTGGCCTTGATGTGGGCCTTCGGCAGCTCCAGGCTGCGCTTGTCGACGACCGGGCCGCCGGCAGCCTTGATGGCGCCTGCAACGTCGGCCGCGGTGACGGAACCGAACAGCTTGCCCGAGTCACCGGCGGTCTTCACCGACAGCGACACAGCCTCGAGGCCCTCGATGGCAGCCTTGAGCTCCTTGGCGTGGTCGAGGCCACGAACCGCGCGCGCTTCCTGCGCACGACGGATGCCCTCGACCTGCTTCTCGGCGCCACGGGTGGCAACGATGGCCAGGCCGCGGGGGAGCAGGTAGTTACGGCCGTAGCCGTCCTTGACCTCGACGGTGTCGCCAGGCGCACCGAGGTTGTCCACGTCAGCGGTGAGAATCAGCTTCATGTCGTCCCTCCCTTTCCTCAGCGAGCCGTCGAGACGTAAGGCAGCAGGGCGACCTCACGCGAGTTCTTCACGGCAACCGCGATGTCCCGCTGGTGCTGGACGCAGTTGCCGGTGACGCGGCGGGCGCGGATCTTGCCGCGGTCGCTGACGTACTTACGCAGCAGAGCCGTGTCCTTGTAGTCGATCTGCGTGTTCTTTTCCTTGCAGAACGTGCAGACCTTCTTCTTCATAACCTTGTCGCGCAGCGGCGGCTTCGGCATGTCTATCTCCGTTTTCTGGATGTTCCGATCGGGTACGGATCAGAACGGCGGTTCGTCGTCCGAGCCACGGGAGCCCCCGAAGGAGCCCGCCTGCGGCGCGCTGCCCCACGGATCTTCTCCGCCCGGGCTGCTGTTGTAGTTGGACGCCGGACGTCCGCCGCCGGATCCGCCGGAAGAACCACCGAAGCCACCACCGCCACCGCCTCCGCGGTTGGCCTTGTTGACCTTGGCAGTGGCGTACTTGAGCGAGGGGCCGATCTCGTCGACCTCGAGCTCCACGACCGTGCGCTTCTCGCCCTCACGGGTCTCGTACGAGCGCTGCTTGAGCCGTCCGCTCACGATCACTCGCGAGCCTCGGGTCAAGCTCTCCGCAACGTTCTCCGCAGCCTCACGCCAGATGTTGCAGCGCAAGAACAGCGCTTCGCCGTCCTTCCACTCGTTGGACTGACGATCGAAGGTGCGGGGCGTGGACGCGACGGTGAAGTTCGCGACCGCGGCACCCGCGGGGGTGAAACGAAGCTCGGGATCAGCCGTCAGGTTTCCGATGACGGTGATTACGGTGTCGCCTGCCATGTGGTTCCTCCTGCTGTATGTGGCGTTCCTGTTGGTCCGGAGCCTAGGTGCTGGTACTGACTACCAGCATCCGTGCCGGATCCGACGGGAATCACTTGCCGTGGCGCAGGACCTTCGTACGAAGCACCGACTCGTTCAGACCCAGCTGACGGTCGAGCTCCTTGACGGTGGCCGGCTCGGCGGTGATATCGACGACCGCGTAGATGCCTTCGGCGTTCTTGGCGATCTCGAACGCGAGACGACGCTTGCCCCAGACATCGACCTTGTCGACATTGCCGCCGTCCTTACGGACAACATTGAGGAACGTATCCAGCGACGGAGCGACAGTGCGCTCGTCCAGGCTGGGGTCGAGGATGACCATCAATTCGTAATGACGCATAAGACCTCATCACCTCCTATGGACTGTGAAACGGCCACGGACTGTCCGTGGCAGGAGGGTCGTTGCGTCAGCAACCTTTGCAGGGTACACGAGTGCCGTCTGACCTGCGAAATTGACCCCGCAGTCGGATCCGGCCGGGTCTCGCCGATCCCACGGGTCCACGAGATCGCCCTACGCTGGATTCCATGCGGGCGACGGGGAACATCCGGGCCGGAGCAACAACGGTCACCGTCCTCACCGCCTGCCTGCTCACCCTGATGCTCGGCTACCTGGACAAGGCGCGCTGCATCGGCCCGCCGTTCGGCGCCGACGGCCGCAGCCTGATCTTCGACCGAATCAAGGACCGCGACGTCTGCTACTCCGACATCCAGCTCCTGTGGCTCGGCCGCGGCATCGACCAGCACCTGTTCCCCTACACCGGCGGCATCACGCCGGACGGCCTGCTCACCGGCGGCACCGTCGAATACCCGGTGCTCAGCGGCCTGCTGATGTGGCTCGGGGCGATCGGCGCCCACACCGACGCCGAGTTCCTACAGCACTCGGTGCTGCTGCTGGCGCCGTTCGGGCTGGCGACGGCGTGGATGCTGAGCCGGCTCACCGGCCGCTCCGCGCTGCTGTGGGCGGCCACCCCGCCGCTGCTGCTGTACGCGTTCCACAACTGGGAGCTGCCCGTCGTCGCGACGTCGGTCGGGGCGATCGCGGTGATGGCGACGGACCGGTGGCCGATCCGCACCCGCGGGGTGCTGGCCGCGGTACTGCTCGGCGTCGGCTTCTGCCTCAAGCTCTATCCGGGCCTGTTCGTGTTGCCGCTCGCGCTGTACGTCCTCACCCGGGGACGGCCGCGCCACGCTCTCGACGTCCGTGGCGCCGCCGCGGTCCTCGGTGCCGCCGCGGCGACCGTGGTCGCGATCAACCTGCCGTTCGCGGTGCACGACTACGCCGGCTGGCGGGCGTCGTTCACGTTCCAGCAACTGCGCGAGGCCGACCTCACCAGCAACAGCATCTGGTACTGGGGACTGCGCCCGCTCATGGGCGCCGGCGACCGGGGGAGCGCGTCGTACCACGCACTGGTGGGCACACTGTCGCCACTGCTGCTCGCCGCCGCGCTGGCGCTCGCGTTGTGGCTGGGGTGGCGGCGGTACGCACGCGAGGGCGTCTATCCGTGGATCGGCGTGAGCGCGTCGATGCTGTGCGCCTTCGTCCTGCTGCACAAGGTGCACTCCCCGCAGTACACGCTGTGGCTGCTGCCGTTCCTGGTGCTGCTCCGCATCCCGTGGTCACTGGTCGGCACGTACCTGGTCGCCGACGCCGTGCTCGGGATCGCGGTGTTCCGCTGGTTCGACGCCCTCGCCACCGACTCCGACGGCGAGGCCGCGAAGTTCCTCGTCGAACTCGGGGTATGGAGTCAGGCCGCGCTGCTGGTGGTGTTCTTCGTCCTGTTCACGCGGGCACCGCTGCGCCGGTACGCGGGCGGTACCCGCGCACCGGCCACGGCGGTCACCGTCAGCCGCACGGCGCCTCGTAGCGGACACCCGGTAGGTGCCGCCGCCACTCGTCCTCGGTGATCGCCGTTCCCGCGGTGCGGCACAGACGCTCCGCGACGGCGTCCGGGTCGGTTCCCCACAACCGCACCACCTTGTCGGGGCCGGAACCGGCGATGACCGCACCGTCGCGCCCGAAGGCCGCGTCGTTCACGCGCGCACCGGACGCGGTGAGCACCGCGAACCGCGTCGGATCGGCGGGGTCGGAGGTGTCCCACACCAACAGCACACCGCCGCCCACACCGGCCGCCAACCGGTCCCCGGACGGGCTGAAGCTCACCGAGTAGACAGCGTCCGCGGCGTCCGCGAGCCGGGCGAGTTCCCGCGGCGCGGCGGCGTCCGAGACATCCCACAGACGCACCGTCCCGTCTGCGCTGCCCGCTGCGAGGGTGCGCCCGTCCGGGCTGAAAGCCAGTGCCTGCGCATAGTTCTCGAAGCCGTCGACGGTCACCAGCGGCTTCGGCTCCGCACCCGACACGTCCCACAGGTGTACGACGTTGTCGGCTGTCGCGATCCCGATACGGGTGCCGTCCGGACTGAACGCCAGCGCGAGCGGATAGTTGCGGGCGTCGATCGCCGCGACCTCACGCGGCGCCGACGGGTCGGTGACGTCGAGCAGTTTCACCAGCGGTGCGTCCTGCGCGGCGACCGCGAGCCGGGACTCGGCGGGATCGAACGTGACCGTCGCGGCGAGTCCGGCGACGACGCCGGTGGGTGCGCTCACCCGCCGCGGTGCGGCCGGTTCGGTCAGATCCCACAGGTAGGCGCCACCGGCGCCGGTTCCGGCCGCCGCCAGCCGCCCGGATCGGCTCAGCGCGATGGCTCCGGTGAACACGTCACCCGGCTCGGGCCGCAGATCCGGAAGCGGCACAACATGATCGATGTCCCGAGTGTCCCACAGCCGATGAGCCGACCCCTTGCTGCCGACCCCCGCCATCAGGATCGCCCCGTCACCGCCGAACTGGTTGACGAACACGGTGGAAGTGGCGCCCGGCAGCGCCGAACCGGGTAGCGGCCACACGTGCGTGATACCCGACGCCGCCGCCGACACCAGAACGCGATCGTCCGCACCGAACTGGAGCGAGGTCACCGGACTGGCACTCGGGAGCGTCTCGAGCAGCCGGTCGGACGTTGTGTCCCACAACCGGATCGAGTTGTCCGAACTCCCCGCCCCCAGGCGCGTGCCGTCGCGGCTGAAGGCGACGTCGTTGACGTAGCTCGTGAACCCGTCCAGTGCCGGTTTCGCCACCGGCGCAGAAGGATTCGTGAAGTCCCAGCGCTTGACGACGCGCCCGGAGGTGCCCGCAGCGAGCGTCGTGCCGTCTGGCGACCAGTCCAGATCGAGGATGCGGTCCGTCGTTCCGTCGGGAACGATCTCGAATACTCTCGCGGGCATCGTGTCCCACGCGGCGAGATCCCACACCCGCAGCGCCGACTGTCCGCCTCCGGTGGCCAGCCAGCGACCGTCCGGCGAGATCGCAGCGAAGGTCACGGAGTCGCCGGGCTGTTCCAGAGCCGGCCGCGCGACGGGACGTGCCGAATCGTCGACGTCCCACCGCAACACCCCCGACGCCGAGGTGCCGGCCACCAGGCGTCGGCCGTCCGCCGAGAACATCAGGTCCTGCACGACGTCGGAACCGTCGGAAAGGGTGGAGACACGTTGCGGGGCAGCGGGTTGCGAGATGTCCCACAGCGACGCCCCGTCACCGCCACCAGCGGCGAGCAGTGTCCCGTCCGGACTGAATGCCAGCGCGTACAGCGGTTGGGTCGTGCCGACCGGCAGCTCGGCGACCGGCGCGGACTCGGGGACCCCGTCGGACACGAGGTGCAGGCGCACGACACCGTCCGCACCCGCCACACCGAGCAGACGCCCCGTGGCGTCGATCCGTGACTTCGTGCCGCCGTTGGCCCCGACCAGCCGGGTGGGTGTGTGCACCGCCGTCGAATCCAGCAGCGCGGAACGGGCCTGCAGCGTCGGGGAGATCCGGTACGACACGAGCGCCAGCCGCGCCGCCAACGCCGGATCCTCGTCCCGCAGCTGCACGGCCTCGGTCGCCACCTGCCGTGACATCGCCTCGTCGCGTTGCCGCTCGGCGGCGGACCGTTCGACGAGCGCGGACACCGCCATCACCACCGCGAGGATCGACACCACGACGAGCGCCGCGACGAACCGGCGCACCACGCGACCACGCCGCCGTGACGCCCGCTGCTCCTCGTCACGGCGAGCGACGCTGGTGGACAGGAAGTCCCGCTCCACCTCGTTGAGGTCGGGTTCGCGGCCGTCCGAGCCGAGCCAGTCCTCGACCAGCGCGAGCCGCCCCTCGCCGAGTAGGTCGCTGCGGTCGCGTCCGCTCTCCTCCCACACCTGCGACGCCTGCGTGAGGCGGCGGTGCACGATGAGGCCGGCGCGATCCCGGTCGATCCAGTCCCGCAGTCGCTGCCACGCCGACAGGAGCGCCTCGTGCGACACCTCGACCGTCTCCTCGTCGACGGTGAGGAGACGGCGCATCGCGAACGCGTCGATCACGGTGTTCACGTCGGCGACGTCGTCGCCGTGGAAGAGTTCGGCGCGGGGCGTGCGGCGCCGCGTCTGGGTGTCGTCGTCGACGTTGACCAGCCGCAGGAAGATGCGCCGGGCGAGCCGCTGCTGGTCCGCGGTGAGACCGGCGAAGACCTCCTCCGCACTCTGCTGCACCGCGCCGCCGATGCCGCCGGTCGCGTAGTAGTCGGCGACAGTGAGGGTCTTGCGCTCGGCGCGCTGCCAGGTTCCGAGGAGGGCGTGCGAGAGCAGCGGCAGCGAACCGGTGTCGTGTGGCCGGCGGGACGCCCGCGGCGCCAGATCGCCGAGCAGCACCTGCACCAACTCGTCGGACACGGCCAGTTTCGCCTTGCCCGCCGGCTCGACGATCACCCGGCGCAACTGGTCGTCGGTGAGCGGACCGACCACCACCGGTCCCGCGTCGAGGGCCGGCAGCAGCACCGCCTCCCGGGCGGCCGACCCGTAGAAGTCCGCGCGCATCCCGAGCACCACGACGAGATCCGGATCCGCGGCGACCCGGGCCGCGAGCGAATCGAGGAATTCCTCGCGGATCGGCTCGGACACCTGCGTCCACAGTTCCTCGAACTGGTCGACGATCACCAGCGTCGGCGCCCCCGGTGGCGGGATCTCCGCCAGGCACCCGAGCGGATCGATGCCCGGGGTGAACACCCGGACGCGCCACGACACCGTCGCCGAGCCGGCCCGGCCGATCGACGACGCGAGCCCCGCCCGCAACAGCGACGACTTCCCCGACCCCGACGGACCGAAGACCATCAGGATCCGGTCGTCGGCGCCCGCCGCCCGCTCGACCCGGGCCACCAGGGTGGCCGTCAGGTCCTCGCGCCCGAAGAACCATTCCGCGTCGTCCTCCCGGAACGCCTCGAGACCGCGGTACGGCGGGCGGGCGGCGATGCCGCGCCGGGCGTGGAGGCTCCGGACCCGGCGCACCGCATCGAGCCACGGCGCCTGGGCGGACTCGCCCGTCACCCCGCAGGCGTCCAGCACCGCGATGAACATCCCCGTCCGGGCGGACGTCGGGAGGTGCTGGCCGGCGAACCAACCGGTGATGGTGCCGTGGATCCCGCCGGAACGGTCCACGACGTCCCGCACCGACAGTCCGGCCGACGCCCGCAGGGCCGTCAACGCTGCAGCGAGCTCCTCGCGCGAACCGATCGCCCCCGGATCCACCCCTGTCGGCGACGTATCGTCATCAATCGTCGTCATGAGCGGCGACTATAGATCGCCTGGTCAGCGCCGCGTGGCCGTACGGACTTCGTATCGGAACCTTTTTTCGCGGCCGATTTGCCCACCCGCGTGAACAAGATCATCCAGCAGTGTCGAACGGCACGTCGGGGTGCAGCGCGCGAGGGGAGTCGCAGGGATGCACGCAACGGCGTCGGACCGGGGTGGGGAATGGGACGGGGTACTGGTTCGCCGGCCGCTGCTGTCGAAGCGGGAAACCGAGGTCCTTCGGGTGTGGCTGCAGCACGATTCAAAGGCGGACGCCGCCCGCTGCCTCTACGTCACGGAGGCCACCGTCAACACGCACATCATCAGGATCCGCAACAAGTACGCCTCGGTGGACCGGCCGGCGCGGACGAAGATGGCGCTGCTCGCACGCGCCCTCCAGGACGGCCTGGTGAACCTCGACGACTGGTGATCTCGGCGCGGGCCGTGTGGTGCACTGGACCACGTGCACCGCACACCGGCACCGACGGCGCTTCGTCGCCTCGCCTCGCCCGCGGCCGTCGCGGCGGCCGCGGTCACGGTCTGCGGGGTCGTGGTGTGGGCCGATCCCACCACACCCGGCGGACTCGTCCCGGTCTGCCCGACCAAGGCGCTCCTGGGGATCGACTGTCCACTCTGCGGCGGTTCGCGGATGCTGTACTCGCTGCTGCACCTCGACGTTCCGGGAGCGCTGCGCTACAACGCCGTCGGTGTCGTGGCACTCGTGCTCGTCGTCGCGTCTTACCTCACGTGGACGTGGGGACGACTGCGAGGACGCCGCATTCCGGAGTGGCACCAGCGCCGATGGGCACCGGCAGTCGCACTCGCGGTCACGCTCGTGTGGTTCGGCATCCGTAACATTCCGTTCGCGCCCTTCACATCCCTGCGAGTTTGAATTCCTCGACATCGGTGGTGTCGTCCGTTCGGACGACCCCGAACGGCTCCCGACCGGCAAACGGGGCGAGTAGTCTGATTCGTTCCCGCTCGCACTCCCATTCGCCACGAAGGGCCACTCGGTGACCGATCCGCACTCCCCGCCCCCGCCGTATCCGTACGACGGGACGTATCCGGCACAGCGGGCGCCGTATGGCCCGCCCCGGCCGACCAACACGCTCGCGGTCCTCGCCCTCGTGTTCGGAATACTCGGCGGAATTCTCGCGATTCCGTTCGGCCACATCGCTCGCAGTCAGATCCGGAAGACCGGCGAAGAGGGCAGCGGGCTCGCGCTGGCCGGACTCATCCTCGGCTACATCTGGCTCGTCGCGTGGCTCCTCGCGGTGGCCGTCTTCGGGCTGTTCGTCTCGTGGATCAGCACCGCCACGGACGACCTTCCCCGCCAGTACGCCGACTACAACTACTCGGCGCCGACAACCCGAACCTACGCATCCGCAACTCCGACAACACGATCCGTCCCGACCACCGCGCCCCGCACGTCGACGCTTTCCGCGTCCACCGTGTCGGGTGCCGACGGGCAGGGATTCCTTCCGGGCACCGGTCCGCGATGCAATTCGACCAATCCCGCTGTCGCGATAGGTCGGACGGCGAAGTCGCAGGTCGTCGTGTGCCAGACGGGCGCCGGCCGCTACTACTACAAGGGACTGCGCACCAGCGACGGATCCACGATCGAAATCGACGACCCGACGCCGACCGGCGCCGGCTTCGTCGCGCTCAACGGCAAGGTCCGCTACACGATCGACCCGAACTCCCTCGTCATCACCGAGGGCACCGGCGTCCTGGCAGACGAGCCGATGCTCGCGTTCTGGAGCAAGTGACCCGCACCCGCACGACCGACCCGACGGAGGCAGTCCATGACCCGTGACGATCCGCGAAACGACACGTCGCCTGCGCCGCCCTCGTCGGGGATGCCGTTCGGACCTGCGGCTCCGGGCGTGCCTCCCGGCGCGCCCGTGTACCCGCCTCGTGCCGGAAGTTATCCGCCTCCGTACCCGCAGTCACCACCCCCGCCCCCGAACTACCTGCCGCCCCCACAGTTCGCGGTGCCACCACCACGTCGGCGACGCGGTCCGATCCTGGTCGCCGTGGCCGCGGCCGCCCTCGTCGTCGCCCTCGTCGCCGGTGGAACGTACTGGGTCCTCACGAGGGACGGCGATACCCCCGAGCCGGTCGCGAAAGGCATGCTGCGCTATACCTTCCCGACACAGCCGACGCGTTCCTGGAGCATCTCACCGACCGACGTCGGGGGTGTTCCCGGAGACGCGTTCTTCACACCGGTGTCGGGATCGGTCCAGTACTACGGCGCTGGGTTCGTCGACGTCGGGGACACGCTCGTCACCATGCGCGGACCGGTCCGGGCGAGGTCGGGGATGTCGTCCGGCGGGGATACCGCGATGATCGGCCTCGACTCCGAGTCGGGTGCAGTCCGCTGGACCCGACCGATGTCGGCACAATCGAGTTGCGACGATGCTCCTGTCGACGGCGTACTACCGTGTGTGATTCGCGGCGAACCGGGGGAGAATGCGCGTGTCGAATTCGTCGATCTCCGTTCCGGCGCCACCCGCAACGTCTTCGCGCCCGACTTCTCCGTCATCGACACGACGTCCGACGGGTCTACCGTGTTCGTAGCCGGATACGACGCGGCTCGCCGCTCGAGCGGCGGCGGATTCGTGCTGACCAGCGGATCGGCGACCGATCCGTCGAGTGCCTGGCAGGCCTGGCCAACGCTGCCGGAGTCGTGTACCTGGGGCGGCGGCGACCGACACTCGTTCGAGTTCCGACAGGGACGGCTGTTCTACAAGGCGTCACAGAACGCCTACGCCTTCGACGCGGCCACCGGAACGCTCCTCGGTGCCGGATCGTTCTGGGATTTCACCGGACTCGGCGCTGATCGATTCGCCGGATCCGTCTGCAACTCGACCCCCGACGAAGCAGTCGTCGCTGCCCTGGACAGCGCCGGGTCCGTCGTCTTCGAACAGTCCGGTCGGCTCCGGGGTCCGCATCAGACGTTCACCACTCTGGCGAACGTGCCTGTGTTCATTGACGATTCCGTCTACATGCCCGGCGACGGCAGCAGACTGTGGACCGCGCGCCGTGACTTGGATACGGCGTCGATCGTCGGCGATCGGGTGCTCGCCTTGAAGGGCACGACGGTAACAGCGCTCGCCTTGGACGACGGTGAAGAACTATGGAGCATCACCACGACGCCATCGAGCGGCCGCAGCTTCGAGACCACCGACGGCAGGGTCGTGGTGACACGGAGCGAGGGAAGCCTGGACGCGTACGACCTCCGCGACGGCAGCCTCGCTTGGACACTGCCTGGCGACGTCGACCTCATCGGAGCCGGCGGCAACAATCTCGTTGCTGCGACCGGTGATTCACTCACCGCCTACGCTCCCACCGGAGGCCCCGCGACGGTGCCGGGCGCGATCGGGACGGTCGCCGATTCCACTTCCGGCGGCTCCGGCGACCTGGTCACCAAGTGCGGCAGCAGGCCGGAACTGGAGCCGGTCTCGTTCCGGACAGATGCCGGCGGCCTGATCGTGGAGATGCGCGTCCGGGCCACGTGTCCGGGCGGGGACATCCTGTCCACCGACGCGATGCGGGTGACGGTTCGGGACAACGGAAGTCCCGTGGCGTCGTCGACATTCGACTTCTCGGCAACGCCGCTGACGTTGCCGCCGACGAATGGGGGCGGCACCGACTACGCGACCGCGCGACTCCGCTACCCGCTGGGCTCGTTCTGGCGACTGCCGGGCACGCTCGGTGACGGCAGGGGAGGTGTGAGCGGCAGCGGCGGCGGGGACATCCTCGTGGACTGCGAAGACGAGGGCACGTCGTCCGGTCCCACCACCGCGTCGGCCCCGTCCGGCACGTCGTCGCCGCTCACCTTCGAGGCGTCCACGACCGCGGCCGTCGGGGTCGATGCGGAACGGGCGAGCCGGGACGCGCTGCGGGAGCAGGCCGATGCCGACGCCCCCTTCGTGCGGTCGGATCTCGCGGACCGCTGGGTGCCGCTGCTCAGTTCGAAGCAGCCGGGCCTGGTGGCCGACGGTCTCACGTGGAACAACGCGGAGATCCTGCGTGAGCATCTGGACCTGCGCCTGCGCTACCCGGAGGTGCGACTGATGTGGAGCGGCGACTGGAGCACCTTCACCGAGCGGGACTGGTGGGTGACCGCAGCCGGTGTCACGTTCCCGACGCCGGAGGGCGCCAACGCGTGGTGCGACTCGAAGGGGTTCGCGACCGAGCACTGCTTCGCGAAGCTGGTGAGCACCACCCACGGGGTGGACGGGAGCACGCGCTATCGCAAGTAGGCCGGTTCTTCGTCGGCCCGCACCGGCGGCACCTTCGGCCGCAGCCACGCCGGCAGCCACCGCGGGGGCGCGTCCTCGGCCTGGTCGAGGACGCCTCCCGCGGGGTCGTCGATGAACCCGAACCGCACGAGGTCCTCGGTCGGCCGGTAGATCTGTCGTAGGACCAGCACGCACAGGGCGACGACGGCCAGGTCGCGCACGACGACGGCGCCGGTGAACCACTCCTCGGGCAGTCCCTTGTTGGAGACGCCGAGGTAGTACATCATCCGCGGCACCCACACGAGCGCGTCGATCGTCATCCAGGCCAGCAGGATCCGGCGGTGCGGCAGGGCGAGCACGGCGAGCGGCACCAGCCACAGCGAGTACTGCGGGCTCCATACCTTGTTGGTGAGCAGGAATCCGGCGACGAGCAGGAAGCACAGTTGCGCCACGCGCGGCCGACGCGGCGCGGTGAGCGCGACGTACCCGATGCCGACACAGACCGCGACGAACAGCAGCAGCGTCACGGCGTTCAGCACGGACGGTGATTCACCCGGCGCGAGCGGGCCGTCGAATCCGGTCCATCCGGTGAACGAGGCGATGACGTTGTAGATCGAGTCGGGGTCCGCGCCGCGTTCGGAGTTGAGCCGGAAGAATTCGGCCCACCCGCGTGGGAACAGCAGCGCGATCGGCAGATTCACCACCAGCCAGGCCGCCGCGGCCGCGAGCGTCGCCCGCGTCCAGTCGCGGATCTGCCCGGACCGCAGGCACAGCACCAGCAGCGGACCGAGCAGCATCAGCGGGAACAGCTTGGCGGCGCCGCCCAAGCCGAGCAGGATGCCCGCGAGCACCGGGCGTTTGCGCGCCCACGCCAGCAGGCCACCCATCGCGAACGCCGTCGCGAGCGGGTCGAAGTTGGTGAACGCGTGCACGATCACCAGCGGTGAACACGCGACGAGGGCGGCGTCCCACACCCGTCTGCCGGCCAGCAGGGCACTCGCCCACACCGTCACCAGCCATGCCATCGCCAGACCGAACGCGACGACGTTGAAGTAGATCGCGACCTGCAGGCCGCCGGGCAGCCAGGGCGTCGCGTCCCACGCCTTCGCGACCACCATCGAGCCGTACTGGTACAGCCCCGACAGCACCGGGTACTCCATGTACCGCTGCTGGATCGAGCCGTCGGATCTCGGCTCCTCCCACCACTTCTTGTAGGGGAAGGCGCCCTCGTCGAGGTGCTCGGCGCCGTACAGCGGGACGGTGTCGGAGTAACACATCGCGACGTACTGACGGTTGCCGCTCCAGTCCAGGCCGAGGACGCCGTTCTCGCCCACGGGGGCCTGCTGGATGCAACCCGCCTTGGTGAACCAGCCGAGGCTGAGGAAGACGACGGCCAGCAACAGGATCACCCGCATCGGGGTGAAGAAGCGGGTCCGTCCGATCAGCGCGTGCCGGCCCACCGGCCCGCCGATCGTCGCCGCCAACTTCGACGTCAGCGGATCCGTATGACCGGGAACGTCCCGCCAGTCGGCGGAACGACGATCGGCGGCGAGTGGTGCCGGAGACACCAACTCGCCGCCGATCCTGTCCTCGGTGCTGCCCGCGGTAATGTCGGCCACTCCGCGAGGCTACCGGGAATCCGCTATCCGGCGGGTACCGGCTGCGGCGCGGGCCGCTGCTGCCCCTGCGGAGCGTTTCCACCGGCGGCCGGCGGCTGCTCCTCCTCCGACGACGGCGCGTCCGGGGACTGCGTCGGCGACGATTCGGTGGACTGTCCCGGCTTGATGCCCGGGATCGGGATCGTCACACCGGGCAGGATCTCCACGTTGCTCGTGGTGATCTCGAGCGGCGGGCGCGTCGTCGTGGTCTCCGACGTGCTCGACGGGGCCTCGGTGGTCGTCTTCGGCGCTGCCGGGGCCGAGTACGCGGGCACACCCGCGACACCGGCGATCGGCTTCGGCGTCGGGAACTTCTCGACGTCGGTGCCCTTGAGCGCGCCGTCCATCGTGGCCTTCCAGATGTCCGACGGCAGACCCGAGCCGTAGATCATGCCGCCGTAGCTGTTCTCGAGCGGCAGACCCTGCTCGGTACCGACCCACACCGCAGTCGACAGCGACGGGGTGTAGCCGACCATCCAGGCGTCCTTGTTGGAGCCGGTGTCGCCGAGCTGCGCGGTGCCGGTCTTCGACGCCGACGGGCGTCCACCCGCGAGGCCGTGGCCGCGCGAGTACGCGGCGATCGGCGTCATCGCGGCGGTGGTGTTGTCGGCGACGGCCTCGTCGATGCGGTCCTCACCGACCGGGGTGCCACGGTCGAGCAGGACGGTGCCGTCGGCGGTGACGACCTTCTGCACGAAGTACGGCTGGTGGTACGTGCCCGATGCGGCCAGCGTGGCGTACGCGGACGCCATGTCGAGCGGCCGCGACTGGTACTGGCCCAGCACGATGCCGTTGTTGGGCCCGACACCGCCCGGCTCGGTGAGCGAGGGGCCCACACCCGGGATGTCCTCGGGGATGCCGGCCTTGTGGGCCATGTCGGCGATGGACTGCGGGCCGTCGTCGATAGACAGCATCTGGCGGTAGAAGCTCGTGTTGAGCGACCGCTTGAGCGCCTCGGCGATGGTGCACGTGCCGCAGGACTCGCCCTCGACGTTGCCGATCGAGATGCCGTTGATCGTGAGCGGGCCGCTGTCGTACATCTGCGAGAGCGGGACACCCTGGTCGAGTGCGGCCGCGAGGCCGAACACCTTGAACGACGAACCGGTCTGGAGACCGGCCTGCGCGAAGTCGTAGCCGGTGCCGTCCTGGCCGCCGTAGTAGGCGCGGACCGCGCCGCTGCGCGGATCGACCGACACGACGGCGGTCCGCAGCTCGGACGGCTCACCGTCCATGTAGGTCTCGACGGCGTCCAGCGCCGCCTGCTGCGCCTGCGGATCGATCGTCGTGGTGATCTGCAGACCCTCGGTGTTGAGGTCCTGCTCGCTGATCCCCGACGCCGACAACTCCTGCAGCACCTGCTGCTTGATGAGGCCCTCGGGGCCGCCGCCGCCGGCGCCGTTGTCGACCTCGGCGGACGGAATGACCTGCGGGAACTGCGCCGCCGCGCGATCGGCCGAGTTGAGCGTGCCGCTGCCGACCATGCCGTCGAGGACGTAGTTCCAGCGCGTCTGCGCGCCGGTCGGGTTGAACTCCGGATCGAGACCCGACGGCTGCTGGATCACTGCTGCCAGCACGGCGCCCTCGGAGACGGTCAGTTCCTCGACCGGCTTGCCGAAGTACGCCTGCGAGGCGGCTGCGATGCCGTACGCGCCGCGACCGAAGTAGATGGTGTTCAGGTAGGCGGCCAGGATCTCGTCCTTGGACCACTGCTTGGCCATCTTCGAGGAGATGACCAATTCCTTCATCTTGCGGGTGAGCGAACGCTCCGAACCGACCAGTGCGTTCTTGACGTACTGCTGCGTGATCGTGGATCCGCCGCCGGCGCTGTCGCGGCCGAGCACGTTGTCACGGGCGGCGCGCGCGAAGCCCGTCACCGAGAAGCCCGGGTTCGAGTAGAAGTCACGGTCCTCGGCCGCGAGCACGGCGTTGCGCACATGCACCGGGATCTGGTCGATCGTGACCTCGGTGCGGTTGCCCTCGGGCGGCACGACACGGGTGATCTCGGTGGTGCCGTCCGACGCGAGAATCGTCGCGACCTGGTTGGTCTTCATGTCACCGGGACGCGGGACGTCCGCGAAGATGTACGCGACCATGAAGCCGAGGATCGGCACGATCAGGCCGACGGCCACCACCGCGGCGGTGACGCGGCGGGCGATCTTCCACTTGCTCGACTTGGTCTTCTTCGGCCCCTTCGGCGGCTGACCGCCGGAACCCCCACCCGACTTGCGGGCGGTCGGCGGCGGGCCGGCCGGCGGGCGTCCGCCGGGTCCGCGGCCACCACCACCGCCCTGGGCCGGACGCGGACCGCCCTGCGGAGGACGACCACCCTGCGGGGGGCGTCCGCCCTGCGGCTGCCGCGGTGCTGCGGGACGACCACCCGGCGGCGGGCCGGGGTTGCGGCGCGGCGCGGGGCCACCCACAGGTCGGCCGGGCTGCTGCCCGGCCGGTCGTCCACTCTGCTGCGGGCCGTTGGGACGTTTAGGTCCGTTGGCTCGACCCTGAGGGTTGTTGGGGGAACTCACGTACGAATCTCCAGTAATCGGGTGACTGTGGGCAGTCCTCGGTTGCGTCGGTCGGTGGGCACAGCTGTCGGGTCCCTACTCGCTCGCGGTGCGGCGACGCGGGGACGAAGACCTCCGCGGCCGCTTCGGTGCAGGCACCGCACCGAGAACGTAGGACTGGACCAAGTGGTTCCAGCTGCATGTGCGGCACACCTCGACGACGTGAACCGAGAACTCCTCCTCGGTCGCGGCCAGACGAACCAGTTCCTCGGGTGTCCGTGCCGAGCCCGACACCGGACCCAGCTTGTCGCCGAACACCCAAGATACGAGGGTCAACTCTTCTTTACGACAGATCGGGCACATCACCTCGCTGCGCCGGCCGTGGAACTTGGCCGCACGCAGCAGGTACGGGCTCGCATCACAGACCGCGCTGACGCCGGTCCGCCCCGAGTAGACCTCGGACAGCAGGGACCGGCGCTGCAGCGCGTAGTCCACGACCTGCCGCTGTATCCGCACGGAGACCAGAGTACGTGCGTCCACCGTCAGCGGGGTGGGGCGGGAGTGACCGCACGTGGGGACGAACACAAGGTCTTGACATGGCCCGGCCGCTGGGAGTCGGGCGGCGCCGCTGGCCCGAGTCGGACCGTTACTTAGACTCACGACCATGGCTGCGCAGGCTTCCTCGAATACACGCGCGCGCGATATCGATCGCGTGCAGACCTGCGGATTGCTCGACGCCGGATACAGCGAGGGCCAGCTCGACGCCGGAGAGTACGACGCCCGCACCGCCGCCGCGATGAAGGCGAAGACACTCGGCGAACTCGATGCGTTGGTGTCCGATCTGCAGATTCCGGCGCACCTTGCCGAGATGGCGATCCGGGAGGCCACGGTGTCCCCACGGAACCGCCGTGGCCCGGCGATCGCCGCGGCCGTCGTGGGAGTAGCCGTCGTGATCGGTCTCGTGGCCGTCGTCACACGTAGCGACGACGGAATCCCGCAGACGGACTCCGTTCAAGAGGTCGCCGCCGCCGAACAACCGGCACCGGCACCGATTCCGGGCGAGCCCGACGCGATCGTGGTCGACCCGGTCGACACGACGACCGCCGACGGGATCGAGGTATTCCTCCAGCAGTTCCAGAACAAGTTCGGGGATCAGATCGTCGACGAGCTGTACCTGAAGCAGCGTTACGCCCGCTTCAGTCGGATGCTTCCCGAGCAGTCGCATCGCGTCCAGCGTTGGGAGTACTACCGTGGTTTCAACCCGAGCGGGTCACCATGGTCTCGTACCACCGACGCGACGGTCGACCTCGCCACGATCCGGCTCGACGGGCTCCGGAACCTGATCCGGGACGCTCCGTCCGTGGTGGGACTGCCGGGCGGCCGGATCGACTACATCATCGTCCGCCCCGACCCGATCACCGACGAACCCGAGATCCTGATCTACGTCGAGGACCCCGGACTGTTCTCCGAACATCTCTACGCGACGTTCGACGGGGTTGTCACCAGCACCTCCGCCCCGTCACGTGCGGACGGCTGACCGTGGCAAGCCCTGAGCGCAGGATTCCGCGCGAACGCGAGGACTCGGTCCCGCCGCCGCAGGGGCGGAACGTGCGCCGGATAGCCGCATTCGCCGCAGCGGCAGTCGCCGTGGCCGGGGGAATCGTCGTCACGACCGGCCCGTGGGGCGGCTCGACGGGCACCGACGGCGCGGCGAACTCCCCGAACTCCGCGCGCCTGACCACCGCCGCCGGGCTCGGCCGGCTGCTGGACGAGATCCAGCGGGAGTTCGGCGATTCCTCGGTCGACACCCTCAACGTGTATCCCGAGTACGCATCGATCAACCGTCCCGTTCCCGGAAAGCCCGGGATGTCGATCTCGTACCGGTACGAGGTCGACGACGGCGAGGCACTTTTCACGGAAGCCGGCACCCCTTCGCCGCGCAGCGGCAACGGACTGTCGATCGATCTGGCGCCCCTGCGCCCGAACGTATCCACCGTGATCGGCCTGCTCTACGGCGCCGACCGCACGCTCGCCGTCGCCGATCCGACGTCCACGCACATCTCGATCGAACAGGACGAGCACGGACCGACTGCCGGGATCTACCTGCGCAACGACGAGCAGGCTACGAGCGGGTTTCTGACCGTGGGTTTCGACGGTGAGGTCCGCAGAGTTCGCAGCGCCGACCAGTAGACCCCGCAGCCGGATCCGCGGGCGCGGCCACGCAACATTCCGACCGGTTCCCTATGATCACCGCGTGCCAGAGCGAGCCCCCGCCAGAAAGCGCGCGCGCGACATCGATCGCGCGCAGACCTGCGCACTACTCGATGCCGGCTACGGCGACGGGCAGCTCGACCCGACCGAGTACCGGGCCCGAACCGCACGGGCCATGAAGGCCAAGACACTGGGGGAACTCGGCTCGCTCGTCACGGACCTGCAAATTCCCGAGCATCTCCTCGAAGCGGTGGCGGCACCGCAGTCGGCGCCGCGCCGGCAGATTCCGGGACGCGCCGTCGCGGCGGTCGCAATCGCGATCGCGATCGTCGCGGTCTGCGGGACCGTCGTCTACGTGTCTCGAGTAGACGCGGCCCAGGAGGTGGCCGTCGCAGCCGAACCGGCGCCGGCACCGCTCCCCGCGGCTGAACCTCAGCCGATCGTGGTCGAGTCACACGACCCGCGTTCACCCGAGGGGATCCGGCAGTTCCTGACTGCGTACAAGCAGAAGTTCGGTGACCTGCAGGTCGACCAGGTCACCTTCTACTCCACCTACGTGTTCTTCGGACGGGTGCTGCCGGACCTGCCGGGTCGCGTGCAGGATTGGAGCTTCCGCGGCGGCTTCTCGACGTCTCGGGAACCCGACAACCGCGCGTCGGACAAGGTCACGGTCGACCTGGCATACCTCGACGTCGACCGACTCACCGAGACGATCGCGGCCGGGCCGCGGCTGATCGGGCTCCTGTCAGCCGAATTGGGCCACATCTTCGTGCGCGCGGACTCGTCGGGCGGGGGCCTGGTCAGCATCCAGTTCGAGGATTCCGTCCGAGGAACCGGATCCGTGGACACGAGGCTCGACGGCTCGATCGTCGACGTCTTCCCGGTCGGAGGACGGTGACCGTGCCATCGACGCCGAGTACTCGCTGGGTCGTCGCGCTGTCGACGGTGGTCGTCGCGGCGTGCGGATTCGTCGTCGTGGCCACCTCGACCCGCGACCACTACGAAACCGCATCGCCCAGGGCGGGCACCGACTTGATCACCGCAGCGGGACTAGGACGGATGCTCGACGACATCGCCCGGCAACTGGGCGATTCGGAGGTCGACACCCTGACTATCCATCCCGACTACGCGTCGATCTCCCGTCCAGTGCCCGGTGCCCCCGGCAGCGAGCAGTCGTATCGGTACGAGGACGGGAAGCTCACCGACGAGGGAAGGTCGCCGGGTCGCACCGCCGGCGTGCCCGTCGACCTGGCTGACCTGCGGCCGAACGTTCCCCAGCTGATCGGGCTGTTCTACGGCGCCGATCGCACGATCGGCGTCGACGCACCCACCACGAGCTATCTGATCGCGGATCGCGACGAAAACAACGGGCCGGTGGTGGGCATCTATCTGTCGAACGACAGGACGGGCGCGCAGGGCTTCATGACGGTCGGCTTCGACGGGGCCGTCCGCGAGGTCTATCGAGCCGACCGCTAGGCCTCCTACCAGCCATTTTCGTACAACTGTGTGTTCGTATATATCGGTGCGATATAGTTGGCAATCGCATCTATCGGTTATGTTCGGGACACTCAGGGGGTGTGGTCTTGCTCGAGCTCGCGATTCTCGGGCTGCTCCTCGAGTCACCCATGCACGGCTACGAGCTACGTAAGCGGCTCACCGGCCTGCTCGGTGCGTTCCGCGCCTTCTCCTACGGCTCGCTCTACCCGACCCTGCGCCGCATGCAGGCAGACGGGTTGATCGCCGAGGACTCGGGCGAGGAAGGCACCGTGAAGCGTCGGGCACGCCGCGTGTACGAGCTCACCCCCGCTGGTCGGAAGCGTTTCTCCGAGCTGGTGGCGGACACGGGGCCCCAGAACTACACCGACGACGGGTTCGGCGTGCACCTCGCCTTCTTCAGCCGCACCCCCGCCGAGGCGCGGATGCGGATCCTCGAAGGCAGGCGACGTCAGGTCGAGGAGCGTCGAGAAGGCCTCCGCGACGCCGTCGGGCGGGCCACCGGATCACTCGACCGATACACCCGCCAGCTCCACCAGCTCGGTCTCGAATCGAGCGAGCGCGAAGTGCGGTGGCTCAACGAGCTGATCGCCGCCGAACAATCATCAACAGCAGCAGCACTCCAGAAGAAAGAAGGAGAACCCGACCATGGGTGAGAACAGCACCGCGGTGCGTGTAGCCATTGTGGGCGTGGGTAACTGTGCCTCGTCCCTGGTCCAGGGCGTGCAGTACTACAAGGACGCCGACGAGAACTCGACGGTCCCCGGCCTGATGCACGTCACCTTCGGCCAGTACCACGTGCGCGACGTCCAGTTCGTCGCCGCGTTCGACGTCGACGCCAAGAAGGTCGGGTTCGACCTCTCCGAGGCCATCAACGCCAGCGAGAACAACACCATCAAGATCGCCGACGTCCCGCCGCTGGACGTCCCGGTCCAGCGTGGCCCGACGCTCGACGGCATCGGCAAGTACTACGCGCAGACCATCGAGGTCTCCGACGCCGAGCCCGTCGACGTCGTCCAGGCCCTCAAGGACGCCAAGGTCGACGTCCTCGTGTCCTACCTGCCGGTGGGCTCGGAAGAGGCCGACAAGTTCTATGCGCAGTGCTGCATCGACGCCGGCGTCGCGTTCGTCAACGCGCTGCCCGTCTTCATCGCCTCCGACCCGGAGTGGGCCGAGAAGTTCCGCGCGGCCGGTGTCCCGATCGTCGGCGACGACATCAAGAGCCAGGTCGGCGCCACCATCACCCACCGCGTGATGGCGAAGCTGTTCGAGGACCGCGGCGTGGTGCTGGACCGCACCTACCAGCTCAACGTCGGCGGCAACATGGACTTCAAGAACATGCTCGAGCGTGAGCGCCTGGAGTCCAAGAAGGTCTCGAAGACGCAGGCCGTGACCTCGAACCTCAACGGACCGCTGTCCGGCAAGGTCCACGACCGCAACGTCCACATCGGTCCCTCGGACTACGTCGAGTGGCTCGACGACCGCAAGTGGGCGTACGTCCGCCTCGAGGGTCGCGCGTTCGGTGACGCCCCGCTGAACCTGGAGTACAAGCTCGAGGTCTGGGACTCCCCGAACTCGGCCGGCATCATCATCGACGCCATCCGCGCCGCGAAGATCGCCAAGGACCGCGGCCTCGGTGGCCCGATCCTGCCGGCGTCGGCGTACCTGATGAAGTCCCCGCCGGTCCAGATGGCCGACGACAAGGCTCGCGCCGAGCTCGAGGCCTTCATCATCGAGGCCTGAGTCTCCGCGTAAAACCTCCTGTGGCGGTGGTCGATTCATTCGACCACCGCCACAGGTGTATTCGAGGAAGCTCCCCGGATAATCGGTGGTCGAGTGAATCCTCCGGTGCTACGGTAATTTTCGTGGGCACTCTGAATCAGTAGATCGGGACGCCGCGTCGAGCTCGCTCCGCGGTGGGTCCTGAGCGCGCAGACATTTCCGCCCGGTTCGACCGGGTCGATTGCGCGAGGGCACCTTTCCCCGATCTCCCCGGATTCGTTCCGGGTTCAAGGAGCACGCCCATGCCCGTCTCCCAGTTCTCCCTGTTTTCCGTCTCGAAGCGGTACGGCGACCTTGTCGTCCTCGACGCCGTCGATCTCGCCATCCCGCCCGGGACGAAGGTCGGCGTCGTCGGTGACAACGGGTCCGGCAAGTCGACGCTGCTCGCCCTGCTCGCCGGCCACACACCCACCGAAAACGGCGAGGTGCGAGTCGTCGCTCCGGGCGGCATCGCGTATGCCGCACAGTCCCTGGATCTTCCGGCCGACGCGACGGTCCAGGCCGCGATCGACCACGTTCTCCGCGACCTCCGCGCCCTCGAGGCCCGGATCCGCCACCTCGAGCGGCGCTTGACCGATGCGTCCGCCGACGACGTCGAGGGACTTCTGTCGGGGTACACGGACGCCACGGCGATCTTCGAAAGCCTGGACGGCTATACCGCCGACGAACGGGTCGATGCCGCCCTGCACGCCCTCGGTCTGCCGCATCTCGACCGATCCCGACGGGTCGGCACGCTGTCGGGTGGACAGCAGGCCAGACTCGCGCTGGCCGCCGCCCTGGCATCGAACGCCGAACTCCTGCTGCTGGACGAGCCGACGAACGATCTCGACGACGATGCCGTCGCCTGGCTCGAGCACGCCTGATCGACCACCGCGGCACGGTGGCGGCGGTGACCCACGATCGGGTGTTCCTCGACCGGTTGACGTCGGTGATCCTCGAGGTCGACGAACGCCGTGTGCGCCGCTACGGCGACGGCTACGACGGATATCTCGCAGCGAAGGCGACCGAGCGTCGGCGGCGACTTCGCGAGTACGAGGAGTGGAGACTCGAACTCGACCGCAGCGCCCGCCTCGTCGAGGCCAATGCATATCGGCTCGCGGCGATCCCCCGCAGACAGGAGAAGGCGGGGTTCGGCCACGGCGCTTTCCGGGCCCGAAGCCGCGACCACGGTGCGATGGGCCGGATCCGCAACGCGAAGGAGAGGATCGACCGCCTGACGACGAATACCGTTTCGCCACCGCCGGAACCCCTGCGGTTCACGCCGGCACTGGCCGCCTCCGACCCGTCACCCGACGGTCCGGCGGTGCGCCTGGACGACGTCCGCGTCGACACTCGGCTGACCATCCCCCGACTGGAGGTGCGGCACGGTGGCCGACTACTGGTGACGGGACCGAACGGTTCCGGGAAGACGACCCTGCTGAATGTGATTGCGGGCGTGATCGTTCCCGACACCGGTTCGGTACGCGCGCCCGGACGGATCGGATATCTCACGCAGACACCGCCCCGTCGGCCACCGGAGACGACGCTGCGGCGGGCGTATGCGGCCGAGTGCCGCACCGAGCCGGACGCCGCGGCGGCAGAACTGCTCTCGTTGGGGCTGTTTTGCCCCGAGGACCTGGACCGCCGGATCGGGGAACTGTCCTTCGGCCAGCGCCGACGCCTCGACGTGGCGCTGATGGCCACGTCGGGCGCCGACCTACTGCTACTGGACGAGCCCACCAATCACCTGGCACCGGCGCTGGTCGAGGAACTCGAGGAGGCGCTGCAAGCGTTCACCGGCACCGTCGTCCTGGTGACCCACGATCGGCGGATGCGACGCCGGTTCCGCGGGGACGTCCTCGGCCTGTAACGGGGTACGCCGTCACCAGGTGGGGGCGACGCCGTTCTTCCGCAGCCAGGCCTGCGGGTCGACCTGCCGGCCGCTGGGATTCCAGACCTCGAAGTGCAGGTGCGGTCCGGTGGACTGACCGCGGTTGCCGACCGTCGCGATCTGCTGACCGGCCGCGACGCGCTGGCCCACGCTCACGACGTAGGTGTCGACGTGGCCGTACACGGTGATGGTGCCGTCGTCGTGCTGGACGCGCACCCACTGCCCGAAGCCGGAGGCCGGGCCGGCCGAGATCACCTTGCCGGCTGCCGCCGAGTAGATCGGCGTGCCGATGCTCGCACCGATGTCGATGCCGTTGTGGTGGCTGTTTCCACGGGGCCCGTAGCTCGATGTCAGTACGCCTGAAACAGGCTGCACCACAGAGGAACTCGAACCGAGTCGGAGGACGGATCCGGCGGCCTGTGCGAACTGCGGCGCGGCGGACGCGGTAGCCACGCCGACCTGCGCACCACCGACGAGCAGGGATCCGGTGAGGGCGACTAGTGCCGCCGTCTTCAGTCGGCGACGGCGGCCGGGGTTGTGATGGGAGGGGTGCGATGACGTGTGGTTCTGGGCCACGGTGTTACCTCATTTGTGCTGCTGAGCGGCCCGAGGAGTGCGCTCCTACGGGGCCCGTCACAAAAGGGTAACGACTCTGTATCGATTCGTCGAGCGTTATCGAATATTTATCTCGATGCCCCACAAACCAACCGGTTCCGCGAAACCCGCTGGTCAGGACCGATCTGGTGCGACGACTACGCCATCCTGGACACCACCGAGAGCGGCAGCACCTTCATCGCCATCGACACCGGCAGCCACGGCCACGCCGGGACGTACGCCTTGTTCGGTTCCTTCTCGATCGCGGCGGCCAGCGCTCGACAACCGGTCTCGGTGTCCACGATGAACGGCACCTTCTTCACCTTCTCGTTGATCTCCGAGCGGATGAAGCCGGGGAAGATGGTGCTGACGTCGATGCCGGTCTTCGCGAGATCCGCGCGCATGCCCTCACCGAGCGCCGCGACCGCCGCCTTCGACGCGGCGTAGGTGGTGAGGTTGCGCGGCATGCCCCGCATCGCGCTCACCGACGAGATCAGCACCACGTGGCCGGCGTTGCGCGGCCGGAAAAGCTCGAGCGCCGCCTCGCTCTGCGCGAGCGCGCCGAGGAAGTTGGTCCGGGCCGTCGCCGCGTTGGCATGAAAATAGCCGGTGCCCAACGGCTGTCCCTTGCCGAGGCCGGCGTTGACGATCACCCGGTCCAGGCCGCCGAGCTCCTCGTCGAAGTCGCGGAACACGTCGAACACCTGGTCGGCGACGTCCACGTCGAGCTTGCGGATCGCAACGGTGATGTTCGGATGCGCGGCGAGCAGTTCGCCGCGCAGTTCCTCGAGCCGGTCGGTGCGGCGGGCCGCGAGCGCGAGATTCCGCCCGCGCGCGGCGAATTCGCGGGCCATGCCGCGGCCGAGGCCCGAGCTGGCGCCGGTGATGAGGATGTTCTTTCGAGTTGCGCGGCTGCTCACTGCTTGCCCTCCGTGTCGATCAGTTCGTTGCAGCGGGTGTCGAGGTATCCCACGGCGATCCAGAAGTGCTCGAACGCCGGGTTGGTGGTCTGCCCGTGGTGGAAGCGGTAGTAGATCTGCTGCGCGATCACCGCGAGCCGGAACAACCCGAACACCTCGTAGAAGCGCCAGTTGTCGATCGGCAGACCCGTTCGCTCGCCGTAGTATTCGACGATCTCGCGGCGGGTGAGCATGCCCGGCAGGTCCGACGGCTGACGCTTGGTGGCCAGCATCATCGGGTGGTCGTCGGCCTGCACCCAGTAGGCCAGGCTCGATCCCAGATCCATCAGCGGGTCACCGACGGTCGCGAGTTCCCAGTCGAGCACGGCCCGCGGCCGCAGGTCGTCGCCGAGCACGACGTTGTCGAGCCGGAAGTCGCCGTGGATCACCGCCGATGCGACGTCCTCGGGCTGGTGGTCCGCGAGCCACCGTGTCACCCGCGCGAAGTCGGGAACGTTGTCGGTGCGGGCGGCCGCGTACCGCTTGGTCCATCCCGCGACCTGGCGGGCGACGTAGCCTGTGCCGCGGCCGAATTCGTCGAGACCCGAGCTCGCCGGGTCCACCCCGTGCAGTTCGATCAGCAGGTCGATCACCCGCAGGCAGAGCTCGCGGGTGTTCTCCGGGGTGAGCCCGAGTTCGGCCGGGGGAGCGGACCGCAGGATGGTGCCCTCGACGCGTTCCATGACGTAGAAGTCGCTGCCCAGCACAGACGGATCGGTGCACAGCCCCACCATGGCCGGCACGTGCGGGTACACCGGCGCGAGCAGCGACTGGATGCGGTACTCGCGGACCATGTCGTGTCCGGACGACGGCTTCGCGCCGGCCGGCGGACGGCGCAGCACCAGGTCGCGGTCCGGGTAGCGCAGCAGATACGTCAGGTTGGACGCACCGCCCGCGAACTGGCGGACGTCGGGAATGCCGTTCTCGTGCAGACCGTTTGCGCGGAGCCACTGCGCGACGGCATCGACGTCGAAGGCGTCCTCGTCGCGGACGGTGCGGGCGTTGTCGGGCATCTGCGCCGTCACTGGTACCTACCCAACTCGAAGCGGGCCACCAGGCCCTGGTGCACCTCGTCGGGGCCGTCGGCCAGCCGCAGGGCACGGGCCGCCGTCCAGGCGCCGGCGAGCGGGAAGTCGTCGGACAGTCCACCGCCGCCGTGGATCTGGATCGCGAAGTCGATCACCTGCTGCGCCACCCGCGGGGCCGCGACCTTGATCTCCGACACCGCGGACCGGGCACCCGCGATGCCCTGGGTGTCGAGCAGCCACGCGGTGTGGAGCACGAGGAGCCGCAACTGGTTGATCGCGATGCGCGCGTCGGCGACGCGTTCGCGGTTGCCGCCCAGGTTGATCAGCGGCTTACCGAACGCGACGCGCTCGGTGCCGCGGCGGATCGCCAGCTCGAGCGCCGCCTCCGCGAGGCCGACCAGGCGCATGCAGTGGTGCACCCGGCCCGGACCGAGCCGGCCCTGCGCGATCTCGAATCCACGTCCGGGGCCGGCGACGATCGCGTCCAGCGGCAACCGGACCTTCGTGAACGACACCTCGCCGTGGCCGCCCGGCTCGTCGTAGAAGCCCATCGTCGAGAGCATCCGCTCGACCTTCACTCCGGGCGTGTCGATCGGGACCAGCACCATCGAATGCCGTTGATACCTGTGTGCTTCCGGGTCGGTGAGGCCCATGAAGATCAGCACCTTGCAGTCCGGGCTGCCGATGCCGGTGCTCCACCACTTGCGGCCGTTCAGGACCACCTCGTCGCCCTCGACGACGGCGGTCGCCGCCATGTTGGTGGCGTCGGACGACGCGACGTCGGGCTCGGTCATACAGAACGCGGACCGGATCTCGCCGTCCAGCAACGGCTTCAGCCAGCGCTCCTTCTGCGCGGTGCTGCCGTAGTGGTAGAGCACCTCCATGTTCCCGGTGTCCGGGGCGTCGCAGTTGAAGACCGCGGAGACGAAGGGGGAGCGGCCCATCTCCTCGGCGAGCGGCGCGTACTCGACGTTGCTCAGGCCGGCGCCGAGTTCGGCGTCGGGCAGGAAGAGGTTCCACAGTCCCTGCGCCCGCGCCTTCGCCTGCAGCGCGCGGAACTCGTCGGAGACCTGCCACATCGCGGCGCCGGAGACGTCGGCGCGCTGCGCGAACGGAGCGACTCGCTCGGCCCGCAGCCGCGCCTCGACGGGCGCGACCTCGGTCGCGATGAACTCACGCAGTCGGTCCAGGTACTCCTGCGACCGCGCGCTCGGGGCGAAATCCATGCCGGCCTCCGTCACGTCGACTAACTGAGCATTGCTCAGTTAACCTAAACGTAGACTTGCCCCGCAATCAAGAACCTGGACGGTGTCATCTCGTGTCGATCGAAACTGCAGCTCCCCGGCGGCGGCTCCCGCCCGAGGAGCGCAAGCGTCAGCTCGTCGCGATCGGCCTGCAGGAACTGTCCACGCGTCCCATCCACGCACTGTCGATCGACCAGGTGGCCGAGAAGGCCGGGATCTCCCGCGGCCTGCTGTTCCGGTACTTCCCCACCAAGCAGGACTACTACGTCGCGGTCGTCGGCGCGGCGGCCCGACGCCTGCTGCGCGCCGCGGTGCCGGACGCGACCGACCCGACGGCCGATCAGCTGCGGGCCGTCGTGCTCGCCTTCGTCTCGTTCATCGACCGGCACGGCGACAACTACCAGTCGTTCTTCCACGGCGGCTTCGGCGCCGACCCGCAGATCCGAGAGATCCGCGAGAACATGAAGAACACCATGGTCGAGCGCACCCTCGCGGCCACCGGCACCGAACCGTCGCCGGCCATGCGAATGCTGCTGCGCGCGTGGTGGTCGATGGTCGAGAGCCTCGCGATCGACCGCACCGCCGACCCGGTCTTCAGCGTCGACGACGTCGTCGACCACGCGTTGGCCGCCCTGCCCGTTCCGCTGAATCGCCCCGCATCGAGGCGGTGACTAGACTCCACCGAATGGTAGGTGGTCTGGGGCGGCACTGGGGTTATGTGCCATGGTTTTTGGTCGAGCCGCCGGAGCCGGTTCCAGGAACCCGCCCCCGACCGCGAATGCAGGCACTGTTCGACACCGCGGTGACGCGGTCGCCGCTCACCCTGGTGGTGGCACCTCCGGGCTTCGGTAAGACCACCGCGCTCGCAGCGTGGGCCCGGACCACCACCCGACCGATTGCCTGGCTGTCGATCACCCGGCACGACCGTGGGCCCGAACACTTCGCGGTGGGGCTGGTCACCGCGCTGCACCGGACGGCCGAGCGCTGCGGCGTCCCGGTGAGCGGCGGGTCCGCGGTGCAGGGCGACCTGCAGTCCGTGATCACGCATCTCGGGCAGGTCGCGAGGAGTCTGCCCGGGCCCGTCGTGGTGATCGTCGACGACGCCCATCTGGCCGACGCCGAGGACATCGTCGACGTCGTCGGCACGATCACCGAATTCGACTCCGGCAGTATTCGGTTCGTGCTCGTGGGCACCGGGGGGCTCGACACCCGGTTCAACCGACAGCTGATCGACGGGACGGCGACCCTGATGGGCTCGCGCGATCTCGCGTTGACGATCGAGGAGATCGCCGAGGCGATCGGCGAATCCGGTGCCGGGGTCTCTCAGCCCGCAACGGTGCATCGTCGGACGGGTGGCTGGCCGGTCGCCGTCCGGCTGGCACTGCTGAACCTCGACGAGCGGGCACCGAACGACGCAGCCCTTCTCGCAGAGAGCTCTCGCGACTTGCTCACCGACTACATCTCCGACACCGTATTGAGCCACCTGCCAACGGAGTTGGCCGAGTTCGTCCTCGCCGCCACGACGTGCGACCGGATCGACACCGACCTCGCCGCCGTGCTGAGCGGCCACCCCCACAGCGCGGCGGCGCTGCTCGAGGAGTGCGTCCGTCGCGGGCTGTTCCTCGACCGGTACGTCGGCGCGGACGGCTGCACCGCGTACCGCTGGCACGACGTGTTCGCTCAGCACTGCCGGGTGGCGTTGCAGCGGCGGGACGCCGCACGCGCGGCGCAACTCGATCTCGCGGCCGCCGACTGGCTGGCCCCGAGATTCCCGATCGACGCGACGGTTCACGCGATGCGCGCAGGTGTGCCGGGTCGCGCCGTCGAGATCATCCGCGAACACTGGTTGCGCCTGGTGATCGAGGCGCACGCTGCCGCCCTGAACGCACGGTGCGTGGCCCTGCCCCCAGAATTCGCGGACACCCCGGAGATGCTGCTGATCCGCGCGTGCTGCGTCGATGTCCTCGGCGATACCGCCGGTTCGGCGCTCCTCCTCGCCCGCGCCGATGCGGCGGCACCGAGCCACCCCGCTGCCGTTGCTCACTTCGAATCGAACCGAGCCTTCACCGACCTGTTCCTCGTGCACCGGGCTGCGGACCTGGAGGCGGCGGCCGACCGGGCGCGGGCGGCGCTCGGTACCGGAGATGCCGCGCACCACAGTCACGCTCACGCGGTGTTCCTGGTCGGCTGGACAGAACTGCGGCTACGCCGCGACCCCCGGGCGGCTGCACAACTCCTCACCTCCGCGAGGGACGAAGCCGAGCTGGCCGGCCACCACGTCCTCGCCCACCGGGCCGCCTCCAACCTGGCATTCGCACTCGCGTTCGGTGGGGATCTCGTGCGAGCGCAGGACACGCTCGATCTGGCCATGTCGACTGCCGCCGACGTGGGCACCGAGTGGCTCGCGTACGACGGCGGAATCGAGCTCTTCACACAGGGCTTCATCCATTACTGGCAGAACGAGCTCGACGCCGCGCAGGCCACCTTCCGCACACTGTCACTCGCCCCCGGAGGCGACACCGCCTACACCGCGCTCGCACGCATCCTCTACGCGCTCACCGTGGCAGCAGCCCTCGACGTCACCGCAATCGACGAGGCAGCACATCTCCTGGGTGACGTCGTCGACGCCGAGGTTCACGGAGTGCCCTGGCAGATGTTCCGGACCGCCGCGGCCGCCAATCTCGCGGCCGCCGGTGGCGACAGCGAACGAGCCTGCAAGCTGCTCGACACCCTGGATTTCTCCCACAGCCTGCCGATGGCAACGGTCCTCGCGGCCGAGCTGTACCGGCGCGCGGGGCGCGTGGATGACGCCGCACGGTGCCTGAAGCGAATCGAGCAGCTGCCGATCTCGTACGTCAAGGTCGGTGGTCTCGTCACCGCCGCCCAGCTCAGCTGGAGCCGGGGGGCTGCGGAGCGCGCGCACCGACAGCTCGCGCGCGCCCTCGACATCGCGGAACCGCAACGGATCACCCAGCCGTTCGGACGGGTGGACGCCCACTTCCGTGCGCTCCTCACCGAACACGCCGGCAGGGGTACTCGACACGAACAGCTTCTGGCGTCGCTCCTCGCCCGTGCCGCACCATCCGCGGATCGCGAGCCGTCCGGCGTCCCTCTCACCCGGCGCGAACGCGAAATCCTTCGGTTCCTCGGCACCCACATGACCGCTGCCGAAATCGCCGCCGAACTATTCGTCTCCGTCAATACCGTTCGCACGCACCAACGTTCCATCTACCGCAAACTCGGGGTCACCAGCCGGCGGCAAGCCGTTCAGCTCCGCCAGTGATCGACGCACGGCGCCTAATCAATTGCGGATGATTCTCGATCCGATCGCTACCGATCGAAACGTACGGTGTGCGAGCCTTGCCGCCAGTCCCGTGCGCTCGAATCCCGTCGTCGAAACAGGAGTTCCCCATGTCTCGGATCAAGCTGGACCCGAGCCTGACCGTCCCGGCCGCCGCCCAGCAGTTGCGTGGGAACGTCGCGGCGATCGTGTTGGCGCAGAACGCGCTCGGCTCCTCCCTCGGCTGCTGAACGCCCGATCTCGCATGAACACTGCTGTCGGCGAACTGCTCCCACTGGCTGTCGCGATCGCGATCAGCCCGGTACCGATCATCGCGACCACGCTGCTGCTGATGGGTCCGCGGGCCCGCGCCCTCGGTCCGTGCTTCCTCGCCGGCTGGGTGCTCGGCGTGCTCACCAGCGTCGTCGTGTTCACACTGCTCGCGGGCGCCCTGCCCGAGTCGTCCGCATCCGGGAGCCGACCGGTGGTCGGAATCCTGCAGTTGCTCCTCGGCGCCGCGTTGCTGGCGATGGCCATGCGCCAGTGGCGGTCGAGGCCGCAGCCCGGCGACGAACAGAGCCTGCCGGCGTGGATGACGAAGATCGACACGATGCGCCCGGGCGCCGCGCTGGGAACGGCGGCGCTCCTCGCCGCCGTCAATCCGAAGAACCTGTTCCTCGCGATCGCCGCCGGATCGGTGCTCGGCACCTCCGGCCTCGGCGCCGACGCGGTCGCGATCTGCATCGGAATCTTCGTCGCCATCGCCTCCCTCATGATCGCGGTGCCGGTGATCGGATACCTGGTCGTCCCGGACCGGGCTGCACCGCTGCTCGATTCGATTCGCACGTGGCTGGCATCCAACAATGCCGCCATCATGACGGTGCTGTTGCTGATCCTCGGCACCAAGCTGGTCGGCAACGGAATCGGGGCGTTGTGACACAACCCGTTCCGGTGGTGACGCCCACACTGGTGTGAGACGCTCCGAGCGTCCGTTTCGTAACCGAATAGGAGATATCCCTTGAGTATTCGCGTCAACGTAGACAACTTCGTCAGGGCCGAGACGGACCGCATGTTCGCCGATCTGCAGCGCGACGCCGGGGGCGTCAACCTGCTGCTGCACAATCGGGAGCCCGCCGCGATCGACCGTCAGACCGTGATCCGCCTCAACCGCGACACGCTGTACAGCTTCGCGGTGGTCGACCTGGCCGAGGGTGCGACGCTGACCCTGCCCGAGCACGGGGACCGGTACGTCTCGGCGATGGTGGTCAACCGGGACCACCTCGTCGGCGCCATCTACCACGACGCGGGCGAATACAAGCTGACGGCTGAGGAATTCGGATCACCCGACGTCGTCGTCGCGGTGCGCACGCTGGCCGACCCCGCGAACCCTGCCGACCTCGACGCGGCCGCCGCGGTGCAGGACGGCATCTCGATCAGCGCCGGTTCCGCCCAGCCGTTCGTCGCGCCGGAGTACGACACCGCGAGCCTCGACGCCACGCGCACCGCCCTGCTGCAGCTGGCGGCCGGGCTGACCGGCTTCGACTCGATGTTCGGCAACCCCGACCAGGTCACCCCGGTGCGCCACCTGATCGGTACCGCCGCGGGATGGGGCGGGCTGCCGAGTACCGAGGCCACGTACATCGGGGTCGCCCCGGAGGCGACCACCGGGAACTACGAGCTGACCCTGAAGGACGTCCCGGTCGACGGATTCTGGTCCGTCTCGGTCTACAACGCGGCCGGGTTCTTCGAGCCGAACGATCGGAACGCTTACAGCGTCAACAACATCACCGGTATCGCCAACGAGGACGGCTCGGTCACGGTGCGGTTCGGTGAGTTCCCCGAGGGCACGCCGAACGCGATTCCCACCGCCGACGGCTGGAACTTCCTCGTCCGTCTGTACCGGCCGCGGGCTGCAGTGGCCGACGGCACGTGGCAACTTCCGGAGTTGCAGCCCGCCCGCTGACGTTCTCGCTGCACCCGCCTCCGGCCACCGGGCACCGTCCATTCGATTGTCGCCCGATTCACCTCGCGGTGGATCGGATTCACGCACACTGGAGTACGGCACCGGACGGCGCGGTCCGGGTGACGGCGGCTGGAGGCGGACATGCTGGGACTGTCGACCGCTCGACGATGGCGTGGTGCGCTCGTGGTCACGGCGGCCGTCGTCCTCCTGCCGTCCCAAGTCGTCGGCGCGCAGGGGCCGACGAATGCTGCCCCGACGGCTGCCCGGTCCACCCACGACATCGCCGACACCGCGGTCGCACGGGCGGCCTGCGGACCTGGATCCACTCCGGAAACTGGCCTACAGGGCGATGTTCCGGCCGCCGATCGGGACAGCGGCCGCAGCACTGCCGGCTACCGCTGCAACATCGAGCGCCTCGGTGGATACGCCGGGCGGGGTGGCGGCATCACCTCGACGAGCTACGCCCACTGCGCGTACGTGGGCAGTTTCTTCCCCGGCAACCTGCTCGGCCCGGCGCAGGGCGTCCAGGTGCTCGACGTCTCCGACCCGACGAACCCGGTCCTGACCGCGACCCTCACCGAGCCCGCGATGCTCGCCGGCACGTGGGAGAGCCTCAAGGTCAACTCTGCGCGAAAACTGCTGGTGGGCATGGGAGTACCTGCGCTCACCGGCGCCGGGTTACTGTCCGTCTACGACATCTCCGACTGCGCCCATCCCCGACTGCTCAACACCGGACCGGGCAGCGACCTACGTCTGCCGCTGCCCGTCACATCGCACGAGGGCGGGTTCTCCCCGGACGGCAACACCTACTGGGCGTCCGGCACCGCGCCGGGCATCGTCAGCGCGGTCGATCTGACCGATCCGGCGAACCCCCGAGTCGTCTGGCAGGGCCTGCCCGGCCTGTCGATGCACGGGATCGGGGTGAGTCCGGACGGGAATCGGGTGTACCTGTCGAACATCCTCGGCGGTATCACCGTCCTCGATGCGTCGGCGGTCCAGCGTCGCGACCCGAATCCGCAGGTGCCGGTCGTCGCGGAACTGCACTGGACCGACGGCTGGGCCACCCAACACAGCGTTCCCGTCAACTACGACGGTCGTCCCTACCTGTTCACGGTGGACGAGGCCGGTTCCGGCGGAGTGAAAGTCGTCGATGTCGCCGACGACACCGCTCCCAGAGTCGTCAACTCGATCAAGCTCGAGGTGAACCTGCCGGAGCACCAGGACAGCATGCTCGCGTCCGCCTCCGGCGGATCGCTGTTCGCCTACGACTCGCACTACTGCGCCGCCGATCGCCCGGTCGACCCGACGGCGCTCGCCTGCGGCTGGATCTCGTCCGGTATCAGGGTCTTCGACGTCCGGGACCCGTTCGACGTCCGGGAGATCGCGTACTACAACCCGCCCGCGAAAAAGGGGCAGAACACCGAACTGTGGAACTCCCCGCACGCCCTCGCCTCGATCATCGGCGTACCGATCCTCGAGGCCGGCGCCGTCACGCAGGCCATCCAGCAGGGGGTGTTCGACCCCGCGGAGGCATTGAGCCCCCGCACCGGCATGGTCGCGTTCGGTGACCTGTCCACCGACTGGTGCTTCTCACCGCCCGAGTGGCGTGGCAACGAACTGTGGGTCACATGCGCCGACAACGGATTCATGACGTTGCGCCTGGATCCCGGCACGTACACGCCGCCCGCCGATCAGCGTTCGACCGTCGGCTCGTGACCACGTCACCCGCGTGGATCCGGACGCTCGCGCTGGGCGCGTTGGTCCTACTGTCGATGGTGCTGGGTGCGGCGCTGCGGCCCCTCGTCGTGGCCGACGATCCGGAGCCGGCACCGGTGCTGGATCCCACCGAGATCGCCTTCGTACAGGACATGGTGGCCCACCACGAGCAGGCACTGATCATGACGCAACAGCTCGATCCCGGCACCGATCCGGTGGTGAACCGACTGGCCCAGCAGATCCGGGACGGCCAGAACGCCGAGCTGGGCACGATGCTCGGCTGGCTGCGCCTGTCGGGTGTGACACCCACCAATCCGGAGCCGATGGCGTGGATGCAGGGGCCGCGCGCCGCCTTCGGACACGGACACCATGAGACGTCGGGTGCCGAAACGCGGGATCCGATGCCCGGCATGGCCACCCGCGCCGAGCTCGACGCCCTGGCCGCTGCGCGCGGACGCGACGCCGCTGTCCTCTTCCTGCAGCTGATGCAGCGCCACCACATCGGTGGCGTGACGATGGCTCAGGCCGCCGAGCAGCGACTGCCCGACGGCCCGGTCCGCCAGACCGCCCGCGAGATGGTCACCGAGCAGAGTCAGGAAGCCGGGACGATGGCGCTGATGCTGTCGCAGCTCGATGCGCCACTGCTCCCCGTGAACGCGGGCGGAGGCTAGCTCAGCGCACCACCAGATCGGTGTCGGTGGCGCTCAACGTGATCGGCGCGATCCGCTCGCCGCGCATCCAGTCCCGGACGAAGGCGTCGAGCGCCGGATCGGCGCCGCGCGCGTCGAACGCCGCCTGCGGGATCTCGATCGCCCCGACGAGATGCCGCGGCTGCGAATCCAGCCCGGCGCCCCGCGGGCCGAAGCGCAGGCCGTCGGCGGTGTGCACGAGCACCGGGATCGCGGTGCCGTCGGGTGCGGTGACGGTCGCACCACGTGTCGTGGCGACGGGGTCGAATCGCTCGACCGACAGCCGGTACCCGGACGGCCCGGCGTGCAGCCCCGCCTGGTCGAGCAGGCGCGGATCGACCAGCGTGTACGGCAGGCCGACGTCGAGCAGGAACTGCCCGTCGACGAGCGTGTCCCGCGCCGGCAACGATGCCGACAGGTTCCACGGCGCGGGCGGCGCCAGGGTCTCCGACGACCGGTCGTGCGGCGAATTCACCAGCGGTGCACCGGGCAGGTCGGCGCCGGTCGCGGTGAACTGCCAGGCGTCGGCGCCGAGGTCCTTGTGCCAGAAGCCCGTTGCACCGCCGCTGCGACCGGCGACCCGCAGTTCCCGGGCGCCCGGGCCGACGCCGGTCGAGTGCACACTGATCGCCGACGTGATCTCGCCCGGAATCTTGGGCTGGCGCACCCAGTCCTGCGCGGGCAACTGGATCGCGGCGGTGTCGCGGTCCAGCAACTCCGCGAACATGTTCGGCGCGGTGGGCTTGCCGGTCTGGTCGTCCCAGCTGTAGCGGAAGAAGACCGAATCCGAGCCGCCCGCGTCGAAGTCGAAGTTGCGGGTGTACATGTCGCCGAACTCGTTCGTCACGAAGGTCGTCGACCCTGCGGACGACAACGCGACCGACCGGAACCGGCCGCCCAGCGGGCCACCGATCTCGTAACTCTGGTCGTTCGGCAGCCACGGGTCGGCGTACGTGATGCGGCTGCCGTCACCGGTCAACGACGGCACCATCGTCATCTTCCCGAGCCCGACGTAGTGGATCCGGCCCGCGGCGTCGGTGTAGGTCTGGTTGTCCCACGGCGACGACACACTGAGCGCCCACGTGCCCGGATCCCGGCCGGCCAGGCGCTGCCCCGACCCGGTCCACAGCGGTGCCCCGAACGCCGACGTCCAGTTCCACAGCAGCGGCGAGTGCGTCACGTTGTCGAGCGTGTAGATCCACCCGTCGCCGTCCACCGCGACCAGTTCGTCGTCGTCGACGGAGATCCCCACCAGTCGGTTTCGCAGGCACTCCGGCAGCGGCGCGTACCGCCACGGCTCGACGTTCTCGCCGCCGGCCACCCGCGGGCGGGTGAGCAGGGCGCCGTCGACGAGCGCGAAGTCCCAGAAGCGGTTGAACTGCGTCGTCGGTGTGCGCAGCTCGACCGACCGGGGCGCGGCGACGCCGATCGCCTCGGGCAGCGTCGCGAGTCCGTCCCGCGCGCCCGTGGACGGCACCCCCGGCGGGAGCTGAGCCGTACCGAACGGCACGCACGACGCCGGGGCGGACGCCACCTCGGCCAGGGCCGGGGGAGCGGCGGTCACGAGCGTCGTCACCGCGGCAGCGCAGGCGAGCGTGGCACCGAGGCGGATCCGGGACGGTCTGCGGGGCTTGTCGCGATCACTCACGCGCTCCAATATCCCTCAGGCCCGATCCGCTCCGGGGCAATACACCCACAGAATGTGACGCGTGCCCCGACTACCCCGGCAACGTGATTTTGACGCCCGGAAGGATCTCGATGACGCGCGGCGCCGGCGGGGGCGGCAGCTGGGGTGCGGGGGCCGCGGGCGGTGCGGCCGGCGCGGGAGCACCCGACGAACTGGTCGTTCCGGACCCGGACCCCGACCCGACACCGGTGTAGGCCGGAACGCCGGCCTGGCCACCGATCGGAGCGGGCCACGGGAACTTCTCCACCGGGGCGTCCTCGAGCGCGCCGTCCATCGTCTTCTTCCAGATGTCCGACGGCAGCCCGGAGCCGTACACCAGACCGCCCCAGCTGTTCTCGATCGCCTTGGCGTCGGCCGTACCGACCCACACCGCGGTGGACAGCTGCGGCGTGTAGCCCACCATCCACGCGTCCTTGTTCTTCCCGGTGTCCCCGAGCTGTGCGGTGCCGGTCTTCGACGCCGACGGGCGCCCACCGGCCAGCCCGTGGCTGCGCGAGTACGCCGCGATCGGCAGCATCGCCTGCGAGACGTTGTCGGCCACGGCCGCGTCCAACCTGCGCTCGCCCTCGGATGCGGGCCGGTCCAGCAGCACGTCACCGTCGGCGGTCACGACCTTCTGCACGAAGTAGGGCTTGTGGTACATGCCCGACGCCGCCAGCGTCGCGTAGGCCGACGCCATGTCGATCGGCCGGGTCAGATACTGCCCCAGCACGATTCCGTTCTCCGGCGATCCGCCCTCCTGGGTGAGAGTGGGGTACTGCCAGCCGGGGACGGTCTCCGGGATGCCCGCCTGATGGGCCGCGTCGGCGATCTTCTGCGCGCCGTCGTCCATCGCCAGCGTCAGCCGGTAGAAGCTGGTGTTGAGCGACCGCTTGAGCGCCTCGGCGATGGTGCACTTGCCGCACGACTCGCCCTCGACGTTGTTGATCGTCACGCCGTAGACCGACAGCGCGGAGCTGTCGAACGTCTGCGACAGCGGAATATCCTGCTGCAGTGCGGCAACCAGGCCGAACACCTTGAACGACGATCCGGTCTGCAGCGCGGCCTGCGCGAAGTCGAAGCCCTTGCCGTCGTCGCCGCCGTAGTAGGCCCGCACCGCACCCGACTTCGGGTCGATCGAGACGACCGCGGTGCGCAGGTTCTCGGGCTCGCCCTCGAACGTGTCGGCCACGCCCTCGAGTGCCGCCTGCTGCGCCTTGGGGTCGATCGTCGTGGTGATCTGCAGGCCCTCGGTGTCGAGATCCTGTTCACTGATGCCGGATTCGGCGAGCTCACGCAGGACCTGTGCGCGGATCAGCCCTTCCGGGCCGGGTGCGGCGCCCGCGTCGGCGTTGGGTGCAGTGGGCAGCGCGTTCGGGAACGTCATCGACTGCCGCTCGGTCGACGCCAGCGCGGACATCGTCACCATGCCGTCGAGCACGTAGTTCCAGCGCGCCTGCAGCGCTTCCGGATTGGTCGTGGGGTCGAGGCTCGACGGGCTCTGGATCACCGCGGCGAGCACCGCACCCTCGGCGACCGTGAGGTCGGCGAGGGGCTTGCCGAAGTACGCGGTGGCGGCGGCCGAGATGCCGTACGCGCCGCGGCCGAAGTAGATGGTGTTGAGGTAGGCGGCGAGGATCTCGTCCTTGGACCATTCGCGCGCCATCTTCGACGAGATGACGAGTTCCTTCATCTTGCGCGTCACCGACCGCTCGGAACCCACCAGCGTGTTCTTGACGTACTGCTGGGTGATGGTCGACCCGCCGCCGGCGCTGTCGCGGCCGAGCACGTTGTCGCGCGCAGCACGCGCAAAACCGGACACCGAGAAACCGGGGTTGGAGTAGAAGTCGCGGTCCTCGGCCGACAGCACGGCGTTGCGCACGTGCCCGGGGATCTGGTCGATCGTGACCTCGGTGCGGTTGCCCTCGGGCGGCACCACGCGGGCGATCTCGGTGGTGCCGTCGGATGCGAGGATCGTCGAGACCTGGTTGGTGACCATGTCGCTGGGCCGCGGCACGTCGGCGTTCTTGTAGGCGACTCCGAAGGCCACCAGCGGCGTGGCGATCAGCAGCAGGACGACGACCAGGCTCACATAGAGCGCGATCCGGCGGCCCTTCCGTCTGGGTTTACGACTCCGCGCCTTGGGCGCCGGGTCGGCCGTATGCCGCCCACCGGCACCACCGGTATTGGTTGAATTCACAATCGAACTTCCGTCTCAATCAGTGCACTGCTCACGAATTTTCGCACTGCTCAGCGGCTTCGAGCCGCATTTGCTGCGACACGCAAAGACCACCCCGCAGTGCCCCGATGCCTCCCCGGACGTCCTCAACAGGTTGACAGCGCTCGCCCGTCCGTGCAACCTCTATTTCACTAATGTTGTAGTGAAATGGAGATTCGATGGTCGAGTTCCACATCAACCGTCGCTCCGGGATCCCCGCCTACGTGCAGCTGGTCCTCCAGGTCAAGCAGGCATTGCGCCTCGGCGACCTGCAGACCGGCGACCAGCTGCCCACGGCCAAGGAGGTGGTCGGGGCCGTGACCGTCAACCCGAACACGGTGCTCAAGGCGTACCGGGAACTCGAGAACGAGGGGCTGGTGGAGGCGCGGCCGGGACTGGGGACGTTCGTCACCCAGTCGCTGGCCAAGCCGGGCATGGCCGAACGGGACGCCCTGCAGGCCACGCTCGCGGACTGGGCGCGGCAGGGGGCTGCGGCCGGCCTGGACCGGTCCGATCTCGAGGCGCTCGTGGCGGCGGCACTGGACAACGAATTCGGCGGAGAGGCGAGGGAGTAGAGATGAGCGACGCGACCACCGCAGCGCTGACGATGCGGAACGTGCACAAGCGGTTCCGCCGTACCGAGGCGCTGAACGGTTGTTCGTTCGACGTCGAGCGGGGCAGCATCACCGCGCTCGTCGGGGCCAACGGCGCCGGCAAGTCGACGTTGATGTCCCTCGCGGTCGGGCTGCTCGAGGCCGACTCCGGCGAGGTGACCGTCCTCGGACGCCGGCCCGACCGTCGGGGGATCTGCCCGGGGCTCGCGTACGTCGCGCAGCACAAGCCGCTGTACCGCGGGTTCTCCGTCGCCGACATCCTGCTGTTCGGCGAGAAGACCAACACGACATGGGACGGCGACTACGCCGCCCGCCTGGTGGCCGAGGCGCAGATCCCGCTGTCCGCGCGGGTGAAGACACTGTCCCCGGGCCATCGCACCCGCGTCGCCCTCGCGGTGGCGCTCGGCCGGCGACCCGAGGTCCTCCTACTCGACGAGCCGCTCGCGGAACTCGACCCGGTCGCGCGGCGCTCCGTCGTACGCACGCTGATGGAGGACGCCGCCGAGCGAGGGACCACGATCGTGCTGTCGTCGCACGTGCTGTCCGAGGTCGCGGAGATCGCCGACCAGCTGATCATCCTCGGCGCCGGACGCGTCCGACTGTCGGGCGCGCTCGACGACCTGCTCGACGAGCATTACCTGCTCCGCGGCTCCGGCGACCCGCGCAGCGTCGTCGGCACCGGCTCGATCGTCGAGTCGCACCAGCGCACCCACCTGGTCCGCGGCCCGCGGCCCGACGCCGCCGACGGCTGGCGCACCGAGCCACCGAACCTCGACGACATCGTCCTGGCCTACCTGACCACGACCGACGAAGAGGCAGCATGATCTGGGTTACCTGGCGGCAGTTCCGGACGACGATCCTCGCCGCGGTCGGGGCGATCCTGGCGCTCGCGGGCGTCGCGGCGATCTGCCGTTGGATCGCCGCCAGCAGCGAATCGACAGAACCACCCGAGTCCGCCCTCGGACCGGTGACCGGTAGCACCGCCGACATGTGGGCCGCGGGCGGACTGACCGCGATCACCCTCGCCGCCGCGGTGCTGCCCGTCGTGCTGGGCCTGCTGGTCGGCGTCACGGTGTTCTCGCGGGACATCGAACGTGGAACCCACGTGCTCGGTCTCTCCCAGTCGGTCAGCCGCGCGCGGTGGTACTGGACGCGGGTCCTGGTTGTGTTCGTTCCGATCACGATGGCAACCGCGATGCTCGGCGCCGTACTCGAATGGACCCGAGCATCCGGGATCACCGCCAACTACGCCTACATCTCGCGCGTGACCTGGAGTGGATACTCGCGACTCACGTTCCCCCTCTTCCAGTCGTCCACTCTCACACTCGGCGCCTACGCGTTTCTCGCCCTGGTCGTCGGCGCTCTGGCCGCGCTCCTGCTGCGCAACACTTTGGGCGCAATGGCGGTCGCGCTAGTCGCGGTATCGGCACTGATGGTCGGGTTCCAGGTCGGGGCGCGACCCCACTACGCGACGCCCGCCGTCGATCAACGGGGTCTCGACGATCCGGGCCGTCCGCCCTTCTACTGGACCGGAGACGGCGGCGGTTGGATCCTCCGGTCCGGCTACGTCGATCCAAACGGACGGAACGTCGACTTCGACTATTCGAAGTGCGGCCGAACTGGTCAGGATTTCGACTGGGACCAGCGCCCGAACGAGACGGCGACCGAGTACGAGGCGCGCGAGGCAACGATGATCGCCACTCAGGACCGCGAGCTCATTACGTGCCAGCGCGCCCAGGGGTTGGACCACTACGAGACGCGCTATCACCCCGACAGCCTCTTCCGACGGTTCCAGCTGATCGAGTCCGCCCTGGCGCTGGCCTTGTCAGCACTGTTGATCATTCCCTCGATGTGGGCGGTGCGCAGACTCCGTCCCTGACGGACCCGCCAGTCACCATTCAAACGCTCGACACCGGTTTCGGTGTCGAGCGTTTGACGTTTTCCACTCGTTCAGCAATCTCGACAAATCGCCCAAGCCCGACCACTTGTGGCACTCAGGCGCTCAATAGCACTGGAAACAAACCGAATTCGCCGAGTAGGGCAACTCTCCGATCCCGGCCACAAGTGTCCCACTGAACGGGCATGTGACTGGCATCACGCTTTTCCGATCAGTGTGATGTGAGAGCGCCGTCGGCCGACCGAAGGTGCCAACGGCGGGAAACTGCGCACCCGCCGTCTCCGGAAACCTCACAGGGACCGAAACCTTTTGGTCCCGTTGCTTATTGGTGTCTGAAAGGATTCCACGGATGGTCACCACCCCGACCGGCGGCCCCGCGCCGTCGCCCACCGACCCGTCGGGTCGGACCCACGAGGAGGGCTGGAGCCTCCGCCTCGTCCTCTCGCTGCTGTCGATCGTGCTTCTGCTCGAGCTTCTCGCCGTCAGCTACATGATGATCTCGACGGCCCTGCCGGCGATCTCCATGCACTACCAGACCACCCAGGGTGCGTGGCTGCTCACAGCCTTCCTGCTGGTCGGCGCCATGGCCGCGCCGCTCATCGGCAAGCTCGCCGACATGTACGGCAAGCGCAAGATGCTGCTGGCCTGCGTCGGAATCTCGCTCGTCGGCTCGTTCCTCTCGGCCATCGCGACGTCGTACGCGATGATGATCGCCGGCCGCTGCCTGGCCGGTCTGATGGTGCCGACCCTGTTCCTCAGCTACTCGCTGATCCGGGACGTGTTCCCCAAGAAGACCGTTGCACTCGCCGTCAGCATCGCCACCAGCGGCATGGGCCTGATCGCGATCGCCGCGCCCTTCCTCACCGGTTGGCTGCTCGACGACTACGGCTTCCGCGCCATCTTCTGGTTCTTCGTGATCTGCCTCGTCGTGCTCGGCGGGCTGATCCAGCTCACGACGCCCGAGTCCAACGTGCGACTGCGTTCGCGGATCGACCTCGTCGGCGCGATCCTGCTCGGCGGTGGCATCGCGGGCATCCTCATCGCGGTCAGCTTCGGCCCCTCGTGGGGCTGGACGGACGGCGGCACCCTCGCCTTCCTCCTCGGCGGCATCGTGCTGCTGATCGGCTGGGTGGTGTCCGCGCGGATGATCGCGGAACCGCTCATCGACCTCGACGTGCTCGGCAAGCGCCCCGTCCTGCTCACCACGATCAGCGCCGGTGTGGTCTACGGGTCCTCGGGCCTGTTCACCATCCTGCTGCCGATGATGGTCATGACCCCGGCCCTGTTCGGCCTGGGCTACGGCTTCGGCGTCGACGCGGAGGGCTTCGCGCTGTACCAGGTGCCGATCGGCGGCGCCGTGGTCCTCGGTGGTCTGCTCGTCGGCACGCTGGTGGGACGCAACATGCGTCCGCGGCCGCTGCTGGTGACCGGCCTGCTCCTCAACGCCGTCGCGTTCGCCCTGATCGCACAGACCCACGACACCAAGAGCATCGTCATGATCATCTGCGCGATCTTCGGTTTCGGCATGGGCATGGGCTACGCCTCGATCCCGAACCTGCTGATCGAGGCCGTGCCGCCGCAGCTGCAGGCCAGCTCCGCCTCCATGGTGGGCGTCTCGCAGTCGATCTTCCCGGCCGTGCTCCCCGTCGTCGCGTTCGCGGTGATGAACAACTCGCACATCGTCCAGTTCCCGCCGGAGATCCAGGCGACGCTGCAGGGCGCCGTCTTCTACGACAACGCCGGTTTCCAGGTGGCCTTCTGGATCGGCGCGGTCTTCGCCCTCGTCGGCGCCGTGGTCGCATTCCTGCTGCCGCGCAACATCGCCCAGATCGAGGTTCCGGCCTCGGCGACGGGCCGGACTACGGACGGCGACGAACTCGTCGCCGCCGGCTGACGATCACCGATCGACTACGTGTCGAGTGGAATTCAGCCCGGTAGGGGGATCGTGACCCCCGGGAGGATCTGAATCCCCGGTGCCGGTGCGGGGGCCGGCGCCGGGGGTGGGGGAACGGGAGCAGGCGCCTGCGGCACTGGAGCAGGCGCCTGCTGCTGTTGCTGGGGCGCAGGCGCATTCCACTGCTGCTGCGGTGCACTCTGCTGCTGCGGGACCGGCGCCTGTTGCACCGGGGCCTGCGGATAGGTCTGCACAGGAGGCGTCCACGCGGGCGCCTCCTGTTGCTGCGTCTGTACCGATCGCTGCCGGGTCGGCGCCGACTCCGAGTACTGCTGCTCGGTGGTGGTCGATCCCCCGGTCGCGGCGGGCGCCCGACTCTGCTGGCCGCCGGACTGCGGGGCGGGCTGCGCGTTCTGGAACTGCTCGTTGGACGTACCGTTCAGCGCCCCGTCCATCGTCTCCTTCCAGATGTCCGACGGCAGTCCGGCGCCGTAGACCGCACCACCCCAACTGGTTTCGATGGCCTTCCCGTCCGCGGTCCCCACCCACACCGCGGTGGACAGCGACGGCGTGAAGCCGACCATCCACGCGTCCTTGTTCTCGCCGGTGTCGCCCAACTGGGTGGTTCCGGTCTTGGCGGCCGACACCCGCCCACCGGCGAGACCGTGATTGCGCGAGTACCCGGCGATCGGCACCATCGCCTGCGTGACCGTGTCCGCGATCGCCGGATCCAGCCGCTGCTCACCGTCGTTCGGCTCCCGGTCCAGCAGCACCCGCCCGTCGCCGTCGACCACCTTCTGCACGAGGAACGGCTCGTGGAACTTGCCCGACGCCGCGAGCGTCGCGTACGCCGACGCCATGTCGATGGGCCGGGTCTGATACTGCCCCAGCACGATTCCGGTCTCGGGCGGACCGCCGGCCTGGGTCAGCGTCTCGTGGTCGAGGCCCGGGATCTGCTTCGGGATGCCGGCCTGGTGGGCGGCGTCGGCGATCTTCTGCGCGCCGTCCTCCATCGACATCGTCAGCCGGTAGTAACTGGTGTTGAGCGAACGTTTGAGGGCCTCGGCGAGGCTGCACGTTCCGCACGTCTCACCCTCGACGTTCTTGATGGTGAGGTCCCCGACCGTGAGCGGGGCACTGCTGTACTGCGCACTGAGCGGGATCTTGTCCTGCAGCGCCGCGATGGCCGCGAACACCTTGAACGACGACCCGGTCTGCAACGGCGCCTCCGCGAAGTCGTACCCGGTGCCGTCCGCGCCGCCGTAGTACGCGCGGATCGCCCCCGACCGCGGGTCGATCGACACCACCGACGCCCGCAACTGGTCCGGCTGCTTGTTCAGGGTGCGGTCGACGGCGTCGACGGCCGCCTGCTGGGCCTTCGCGTCGATCGTCGTGGTGATCTGCAGGCCGCCGGTGTTCAGGTCCTGCTCGCTGATGCCCGCCGCCTCGAGCTCCGCGGCCACCCGCGTCCGGATCAGACCCTCCGGCCCGGGGGCGACGTCGTCGGCGTCCGGAGGAGCGACCGGCAGCACCTCCGGGAACTCGGTGGCCGCCCGTTCGGTGGCGGCGAGGACACCCATCTCGACCATGCCGTCGAGCACGTAGTTCCAGCGCGCCCGCAGCCCGTCGAGGTTGGTCGCCGGATCGAGCAGCGACGGGCTCTGGATCACCGACGCCAGCACGGCGCCCTCGGCGAGCGTCAGCTCCTCGACCGGTTTGTCGAAGAACGCGCGCGAGCCCTGCGCGATCCCGTACGCGTTGCGTCCGAAGTAGATGGTGTTGAGGTAGGCGCCGAGGATCTCGTCCTTGGACCACTGCCGGGCCATCTTCGCCGACACCACCAACTCGCGCGTCTTGCGGACCACGTTGCGATCGGTGCCGACCAGCGCGTTCTTGACGTACTGCTGCGTGATCGTGGAGCCACCGCCCGCGCTCTCCCGGCCCAGCAGGTTGTCCCGGCCGGCCCGCAGAAAGCCCGAGATCGAGTACCCGGGATTGGAGTAGAAGTCGCGGTCCTCCGCCGAGAGGACGGCGTTGCGGACGGATCCGGGCACCGCCTCGAGCGGTACCTCCGTCCGGTTGCCCTCCGGCGGCACCACCTTCGCGACGACGCTGGTGCCGTCGGAGGCGAGGATCGTCGCCACCTGCGCCGGACGCATCTCCGACGGGCTCGGCACGTCCGCCAGCACATAGGCGACGCCGAGCAGGACCAGCGGGACGATCACGACGGCGGCGACGATGCGCAGCACCGTCCTGCGGCGGGATCGCGGCGCACGCTGCCGCTCGGGTTTCTCGGGTGTCGGGCTGCTCGTGGAACTCACGCGCACTACTTCCGGTCCGAAATCGGCGATCCGGCCGCGCCCCCAACCGGGGTCGGGTCGGATCCGGTCGTCCCCCGATCGTCGCACCTCGAGGTCACGAGAGCATGTGATTGGGCGAGGTGCGAGGACGGAACCGGCATACCCGACGCCGGCCCCTGCTCCCCGCCCCTCCCTGCTCGGGTGTAAGGAATACCGACTGGCCGGACACTTCTTCGTATGGGAGAGGAACAGCCGGGCCTGCCGGCATCGGGGGACGGCGCACGGTTCACCGAGCTGTGGGACGAATACGCGGGGCGGGTGTTCGCGTACGCCTGCCGACACGTGGATCATCACACCGCGCAGGAGGTGGTGGCGGAGACGTTCCTCGTGGCGTGGCGACGGCTGGCAGAAATGCCCGACCAGGCACTGCCGTGGCTGCTGGTGGTCGCGCGCAACACCGTGTCGAACCACCGCCGCACCGATCGGCGCCGCGATGCGTTGACCGAGAAGATCGCGCGCATCGAACAGCTTTCCGAGGTGTCGCCGGCAGCCGACGTCGCGGTGACCGATCGAGCCGAGGTGCTCGCGGCGCTGGCGGCCCTCACCGAGACGGAACGCGAGTCGCTACTGCTCACCGCGTGGGACGGGCTGAGCGCCGCCGAAGCCGCGGAGGTCCTGGGGTGTTCCGCGGCGGCCATGCACGTTCGCCTGTTCCGTGCCCGACGCCGACTGCGCACCTCGACGCCCACCGAATCCGTCGCCCCGGTCCCGCTGCGGGCCGTCCCCGAGCCGAGGAGTCTCCGATGACGAAGGACCTGCTGAAGACGCTCGAAGCCATGCGGCCCGACCATGACGCGCTGTGGTCGGAGGATCTGCGGGCGGCGGCATGCGCACGCATCATGGCGACAGACGTCGAGCCGACGGCTCCCCGGGCCCGTTCCCGGCGGACGACCACCGTCGTCGCTGTCGCGGCGTTGGTCGCCGCGGGGGGAGTGGCAGCGTGCACCGCCACCGGACTGACGCCGCAGACGTTCGCCGACCACTTCGCACACTGGCGGGACGATCCGGCACCGGGCTGGGCGTCGGCCGACCCGGCCGCCGCCCAGCGGATCGGCTCCCTCCCCGGACCGGACGGCACCGTTTTCAGCGTCCTCGTGGCACGGGGTACCGGCGACCAGCGGTGCCTGGCCTCGGTGTTCGAGAGCCCCGAGAGCGCCGCGCAGCCCGGACCGTCGGAGTTCACCGACCTGGGTAGCCGCTGCAGGCGGGGACCCGAAGGTTTCGGCGATCTGGGCGACGGCGCCGGCTATTTCCCTGTCGAGTTCGGAGCCGGCGGCGGTGAGATTCTGCCGAATGCCGTGACCTTCGACGCGGCGGCAGGTCAGGCGGTGCGGGCCGACATTCGTCTCAGCACCGGGCAGGTGCTGCCCATGGTCCTCGCGGACGGCAGCTTCTTCGGCTGGTACCCGCTGCCGTCGACGCCCGGAAGCCCCCGCCCGGTTCTCACCGGTTACGCCGCCGACGGCACCGTCGTCGGAAGCCTCGAGATCGGGCCGGGCTTCTAGGTGGTCGGACCCGCGTTTTGCGCACTTATCGCGAGGAATCGGCCTCGGAACGCGCGATAAGTGCGCAAAACGCGGGGGAGGAGGGGTGGTGGTGACGGTGGTGGGGCGTCAGGTGCGGCGGTGCAGAACGATCACGCCGCCGAGCGCCGCGACGCAGGCCAGCAGCACCAGGGACGCCGTCGCCGACGGCTCGCCGCGCACGATCGGGACGACGGCGGCGAGGAACGCCATGAACGTGAAGAACCCGAGTATGCCGATCAGCATCTCGAGGGGCTGACGGCCCCGCGGCGGCCTACCGGAGGGCATGTCAGCTCTTCACGCCGCCCGCGGTGAGGCCCGAGACGATGCGACGCTGGAACACCAGCACCATGATCACCAGCGGGATCGTCACGATCGTGCCGGCCGCCATGATCGCCGCGTACGGCTGCTCCCACGAGTTGGCGCCGGCGAAGCGGGCGATCGCGACCGTGACCGGTTCGGTCTTCTCCGTCGACAGCAGGCTCGCGAGCATGAACTCGTTCCACGTCGCGATGAACGCGAGGATCGCGGTGGTGAACAGCGCGGGCGCGGCCAGCGGCAGGATCACCAGCCGGAACGCCTGGAACCGGGTGGCGCCGTCGATCCGGGCGGCCTCCTCGAGTTCCCACGGCAGATCCGACAGGAACGACGTCAGCGTGTAGATCGTCAACGGCAGCACGAACGAGATGTTCGGGATGATCAGCGCCTGGTACTGGCCGATCCAGCCGAAGTCGCCGAACAACTGGAACAGCGGCGTCATGAGCGCAACGGTCGGGAACATCGACGCGCCCAGGATGATGCCGGTGACGATGTACTTGCCGCGGAACTCGATCCGGGCGAGCGCGTACGACGCGAACACACCGAGCAGCAGGCCGACGGCCGTCGTCACCACACCGATGATCAGGCTGTTGACGATGGCGCCGAGGAAGTCGTTGCCCTTGTCGGTCGACAGCGCGGCGCGGAAGTTGTCGAGCGTGACGTACGTGGGCCACGGCGTGGTGTCGAAGGTGTGATCGACCTGCCGGAACGCGGTGACGACCATCCAGTAGAACGGCGCCAGACCCCAGATCAGGATGATCGCGACACCGAGGTAGGTGCGGGCCATCTTGCCGCGGTCGGTGCGCCGACGTGGCTTGGCGACGGCTTCCGGTTCCGACGGGGGAGCGACGCGTTCGGCGACGGCCGTCGGCACCGACGACGTGGGCGTCACCGCGTGGTCGTCGAGTTCGTCGGGCTTGCTGTGGCGGCCCATCAGCGATCAGCTCCCTTCCGCTGCTCGTCCTGGGTGCGCACGGCGTTGGCGCCGAGGAACTTCACCATCACGAACGCGACCGCGAAGATCAGCAGGAAGATCAATGTCGACAGCGCCGACGCGCTCTGGAAATTGCCCTGCCGGATGTCGGCCATCACCAGGATCGACAGCGTCGTGTTGGGCGTCGCGCCGGACGTGCCGGACAGGATCGCGGGCAGGTCGTACATGCGCAGGACGTCGAGGGTGCGGAAAAGTACCGCAACCATGAGGGCGGGCTTGACCAGCGGCAACGTGATCCTGGTGAACCGCTGCCACGCGCTGGCGCCGTCGACCTTGGCGGCCTCGTAGACGTCCTGCGGAATCATCTGCAGGCCCGCGAGGATGAGCAGCGCCATGAACGGCGTCGTCTTCCACACGTCCGCGATGATGACCGCGAACCGCGACGCCCACGGGTCGGTGGTCCACGCGATCGAGGTGCCGAGCAGCTTGTTGGCGATGCCGTTCTCGGCGAAGATGAAGAACCACAGCTTCGCGGTGACCGCCGTCGGGATGGCCCACGGAATCAGCACGCTCGCGCGGAGGAGGGACCGACCCCAGAAGGTCTTACCCATGACCGTCGCCATCCACAGACCGAGGAGCACCTCGATCGTGACCGTGACGACGGCGAAGAAGATCGTGACGCCCGCAGCGGACCAGAAGTCGTGCGCGAGGGTGCCGGGCGGGCAGGTTCCCGCGCCGCCACCGCAGTCCTGCACGAGCCACTGCAGGTAGTGCTTGAAGCCGGCGAACCCACCCTCGGTGAAGCGGCCGGTGTCGGGGTCGATGCCCTTGTTCGCCTGGAACGACAGGTAGACGGCGCGCAACACCGGGTAGACGATGACGACGGCCAGGATCACCATCGTGGGGGCGATCAGCCAGATGGGCCGGAAGTCGCGCTTCTTGCGCGCAGCGACCGGCGCCGGTTCGTCATCGTGACCCGTGCGCGCCGTCCCGGGCCCGGGCCCGGAAGCGCGACCGCCGTGGTCGGGATCGTCGACCCCGACCACGGCGCGGGCCTCGTCTGCTCGCCTCAGCTCAGCAGAGTCAGCCATCGTGCGTTACCTGATCTCTCGTGTCTTGCGGTGACTACTTGGCCGCGTTGTTGATCGCCGAGGCCATGTCGGTCGCCGCCTGGTCGACCGTCACCTTGCCGTTGAGGGCCGCGCTCGCGTTGTCCTGGATGGCCTTCGAGATCGCGGTGTAGTACGGCGTGACCGGACGCGGCTTGGCCGACTCGAGGGCCGCCTTCAGCGCCGGCAGGTACGGGTACTTCGCCTGCAGGGCCGCGTCGTCGTAGACCGACTTCAGGACCGGCGGGAACGCGGCATCCGCGAACGACATCTGGTTCTCGTCGTTCTGGACGAACGCGATGAAGTCACGCGCGGTCGCCTTGTTCTTCGAGAACACGTTGATGCCGTTGTTGTAGCCACCGACGGTGGACGCGCCGGCGCCGTTGGGTCCGACGATCGGGGCGACGGCGACGTTGCCCTTCACCTTCGAGCCGTCCTTCTCGGCGTTGTCCCACATGTACGGCCAGTTGTAGGCGTACATCGACTCGCCACCGACGAACGCGAGGTTGGTCTCCTCCTCGGTGAAACCGGTGGAGCGCTTCGCGATCTGGCCGGCCTGGTAGGCGTCGACCATGGCCTGCATGCCGGCCTTGGACTCCGGCGACGTGACCTCGGGGGTGCTGCCGTCGGCGCCGACGACCGAGCCGCCCCACGAGTTGATGAACTGCGTGGTGTTGGCGGTCAGGCCCTCGTACTGCTTGAGCTGCGTGACCATGCAGTCCTGGACGCCCTTGTCCTTGGCGATCTGGCAGCTGTCGGTGAGCGCCTTCCAGTCCGCGGGAGCCGTCGGCGTCAGGTCGGTGCGGTAGTACAGCAGCTGCGCATTGGTGTTCTGCGGGGCCGCGTACAGCGTGCCGCGGTAGGTCGCGGACTCGACGGTCGCGGGCAGCAGCGGCGCGGTGTCGATCGCGAGACCACCCTCGAGCGGCTGCAGCCAGCCGTTCGCGGCGAAGCCTGCGGTCCACACGACGTCGAGAGCCATCACGTCGTAGTCGGCGTTGCCGGCCTGCAGCGACTGCTCGAGCTTGTTGCGCTGGTCGTCGGCCTCGCCCGGCAGCTCCTTGAGGGAGACCTGCTCGTCCGGGTGGGCCGCGTTCCACTTCTCGATCACCGGCTGCAGCTTGTCGGTGTCGTTCTTACCCATCGCGAACGAGATCGCACCGCGGCCGTCGAGGTTCTGCTTGACGGCGTCGTCAGCGCTGGCGCTGCCACCGTCGTCGCTCGAGCAACCGGCGAGTGCCAGCATCGCGACCGCCGAGGCCGCAATCGCAACCCGCGAGCGCGTGTTGAAAGAACGCATGGTCCACCTTTCCGATAGACGTCTCCGACACCGTCCGGCTGCACCGTAATGGTGCGCACCACCCGTGCCGAGGCATATGTCGCCGCTTACTTTGGCACGGAACGAGGCAAATTTCGGTCATTCCCCTCCGACTGGATCGGTCAGGGTTACCCGAGACGACGGCCGTCGGTCACCGAGAACAGGTGCACCTCGGACGGGTCGACGTGCAGGTTCACCCGTTCTCCCCGCCGCGGAGGGTTGCGCCAGTCGGTTCGCGCGACCATCTGGTGCTCGCCGGCCCCGCCGACACCGGTCCGTCCGTACACATAGGCGTCGGATCCCAGTTCCTCGACGACGTCGACGTCCAGCGAGATACCGGTCGTGCCGGGCGACGGCTCGAGGTGCTCGGGGCGGATGCCGAGCACCACCTGGCCCTCCGGAATCTCGGCGATGGTTTCACGGGAAACCGGAATCACCGCGTCGCCGAGGGCGATACCGCCGTCGGTGACGGGCAGCGTCAGCATGTTCATCGACGGAGAGCCCATGAAGCCGGCGACGAACTGGTTGACCGGGCGGGCGTACAGCTCGCGCGGCGGCGCGCACTGCTGCAGGACGCCGTCCTTGAGCACCGCGACCCGGTCGCCCATCGTCATGGCCTCCACCTGATCGTGCGTGACGTAGACGGTGGTGGTGCCGAGCCGGCGCTGCAGCTGCGCGATCTGGGTGCGGGTCTGCACGCGCAGCTTCGCGTCGAGGTTCGACAGCGGCTCGTCCATGAGGAACACCTGCGGGCTGCGGACGATCGCCCGGCCCATCGCGACGCGCTGCCGCTGGCCACCGGAGAGGGCCTTGGGCTTGCGGTCGAGGTACGGCTCGAGGTCGAGCATCTTGGCCGCCTCCAGCACACGGCGCTTGATCTCGTCCTTCGGCGTCTTCGCGAGCTTGAGCGCGAAGCCCATGTTCTCCGCGACCGACATGTGCGGGTACAGCGCGTAGTTCTGGAACACCATCGCGATGTCGCGCTCCTTGGGCTCCTGCGCGGTGACGTCGCGGTCGCCGATGAGGATGCGGCCGTCGTACACCTCCTCGAGGCCCGCGAGCATGCGCAGCGACGTGGATTTGCCGCAGCCCGACGGGCCGACGAGCACGAGGAACTCGCCGTCCTCGATGTGCAGGTCCAGCTTGTCGACCGCAGGGGTCGTCGCGCCCGGGAACAGGCACGTGGTCTTGTCGAAAGTCACCGAAGCCATGGTGAAACGATCCCTTCACCGGCAGGAACGTGCCGGACGATCCGAGTCAGGGTGCACGGGTGTGCGGGCCACAGCATAGGCGTCCGAAGTGCCCCGATCCATCAACCGCGCACGGGTCGCAACCGCACGAAGTGGATGTGACGGCCCGCCTCGCGGAAGTCGTCCGGGCTGCCGTCGACGTCGAAGCCCATGCTCTTGCAGAGTCGGACGCCGACCCTCGGGTGCATGCTGCCGTAGTGCGCCATGAGGTCGCCGCCCTCCTCGGTGCCCAGGAAGTCGGCGTCGACCTCGGATCTGCGGCGGCCCACCTGCACCCGGGCGCGGGGATGCGCCGTCAGGTTCCGGTACCAGTCCGACGTCGTCCCGTACCCGGCCGCGACGACCCAGCCGTCGGAGGTGTCGTCGTGGTCGACGACCTCGAGCACCACCTGACGGGTCTTGCCGCTGCGGCGCCCGACGTGTTCGAGGAGCAGGAACCGGTGCCCGAGCAGACCGCCGAGATGCCAGCGGTACAGCGTGACGGGCATGCGGAGGAACCAGCGCTTGACGCCGGTCGGCGGGCTCGGACGCTGCGTGATCCGCATGTGTTCAGTGTGCGCCCGCAACGTCGTGCGGCGGACCGATCACGGGGATAACGTGAGATGCAGTCCCGCCGCGAAGGAGTTTCCATGACCCGCCCCGTGCGTATCGGCATCCAGTTGCAACCCCAGCACGCACCCGACTACGGCATGATCCGTGACGCCGTGCTGCGTGCCGAGGAGGCCGGCGCCGACGTCGTCTTCAACTGGGACCACTTCTATCCCCTGTACGGCGATCAGGAGGGCGCACACTTCGAGTGCTGGACCATGCTCGGGGCGTGGGCCGAACAGACCGAGCGCGTCGAGATCGGCGCGCTGGTGAGCTGCGCCGGGTACCGCAACCCGGACCTGCTGGCCGACATGGCCCGCACCGTCGACCACATCAGCGGCGGCCGGTTGATCCTCGGCATCGGCGCGGGCTGGTTCGAGAAGGACTACGACGCCTACGGCTACGAGTTCGGCACCCCCGGGTCCCGGATCAAGCTGTTGGGAGAGTACCTGCCGCGCATCACCTCTCGGCTCGGCAAACTCAATCCGGCACCGACACGGGACATTCCGCTGATGATCGGCGGTAGCGGCGAGAAGAAGACCCTGCGGCTGGTCGCCGAGTACGCCGACATCTGGCACGGTTTCGGCGACCGCGACGAGTTCGTCCGCAAGTCCGGAATCCTCGGCGAGCACTGCGGCGACGTGCAGCGCGACCCGCACGAGATCGAACGTTCGACGTGGTGGCACGGGGCGGACCAGGCCGCGGCCTACGTCGACGCGGGCGTCACGCTGTTCACGGTCAACGCGAGCGGCCCCGACTACGACCTGACGACGCTGCGCGAGGCGATCGCGTGGCGCGACGAGCACACCCCACCGCAGCTGTCCGGGCTCGCGTAGACCGAGAATCCGATGACCACCGCCGCCACCTCCCGATCCCGGGCGGTGGCGGTGCTGCTCGTAGTACTGCTGCCCTTCCTCGCGCTGGTCGCCTGCTCGTCGAGCACCGAGTCGACAGCCGACCTGTGTGCCCCGCCCGGCGTCGACAGTGCCACCGCACTGCCCGGCAACCTGGACTCCGCAGCCGCGGCCGCCGCGGAGGACAAGTACACGACCCCGGACACGCTGCCGCTCAGCGCCATCGACACGTCGAAGCTGAACCTGGTGAAACCGGGAACGCTGACGGTCGGCACGCTGTCCGACGCGCCGCCCAGCATCTGCGTCAACTCGCAGAACGTCTTCACCGGCTTCGACAACGAGCTGCTGCGCGCCGTGGCGGCGCAATTGGGGCTGAAGGTCGAGTTCGTCGGTACCGACTTCGCGGGCCTGCTCGCCCAGGTGGCCGGGCATCGATTCGACGTCGGCTCGTCGTCGATCACCACCACGGACGCCCGACGCGACCTCGTCGGCTTCACCAACGGCTACGACTTCGGCTACTTCGCGTTGGTGGTACCGAACGGCAGTGCGATCCGGAGCTTCTCGGACCTGAACTCGTCGGTGCGGATCGGTGTCGTGCAGGGCACCGTGCAGGACGACTACGTCGTCAACACACTCGGCCTCGACCCGGTGAAGTTCCCGGACTACAACACCGCGTACGCGAACCTGAAGACCGGCCAGATCGACGCGTGGGTGGCGCCGTCGCAGCAGGCGCAGGGCGCGATCGCCGCGGGAGATCCGGCGTCGATCGTGCAGAACACGTTCAGCCTCAACAACTATGTCGGCTGGGCGGTGGCGAAGGATCACCAGCCGCTGATCGACGCGCTCAACTCGGGACTCGACGCGGTCGTCGCCGACGGCACCTGGGCGCGGCTGTACTCGGACTGGGTGCCGCGCGAGCTGCCCGCGGGCTGGAAACCGGGCAGCAAGGCCGCTCCCGAGCCGCAGCTGCCGGATTTCGCGGCCATCGCCGCGGCACAGGAACCATCCGAACCGTCCACCGCGCAGCCGAAGTCGACGCTGCAGCAGCTGGGCGAGACGTTCTTCGACTGGGAGTTGTACAAGCGCGCGTTCCCGGACCTGCTGCGCACCGGCCTGCCGAACACCCTGATCCTGGCGCTGTCGTCGGGCATCGCCGGCACCGTGATCGGCATGCTGTTGGCGGTCGCGGGCATCTCCCGCACCCGCTGGCTGCGCTGGCCCGCCCGCGTCTACACCGACATCTTCCGCGGACTGCCCGCGGTGGTGATCATCCTCCTGGTCGGCCTGGGCGTGGGCCCGGTGGTCAAGGGGCTCACCGGCAGCAACCCGTACTGGCTGGGCGCCGCCGCGCTGTCGCTGCTCGCCGCCGCCTACATCGGTGAGATCTTCCGGTCCGGCATCCAGAGTGTGGAGCCGGGGCAGATGGAAGCGGCGCGGGCCCTGGGCTTCTCGTATCGCCGGTCGATGGCGCTGGTGGTGATCCCGCAGGGCGTGCGACGGGTGCTGCCGGCGTTGATGAACCAGTTCATCTCGCTCATCAAGGACTCGTCGCTGATCTACTTCCTCGGTCTGCTGGTGACGCAGCGGGAACTGTTCGCGGTCGGGCGGGACCTCAACGCGCAGACCGGAAACCTGTCGCCGCTGGTCGCGGCCGGGCTGTTCTACCTGGCCCTGACCATCCCGCTCACCCACCTGGTGAACTACATCGACCGCCGGCTGCGCACCGGGCGGGCCGACACGTCCGGCACGCTCGACGACCTCGAGCAGTCGATCGTCGTGGAAAGGGGCTGACGCGTGGACGATTCCGTCTCCCTCACCGGCACCGGGCTGCACCTGGCGTTCGGGACCAACCGGGTGCTGCGCGGCGTGGACGTGCACGTCGACGCCGGCAAGACCGTCACGGTGATCGGTCCGTCGGGTTCCGGGAAGTCGACGCTGCTGCGCGTGCTCAACCGGCTGCACGAACCCGACGCCGGCGACGTCCTCCTCGACGGCCGGTCGGTGCTCGCGGACAACCCGGATCGGTTGCGGCAGCGAATCGGCATGGTGTTCCAGCACTTCAACCTGTTCCCGCACCGCACCGTCGCCGACAACATCGCGCTCGGGCCGCGCAAGCTGAAGAAGCTGTCCAAGGATGCGGCCCGTCGGCTGGCGCTGGAACAGCTCGAACTGGTGGGCCTGGCGCACAAGGCCGACTCGCGTCCGGGCAACCTGTCGGGCGGGCAGCAGCAGCGGGTCGCGATCGCCCGCGCGCTGGCGATGCAGCCGCAGGTGATGTTCTTCGACGAGGCGACGTCGGCGCTCGATCCGGAACTGGTCAAGGGCGTGCTGGCGCTCATGGCCGACCTGTCGACCACCGGGATGACGATGGTCGTGGTGACCCACGAGATGGGTTTCGCGCGGTCGGTGTCGGACACGGTGCTGTTCATGGACCGCGGCGTCGTGGTCGAGTCCGGCGTTCCCGATCAAATGTTCGATAACCCGGAAACCCCACGTCTGCAGGCGTTTCTGTCGGAAGTTCTCTAGAGTACTGCGCGGATGGGTTCGTGCATCGTGGTTCACCGGAGGTGCTTCCTGCCTGTCCGGGAGCCGCGCTCGGAGGAAGCGAGGCAGTTCTGAAACGCCTACTGAGATTCAGATGGTTGTTCGTCGCGGCGTTGTCGGCGGTGATGCTGACCAACTGTGGGGCCGGGAGCCCCATGGCGGCACCCGATCCCGCGTCCCCGGCGACCACGGGCCGCGTGACTGCGGCCGCGGACGGGCTGCGCCTGGACGGGCAGAAATGGTGGCCGGCCGGCTTCAACGCCTACCAGTTGTCGACCAACTGGGGGATCAACCGCGGCTGCGGTGGCATGGTGAACCTGCCGGAGTTCTTCGACTCGCTGCCCCCGCACTCGCTGACGCGGTTCAACGCGTTCCAGGAACTGGCGATCAACAAGTTCACCGGGCAACTCGACTTCACCGCGATGGACGCGGTGTTCGCGGAGGCCGCGGCGCACGATCAGATGATCATCCCGGTGCTGGCCGCCCAGGACGGGGCGTGCGAGAGCGAGAAGTTCAAGGACCACGACTGGTTCACCGACGGCTGGAAGCACGAGACCGAGAACGGAACTCGGCTCACCTTCGAGAACTGGGTGAAGACCGCCGTCAACCGGTGGAAGGATTCCCCCGTCGTCGCGGCGTGGGAGCTGGTCGGCGAACCCGAGCCCAGCATCTGCCCCGGCGGCGACTGCCGCTGGGAGGTCCGCACCTGCCCCGACGACGCGGCCGAGGTGCTGCAGGACTTCATGGAGAACGCCGGTGACCGGATCAAGGCCATTGCGCCGCAACAGCTGATCACCGCCGGACTCATCGGCGGCGGCCAGTGCGGCACCGGTGGCGACTTCTACCAGTACATCGCCGAATCCGACAACGTCGACTTCGTGCAGTACCACGACTACGGCGCCGACGGTGTCCCGCTGCCGGGCGACCAGTGGAACGGCCTGGCCCGCCGCATCGACCAGGCCGAGGCGGCCGGTAAGCCGTTGCTGGTGGCCGAGATCGGCGAGTGGGCGGGCTCGTGCAAGCCGCTCGCGGACCGCGCGGCGAGCATCGGGCAGAAGATCACCGGCCAGCGTGCCGCCGGTACCGCGGGCGCGCTGCTGTGGGCGTTCGTCCCGGACCCGCGGCCGAACGACTGCACGATGGACATCGGGTACGACGATCCGTTGTTCCCCTTGATGGCCGGGTTCAACACCCTCGGCTGATGATCCCCACCCTCGCGTTTTGCGCACTTATCGCGCCGGCAGGCGCCGGAAGTCCGCGATAAGTGCGCAAAACGCGGGAGGTCAGGGGGCGGAGGTGACGGTCGCGGAGGGAGTCGCGGGCGCGGAAGCCGCCTCGGTCTCCGAGGGCGTTGCGGGCGCGGTAGGCGTTGCGGACTCGGCGGGGGTTGCGGGACTCGGCGTCCCGAGACCGTGGAAGGTCTTCTCCCAGTACGACGGGTTGCGAAGCAACTGCCAGCAACCCTTGGCCGCAGCGATGCTCATCATCACCCAGTAGATCGGGACCGTCAGGCACGCGAGCAGCAGATGCGAGTTCCCGCTCTCGCGGCACCCGACGATGTTCATGTAGATCGCGGCGGCGTTGCCGAAGATCAGCGAGATCAGGGCGCCGTAGTACACCGCCGGCGGGAACACCTCGACGATCGCCGCGGGCTGGCCCAGCAGCCACGTGAGGGTGATGAACCAGAACACCAGATTGAGGCACGCGATGATCGGGGTACCCGCCAGCAGCAGCGTGAACCGGATGAAACTGATCGGCCCCAGCTTCCGCCATGCCTCGACCGGCCGACGCACGTGGACGAGCCACGACTGCAGATAGCCCTTGTACCAACGGGACCGCTGACGGATCCAGTTGATCGGGTCGCTGTTGGCCTCCTCGATCGTCGTCGAGTCCAGCACCGCCGTCGAGTAGCCCGACGCCGCGATCCGCACCCCGAGATCGGCGTCCTCGGTGACGTTGTGCGGGTCCCACGCCCCGATCTCGTCGAGGACCCAGCGCTGCAGATGATTCGACGTACCGCCCAACGGGATCGGCGACCGAGTCTTCATCAGCCCGGGCAGCAGGAAGTTGAACCAGACGGCGTACTCGGCGGTGAACCATCCGGTGAGGAGGTTCTGCCGGCCGTTGTCGTACGCGAGCTTGGCCTGCACGCACGCGACGTCGTCGGACTGGCGCCCGAACGCCACGACGACGCGGCGCAGCTGCAGCGGGTCGGGCTTGTCCTCGGCGTCGTAGATGGTGATGATCTCGCCGGTCGCGAAGTGCAGGCCGTAGTTGCACGCCTTCGGCTTGGTCCGCGGCTGGGCGGCGGGCACCAGGACGACCGTGACGATCTCACCGCCCGGCACCGAGATCGCGTCCTTCGCCGCCTCGACGGTGCCGTGGTCGTCCTCCTCGAGCAGCAGCAGCACCTGCAGCTTCTCGCGCGGGTACTCGAGCGCCGTCATGCCCGCGACAAGGTCGTAGATCACCTCGGTCTCGTCGTAGGCGGGGACCAGGATCGTGTACGCCGGCAGCTCGTCGTCCGAGATCGCGCGCGCCTCGTCGTCGGTGACGGTGACGATGGCGTCCCGGTCGAGGCCGCGCGCGAAGATGATCAAACGGTCGACCATCGTCGCGACGTAGCCGACCGTGCACACGGCGGTCAGCACCGTGATCGTGACAATCGGGAAGAAGACGACCGCCACCGCGCCCAGGGCGGCGAGGACGATGCCGACGTTGCGCTGCCACGGCACGAACGCGACCGACGCCGACGCCAGCGGGTGCCGCTCGCGCAGGCCGTCGACGGCGTCGTGCAGCGCGGCCGCCTTGAAGGCGTCGGTGACGTGCGGGGCCTCGACGGTCACGACTGTGTCGCCTTCCACTGCGCCTCGACGAACTGCGATCCGACGACGGTGAGCATGTCCTTGTCCTTGTACTGCGGTTGGTCGTCGACGGTCACCGAGTTGCCCCGGACGAGCACGTTGAGCGTGTTCGTCACGTCCGATGCCATCGACGGGGTGGGCTCGGGGAAACGCGCGACGGGACGGTGGTCGTCGACGGTGATCATGTTGACGCGCTCGACCGTTCGGCCGCGGGTCCACGTGAACGACAGGATGCTCCACGTGAGCAGCAGGTCCTCGTCGACGACGGTGGTGAGTTCACCCTGCACGCCGTGACCCAGGTCGATCGGGATCGCGGGGGAGCGGCGGGTGTGGACGGACCGGTACAGCGTGTCCGCGGGGTAGACGTGCAGACTCGCGGGCCGGAGGGTGTCGAGCGTGTCGACCACGATGCGCCGGGGGCGTAGCTGCGCATCCCATTCGGGCACGCCCTCCTGCGCCAGCAGGACCTCCCGGGTCAGGGTCGCATAGCGACCGAAGAAGCGGTCGGCCCAGTCGAACTCGCGGCTGCTTTCGACGGACCAACCGGGCGGCAGCGCCGTCTGCTGTGTCGGCAGCGGGCCCACCGCCACGGCGGTCGTCGGCGGCGGGGGCAAGGGCAGGGAGCCCAGGACCGCGGCACACGCGACGACGACGAGACCCGACCGGAGCAGCCCCGTGCGAACGGCCGGAGTGCGCTGCGGGGCCACGGAGTACGCGGTTCGCCGGTCGTCGAAGTAGTAGCCGTACTGCAGGTACATCCCGATGCCGACGCCGAATGCCGCGACACCGGGCGGCACGAACTGCACCACCAGACGTGGGGCGTGTGGGAAGAGGAACCAGATCACCGCCAGCATGGCCAGACCGAGTGCCACGGTGGACACCACACCGATCACCGCCCGCCGCCGGGAACGCCCGACGGCGATGCCGGTGGCGGCGGCCGCGAAGAACGTCAGCACGATGGCGACGTGGAAGGACTGCCCGCCCAGCGTGACGACCATCATCCGGTACGGCAGCGGCGCGATCACCGCGAGCATCAGCCACACCGGCCAGAAGCGGCCCACCGGACGCAGCCCGAACATCAGCACGGCCGAGCTGACGACGAAGAGCAGGCACACGAGCAGATCGATGCGCAGGAGACTGAACTGTTCCTCGTACCGCGGCACCAACAGCCACTGCATGACGAGCGCGAACACCAGCCCCATGCCGCCGACGATGCTGTCGATCTGCCGGTCGTGGATGGGCAGTTCGTTGCCCCGGCGCCGGGCGATGCCGAAGGCGGCGACCCCGGCGAGGAACGGCATCACGAGGATGTAGCCGAGCGGATCACCGCCGCGGAGGTCGTCGACGGTGCGCAGGATCGACGGCCAGAACGCACCGAGCGTGCAGACCGCGATGAGGAGCCATCGGCCGGCGATCCGCACCGAGATCGACCGGTCCCGTAGGTGCGTGAAGAATCGTGCCGGGGCTTTCGCCGAGCTCTTCTTCGCGTCAACGGCATTCGCGTCCAAGTCGCCGGCGTGGTCGTCGCCGGGAGGCGCCTCGATGCCGTTCGCGACATGCGTCATGGCGAAACCTCCCCGACGACCTACCCCAGACTGACGGATTCACCATAGATTCCGACCGAGTTCGCCGCTCGGCGAGGGGTATTCGCCGACCGGTACTTGGACGCATGTTCAGCAAGCGATTGAGCGTTTGACCGGCCATAGTGGTTAGATGCGTTCCGGCGACGGCCGCGCCACCGATCGCCCGACCGTGTCGGGCGGTGGAGGTGGGCAACGGGATTCGGCTCCCGTGCCCGTCCGCCGAGCCATCACGACACGGTCAGAGACGAATCGGGGATGACATGGGGAAGCCTTGCCACGTACGGCGATCGTGGGCAGCACTCGCGACCTGTGCACTGGTGACGGTCGGTGCACTGACCCAGGCCGGAGCCGCATCCGCCCAGCCCTCCGAAGCGCCGGCGACTACCGGTCAGGCGGTTTCGTTCCGCGAGCTGGGCCGGCCCGTGGATCTGCGCATCCCCGTCGACACGACGGCGACGAATGTCACCGTCCCGGTTCCCGACGGGCTCACCGCCACGCAACTCACCGGAACCGTCGTCACCCCGACCGACTATCGCGAAGGTTGGCTCGAGGTCCAGTCCGAGGGGCGACTCGTCCAGCGGATCGACCTCCCCGGCGGCACCGCCGAACGCGGTGTCCCGCTCACGATCCCGCTCGAGGACCTGCGGGTGGTCGATCGGTCCGTCACGCTGCAGCTGGTCAGCCACTATCTGCCGCTCGACGAACGCTGCTACGACCGCAGCCCTTTCGCGGCGATGACCCTGCGGGACACCTCGGTCGCCTATTCCGGCACCGAGCGCCAGCCGACCACGCCCGCCGAGTTCCTCCCGCCGATGCTGCGCAAGGCGACGATCCACCTCACCGAGAGCAGCTCGACCGAACAGCAGAACGCCGCCCTGACGCTGAGCACCGCGCTCACCAACCACTACGGCAGTCAGCCGGCCCGAATCGAGCTGGCCGAACTGCGCACGTCCGCGCTGCCGGACGCCGTCCCTGCACCGTTCGAACGCAACATCGTGATCGGCGGTCCCGGTGAGGGAATCTCGCTGGAAGTCAGCCGCTCCGGGGCTGCGGTCCTGCGGATTCCCGGTGACGGGCCCGCCTTGGCTGCCCAGATGGACCTGCTGATCACCAACCTGTCCGGCTACAGTTCCGCCAGCGCCTCCGTGCTGCCGCCCGAGCGGACGGTGCCCGAGATCGCGCAGGACGCGCTGTCGCTCTATCAGCTGGGCATGGGCTCGCTGACCGCGACCGGGACGAACCACATCGAACTTCCGATCGCGATCGATCAGACGCAACTCGGGCGTCCGATCTCCAGTCTGTCCGCACACCTGCTCGGCACCTACGTGCCGCTGCCCGCGGCCCGTAGCGGGGTGCTGACGGTGAGCATGAACGGAATGCCGCTGACCAGTGCGCCGCTCGATTCGTCCGGCAAGTTCGACGTGATCGCCACGGTGCCCCGGCAGCTGCTTTCGCGTTACATGACGCTGACCGTCGCCATCGAGGTCACCGGCGAATTCCAGTGCGGCGCAATCGACGAATCCTCGCTGACCGTCGATCCGCTCAGCACCATCACCTCGCAGCTGGCGTCGCCGCCGCTGCCCGGCGGCTTCGCGTCGCTGCCGCAGTCGTTGCTGCCGACGGTCGACGTCGGCCTCAGCAAGGGCGACTTCGCCGACCTGGTCCGCGCCGACAAGCTGCTGGTCCAGATGCAGCGGTCGAGCTACCTGCCCCTGCAACCGCGGATCCAACCCTTCGAGTCGGCCGTGTCCGGCCCCCTGCCCGCGGTTCTCGTCGCGGCGGACGGCTACGTGCCGGACACGATCGACGAACCCCTCGACTCCGCCGACCCGCCGGTGCTGGCGCTTCGCGGCGTCACGTCCAGCAGCGCCTTCGGCACCGTGCAGGTCGTCGAACAGCCGCGACGCACCGTCGTGCTGGCGTCGTCGACGGGCGATCCCGCGGACCTCGACGGGTTGCTGAACTGGCTGACCGCCGACACCGGTCGACTGCCGGGCCTCACCGGGGACGTGCTGATCGGACCCCGGGGTCAGGAGCCGTTCACGATCGGTGTGAAGGTCGCCGAGGTGACGCCGGACGCCACCAATGCCGCCGACAACGGACTCTCGGGCGCCGCGCTGGCCGCCGTGGCCGGCGTAACCGCGGCCGTGGCCGTCGTGGCGGTCGGTGTGACCCTGTGGCTGCGACGACGCCGCTCGTGACGGCCACCGCCCTCGAGGCACCGGCGCCCGCGCTGCCGGGTGAGCCGGCGGTCGCGGGGCGGACGAACCGTCGTCCGTGGTTGCTGTACACGGCGCTCTTCCTGGCGTACTGCGCCGCAGGGGTGTTGGTGAACGTCGGCATCGGCTTCATGTTCACCGATTCGATGTCGAGGGTCGCCGCGGTGTCGGGTGTGCTGCTGAGCCGGGATCCGCACCTGGCCGCGATCGGGTTCGTCTTCACCCCGCTCACGGCGGCCGCCCAGATGCCGATCACCTTCTTCGGTGAATGGTGGCCCGGTCTGCTGCGCTGGAACCTGACCGCGGCCGTCGTGTCGGCGGCGTTCATGGCGGGCAACGTGATCCAGGTCCGCGGCATCGCCCGGGACCGCGGCTGCTCACAGATGCTCGTGGTGGTGCTGACCGCGCTGTTCGCACTCAACCCCATGATGATCATCTACGCCGCGAACGGGATGAGCGAGGCTCCGTTCCTGTTCTTCGTGTGCTGGGCGGTGCGCCGGCTGATCCGGTGGATGCGCTCCGACGGCGTCCACGACCTGATCACCGCCGGAATCGCGCTGGCGCTGGCATATCTGACCCGATACGACGCGATCGCGCCGATGATGGTCGCCGGCACACTCGTCGGCGCCGTGAGCCTGTGGCGACGACGCCGCACCCCGGCCGCGCACCGTACGGATCCGCTGTGGGCCGCGACCGTCGACGCGGTACTCGTGATCGCGCCCGGTCTCGCCGCGTTCGGCGCGTGGTCGTTCACCAGTTGGCTCATCACCGGCGAAGCCTTCCAACAGTTCTCGTCGGTCTACGGCAACAGCGCGATCCTCGAGCAGTCGGGGACGCGCACGGCGACCGAGATCGAACGGATCACCTTCTCCCTCACCGAGATCATGGTCCTCGCCCCGGCGCTCCCGCTGCTCCTCGCCGTCGCGGCATGGTTCGCGTTCCGGCGGCGCGACGGGGCCATCCTGGTTCCGACGATGATCTTCGGCTCGATCCTGGGCACGCAGTCGCTTCTGTACCTGATGGATTCGACGTTCCCGTTCCTGCGCTTCTATATCACCGCGATTCCGTTCGCCTTCGTCCTCGTGGTGCTGCTCGCACCGCAGCGGGTTCCCGTCGTCTCGCCCCGTCCCGGCCGGTTCGCGGTCACGGCCGCCGACCCCACCCCGGATCGTGGCCCGTCACCGCTGCTCGCGGTGGCGGTGTCGCTGCTCGTCGGATCCACAGGCGTCACCGTCGTCGCGATGGGCAACGAGCGGCTCGCCGGCCTGGAGTATCCGGTCGCCAGCGCGATCATGGCCGGAGGCCGTTCGGATTTCGACTCCGTCCGGAACTTCAGCGCCGAACGGCGCATCGCGCAGTACCTGGACAACCTCGACCTGCCGGAGGGGTCGGTGCTGCTCGACACCGTCCAGAGCTTCGCGATCGTGACGTCGTCGGCCAAGCCGAAACAGTTCGTGATCACCTCCGACACCGACTTCGTCCGGATCCTCGACGACCCCGCGGCGCACGGCGTGGAGTACATCATCACCGTGCCGAACGTGAAGCGCGGCACCGCCGACGCCGTCAACCGGCGCTACCCGACGATGTACGAGACCGGTTCCGGCGGAGTGGGCGCGCTGGTGCTCGAGATGCCGAACGACAGCAAGGCCGAGCCCGAGAACTGGCGCCTGTACCGGGTGACCGGTCAGATCACGCCCGGCGGGTGAGGAACCGACGAAGCTCTCCTCGGACGCGGTCTGCCGTTCGTCTGACGGAGCCGCGACTGTCTTCGGACGTCAGCGCGACGTCAACTCACCACCGTTGACGGACAGCACCTGGCCCGTCAACTGCCGCGCACCGGGAGAAGCGAGATACGTGGCACAGGCGGCGATATCGGCGGGCGAACCTGCCCTGCCGGTGAACGTGCCCGCCACGAGCGCACCGTGCCGATCCTGCGACAACCGGTCCCGGAAGAATTCGGTGTCGGCGATGAATCCGGGGGCGATGACGTTGGCTGTCAGTCCCCGCGGGCCCACCTGCCTCGCGAGATCGATGTTCCACGAAGCGATCGCGGCCTTCGCCGCGCCGTACGCGCCGGCGCCCTTGTCCGCGGCAATCGATCCGATGGTGATGATCGAACCGCCGGATTGCATCCTGTCGAGGCAGGCGGTGGTGACGAGGACCGCCGAGAGCACGTTCGCGTCGAAGTTCGATCGCCAGTTCGCGGCGACGGCGGCGAGCGAATCCGGGGCGTCGCGGTCGAAGTCGGTATTGCCGCCGGCGTTGTTGACCAGGACGTCGATGCGGTCCAACCCGTTCGCGAAGGCTCTGACGTGGTCCGAGTCGGTGGCGTCGAAGCACGCGGGGCGGACGTTGTCTCCCAACTCCGCCGCGGCTCCCGCGAGCACCTGTTCACGCCGCCCGGTGATCACGACGCTGTCGCCCGCACGGGCGAACGCGGCCGCTATCGCCTTACCGATTCCGGTTCCCCCACCTGTCACGACGACGACCCTGCCCACAGTATTCACCCTTCGAATGCCCGACACCGACCCTGGATCCGTCGGGCCGGGCGCGGGAAATCCCGTGCCCGGCCCGACGTTGGCGAACCGCTACGACGACATCTCGGCGACCTTCTGCGAAGCCGGCGTCGCCTCCGCATCGCTGTCGCGCTTCACGATCCGGTCCAGGATGAAGCACGCCACCGCCGCGAGTGCGAGCGGAACCGAGAAGAGGACGATGGCGCTCGACGGACTCCAACCGCGGTCCAGCAGCATGCCGCCGAGAATCGGCGAGACCACCGCGGCCAGGCGCCCGAGTCCGATGATCATTCCGTAGCCGGTCGCCCGCACATGGGACGGGAACAGTGGGGGAATGATCGAGTAGAAGCCTGCGACGCCCGCGTTGCACATGAATCCGGCGATGAGGATCATCGCGATCGCGAGGCCGGGATGTCCGATCCCGATGCCGTAGACGAACGCCGAGATCGCGGCGCCGGCGAGGCAGAGCACGTTGAGGAAGCGCGACTGGACCCAGCTCGCGGCGATACCGAACGCCAGGCAGCCCGCCATGCCACCGAAGTTCCACAGGACGGTCGCGGTGGCACCCATGTCCTTGTTGCCGGACGCATCCGACAGCAGCGTGGGGTTCCAGTTGGCCAGGAAGTAGAGCGAGATGACGAGGAAGGCATAGCCGGCCATCATCAGGGCGGTGCGTGCGAGCATCTGAGGGCCGAAGACCTCCTTGATCGATCCCCGCGCCTCCTCTTTCGCAACACGAGTCGGAAGCTCCTGCAGCGGTGCGTGCTTCATCTTGCCCAGGACCTTGTTGAGTCCGTTCAAGTCGCCCTTGTCCACGAGGTAGTCGACGGACTCGGGCAGGAAGAGGTACGCGGCCACCATGACGACACCGGTTGCCGCGGCGGCCAGCACGAATGCGGCGCGCCATCCATGGTCTGCGATCAGGGGCGCGGCGGCGGCGCCGCCAACCATGCCGCCGATGTTGATACCGGCCGCGTAGAACCCCATGATGAAGCCGTAGCGCTTCTTCGAGGAGAACTCGTTGAGCATGACGCCGATCACGGCGATCATGCAGCCGATACCGAAACCGGTGATCAGGCGACACGCCAACAGTTGCGTGGCGTTCTGCACGAAGACCGAGAGAGTGGTGCCGACGAATGCGATCGTGACGCCGGTGAGGAGCAATCGGCGCCGCCCGAACCGGTCGGCCAGGGGCGACAGGGTGAACGAACCGATGGCCATGCCCAGCAGACTCGCGCTGAGCAGATAGCCGATGAGGGACTTGCTGATGCCCCAGTCATCTCGAACGTGTGGTGATGTCAGCGACATGACGGCGATGTCGAAGCCGTCGATCATCACGAGGAGGAGACAGATGCCCACGACCAGTACCTGGAAGCGGCTCATCTTCGAACCTTTGATCCGGTCCTTGATATCCACGATGATTCCCTCGGAGCGCATAGGTCGCACGCACCGCGGACCCTGGCGGGGCCGCGGTGCGTGACGCAGGGGGTAAGTTACTGCGCACCACCCTGGACGTAAGGATCGGCTCACGTGCAGTTGGATGCGGGGCGGCAGGGTCTGGCCCACCGCGAGAGATGAATCCGTAAGCCTCGTAGACCGGATTCTCAGTGTTCGAGCAATTGGCGCGACCTGAACGCGGTGCGTTCGGTGATCACGGTCGCGGTGTGGTCAGTGCATCCGGCCGGGCGGAATCTGACCACCGAAGAAGTTGAATCCGTAGGCCTCGTAGACCGGATTCGGCGTGTTGAGCACGTGGGCGAGCGCGGCATGGCCGTCCCGCCAGGCACGCTGGAGGGGCTGGTCGGTCTTGAGGGAACTGCCGCCGGCGTTGTCGAACAGGGTGTCGATGGCAGCGACCGCGCGTCGCGATGCACGGACCTGGTTCCGGCGGACCTCGATCCGCATCTCCGTCGTGATCGACTGTCCGGACTCGAGCACCTCGTACAGACGGTTCACATCGGCGAGCGTGTGCAGGCGGCTGGCCTGGATGTCCGCCGAGGCCTCACCGATGGCGACCAGATGGTGTGCATTGAGACCGAGCTTGGCGTTGCCGTCGGACTGGGTGCTCGGCGGCGCCTTGCGCTGCTCGGTGTACGCGATGAACGCGGCGAGCGCACCCTCCGCGACCCCGATCGTCGCCGACGTGATGGCGGCGGAGAACATCGAGCCGAACGGCATCGCGTACAGCGAACTTCCGGGGCGCTGCTCGGCGGCCGCGCTACCGTTGTAGACGCTCTCCTGATCGAGAACTCGGTACTCGGGGATGAACACGTCGCGGACGACCACATCCTTGCTTCCGGTTCCCTTGAGGCCCATCACGTTCCACGAATCGTGATCGATCTCGTAATCGGATCGCGGCAGGAAGAAGTGCTTGACGACCGGAGGCTTGAGGGTGTCGCCCTCAGCGTCGGTGACCATGCCACCGAGCACGACCCAGTCACAGCAATCGGTGCCCGAGGAGAACGGCCACCGGCCCGAGAACATGTACCCGCCGTCGACGGGCTTGGCCCGCCCGAAGGGAGCGTACGGCGACGCGACCCAGGTGTCGACGTCGTGCCCCCAGACCTCTTGCTGCAGAAGCGGGTTCGCTTGTGCCAGTTCCCACGCGTGGACTCCGACGACACCGGTCACCCAGCCGGCGGACCCGTAGTGGGATCCGATCTCCATGGCGGCTTCGTAGAAGTCCACCGGGTGCGCTTCCGCGCCACCGTATTCCTTGGGCTGGAGCAGCCGGAGCACGCCGGACGCGCGCATGGCCGAAGCAGTTTCGGGCGACAGGTGTCCGAGATTTTCGTTGACGAGCGCCTGCTCCACCAACGTCTGGCTGAGCTTCTCGACCTGTTCCGAGATGACGAGCACTGGTTTTCTCCTCGAGGCTGTCGACGACTACGCGTTGGTCGCGATGAAGTGGTCGACGAGATGGTTGAACTCGTTGGCGTGCTCGAGCTGGGCCCAGTGTCCACAACGGTTGAGCAGTACCAGACGCGAGTTCTGGATGGCGGTGACCAGGCGCAACGAGTGTTCGAAATGCACGACACGGTCGTTTCTGCCATGGACGATCAGAGTAGGTGCCGTGACGGAGGCGATCTGCTCCATCGTCGGCCAGCGGCGGATCGGGCCGCCCTGTGGGATGCAGCTGACGAAGTTCTCCAGATGCTGCGGCCATTGAGCCGCCGCGTCGGCGCGCTGTCGAGCCAGCTCCTCGGAGGCGAAGGCCGGGTCGAACGTCATGATCGACGCCAACTGGCGCATGTTCTCCAGGGACGGATCCCGGTAGGCGGCGAAGAGAACCTTCATGCCCTCGGAGGCTCCACCCGGCCCGAACAGAGTGGGCTGCGGAACACTGCCCGACCCCATGGTGATCAGGTGGGAGACCCGCTCCGGATACATCGCGGCGAAGCGGATGGACGTCACGCCACCCATCGAGTTGCCGATCAGCGCGGCCCGATCGATCCCGAGTTCGTCCATGAACTGTCGGAGAGTCTCGACATGGTCGGCGGCCTCGATCGAGGTGGGATCGGAGCCACCCCAGCCCGGCATATCCACTGCGAGAACGCGATACGCGGTCGACAGCGGCCCGATGTTCGGGTTGAAGTTGCTCCAGCCGGTGGCTCCGGGACCGCTACCGTGCAGCAGGATCAGCGGCTCGCCTTCCCCGGCTTCGTAGTACTGGACGTTCCAGTTCTCGGTGCGCACCTGCTTGCGGGCGGACTCGAGCGTCAGCACGGGTCCGGGCGTCTGAATCGACATCGATGGTTCCTTCGTTCTTCGTTCTTCGTTCGCGAGCTTCTGCCGGTGCGCCGGGCTATGCCAGCGCCGTGAGAGTGTGGAAGCGGCCACCGTGGAAGATCAGGGGGTCGGCACCCGCCGGGTTACGGTCGAGCGATTCGACCCGCCCGACCACGAGGATGTGGTCGCCCACGGAGATGACCTCGTCGAGGTGGCAATCCACCCACAGGGACGCCGCGGCGAGTCCGGGGGATCCGGTGGCGGTGGGCGTCCACTCGACGCCGGCGAACTTGTCCGTGCTCGGACGACTGAAGCCATCACAGACCGCCTTGTTCGGCGCGTCGAGGACATTCACCGCGAACGTGCCGGACTCGACGATCTTCGGCAGCGTCCGGGAGCCCTGGTCCGCGAAGAATCCCACCAGCGGAGGATCGATCGAGATCGACGTGAACGTCCCCACCGTCATGCCCGCGGGCTGACCGTCGTGCATGGTGGTGACGACCGCGACTCCGGTCGGGTACCCGCCCATGGTGGAGCGGAAGTGAACCGGGTCGATCGCGCGGCGACCCGATTCCGGGGTCTCGGGACGGATTCGCGGTCGAGTCCGGGCGAACCGCGGGTGAAGTGCGGAGATCATGTCTTGTCCTTCCTTGCGCGCCTCAGGCGTCGGCCGTGACCGGACGGTCGACGACCAGGCCACGCGGCAGGTGCTTGTATTCGGACGGACGCTTGTGGCCCCAGATGCTCGACGAGGCAAAGGTTTTCGGTACCCAGAGATCGTCGACCTCGAGGCCGCCGTAGCCGTACTCGATGCGGAAGTGCGACGGCGTGAACACATAGAAAGATGTCATCAGGTCGTTGGTGTGCCGCCCGATCGTCTGCACGACGGGGATCTCCCGCGCGTGGCAGATGTCGAGCGCGTTGCCCACATCATCGAGCGAGGTGGTCTCGAGCATGAGGTGGTGCAGTCCGACCACCCCCGGGGTCCCGACGACCGCGAGCGAATGGTGGCGTCCGTTGACGTGGTAGAACCGCAGGTCGCTGCCGTACTCGACCACACGGTCGGACAGCTTGAATCCCATCACGCGACCGAAGAAGCGATCGGCCTCGGCAATGTCGGGGACGAACAGCACGACGTGGCCCATACCCTGCTCGCCGGTCATGAATCCGGACATCGGACGCGCGGGCTGGAAGGTGCCGATCTCGACCACCTGCCCCCATGCGAGCTCGTGCCGGAAGCCGAAGGGGTCGTTGAACCAGAGGTAGCCACCGACCCGACGCTCGGCAGCCTCCTCGGCGGTCGCCGTGCGCACGGTGACGCCGGCCGACTCGAGTTGCGTCCGTGCCGATTCGGCGGCGATCTCGTCGGTGATCGTCCACCCGATGTAGCGCACGTCGCGCGTCTCGGCAGGGTGAACCGCGAGCCGGTATGCGGCGTCGTCCATCCGGAGACGCACGACACCTTCGTCGGAACGAGGTACGAGCTGCATACCGAGGACCTCGGTGCCGAATGTTGCCCACTCCTGCGCGTCCGGGCAGGAGATGCCTACGTAGGCCAACGACTTGATCACGGAGACGCCTTTCGAACCAGCGGTGTGGAATAGCAGTTCTAGAATGCGCGTTCTAGTGCTGCGCGTCACTGTAACCTAGAGCACTGTGGAGCACAAGCACGTGACCTTGGACCCCGACCGCAGGGCCCGCCGGGCCGAGCGATCAGCGGTGACGGCCCCTCGGGCGGCCGAACACGACTGGGGGCCAAAAGGACTGGACAACGCGTTGCCGAAGGCTCGCGCAGGCCTCGATCCAGATGCGTCGGGTCATGCGCAAACGTTCTAGAATGAATGTTCTAGAAAAGATCGGATTCGAGCGGTGGGGAGTGAACTCGGAATGACGAAGACGACAGCCGAGAGGAAACGTGGCGAGCATCGAACCACGGAGGAGTCACGCCGTAAGATCCTCGACTCCGCGCTGAAGCTTGCCCAGGACAGAGGGTTCCACGGAACGACGATGTCACTCATCTCGAAGACCTCGGGCATGCCCGCAGGATCGTTGTACTGGCATTTCGAGAACAAGGACAATCTGTTCAGCGCCCTCCTCGAGCGCGGAGTTCGGGAGCGTGACGCGGGCACCGGTTGGTGGGACGTCACGACCGGCGAGACCATTCGAGAGCACTTGACGCGGTTCATCCTGGTCCGGACGGGAACGTTGAATCCGACGAACGGATTCTGGCGGATCGGCTTGATCCTCTCCCTCGAACGGTCCCTCGAGTCTCCCGAGGCACGTGCGCAGTTCCTCGCCATTCGCAGCGGCTTGACCGCGACCATGAGCGATTGGTGGCGCCAGATGCTGGGTCGACCCACGGTCGAGATGGATCCGGGTCTGCCGCACCGGTTGTCGGCCTTCACCATGGCCACGATCGACGGCCTCGTAGTGTCGGAGACCGCTGGCGAGACGTGGGACATGGACGAACTGGGACGAACGCTGGTCGACACGTTGGTCTTTCTCGCCACCCAGGGCATGGAGCGAGCCGGCGCGAGCGTCGAGGACCCTCGCCCCGCCAGCACCGACTGAGCGGAAGCAGTCGGGTGCGGCCGGGACACCGTCCAGATTCTGGGCGGTGACCCGGCCGTGACGGTTCCGCCACCCCTAGCCGGCGGAGACGCGCTCCTTGAAGGACATGGACTGCAAAACCGCGGTGAGCGTCCGATCGGCCTCGCCGGTGAGCGAGACCGCCCCGACGAACTTGTCCGGGCGCAGGAACACCACCGCGAACGGCCGATCGTCGAACCACCGCTTGAGGCGACCGTCGACGTCGCCGATCACGATGGCCTCGCCACTCGTATTCGATTCGGTCCAGGTCCGTCTGACCTCGGGCACGATCCTGACCAGCTTGGCGCCCAGGCGCTCGAGCTTCGCGCGCGACTCCGCCGAGAACAGCGGCTCCGGATCGTTACCCCACACGAGGATGTTCCACCCGGACCCGATCACATCGTCCATCCGGACACTCGGCTGTGTCGCCGTCGACACCCACGGCTGAGGGAACTGGGCGCCGACACCGGAACTATCGACCTTCGAGACCAGTGACCGGCTGCGCTTGGTTGGCATCTTTCCGGTCGAGCGCCCGGGCTCCTTGGATACGGCATCGACGACGACACCGGAATCGTAGCGGGGCATGGGCTTCCAGCCCATGCCGGTGACGTAGGACTTCGTCTTCGGCACCACGTTCAGCGCCAGCGCGAGTCCGTCCCGGACACCGCCGACGACCTTGTTCGTGGTCCCGAACACCTTGCCCATGTTCAGCGACAGCGCGACCATGGCGGACGCATGAGCGCGCCGTTCCCGGTCGTAGGTGTCGAGCAGCGACTCGGTGGCGTCCCCCTTGACCACCGCTGCCAGCTTCCATGCCAGGTTGGTCGCGTCACGGATACACGAGTTCCAGCCCTGGCCCGCCCAGGTCGGCATCAGGTGGGCGGCGTCACCGGCGATCAGCACCCGCCCCTTGCGGAACGCTGACGCGACGCGCGCGTTGTGGGTGAACACCCGACGGCGGGCGATGTCCAACGAGCGCGGGTCCGGGGCGTGCTCACCGAGAAGCCCGAAGATGAAGCGGTCGTCGTTCACCAGCGAGTCCGGCTCATCGTCGTGCAGCATGAACTCCCAGCGCCGGACACCGTGCGGGAGCCCGAACGACCCGTGCGGACGCCGCGGATCGGCCCCGAAGATGGCGTTCGGTGTCCCGAGCGGATCGTTGTCGATGTCCACCACGAGCCAGCGGGTACCGGTGCTCACACCCTCGAAGTCGGCACCCATCCACTTGCGGGTCATCGACCGGCCGCCCTCGCAACCCACCACGAAATCCGCAGTGATCGTGAAGGTCTCGTCCGAGTCGACGACCTTCACCTCGGCGGCGACACCGGTGGCGGACTCGGTGAGGTCGAGCACCTCGTGACCGAACAGGACCTTCACGTCGTCGAACCGGTCGAGTCCCTCGTACAGCACCTTGTCCACGAGGGGCTGGATGAACCCGTTGCGGCGGGACCAACCGAATTCCTCAGTGGTGGGTGACATCTCGGAGATGACACGACCACTGCCGTTGAGCACCCGAATGGCGTGCTGGGGGGAGATGTGTGCGGCGACCTCGGTGGCCAGTCCGGCGGCCTGCATGGATCGCAACGACTCGTCATCGATTCCGACCGCCCGCGGGTAGTCGATCAGTTCGGGGAGCTTCTCGACCAGGATGACGCGGCAGCCGTACTTGGCAAGCAAGTTGGATAAAAGGAGCCCGGACGGGCCGGCACCGATGACGAGGACGTCAGTGCTGTTCTTCATGACTATGCCTTCATTTCGAAAGTATCGGGGCAGAGCTGATCAGGATCGATCGACGGACTGGTCGTAGATGGCCAGGTCGTTCCGTGCCGCCTTGCCGACCAGCATCAGATCACCGGCCAGCCCGATGAAATCGACCAATCCGGCGTTCCGCAGCGACGCCGCGTACCCGGGGTCCTTGCAGAAGATCCCGACGCGCACGCCGCGGACGCGGGCCGCCGCGGACACCGTGACGATCGCATCCCACACCGGGCCCGTGGTCCAGTCCGTACCGAAGCCCAATCCGTAGGACCGGGCGAGGTCGGCCGGGCCGAGATAGACACCCTTGACACCGGGCATGGACAAGAGCGCCTCGGCGTTCGCCACGCCCGCGGCCGACTCGATCTGGATCATCGGCAGCACCGCCTCGTTGGCGGCGTCACCGAAGTCGTCGCCCTCGTACAGGTCGGGGCGCACCGGCCCGTAGCTCCGTGCACCCAACGGCGGGTACAGGCACGCGGCCACCAGGTCCGCGCACTGGTCCACCGACTCGACCATGGGTGCAATGATGCCCCGGCAGCCGTTGTCGAGCAGGCGCGCGATCACCGCCGCATCGAGCCCGGCCAGGCGCGCGTAGGCGGAATTCGTTCCACGCGAGGTGGTCTGCAGAATCCTGAGTGCACCCTCGGTGTCGAGTTCGCCGTGCTGCAGGTCCAGGATGTACCCGTCGTAGCCCGCCGCCAGCAGGTGTTCGACGACCAGGCCGGATGACAGACACAGGTGAGTCAGCACCGAAGCGTCAGTGCCCGTCATGCGGACTCCGATTCCCGCGGTGGGGTGAAGAAGAAGCGGCTGATCATCCGCGTGCGGATGCGCCACTCGCCGTCGACCTGTGCGTACTCGTCGTCGAACTCGCCCATGCTGATCGGGGCCGCATTGCTGGTGTCCTGCGCATTGCCGCGCAGCATCTGGTAGTACAGCTGACCGCGCAGCACACCGTCCTCCCAGCGCAGGCGAAGGTTGCTCTGGATGTGCCGCACGACGGTGTCCGTGTCATGGACCCGCTCGGCCCCCCAGGCCCGGATCGCGTCGAGATCGGGCAGGTTCATCGTGGCCAGGCCGGTCAGCGAGCCGTCCTCGGTGTACAGCTCGTAGACCCTGTCGCTCAGGTTGTGATCGACGCGGTACGCATGCTCGGCCACCAGAGCTTCGATAGCGCAACGGGTGTCGGTATCCACCGTCTTCATCCGGCTGATCATTCGTCGCCTCCGGTCGTCGTGGTGTGAACGGTGGCGGAACCCAACCCGTCGAAGACGGCTGTGTGTGCCTTGCCTGGCTGCATGATGCCGATCGGGCCGAGCGAGCCGGAGAGAATGACCTCCCCGCGCCGCAGCGGGCGCCCCTGGGCGATGGCGGTGCGGGCGAGCCACTGAACCGCATTGAGCGGATCGCCCATGCAGTCGGAACCCGTTCCTTCCGAGATGATCTCGTCACCGCAGGTCAGCCTCATCGAGACGGACGGCAGGTCGATGTCGTCCAGACGAACCCGCTCGTCGCCCAGGACGTAGTAGGCAACGGCGGCGTTGTCGGAGATGGTGTCGACGATGTCGATGTCGTAGTCGCGGATCCGGCAGTCGACCACCTCGAGGCTCGGCGCGACGTAGTCGACGGCGCTCCGGATCGAGGCCAGGTCGGTCTCGGTGATGTCCGCGGCCAGGACGAACGCCACCTCGGCCTCGATCTTGGGGTGGATCATGCATTCGAGGTCCAGGGTGCCACCATGGGACAGGGTCATACCGTCCAGGAGCACACCGTAGTCGGGCTCGTCGACCTGGAACTGTTTCTGAACAGCGGGGGCCGTCAGGCCGATCTTGCGGCCGACCCGGACCGCGCCGGCAGCCTCGCGGCGGAGGATGTTGATCTCCTGGATCCGGTAGGCGGCGTCGAGATCCTTGGGTGCTAACAACTCTCGGATCGGGCTGATCGGGACGCGAGTGGCCTCGGCCTGCGCGAGCAGCCGCGCGGCATCCTCGTGGGTGACCGCGGTCGTCACTCTGCAACCTCCGTTGCAGACGTGTCTGCGACGAACTTCAGCACCCGCGCATTGAACGCGGCAGCGTCCTCCCACTGCGGCCAGTGCTCGGCATCCTCGATCAGGAAGAACTCGCCCTGCGGGATCAGCGCGGCCAACTCGGCCCCACGCTCCCGGCCCGCGGGCTCGTGCCCGGTCCACACGAAGAGCGTGGGGCAGATGATCTTCTCGAGGTCGGCGTCCTCGAGACGGTTACGGTAGCGGATCTCCGGATCGTGCAAGCACATGATCCGATGCATCGACTCGGGAAACGTCTTCTGCGCGTAGATGTTTTGCCGAACGGCGATCAGCTCGTCGGTGACCTGGCCCGGATCGTGCATGACGACCTCCAGGCGGGCCTTGACGTCGTCCCACCGCGGATCGGCGGCGACCCGTTCGTTCAGTTCGCGCAGGAACTTCAGGCGGTCCTCGGGGAACATGTGCCCGCCGGGCGCGCTCAGGATCAGACGTCCGACGCGCTCGGGGTGGACGCCGGCGAACTTGACCGCCACCCAGCCACCCAGGGACTCACCGCAGATAACCGGCGCCTCCAGTCCGAGCACGTCCAGCAGATCCCGCAGGTGCTCGATGTACTGCGGCATCTCCAGGTCCGCGGTGGCGTGCGTCGTGTAGCCGTGTCCCGGAAAGTCGTACGCGACCACCTTGTACTCCGCGGCCAACGCCCGGATGTTGCGGGCGAAGGCCTCGATGTGCCCGCTGGTCCCGGCCAGCATGACGATCGTGTCCGGCCCCTGCCCGGCGGTGAAGACGCGAGTCCTCCACTTGCCGACCTGGACATACTCGAGGGTGTGCGGGACGTCCGCGATCTCCTCCCAGAAAGTGGTGGGACGCTGCTGTGCGGTGCTCACTGCTGAATCTCCTGAATCGAATCGGTGACGACGGATGAGGGGCTTTCCGAGGCCGTGGTCGAGGCGGTCATGACCGCGAAGCCGGTCGCCCACGAGTGGATGGGCCAGTAATGGGACCGCTCGACGCGGTATCCGCCGGCGACGGACAGGGCAGCGAATGCGGCTATCCAGCAACGGATCTCCTGCGCCCCGCAACCACCCTCCTCGTGGAACCACTCGGTGGTCCACGCGTCGACGACATCGAGGTCTCCGGCGGAAAAGGTGTCCATCATGACCGCGTCGAACTCCGGATTGATGTCGCGCATGAGCTTTTCACCCGCGTTGTTGCGGGCGGCGGTGGTGAGGATCCGCTGTTCGCGGGCGGCACGCTGCTCGAGAGTGATGTGACGGCCGCCGCTGATGAGGTGGTGGGCAAGTTCGGGCGTCGCGTCCGCGAACACCGGGACGGGCGGATCGTGTGAGAGTCCGCCGGACGCCACGAGTAGCACCCTTCTACCAGTGGAGAGCGCCCACCGGCCGATCGCCTCGCCGAGCAGGCGGGAGCGCTGGATCGGGCCGAGCGGCAGGCCCACGCTGTTGACGACGATCGGGACGATCTTGTCGGTGAAGCCTCGGCCGAAGATGAATTCGAGTGGCTGCGTGGTGCCGTGATCGACGGCGAGCTCTTCCGAGCGGGCGATGTCGAGGCCCGCGTCGAGGAGGGCCGACGACAGTGCACGCGCGGCCTCGGTGTCGACGGGGAGCGGGCCCGGAGCGGTGCCCCAGTCCCCGACACTGCTGGCCTGTGCGCCAACACAGAAAGCGGGCAGCATGTCGTAGAAGACGCCGTTGAAGTGGTCGGGGGCGATGACGATCGTCAGCTCTGGATCGAACTCGCGGACCCGAGCCCGCACCGCGTCCAGAGCCGCATCCAGTTCGGTCTGGACTGTTCCACCCGGATCCACGAGCCCGTAGGTCGGCGCGTGGGATAGGGCAGCCAACGCCAATGTCATGTTTCTCTCCATCGCAAGGGCCGATTGACCGGTAACCGGTTACCGGCCACCGCACGTTAGCGTGTCCCGGGTCACCAGACAAGCACCGGCATACGTCGGCTTCGGTCCCGCGAGCGCCTGATAGCCTCACCGGCGTCAGCTTTCGGACCGGCTCATTGGGCACTGGAGACTGGAACTTCATGAACGTGACTCGTGGCGGCGCCACGGCTGCCCCGGGCGCTGATCGACCCTCGCGGTTCGGTCCGCAGATCTACGGCTACCTCAAGGAACGCCTGCTCGACGGCGTCTACGAGTGCGGCAGCAAGCTCAACATCAACGAGATCCGGGAAGAGTTCGGAACCAGTCGACACCCGGTACTCGATGCGATGCGCATGCTCGACAACGACGGCTTGGTCGAGGTCCTTCCGCAGGTGGGTTGCCGCGTCAAGGTGTACACGCCTGAGGACGTCGAAGACTTCTTCCGACTGTTCGGCGGAATCGAAGGACTGGTGGCCGGCATGGCGGCCCAGCGCCGGACCGCCGCTCAGATCGAACGCTTGAACGGCCTTGTGATCCTCGCCGACGACGAGCAGATCTCGGCCGCAGAGGCCTACAAGAGCATGAACGGACGTTTCCACGGCGTCGTACACGACATGGCCGCTTCACCGATCATCAACGAAACATGCTCGCGACACTGGGATCTGGCGGACTTCATGGTCAACACGGTCGGCGGCGTCTCCTCCATCGCCGTGTCGTTGGAGGAACGGCTGGCCCGGCATCAGGAAATCGCGGCGGCAATCGAGGCCGGCGACTCGGACGGTGCGGCCGAGGCTGCCGAGGTGCACGTCCTCGAAACCACCCGGGACATCATCGAGCGCATGAAGTCTCGCTAGAGATCCGGGATCCGTACGTAGGTCAGCTTCCGAAGAAGTTGCGCGCGTACATGTTGAGGTCACCCATCGCCCCGCTGTAGACGTTGAGGTCGATGTTGGCGTTCACGCCCGGGATCCGGCCGCTGTCGGTGTACTGCCAGAAGGCCCAGTTCTTCCAACCGCCCGGCAGCGCGCCGGGGTAGTTGCCGCCGTTGTAGTCCGCGATCCACAGCGGGTAGTTGGAGAACTCGGTGGTGTTGGCCATCGCGGTACGCCAGAAGTTGGGGTACGTGTAGATGATCGGCTGGCGGCCGGTGAGCGCCTGCACCGAGTTGAGGTAGCGGTGCGTCCAGTCGATGAGCTGCGGTGCGGCGAGCCCGCCGGTGCTCTCGAGGTCCAGGACGGGCGGCAGACCGCCGATCTGGTTGACGGCCAGCGCGTTCGCCGCGAAGAAGGCGGCCTGCGCTTCGGGGGAGGCCGACGGGTCCGCGTAGTGGTAGGCACCGCGGGCGACGCCGGCGATCCGCATCGCGATCGAGTCCTGCGCGAAGTACGGGTTGGTGTAGAAGAGGCCCTCGGTGGCCTTGACCAAGCCGAATTCGTAGCCGGCCCCGCGCACCGCCCCCCAGTTGATGGGCGCACCGTTCGGGTGCTGCCAGGACGCCACGTCGACGCCCTGCGGGGCCGCCACCGCGACGGCGGGGGCCGCCAAGGTCACCGCCCCGGCCATGGCAAGTACGGCGACACGCGAAAGGGAGCGACGGCGGTTCCTCGGCATTGCCCGAGACTAGACGACTTCCTCACCGCGCGCGCCTGTTTCGCGCAGGGTGGCGGGTTCTCACAGACAGTTCACAGCGCCGTTTCACACGGTTCACTACCCGAGCCAGTCCAGCACCGCGGCCGCGGTCCACGACTGCTGCATGCTGCCGAGGGGCTCGCCGGTGAACGGCTCGTAGTACTCGGCGAAGCTGCCGTCGGCGGCCTGTCGCAGTCCCTCCGCGCGCAGCATCAGCGACCGCTCGGCCCAGCCGCGGCGCGCGAACGCCCACGAGAACAGCCACGTCATGACGGGCCACACCGGGCCGCGCCAGTATTCGCGGGGCTTGAAGTCGCGGGCCACCGGTGACGTGGACGGCGGCACCGCGTACCGCAGATCCGGGTGCGTGCAGAAGCGTGGTCCCTCGAATGTGTGCAGCAGGGCCCGCTCGGCGTGCCGGTCCAGGCCGCCGCACAGCAGGGGAGCGAACATCGCGATGGTGTCGGTGGCGATCCACCGTCCGGTCCGGAGATCGAGATCGCGGGCCGCGCCGGACCTGGCATCGGTGGTCGCCACGACGCCCTTGCGGAAGTGGTCGGCCCAGTAGTGCAGTTCGCGGACATCGGAGTTGGGGCGGGAATGCTCCTCGCCGATGGTGGCGAGCACGTCGCACGCGAGGGCGAAGATGGCGCTGACGAACACGTCCTCGACCGCGAAGCTCATCTTCTCGGGGAGTGCCTCGTCGTCGTAGCGGACGCTCTTCATCTCCTCGAGCAGCCACAGGTACCGGTCGTACTCGCCGTTGCTGGGACGCTGCGAGGCGTCGGTGACGACGGTGACGTCCTCCCGCCGATACGACGGGACGGGACCCGGAATCACGTTGGCGTACGGCGTATCCCAGCGGGGCGAATTGTCCATTCCGGACTCCCACCCGTGGAAGAGCGTGATGCGCCCGTTCCCGTCGCGGTCCCGCGCCCGGGCGAGCCACCGGTGCCAGCGCATCAGGTCGGGCCACCGGCGGTCCAGGAACTCCTCCGCGACCGCCCGGGTGCTGCGGCCGTGCCTACGGGCGTGGTCGAGGATTCGCTGCACCGCAATCGCGTGCACGGGCGGCTGCGTGATGCCGGACGTGTCGACGCCGATGGGCGCGTACCCGGCCAGTTCCCGGCACTGCCAGCGCGCGGGACCGGGGAAGTAGCCGTCGACCCCGTTCGCGAACACGATGTGCGGGATCATGCCGTTGCTCCACTGCGCCGACAGCAGCGTGTCGAGTTCGGTGACGGCGCGCTCGACGCTCAGCGGCGCCAGTCCCACGGACACGAACGCCGCATCCCAACTCCACATGTGCGGGTACAGGCGCGGCGCCGCCGTCGTCATCGTTCCCAGGTCGTTGCCGCGCAGCAGGTACGCGGCTCGCGCCGCGAGCTGGGTCGGCGTGAATCCCGGGTCGATCATCGTCCCATTCTGCGACTCACCCGGCGAACGCGCGCGTCCAGGTGAGCAATTCGTCGGCCGGCCACGTATTGACGACCCGCTCGGCCTCGACGCCGCAGCGGATCGCGCGCTCGCAGCCCAGCCCCTGCCACGCCAGCTGCCCGGGAGCGTGCGCGTCGGTGTCGATCGCGAACAGGCAGCCGATGTCGACGGCCAGGTCGAGGAGCCGGCTCGGCGGATCCCGTCGTTCGGGCCGGCTGTTGATCTCCACCGCGACGTCGTGGTCGCGGCACGCCTCGAACACCTTCTCGGCGTCGAACTTCGACTCCGGCCGTGTACCGCGCCTGCCCTCGACGAGCCGGCCGGTGCAGTGGCCCAGCACGTTCACGCGCGGATTCCGGACGGCACCGAGCATGCGTCGGGTCATCTCGTTCCGGTCGGCCCGCAGGTGCGAGTGGACACTCGCCACCACGACGTCCAGTTCGTCCAGCAGTTCCGGTTCCTGGTCGAGCGCGCCGTCGTCGAGGATGTCGACCTCGATGCCGGTGAGGATCCGGAACGGCGCGAGTTCCCGATTGAGGTCCCGCACCACCGTCAGCTGGCGGCGCAACCGCTCCGCGGACAGACCGTTCGCGACGGTCAGGCGCGGCGAGTGGTCGGTGAGCGCGCAGTACTCGTGCCCCAGCCGTGCCGCGGTGCGCATCATCTCGTCGATCGGGCTGCCGCCGTCAGACCAGTCCGAGTGGACGTGCAGGTCGCCACGCAGTGCCGGCTGCAGATCGCCGCCGTACCCGATCGGCTGCTCCGCGTCCCGGAGTTCCTGCAGGTAGGCGGGCACGTTGCCGGCCATTGCCTGCTCCACGATCGTGGCGGTCTTCGCGCCGACGCCCGGCAGTGCCGTCCAGCCGCCGGTGCGCTGGCGGTCCCGGCGCTGCTCGTCGGTGAGCCCGGCGACGACATCCGCGGCCCGCCGGTACGCGCGCACCCGATACGTGTCGGCACGGTCGCGCTCGAGCCGGAACGCGACCTCCCGCAACGCCTCGACCGGCCCCGGATTCTCCATGCCTCCATGGTGCCTCCGGGGCCGGCGCACGGCACGACTATTCGTCGTCTGCCACCGTCAGGGTGACCTCGATGTTGCCGCGTGTCGCGTTGGAGTAGGGGCACACCTCGTGCGCCTTCTCGGTGAGAGTGAGGGCTTCGCCACGCTCGAGGTGCGGCAGCGAGACCTCCAGCGTCACGGCCAGTCCGAATCCGCCGGAACCGTTGGGGCCGATGCCGACCCGCGCACCGACAGCGGAATCGGTGGTGTCCGCCCCGGCCTGCCGCGCGACCAACTGGAGCGCGGAGTGGAAGCACGCGGCGTATCCGGCGGCGAACAACTGCTCCGGGTTGGTGCCCTGGCCGCTGCCGCCCATCTCCGTGGGGATGGCGAGTTCCAGATCGAGACGTCCGTCGGACGTCCGGGCGCGGCCGTTTCGGCCCTCGCCGGTGGCCAGTGCCTCTGCGGTGTAGACGATGTTCACGGTGCCTCTTCTCGGTTGTCGGGCAGGGGGATCGGGGGAAGGTCGAACTCGGTGGCGTGCAGATTGCGGCCCACGGCCAGGAGGACGTCGCGCAGTCGTTCGAGATCCGGTCCACCGAGGCCGGTCGCCCGCGCGAGGCGGGCCGGGATGTCGGACGCGCGATCACGCATCTCCGCTCCGGCATCGGTGAGCACGACGGTGACGCGCCGCTCGTCGCCACCCAACCGCTGTCGCTCGATGAGTCCGGCGGACTCGAGGCGCTTGAGCAGCGGCGACAAGGTTCCGGTGTCGAGTTGGAGCGCGTGACAAATCTCCTGGACACCCCGGCCGTCTCGCTCCCACAGCACCAGCATCACGAGGTACTGCGGGTAGGTGATGCCCAGGTCGGCGAGCAGCGTTCGGTAGGCGGCGGTGGTGGCGCGGGACGCCGAGTACAACGCGAAGCACACCTGCCGGTCGAGTGCGAGATCGTCGGTCACATTCATAAATGTAGACCACGACAATATTGTGCACAACCTACATCTGCAGGTGTCGCCATCCAGTGGAATGCTGGAGAAAGGGCTGCCGATGACATGCACGAAAGGCAGAGCCATGAGTCAGCAGACGATCGAGCACCGCGGCTGGATGGTCGCGGCGGCGGCCGCCACGGCCGTCGCGTCGGGACTGCTCGGGGTCGCCGTCGCCGGGGGCGACGACCAGGTCGAGTCGAATCCCGCGACGCTCACCACGGAAGAAGAAGGCACCGACACGCCGGAGAATCCGAGCGGTCTCGAACAGACCAACTCGTTCGGCTACATCCCCGAGCACGAGACGACACTCGAGACCGAGCCGATCGAACCCGAGGGCGGCGGAATCGACGGCGACCCGTTCGAACTCGGCAGAGATCCTGCGGTGGCCCCGACCGGTCCCGCACCGCAGGTCACGCTCACCACACCCACCGGATGACCGGAGGCGATCCATGATCCAGACGAAGCACTCACCACTTCCGCGGCGGATCGCGGTCGGCGCCGTCGCCGCGCTCGCGGTCCTCACCCTCGGGCTGGCGGGTTGCGACCGACCGTCCGAGGCGGCCAATCACAGCTACCCGCAGGAACAGACGTCGACCACCGACCAAACCGGTCTGCAGCAGACGAATTCGTTCGGCTACATCCCGGAACACGAGACAACGCTGCCGACCAACGGGAACGGACCGGGCGCCCCGGGGCCGTTCAACGACAACCCGTTCGACAACCCCGGCCCGCCGCTGCCCGGAGGCCCCGGCCTGCCCGCCCGGGCGCCCGTGGCGCCGACGCTCACGACACCGGCCGGGTGATCATCGGTCTAATCTCGAGGGCATGGTCTCCCAGCATCCGACGGCCCTGATCACCGGCGGCAGTCGCGGTCTCGGCGCCGCGATCGCCCGCGCACTCGCCCCCACCCACCAGCTGATCCTCGGCGGTCGCAGCGCCGATTCGCTCGAACAGATCGTGGGTGAGCTGGGGGCGGCGCCGTGGCCGGTGGACCTCACCGATCACGCGGCCGTCGCGGACGCCGTCGCCGACATCGACCGGCTCGATGTGCTCGTGCACAACGCCGGCGTCGCCGAGTTGGGGACTATCGAGGAGACGTCGGCCGACATGTGGCGGCGGACGTTCGAGGCCAACGTCGTCGCCGTCGCGGAACTGACACGGCTGCTGCTGCCCGCCCTGCGGGCCGCCAACGGGCATGTGGTGCTGATCAACTCGGGTGCCGGGCTGCGCGCCAACGCGAACTGGGGCGCCTACGCCGCAAGCAAATTCGCGCTGCGCGCGTTCGGCGACGCGCTGCGACTCGAGGAACCGGCGCTGCGGGTCACGTCGATCCATCCGGGGCGCATCGATACCGATATGCAGCGCGCCATCGTCGCGTCCGAGGGGGGCGAGTACGACGCCGGCCAGTTCCTCACCCCGGAAACCGTGGCGGGTGCGGTCCGGAACGCCGTCGAGACGCCGCGGGACGCGCACCCCACCGAGATCGTGCTGCGTCCGATGCCGAGATAAGGCTGCCCGTCAGGGGTTTTCGAGTGTCGTGATGGTGACGATCGCGCACGGGTCCGTCATCTCGAAGGCATCGGGGCACCCGGGCGGGAGCAGCAACGCCTCTTCCGACGCCGGATCGACGAGGACGACCAGCGCGGTGGGATCGGCGGCCCGAGGCGGTCGCCCGATCAGCATCGTCGCGGTGGCCATGCCGCGCCGGACCATGACGTTCAACGCCCGGGTGGGCGCTTCCACCCGGCACTCCGGCGCCCACTCACCGGGGAACTCGATCGTCTGCAGTGGCGCGACGACGTGGCGCACGGCGTCGGTCGCCCCGGTCAGCTCGATCGGGACCGCACCGATCGGCATGAAGAGTCGGTCGTAGCCCTCGATCACCGAGAACGTCGACGACGTCGGCTCGTCCGCGATACTCACCCGCCAAAGATCGGTCTCGGCGACAACCTGCGTAGTGCCCTGACCATTGCGCCACCGCACCGATTCCCGGTCGGCGCGGGTGGTCCGGAGCGCGGGCGCGCCGAGCGAGTACGGTCCGTCGTTCACAGTTCCTCCGCTGACATCCCCCACCATTGCCTGTCCAGTCTTGTATAGACAACCGTGGGTCGTCAAAAACGACAGTGGGGTGCGGTTCCGGTGTCGTCGCGACACCGGACCACACCCCACCGACAGCGAAGTGGCGACGACTCGTCAGGCGATCGTCATGTCCTCCTGCGCCCAGTACGCGCGGGTGCTGGTGATCTTGGCGTCGTCGTCGAACGTCATGACGTCGATCGGCTCCATGATGTAGGTGGTGTCGCCGACCTTGGAGACCGTGCGGAAGTGGAAGGCGGCGCTGTTACCGGCGACGCGGACCGTCAGCAGCTCGGCCGTCTGGTCCATCGCCTCGATGGCCTTGAAGAAGGCGCGGATCTCCTCGACGCCGCGCTTGGGCTCGGTGCCGACCGGATCCTCGACCGTGGCACCCTCCGCGAACAGCGCGGCAACCTGATCGGCGCTCTTGCTCTCGAGTGCCTTCATGTAGGAGGCGACGGTGTTCTTGATGTCTTCTGCGGATGCCATGCTCGCTGAACCTTTGCTCGTGGAACGAATTCGGGCGGAGCGTAACCCGGCTCACACTGCGGATACATCGTTCGATCCCGCCCACCGGACACCCGCACCGCTGCCGACGTAGCGCCCACTTCGCCGTCGTGACCGAACAGCCCGAATCATCCCTTTTACGAACATTAGGTTAGGCTCACCACTGTCGCGGCCCGGGAGGTACGGCGTGGCACGTCCCATCAGCACGAACCAAGGAATCACGTAGATGAAAGCGCCCCGGCTGTACCGCAGCGCAGCTGCCATCGCACTGGCCGCCCTCGCCCTGACCGCCTGCTCGAGCACCACCTCCGACGAGGCCGCCGCGGGCGAGACCAGCACGGTCGCGGTCGAGGACAACTTCGGCGAGCAGACCGTCACCGTGCCTCCGTCGTCGGTCGTCGCCACCGACAACACCACATTCCAGACACTCTCCGATTGGGGAGTTCCGTTGAAGGCCGGCGCGGTTGCCTTGATGCCCGACACGATCTCCTACAAGCAGGACCCGAGCATCGTCGACCTCGGCACACACCGCGAACCGAACCTGGAGGCCGTCGTCGCCGCCGATCCGGATCTGATCGTCAACGGCAACCGCTTCGCGCAGTTCCGTGAGGACTTCCAAAAGCTCGCCCCGAACGCGGCGATCGTCGACGTCACGCCCCGTAAGGACCAGCCGCTGGATTCCGAACTCAAGCGCGGCACGACCGTCCTCGGCGAGATCTTCGAAAAGCAGCCGGAGGCAAAGCAACTCAACGACGAGTTCGACGCGTCCATCGCCCGAGTGAAGGCGGCCTACGGAACCGACACCTCCGTGATGGGCGTGATCGTCTCCGGCGGCAACATCGGCTACGTCGCCCCGCACACCGGGCGCACGATCGGCCCGATGTTCGACATCTTCGGCTTCAAGCCGGCGCTCGCGGTCCCGCAGGGTTCCGACAACCATCAGGGCGACGACATCTCGGTCGAGGCGATCGCGCAGTCCAACCCGGGCCTGGTCATCGTGATGGATCGTGACGCCGCCACCTCCGACGCCAAGAAGGACGGCTTCATGCCTGCCTCCAAGGTGATCGAGGGCTCCGCCGCCCTGCAGAACGTGGAGGCGGTCAAGAAGGGCAACGTCATCTACATGCCCGCCGACACCTACACCAACGAGAGCATCCAGACGTACACCGCGTTCTTCAACGCGCTGGCCGACCTGCTCGAGAAGAACAGCAACAGCTGAGCCCCCGGCTACCCCGCGGTGACGGCCCCGAGCCGACCACGGGGTAGCCGGCTCGATCGCCGTACGGAAGTTCCTCCGATGAGTGCACCGACCATCCAGGTCCGCGACAAGGGTCGCCTGTTCGACTGGAAGCTGCTGCTCGGCTTCCTCGGCGTCGCCGCGCTGCTGACGCTGTCCCTCTTCACCGGCGTGTTCGACATCTTCGACGGCGACGCCGGCTGGGAGATGTTCAACATCACCCGCATTCCGCGCACGGTCGCGCTGGTGCTCGCGGGCGCCGCGATGGCGATGTCCGGCCTGGTCATGCAGTTGCTGACGCAGAACCGCTTCGTCGAACCCACCACCACCGGCACCACCGAGTGGGCAGGTCTCGGCCTCATGATCATGATGATCATCGCACCGAACGCCGGTCTCATGCCGCGGATGATCGGCGCCGTCGTCGCGGCCTTCGTCGGCACCATGATCTTCTTCCTGTTCCTGCGCCGCGTCCAGCTGACGTCCTCGTTGATCGTGCCGATCGTCGGCATCATGCTCGGTGCCGTAGTCGGCGCGATCACCACCTACCTCGCGCTGGCCACCGACATGCTGCAGAGCATGGGCATCTGGTTCGCCGGCAGCTTCACCTCGGTCATCCGCGGCCAGTACGAGGTGCTGTGGATCGTGGCGATCGTGGCGGTAGTGGTGTTCGTCGCCGCCGACCGGTTCACGGTCGCCGGACTCGGCGAAGACGTCGCCACCAACGTCGGCCTCGACTACAACCGCATCATCCTGCTCGGCACGGGCCTGATCGCGGTGGCCACCGGCATCGTCACCGTCGTCGTCGGCAACCTGCCCTTTCTCGGGCTGATCGTGCCGAACATCGTGTCGATGATCCGGGGCGACGACCTTCGCAGCAACCTGCCCTGGGTGTGCCTGCTGGGCATCGCGATCGTCACCGTCTGCGACCTGGTGGGTCGAACGATCATCGCGCCGTTCGAGATTCCCGTCTCGCTGATCCTCGGTGTCGTCGGGTCGATCGTGTTCATCGCCATGCTGCTCCGGAGCCGCCGCAATGCTTGAGATCCAGCCGAGCCCCGCCGTCGCCGACGCACCGGCCGCAGGTCGGGGCACCGGAACCGGCGCGTTCGCCACGGCCCGCGACCGTCGTCGCTACTGGATCGTCGTGGGCGTCCTCGCCCTGCTCGCCGTGGCGTTCGCCTTCGGCGTGCTGGCGTGGGACAACCCGCTGCCGGTGGGCAGTCCCGGGTTCTGGCGGGTCGCCGAACTGCGCGCCACCAGCCTGGTCGTCATCGCGATCGTGGTGGTCTGCCAGGCCGTCGCGACCGTCGCCTTCCAATCGGCGACGAACAACCGGATCATCACGCCGTCGATCATGGGATTCGAGGCGCTCTACGTCGCGGTACAGACCGCCTCGGTCTTCTTCCTCGGCGCCGCCGGAGTGGTTGCGCTGCAGGGCGTCCCACAGTTCGCGCTGCAGCTGACCATCATGGTCGTCTTCGCGATGCTGCTGTACGGCTGGCTGCTGTCCGGCAAGTACGGGAACATGCAGGTGATGCTGCTGGTGGGCATCGTTCTCGGCGGTGGACTCGGATCGGTGTCGACGTTCATGCAACGGCTTCTGACGCCGAGCGAGTTCGATGTCCTCACCGCCAAGCTGTTCGGGTCGATCTCGAACGCCGAGGTGGCCTACCTGCCATTGGCGCTACCGCTGTGCATCGCGGCCGCCGGTGCGCTGTGGTGGCGGGCCCGACGGCTCAACCTGGTGGCGCTGGGCCGGGACGTCACCACGAACCTCGGCCTCGACCACCGTCGCGAGATCATGATCGTGCTGTTCCTGGTCTCCGTGCTCATGGCCGTGTCCACCGCACTGATCGGGCCGATGACCTTCCTCGGCTTCCTCGTCGCCACGCTGGCCTACCAGTTCGCGGGAACCCACGACCACCGTTACATCTTCCCGGTCGCCGTGCTGACCGGATTCGTGATCCTCGCCGGCGCGTACTTCGTCCTCAAGAACATCTTCTACGCCCAGGGTGCGGTGTCGATCATCATCGAGGCCGTCGGTGGCGCCACATTCCTCATCGTGATCCTGCGGAAGGGCAAACTGTGATCGAGATCAAGGGTGTCCGCAAGGACTACAGCAGCGCGGTGACCATCGGTCCGGTCGACCTGCGGATCCCAGCGGGCGGCATCACCGCGCTCGTCGGCCCCAACGGGGCGGGCAAGTCCACCCTGCTGACCATGATCGGGCGCCTGCTGGGTCCGGATGCGGGCACCATCGAGATCGGCGGCCACGACGTGGCCCGCACCCGCTCGAAGGAACTGGCCAAGATCGTCTCGATCCTGCGCCAGGAGAACCACTTCGTCACCCGGCTCACGGTCCGTCAACTCGTGGGCTTCGGCCGCTTCCCGCACACGAAGGGCCGGCTCACCCGCGTCGACGAGGACGCCGTCACTCGGGCGATCGACTTCTTCGGCCTCACCGAACTCGAGGGCCGGTACCTCGACCAACTCTCGGGCGGGCAGCGCCAGCGCGCCTACGTGGCGATGGTGCTGTGCCAGGAAACCGACTACATCCTGCTCGACGAGCCGCTCAACAACCTCGACATGAAGCACTCGGTGCAGATGATGAAGCACCTCCGCAAGGTCGCGGACGAGCTCGGCCGCACCGTGGTGATCGTGCTGCACGACATCAACTTCGCTGCGCACTACGCGGACCGGATCTGCGCGATGAAGGACGGCCAGGTAGTCGAGTTCGGCACTCCTGCAGAGATTTTGGTCGACGCAACGCTCAGCCAGGTCTTCGACACCCCGGTCTCCTGCATGAGCGGACCGAACGGACCGATCGCCGTCTACTACTGACCGACGCCACGGGCACGTACGACGCCCACCGGACACTACCGACAATCCGGCGAAGCAACACGAGCAGGATGACCTGGGTGTTAGCGTCCCGCGCATGCCAAACCAGCGTGGGGGAATCTGGGGACGTGTACTGGTCACCGCACTCGCGGCGAGTGTCGTGGTCGGCGGTGGGTCCGCCGGCACCGCAGCCGCCCAATCGAGCGGCAGTGCCCTTCCGAACACCAGCATCGGCGGAGTGGGATCGACCGGCAGTGCGGCCGGGCAGGGGTTCATCGGCCCCGGATCGCTGACCGACGGAACCGGCTCGGACGGAACAGGATCCAACGGCACCACGCCGATCACGGGGTCGTGGGGGACGGCGTCGCTGGCCCGGTCGGCGTTCGGTTCCTGGATACCGGGTTCGGTGGAATCGTCGGTGTCGCCACCGGATCTGGCGCCGCCGCCGCTCGACACGCTGCACCAGGAGTCGCTGCCCTCGCCGATCGGCGAGGCGTTCTTCGACTTCTATCCGCCCGGACTGCCCGGCATGGCGAACGGTGAGGTCATCGAGGTCCGCGACGTCACGCCGGTCGCGAAGAACCTGCTGCTCGGACCGGTGCGCGAGGTGAAGCAGATCAAGGTCAAGACCACCGACGCGTCGGGTGCGCCGTCCTTCGCGACCGCGACGCTCGTCATCCCCGCCGGGGTGTGGCCCGGCCCCGGGCCGCGTCCGGTACTGGTCAACAACGTGCCGATCAACGGCCTCGGACGGGCCTGCACGCCCTCCCACACCATGGCCAACGGGATCACGCCGTCGACCAACTTCATCGAGTTCCTCCGTCCCGTCACGACGAAGGCCGAGGAACGCGGCTACGCCGTCCTCATCCCCGACCACGAGGGCCCCACGATGGCGTACGGCGAACCGTACGTCGCCGGGCACGCGATCCTCGACACCATCCGCGGTATGCGGAGCGCGTTCCCCGCCGAGTTCGGCGCCAGCAAGATCGCCATGATGGGCTACTCCGGCGGGGCGATCGCCACGCACGGCGCGGCCAAGCTGCTCGACGACTACGCGCCGGAGCTGGCCCCCGACATCGTCGGCGCCGCGATGGGCGGCGTGCCCGCCGACTTCGAGATGCTCGGACGCACCATGAACGGCAATCTCGCCAGCGGACTGTTCCTCGCCGCGGTGTTCGGGATCTCCCGGCAGAACCTCGAGATCCTGCCGCTGATCAACGGCCTCGGACAGCGCATCGGCATCTCGTCCATCAAGGACCAGTGCTCCACCAACCTGGCCGTCTCGGGCCTCTTCGGGGTCCCCGCCGAGGCGCTCGCGAACGTCAAGGACGCATTGAATTCACCTGTCGCCCATGACATCTACGCCAAGATGAAGATGGCAGACCTCGTCTCCGGCACCCCGCTGTACATCTACAACGGCGGGCAGGACTTCTGGATCCCCGCCCTGGGCGCCCGCAACCTGTTCGACGAACAGTGCGGCTACGGCGTCGCCGCCGTGTACCGGCAGGTGCCCGGCGAGCACCTGCTCGGCGAGGCCCTCGGCAACTCCGGCGCCTTCGACTGGATCGACGCCCTGCTCCGAGGGGATCCCGCCCCGTCCGAGTGCTGACCCCGGTCCCTCGCGTTTTGCGCACTTATCGCTGAATCCCGAAGGGTTCAGGAGCGATAAGTGCGCAAAACGCGGGTGGACTAGAGGACGATGTTGACCATCTTGCCGAGGACGACGATCACCTTGCGGGGATCCTTGCCGTCCAGCATCGCGACGATCTTCTCGTCCGCGAGGGCGATCTTCTCGATGTCCTCGCGGGCCGCGTCGGCCGCGACGTTGATGCGGCTGCGGACCTTGCCGTTGACCTGGATCGGGTACTCGACGGTGTCTTCGACCAGCCACTTCTCGTCGGCGGTCGGGAACGGGCCGTGCGCGAGCGACTCGGTGTGACCCAGGCGCGACCACAGTTCCTCGGCGAGGTGCGGGGCGATCGGGCCGAGCATCAGCGCCAGGGGCTCCACCGCCGACCGCGGGGCACCGGCCGGGTACTCCTTGGTGAGGTGGTTGGTGTACTCGATCAGCTTCGCCACCGCGGTGTTGTCGCGCAGCGCCGCATAGTCCTCGGCGACACCGGCGATCGTCTTGTTGAGGGCGCGCAGCGTGCCCTCGGACGGCTCCGCGTCGGTGACGCGCAGGTCACCGGTCTCCTCGTCGACGACGACACGCCACGCCCGCTGCAGGAAGCGGTGCGCACCGATGACGTCCTTGGTCGCCCAGGGGCGGGAGGTGTCCAGCGGACCCATCGCCATCTCGTAGACGCGCAGGGTGTCGGCACCGAACTCGTCGCAGATCTGGTCCGGCGCAACGGAATTCTTGAGGCTCTTGCCCATCTTTCCGTACTCGCGCTTGACCTCGGCGCCCTGGTAGAAGAACTTGCCGTTCTCCTCGGTCACCTCGGCGGCCGGCACGTAGACGCCACGCTCATCGGTGTACGCGTACGCCTGGATGTAGCCCTGGTTGTACAGGCGGCGGTACGGCTCGCTGGAGCTGACGTAGCCCAGGTCGAACAGCACCTTGTGCCAGAACCGCGAGTACAGCAGGTGCAGCACCGCGTGCTCGACACCACCGACGTACAGGTCGACGCCGCCGGGATCGTTGGGGCCGTGGATGTCCGGGCGCGGACCGGTCCAGTAGGCCTCGTTCTCGGGTGCGACGAACTGCTCTTCGTTGGTGGGGTCGATGTAGCGCAGCTGGTACCACGAGCTGCCCGCCCACTGCGGCATCACGTTGGTGTCGCGGCGATAGTCCTTGAGGCCGTCGCCGAGGTCCAGCTCGACGTTGACCCAGTCGGACGCCTTGGCCAGCGGGGGAGAGGGCTCGGAGCTGGCGTCGTTCGGATCGAACGACACCGGCGCGTAGTCCTCGACCTCCGGAAGTTCCACCGGCAGAGCCGATTCCGGAAGCGGGTGCGCGACACCGTCGGCGTCGTACACGATCGGGAACGGCTCGCCCCAGTAGCGCTGACGCGCGAACAGCCAGTCGCGCAGCTTGTACTGGATGGTGCCGGTGCCGACACCCTCGGCCTCGAGCCGCGCGATGACGGTCTTCTTGGCCTCGGCCACGTCGAGGCCGTCCAGGTAGTCGCTGTTGACCAGCGGTCCGTCGCCGGTGAACGCCGCCTCGGACAGGTCGCCGCCCTTGATGACCTCGACGATGTCGAGGCCGAACGTGGTCGCGAACTCCCAGTCGCGCTGGTCGTGGCCGGGCACGGCCATGATCGCGCCGGTGCCGTAGCCGGTGAGCACGTAGTCGGCGATGAAGACCGGCAGCTTGTGCCCGTTCACCGGGTTCACGGCGTAGACGCCGAGGAAGACGCCGGTCTTCTCCTTGTTCTCCTGGCGCTCGAGATCGGTCTTCGCGGCGATCGACGCGCGGTACGCCTCGACGGCCTCGGCCGGCGTGGCCGCCCCGCCGGTCCACCGCTGGTCGACGCCCTCGGGCCACTCCGCGGCCACCAGCTGGTCCACCAGCTCGTGCTCGGGGGCCAGCGTCACGTACGTGGCACCGAACAGCGTGTCCGGGCGCGTCGTGAACACCTCGATGTCGTGATGCTGCGCCGAACCCCCGTCGCTTCGCTCGGACTGGGCGGCGAACTTCACCTGGGCGCCGTGCGAGCGGCCGATCCAGTTGCGCTGCATGGACTTGACCTTCTCGGGCCAGTCCAGGTACTCGAGGTCGTCCACCAGGCGGTCGGAGTACGCGGTGATGCGCATCATCCACTGCTGCAGGTGCTTACGGAACACCGGGAAGTTGCCGCGCTCGCTGCGGCCGTCCGCGGTGACCTCCTCGTTGGCCAGCACGGTACCCAGACCCGGGCACCAGTTGACCATCGAATCCGAATGGTAGACAAGGCGGTACGAGTCCAGGACCTTGCTGCGCTCGACCGCGTCCAGCGACGCCCAGTCCCGGCCGTCGTCGAGAGTGCGCTCACCCGAAGCGAACTCGGCCTCGAGCTCGGAGATGCGGCGCGCCTTGCCCTGCGCGGTGTCGTACCAGGCGTTGTAGATCTGCAGGAAGATCCACTGCGTCCAGTGGTAGAAGTCGACGTCCGTGGTCGCGATCGAACGGCGCTCGTCGTGGCCCAGGCCCAGACGGCGCAGCTGACGCTGCATGTTCGCGATGTTCGCCTCGGTCGTGGTGCGCGGATGCGTGCCCGTCTGCACCGCGTACTGCTCGGCCGGCAGGCCGAAGGCGTCGTAGCCGAGCGTGTGCAGGACGTTGTGGCCCTGCATGCGGTGGTACCGCGCGAAGACGTCGGTGGCGATGTAGCCGAGCGGATGGCCGACGTGCAGGCCTGCGCCCGACGGGTACGGGAACATGTCCTGCACGAACAGCTTGTCCGCGGGCACGTCACCGGCGAGCGGGCCCACCGGGTTGGGGGCGTTGAAGGTCCCGCGCTCGCTCCACAGGTCCTGCCAGCGCTGCTCGATCCGGCCGGCGAGCTCCGCGGTGTAGCGGTGCTGCGGCGTCGAGTCGTCGGGGGATGAGGCTTGCTGAACTGGCTCGGTCACTGTGGTCGCTATCTACTTGGATGACGGGAATACCGTCAACCAGGGTAAAGCGTCGGCGGACCCCGCGGACAGCCAGGAACACCCAGGAACCCACGCCCGCGCCACCAGGCTCTATCGTGGATGCGTGGTCATCGTCGCTGTCGTGCTGTTCATCGCCGCCCTCGCGCTCGGCGCCATCGGAATCGCCGGACTGACCGGTCGCCTCGAACGTAACCGTTGGTTCGGCGTCCGCACCCCCCAGTCGCTGCGCGACGACGAGACGTTCGCGCTGGCCAACAAGGTCGCCGGCCCCACCCTGCTGGCCGCGGCCGGCGTCCTGGTGATCGGTGGTCTCGCCGCCCTCCTGCTCGACGGAGTGCTCCCGATCGTCGCCGTGGTCGTCGCCCTCGTCGCGGCACTCTTCACCGCCGCGGCCGGCGGCACGCTCGGTTCCAAGGCGGCCGCAGCGCTGCCCGACACCAGCGGCTGCGGCACGTCGTGCGGCGCGTGCAGCCTCAAGGGCGCGTGCGAACCGGCCTGACTGGTTGAATCCCGGGTGTGACCACACCCACAACCGGCCCGCGCGTCGTCGACCCCGCGGGTGTCGTCTTCGGAATCGTCGTACCGGTACTGGCCGCAGCGGCCGGCGTCGTGCTGACGTACGTTCTCCTGCCCCGGCTGCCCGAGCAGCTCGCCACGCAATGGTCGGGTGGGTCGCCGAGCAGCTTCATGACACCGCTGACCAGCGCCTGGTCGATGGCCGGGGTCCTGCTGCTCGTCGGCGGCGGCTGCAGCGCCATTGCGGCGCTGGCGCAGGCCCAGCTGATGGTGCGCCGCATGATGCTGCTGATCGGCCTGGCGATCACCGGGACGATCCTCGCCGGTGAGGTGGCGATGATCCTCGGACAGCTCGACGTCACCGACGCGTCCGACGCCGAGATGCCCGCCGGCCCGCTCGTCGCGGGCCTGGTCGTCGGCACCGTCGTGGGACTGCTGGGGGCGTCGACACTGCGCGACTACCGGGTCCGCACCCCCGCCACCGAGGCGCCCGCCGCGGGCCTGCCGCGCGGCGCCGTCGAACTGCCCGTCGCCGACGAGGTCGGCATGACCGCCGGTGGCCTCCTCGCGACGGCTCTCGTCCTCGCCGCCCCCGCAGCCCTGGTGTGCTGGCTGGCGGGCGCGTGGTGGCCGCTGGGCATCTACCTGCCGGTGGTGCTGCTCGCCGTCACCCTGCTGCAGTTCCGGCTCGTCGTCGACGCCGACAGCATCCGCGTCCGGAACCTGGGCATGTCCGCGATCGAGTACGGCACCGACGAGGTGCTCGGTGCGCGTGTCGACGAGATCCGCCCGTTCCAGGACTTCGGCGGCTGGGGGCTCAAGGCGAAGGGCCGCGGCAACTACGGCGTCGTGACCCGGACCGGGCCGGCCGTCGTGATCACGTTCGCGTGCGGCGACCGGCTCACCGTCACCACTCCCGAGGCGGAGCGGATCGCGGGCGCGCTGAACACCCTCGCCGATCGGCGGCTCGCGCGCTCCTGAACGACAGCGCTCCGACCGTCACAACGCCGACGCCCGGATCGCCTCCATGAGTGCCGCCTCCGGCTCGCTGGGGGTGCTCGCGCGCCCCAAGAGCACGAACTCGACGTCGCCCGGGTCCGGCAGGCCCAGGCTCTCGCCGACGGGCCGCAGTTCGGTCGGCAGCAGCGACTGCGCGTGCACGATGAACCCGAGCCCGGCCAGGACGGCCGCCCTCAGCCCGGTCCGGCTGTTCGCCAGGCACGTGATCCGGCTGGGCAGCCGCGCCGCCTCGAGGGCGCCCAGCGCGCACGCGCGGGTGATGCTCGGCGGGGGATAGGCGACGAGCGGCACCGGTGTGGCCGGATCCCACTCCGCCTCGGCGGTGCCGCCCCACACCAGCCGGTCCCGCCACACCAGGTCGCCGTGCGGCTCGCCGGGGCGTCGCATCACGAACGCGAGATCGAGGTCGCCGGCCCGCAGCTGCGCGTGCACGGTGCGGCTGAGGCCGACGGTGAGCTGCAGGTCGACGAGCGGATGGGTGCGCCGGAAGTCGCGCAGGATCTGCGGCAGCCCCTTGGCGACCAGGTCCTCCGCCGCCCCGAACCGCAGCCGTCCGGTGAGCGTCGAGCCCGCGAAGTACCGGCTGGCCCGATCCTGGGCGTCGAGGATCGAGCGCGCGAAACCGACCATCGCCGTCCCGTCCGCGGTGAGCTCGACGGTGTGGGTGTCGCGGCTGAGTAGGTGGCGTCCGGCGGCCTTCTCGAGCCGCGCGATGTGCCCGCTCACCGTCGACTGCCGCAGACCGAGCTGCCGGGCAGCAGCGGTGAAACCACCCGTCTGCTCGACGGCGAGGAACGTCCTGAGGAGTACCGGATCGAACATGCGTCCTGCCTATCACGAAACGTGATCACAGTTAACGGGGTGAACGGCTTTCATGATCAAATCCCGGCCGGATAACGTTGACCGGTGAAGTTTCTGAGCAGGTTCTACATCGACGGGTTCATATTGTCGATCGCGACCGTCGCAATTCTGGGAAGCCTGTTCCCCGTATCCGGCAGCGGACAGACGGTCCTCGACTGGGCCACCAAGATCGCCATCGGATTCCTGTTCCTGCTCTACGGCGCGCGACTGTCGCCGGCCGAGGCGTTGCAGGGACTCAAGCACTGGCGGCTGCACTCGGTGGTGTTCGCGTCGACGTTCGTGCTGTTCCCGCTGATCGGCCTGGCGCTGCGCATCCTGGTGCCGACGGTCATCACCGACGAGATGTACACCGGCATCCTGTACCTGTGCCTGGTGCCGTCCACGGTGCAGTCGTCGATCGCGTTCACGTCGATCGCGCGCGGCAACGTCGCGGGTGCGATCGTGAGTGCGTCGTTCTCGAACCTGCTGGGCGTGTTCGTCACGCCGCTGCTGGTGATCCTGCTGATGAACACCACCGGCGAGGCGACGGTCGACTTCTCGTCGGTGATCAACATCGTCCTGCAGTTGCTGCTGCCGTTCATGATCGGCCAGCTGATCCGCCCGCTCGTCATCGACTGGCTGAAGAAGTACGCGGAGCCGACCAAGCTCGTCGACCGCGGATCGATCCTGCTCGTCGTGTTCTCGGCGTTCAGCGAGTCGATGAACGAACACATCTGGAGCACCGTGACGGTGCTCGAGGTCGCCGCGGTGGTCGCGGTGTGCTGCGGCATCCTCGCGGTCGTGCTGGGGGCGACCGCATTTGCCGGCAGGAAGCTCGGATTCTCGCTGCCCGACCGGATCGTCATCATCTTCTGCGGCTCCAAGAAGAGCCTCGCGACGGGCCTGCCGATGGCGTCGGTGCTGTTCGTCGGCCAGCCCGTGGGCCTGATCGTGCTGCCGCTGATGATCTTCCACCAGATCCAGCTGATCGTGTGCGCGGCACTCGCCCAGCGCTACGCGAAGCGGACGGATCCGGACCCGGTCACCACCTGACCGCACTCGCGTTCGCGCACACCCGCGCCGCTCCTGGGGTTCAATGGGGGTCAGTTCAGGTGTGTCCGAGGTAGCCGCAGTCCCCATCGGAGGCGAGCGTGAGCAACAACCACCACCATCATCACCACTCCCGTGACGTCATCATGCCCGCCTACACGGGCCGCATCGCGACCAATCCCGTTCCGGCGCTGCGGCTACCCGAGGACGACATGGACCCGCGGGCCGCATACCGGTTCATCCACGACGAACTGATGCTCGACGGCAGCTCTCGCCTCAACCTCGCGACGTTCGTCACGACGTGGATGGACCCCGAAGCCGGCACTCTCATGGCGGAGACGTTCGACAAGAACCTCATCGACAAGGACGAATACCCCGCGACGTCCGCGATCGAGCAGCGCTGCGTCAACATGGTTGCCGCCCTGTTCAACGCCCCGGACCTGGTCGACGACGACCCGACGTCGGCCACCGGCGTCTCGACGATCGGGTCGAGCGAGGCCGTCATGCTCGGTGGGCTGGCGATGAAGTGGCGGTGGCGACAGGCGCGGGAGAAGGCCGGCCTCGACGCGTCCAAGCCGAAACTGGTGATGGGCAGCAACGTCCAGGTGGTGTGGGAGAAGTTCTGCCGCTACTTCGACGTGGAACCGGTGTACCTGCCGATGGAACCCGGGCGGTACGTGATCACCCCCGAGCAGGTGACCGCCGCGGTGGACGAGAACACCATCGGTGTCGTCGCAATCTTCGGCACCACCTACACCGGTGAACTGGAACCGGTGAAGGAGATCGCGGAGGCCCTCGACGCCGTCGCGGCGGGTGGCGGGCCCGACGTCCCGCTGCACGTGGACGCGGCCAGCGGCGGTTTCGTCATCCCGTTCCTCAATCCGGAACTGGAGTGGGACTTCCGGATTCCGCGGGTGGTCTCGATCAATGTGAGCGGCCACAAGTTCGGCCTGACCTACCCGGGTATCGGATTCGTGGTGTGGCGCGACGGCGAGCACCTGCCCGAGGAACTGGTGTTCCGGGTGAACTACCTCGGCGGCGACATGCCCACGTTCACGCTCAACTTCTCCCGGCCCGGCAACCAGGTCGTGGGCCAGTACTACAACTTCCTGCGGCTGGGACGCTCCGGCTATCGCAACATCATGAAATCGCTGCGCAGCACCGCGATGTGGTTGAGCGGCCAACTCGCCGAGCAGGGCAGCTTCCGCGTCATCAGCGACGGATCGGCCATTCCGGTGCTCGCATTCGAACTCACCGGCGAGCACCGCTTCACGGTGTTCGACATCTCGCACGAACTGCGCGCCCGCGGCTGGCAGGTGCCCGCGTACACGATGCCCGCCGACGCGACCGATGTCGCGGTGCTCCGCGTCGTGGTCCGTGAGGGCTTCAGCGCCGACCTCGCCCGACTGCTGTTCGACGACATCCGCACGGTGCTCGACTACCTGAGCCAGGACGGCGTCGCGATCCACTCGAAGGCGCAGCACTTCGCGCACTGAGTACCGCGCGGTGTTTGCGCGAGCGGCCGAACGGGTATCGAACTCGGGACGCCGACCCGAAGGAGCCCGCGATGTCCGCGCTGCCCGATCCGCCCGATCCCGTACTCGAAACCGCCGCACAGGAACTCGCCGAAGCGACCGCACCGCACCCACGGATCTATGAGGTTCCGCCCGAACAGGGCCGCAAGATCCTCGCCGATCTGCAGGCCGGCGACGACGTGGAGAAACCGCTCGTCGAGGAACAGTGGGTGAACGTCGACGCCGGACCGCACGGGACGGTGCGGACGCGCATCGTGCGCCCGGTCGACGCGTCCGGCGACCCGCCCGTCCTGATCTACATCCACGGCGCCGGTTGGGTGTTCGGCGACGAGAACACCCACGACCGCCTGGTGCGCGAACTCGCCGTCGGCGCGGGCGTCGCCGTCGTGTTCCCGGTGTACGACCGGGCGCCGGAGGCGAAGTACCCCGTCCAGATCGAGCAGAACTATGCGGTGGCGCAGTGGGTCGCGAGCCAGGGCCGCGAGTACGGACTCGACACCTCCCGCCTCGCGGCGTGCGGAGATTCGGTGGGCGGCAACATGGCGACGGTGCTGGCGCTCATGGCCGTCGAACGCGGCGACGTCGACCTGCGCGCGCAGGTGCTGCTGTACCCGGTGACGGACGCGAACTTCGAGACGGCGTCGTACCTGCAGTTCGCCGACGGCCACTACCTCACCCGCGACGGCATGCAGTGGTTCTGGGATCAGTACATTCCCGACCCGGACCAGCGCGGCGACGTGTATGCGTCACCCCTGCGCGCCTCGGAGGAGCGGCTCGCGGCGCTGCCGACGACGCTGGTGATCACCGACGAGGCCGACGTCCTGCGCGACGAGGGCGAGGCGTACGCCGCGAAACTGCGGGCCGCGGGCGTCGACGTCACCGCGGTCCGCATCGAGGGCATGGTGCACGACTTCCTGATGCTCGACAGCCTGCGGGACTGCCGCGGGACGCTCGTCGCGCGCACGCTCGCGGTCGACGCGGTGAGACGGGCGCTGCACGACTGATCGCCGAAGCTAGTTGAGGTCGACGTCGATGGGGTGCGTCGCGAGCAGCGCCAGCGGCATCGGCTGGCGGCGCAGCACCTGACCCCACACGTCGACGCGGGGCGGGCTGATCACGTCGGACGGCAAGGCAGACAGCACGATCCAGTCGTCGTGCTCGATCTCGGCGTCGAGCTGGCCGATGGTCCACCCGGCATAGCCGGCGAAGACACGCAGTCCGTCGATCACCTCGGCGATCGGTTCGGGGTCGGCGTCGAGGTCGACCATCACGACGCGCCCGTCGATCCGCCGCAGGCCCGGCACCCCGCTGACGTCGACACCGGCGCGAACCGTCGCCAGGCACAGCGCGGCGTCCCGGGTGACCGGGCCGCCGATGTAGAGCGCCTCGGGCTTGGCCGCGAGCGGGGCCCACTGCGGCAGCACCTCCTGCACGGCCGTCTCGCTCGGCCGATTCAGGACGACGCCGAGACTGCCGGCGTCGTTGTGCTCGAGCATGTACACGACGGTCCGCCGGAACGTGGGCTCGAAGAGTTCGGTGGAGGACAGCAGCAGGGTGCCCGGCCGCACCACCGGCTGCGCCGATGCCGTGCGGTCCTCAGGTTCGTCCGAGTGCGCCACTGGGCCATCATCTCACCGACGCGACCGGGACGGGAGATGCGACGACGAACGAACCTAGGCCGCGTCGGTGTCGGTGCGCGGCGCCGGGACGGGACAGGACGCGCCGCGCGGCACACCCAGCTTCTGCAGCAGCAGGCTCATCGGGCACCAGCCGACGATCCCGTAGAGAACCAGGTTCGCGGACGCGAACGCCGTCAGACCGCGCCACTTGGGCGAGTGCGTGCGGCCGAGCAGCAGGCTCGTGCCCACCACGGACCCGCCCAGCAGCGGGACGATGCGCTCGACGGTCCAACCGGAATGCTTCGGCAGTGCCATGTTCGTGTACTCCTCGTGTGACGTGGCGGTCAGTCCGGAGTGGTGATCGCGAGGCCGGCGCGGCGCCAGGCGTCGAACCCGCCGCGCACCAGGTAGGTCTCGGCGCCCTGCCGGGACAGCTGACGCGCCGCGTTCGCCGATCGTCCGCCGGAGCGGCAGATCACGACGACGGGTCGACCCGCGACAACTTCGATGCCGTGCTCGATCACCTCGTGCAGCGGCAGGTGGGTGGCACCCGGCACGTGGCCGGTGTCCCACTCCGGACGCGATCGCACGTCCAGCAGGACCGCGCCCTCCTCGAGGAGGCTCTGCGCCCTGTGCACGTCGACCGTTCCGTACGACTTTCGAAAGATGCCCACGACGTCCGACCCTAGGGCCACCCGGCCCGCTCTCTCCAGACCCCCTGGGGGGATCCTTTCTCCACCCGCGACTTTATACCCCTAGGGGTATGCCGTCGACGTGTCGTCGGCCACGTTCCGCCGGATCAATCCAGACCGAGAATCCGGTCCAGCACCGCGAGGTGGTGCCCGAAGAGCGCGGCCGGGTCCGTGAACGTGCCGGCGCCGTACTGCCCGAACACCTCGAAGTTCACCGCACCGAACAGCGCCGCCCAGACCAGGACGCCGCGGGCGAGCAGTTCGTCGGGCACGGTCAGTCCCATCTCGGCCCGGATCCGGTCGAGGTCCACCGACAGCACCGGGTCGACCGCCCCGTCCGGCACCGTCAGCGCCCCGGCCCGCTGCGCGTCCTCGATGATGCCGACCAGCGCCACGATCACCCGCGTGCCCGGACCGGTCGTGCGCTCGGCAGGCGCGTGATAGCCGGGAACCGGGCTGCCGAACAGCAGCGCGTACCGCGCGGGCTCGCGCAGACCCCAGGCGCGGACGGCGCGGGCGAGGGCGTGCAGCCGGCCGCGATGGTCGGCGGCGGGCAGCGCGTCGACGGCTGCGTCCACCTCCGCGCCGAGCTCGGTGTAGGCGTCGATCACCAGCAGCGTCAGCAGGTCGTCGCGGCTCGCGACGTACCGGTACACCGCCGACGACACCACACCCAGGTCGCGGGCGACGGCCCGCAGCGACAGCGCCGCCGCACCGTGCGCCGCGAGGTGCTCGCGGCCGATGCGGGTGATCTCGGCGAGCGTCTGCTCGCGGGCGCGTTCGCGCGGGGTGACGGTCATGCGCCCACCCTGCCGGAGATACGAGAGCACTGTCAACAAAAGAGAGCACTGCTCTTGACATGCCGGTCCCGGGAGCGCATGGTGAGAACAGAGAGCACTGCTCTCGCTTCGGAAAATCCCACTCGAGGAAGCGAGCTCGTCATGTCGAATCTGCAGGTAGTGACCGGGGCCGGACCCGTCGGCTGGACCGTCGCCGAACAACTCGCCGACGCCGACCACGACGTACGGGTGCTGACCCGCTCGGGCAGCGGACCGGACCATCCGCGGATCGAGCGCCGCCGGGTCGACGTCTCCGATGCCGCCGCCCTCGCCCCGGCGCTCGACGGCGCCACCGCGGTCTTCCACTGCATCCACGGCTCCGCGTACGACGCCCGCGCGTGGGAGCGGGAGCTGCCCGCCGCCGAGCGGGTGGTGATGGACGCCGCGCAGCGCGTCGGCGCCGTGGTGGTGTTCCCGGAGAGCCTGTACTCGTACGGACGCCCCGACGGCCCGATGACCGAGGACGGCCCCCGCGACGCGACCACCGGCAAGCTCGGCGTCCGCACTCGCCTGCTCGCGGCCCGCGCCGCGCATCCCGTGCCGACGGTCAGCGTCGTCGCGTCCGACTTCTTCGGACCGCACGTGCTGAACGCGCACGCCGGGGAGCGGATGGTCCCGTCGGTCCTGAACGGGAAGACCATCCGGGTCCTGGGACGCGCCGACGTCCCGCACTCGTTCACCTACGTGCCCGATCTGGCAGCGGCGATGATCGCCGCGGCGCACGACCGGACGTTGTGGAACACCGTGCTGCACGCCCCCACGGCACCCGCGGTGACGCAGCGCGAGATGGTTTCGGCGTTCGCCGACGCGGCGGGGGTCCCCGCTCCGAAGGTGGGGACGCTGCCCGGGTGGCTGTTGCGGACCATCGGCGTGGTGCATCGGCCCACCCGGGAACTGGCCGAGACGCTGTACCAGTTCGAGTCGCCGTTCGTGATGGACTCGACGCGCAGCGAGCAGTTGCTGGGCCTGGCACCGACCGCGCTCGGCGACGCCGCGGCCGCGACGGTGCGGTGGTGGCGGAACGAGTTGACGGCCCGGGCCGCCCGATAGGGTTCCCGTGTGCGCAGATGGAGTTCGGTTCGGGGATCGTGGGCGGCCGCCGCCACCACACTGCGCCACTCGCCCGGCCTGGCCCGGCTCACCGCCGTCCGGTTCGCCAGCCAGTACGGCGACGGACTGTTCCAGGCCGCGCTCGGCGGGGCGATCCTGTTCAACCCGGAACGGGAGACCGAACCACTCGCGATCGCGGCCGGTTTCGCGGTGCTGCTGCTGCCGTACTCGGTGATCGGTCCGTTCGCGGGCGCGCTGCTCGACCGGTGGGACCGCCGCGCGGTGCTGCTGTGGGCGAATGCCCTGCGCGGCATCCTGATCCTGGTGATCGCGGCGGCGCTGATCGCCGGGGTGGGGGAGACCCCGCTGCTGCTGTTGGCCCTCGCCGCGATCGGCGTCAGCCGGTTCGTCCTCGCCGGCATCTCCGCGTCACTGCCGCACGTGGTGCGGCAGAGTTGGCTGGTACCAACCAATTCGGTGCTCGCGACCGCCGGTTCGGTGTTCTCCGCGTTGGGCGCGGGGACGGCGGTCGCGGTGATCGGCTTCATGGGCGAGGGGGACGTCGGGTCCGGCACGGCCGTCGCGGTCGGCGCCGTGGGCTCGGTGATCGCCGTGTGGGCCGCGCGCGGATTCGCTCCTCACGCCCTCGGTCCCACCGACACCGTCGCCGACACCCGCGGCACCGCGCTCGCGATCCTCGAGGGCCTACGCGTCGGCGCGACCGCGGTGTGGCAGGCCCCCGGCGTCACCACCGCAATGCTCGGAATCGGGGCGCACCGCATCGCTTTCGGCGTCAACACCCTGTTGTTCGTGTTGATCCTGCGTGACCCGGCAACCGGGGGAGCACTGCCGGGAGGGCTCGCCGGATTCGGAGTGGCGGTGGCCGCGACGGCGGCCGGTCTGCTGCTCGCCGCGCTCGTCACCCCGTGGCTGATCCCCCGACTCGGCCGCCCCCGCACCGTCACCGTCGCGATCGCCTTCGCGCTCGTCGTGCAGGTCACGATGATCGCGACGCTGTCCCAGGTGTGGCTGCTGGCCGGCGCCTTCCTCCTCGGATTCGCCGGACAGACCGTCAAACTCACCGGCGACGCCGCGATGCAGATCGAGATCGACGACGACCGCCGCGGCCAGGTGTTCGCACTGCAGGACACGGTCTTCAACGTCGCGTTCTGCCTGGCCATCGCCGCTGCCGCCACCGTCGTCCCCGCGGACGGCCGCTCGCTCGGCCTGGTCCTCGCGGCCGGCGGCGTCTACGCCCTCAGCCTGGTGGGGATCGCGCTGAACTCGCGGCGCACGGTTCCGGAATCGGGCTAGACGCCCTCCCGCCGCACCGTGTCGAGCCGACCGTCGCCGTCGGTGTCGCTCAGCCGCACCGACATCCGCCCCGGCTCCTCCTCTGGCACCAACAACGTGTCGTACCGGGACGAATCCCGCGCAGCGACCAGAACGTAGTCGGGCGTCCCGTCGCGGTCGCGGTCGACGATCTCGTCGTCCCGCGCGCCGTCGTCGTCGAAGTCCACCCGGCCCCATTCGCGCGGATCGTCGACCACTGTCGGGGCCGAAACCTGCTGTCCCCACACCCCGTTGCGCGCCGGGTCCGTGAAATAGCGGGCCTCCGGGGCCCCGACGTCGAGCACCACCCGGTCTGCGACGCCGTCGTCGTCGCTGTCCCACATGGCGTCGTCGAGCAGGCCGTCGCCGTCGAAGTCCAGGCGCACCGCGTCGAAACCGCCGTCCCCATCGATGTCGAGGTCCGCCGGCGACGTCCACATGCTCGTCGCGCCGTCGCCGGTTCCGAACCAGTACTCGAGTCCGTCCATATCCTTCTTCGACGCACCACACCGCGACACGGTTCCGTCACGGTCGACACCGTTGCGCCGGGGGAGGAGACCACGCCGGGTTAGGTTCGGCGGACATCGCTGCCGGACGGAACTGATGGTCGTGCCACGGATTCTGACGTCGCTACTCGCCGCCACCGCCACGGGACTGGCCCTTGCCTCAGCCCCCGCCGCGGCGCAGGCCCCCGGCCCGGCGGCCTCCACCAACGCGTGCGGCGAGCAGGGTTTCGACCCGTCCGTGCGCGATCCGCAGCCGACGCCGGCCGATCCGCCCGTCGTCGGTGTGCCGGTGCCGTATCCCGAGTTCGTCCCGGTGCCGCTGCCGGACCCCGCCCCGGACCAGACCCGGGTGCCGCAGGATCCGCTGCCCGACGACCCGTGCACCGATCCGTGCCCGGACCTCACCGATCCCGGCGGCGAACCGCTTGCACCCGATGCCGGGCCATCACCCGAATCGGGCTCCGGGTCGGGTTCCGGTTCGGGATCAGGATCCGGTTCGTTGTCGTTGCCGCGCATCGAGATCCAGCCCCGACCCGAGACGATTCCGATCCCGATCCCCGGCGACGACCCGGGCCCCGAACCACAGCCGGCACCGCCCCTCGACGTCGGCACGATCGAACCCGGCCCGCTCACCCCACCGATCGGCACCCCGCCGGTGCTCGCGGTGGATCTGGTGTCGCAGGTGACCGGTCCGGGTTCCGAGAACCGCACCGACAAACGCTGGCAGGTGAGCGGCACCGACCTCGGCATCACGTGGGAGAGCCGACCCGGCGAGGTGTCCATCGCGTTCGGCGACACCTTCGGGCTGGACTGGACTCCGCCCGGCGCGAACGGGCAGGACTGGCGCAGCAACACCCTCGGGCACAGCACCGACACCGATCTCGCCGACGGCCTGACGATCGAGTCGATGGTGCAGGACAGCCGCTGCCACGCCGCCGAGATCATCGCGTCCCGGCACATCCCCAACTGGGAGACCACCACCATCCCGACGTCCGGGTTCGCGATCGGCGACCGCCAGTACCTGTCCTACATGTCGGTGCGACGCTGGAGCGTGATCCCCGGCATGTGGTACACGAACTACGGCGGCATCGCCTACTCCGACGACGGCGGACAGACGTGGACCGAGGACCAGCACGCCAAGTGGGACAACATCTTCGGCATGAATCGCTTCCAGGTGACGGCGATGGTGCCGCAGGGCGACCACGTGTACATGTTCGGCACCCCCAACGGACGGATGGGCGCCGTCGGCCTGGCCCGGGTCCCGGTCGACAAGCTGCTCAACCCCAGCGCCTACCAGTACTGGGTGTCCGGATCCTGGGTGCCGGTGGTCGAGCACCTCGCGACACCCCTCGTCGCCGGCGCCGCGAGCGAGCTGTCCGTCCGCTACGACGCCGCCGAGCAGCAGTGGCTCATGAGCTATCTCGACCCGATGGCCGGACGGATCATCCTGCGCCGCTCCGCGAGCCCGCAGGGCGTGTGGTCGGACGGCGCCACCCTCGTCGACGACGACGAGTACCCCAAGTTGTACGGCGGCTTCATGCACCCGTGGTCCACGCCGGACGCGCTGTACTTCACGATGTCCGAGTGGGACAGCTACAACGTCTATCTCATGCGGGCGGAGCTCGGGTAGACCGCGACCTCGGTGGCCTTGACGGCGAACCACACGTCGTCGCCGGGGGCCAGGTCGAGCTGCGCGACGGCGGCGGCGGTGACGTCGGCGACCAGCCCGGCGGAGCCGTCGGGGTGGTCGGCGGCGCGCACGCGGATCGCGTGGCCGTGCCGACCGAGCCCCTCGATCTCCGCGATGCGGACTCGGAACACGTTGCGCGGGCTGCCTTCCGGCTGCACGCGATGCACCGCGACCGCGGTGGGACCGAACACCGCGACCGCGGGCTCGCCGTCGTCGCAGCCGTCCTCCGCGATCCCGTGCACGGCGCCGGCGACGGTGTCGAGGACGTCGCCGCGCACCTTGCCCGCCACCAGGTTGATCCCCGCGATCCGGGCCGCGAACGCGCTGCGCGGGCGGGCCAGCACCCGCTCCACCGTCCCCTCCTCGACGACGCGCCCGGCGTCGAGCACCACGACTCGGTCCGCAAGCGAAATCGCATCCAGGACATCGTGAGTCACTATGACCGCGGTGTGGTCACCGGTTCGCAGGACGCGCCGCAGCAGCGCCCGCACCGCGGGCGCGACACCGACGTCGAGGGCGGCCATCGGCTCGTCGAGCAGCAGCAGTTGCGGACCGGCGGCGAGCGCCCGCGCGATCGCGACCCGCTGCGCCTGCCCACCGGACAGTTGCCGGGGCCGACGATTCGCCAGCGCGGCCGCGTCCACCTCGTCGAGCCACCGGTCCGCCACGGCGTAGGCCTCCCGGCGGCCCGCACCGGCGCTGCGCGGCGCGAACGCCACGTTCTCGCGCACCGTGAGGTGCGGGAACAACAGCGCCTCCTGCGCGAGCAGCGCGACGGCCCGCTGATGCGACGGCACCGCAACATCTTTCGCGGTGTCGGTGAGCACCCGGTCGTCGAGCACGACGCGGCCCTCGTCGGGGCGCAGCAGTCCGGCGGCGACGTCGAGCAGCGTCGACTTGCCGGCGCCGTTGGGCCCGAGGATCGCGACCACCTCGCCGGGCGCCACCGAGAGTTCGACGTCGAGTCCGCGGGCGGCGACCCGGGCCCGCAACGCCAGACCGCTCACAGCGCGCCCACCACCCGCCGGGTCCGGGCTCCGACCACGATCAGCACCGCGATGACCACCAGCACCAGTGACAACGCCACCGCCGCCTCGGGGTCGGTCTCCCGCTGCAGGTAGATCTCCAGTGGCAGCGTCCGGGTCACGCCCTGCAGGCTGCCCGCGAACGTGAGAGTGGCGCCGAACTCGCCGAGCGCGCGGGCGAACGACAGCACCGCCCCCGAGATCAGACCCGGCAGCACCAACGGGATCGTGACGCGGAACAGCACCGTCGTCGGGCGGGCGCCGAGCGTCGCGGCGACGGCCTCGTAGCGTCGGCCCGCGGTGCGCAGCGCGCCCTCGAGACTGATCACCAGGAACGGCAGCGCCACGAACGTCTGGGCCAGCACCACCGCCGTCGTGGAGAACGCGATCTGGATGCCCGCCACCTCCAGGTGCTGCCCGATCAGCCCGCGCCGACCGAACGTGTAGAGCAGTGCGAGACCGCCCACGACGGGCGGAAGCACCAAGGGCAGCAACACGAGTGCGCGCAGAGCCGCCAGCCCGGGGAAATCGCACCGGGCCGATACGAGCGCCATCGGCACCCCGAGCAGCAGGCACAGCACGGTGCTGATCGACGCCGTCTTCAGGCTCAGAACCAAGGCATCCAAAGAGGATTCGGAGGTGACCAGGCTCAGGAAGTTCGCCCAGTCCACCCCCGCCAGCATCGCGACGAGCGGCAGCACCACCAGCAGCCCACCCGCGGCCGCGGGCACGTAGATCCAGACCGGCAACCCGGCCGGGACCCGCACCCGCGCCGCGGTGGTCACGGCGCGCCGAAACCGGCCGCCGACAACACCTGTCGCCCCTCGGGGCCGATCACGAACGCGGCGAATTCGCCTGCGACATAGGGATCGTCGGACTTCTGCAGCACCGCGATCGGATACGTGTTGACGATCCGCGCCGATTCCGGGAACGGGACGGCCTCGACCTTGTCCCCCGCGCCCGCCGCGTCGGTGACGTAGACGAGACCGGCGTCGGCCTGCCCCGTCACCACCTTGCCGAGCACGTCGGTCACCGACGACTCCTCGCTGACGGGAGACAGCCGCACCCCGGTCAGGTCCTCGATCCGCTGGGTCGCGTTGCCGCACGGCACCTGCGGCGCACACACCACCACCTTGGTGCCCGGGCGGGCGAGGTCGGCGAACGACGTGATGCCCGCCGGATTCCCGGGCGGTACGACGATCGTCAGGGTGTTGGTCGCGAAGTTCACCGGATCCGACGCCGTCAGCCCCGCCCGGACCGCCTTCGTCATGTTCGCGGTGTCCGCGGACGCGAAGACGTCGGCGGGCGCGCCCTGGTCGATCTGGGTGAACAGGTCCGACGAGCCCGCGAAGTTGAACACCACCCGGGTGTCCGGGTGCTCGGCCTCGAACTGCCGGCCCAGTTCGGTGAACGTCGCGCGCAGCGACGCGGCCGCGAACACCGTGATCGTCTCACCGGATTCGGTGCCGGTGTCCGAGTCTGCGGAGTTGCCGCAGCCCGCCAACAGCATCGTCAGCGCCAGCACCCCGGCCGCGGCGGCCGTCCGCGCGCGCCTCACGCCGACACCGCCGGCGTCTCGACGATCACCGTGGTGGCCTTCACGACGGCCACCGCGATGCTGCCGGGCTCGAGCCTCAGTTCGGTCGCCGACTCGGCGCTCATCAGCGAGACGACGGAGAACGGCCCGCACTGCATCTCCACCTGCGCCATCACGCCGTCGGCCACCACCCGCGTCACCAGACCGGTGAAACGGTTGCGGGCCGAACTGCCCACGCCGAGCGGATTCTCCGGGGCCGGGGCCGCATGGGCTCGCGCGAACTCGGCGAGCTGACGGCCGTCGACGACCATGCGGCCGGCCTCGTCCTTGTGTGAGGCGAGCGTGCCGGCGTCGATCCAGCGCCGCACGGTGTCGTCACTGACGCCGAGCAGCTGGGCCGCGTCCCGTATCCGAATGTCAGGCATGACAGGAGTCTAGATCCGCATCTTCGGACGTCTCAACGAATTCGCCCCGCAGATGCGACCGGTCAATCCTTCGGCTGGTCCGCCCACCACTTCAGCAACTCGGCCTCGGCCTCGTCACGATCGAGCGGTCCGCGGTCCAGGCGAAGTTCCTTGAGGAACTTCCACGCCTTGCCGACCTGCGGGCCGGCCGGGATGCCGAGCAGTTGCATGATCGCGTTGCCGTCCAGGTCCGGGCGCACCCGCGCCAGATCCTCCTGCTCGGCGATCCGGGCGATCCGCTTCTCGAGGTCGTCGTAGGTGGCCTGCAGCTTCGCCGCCCGCCGCTTGTTGCGGGTGGTGCAGTCGGCGCGGACCAGCTTGTGCAACCGCGGCAACATGTCACCGGCGTCGGTGACGTAGCGACGGACCGCCGAATCGGTCCACTGCCCCTCGCCGTAGCCGTGGAAGCGCAGGTGCAGGAACACCAGCTGGCCCACCTCGTCGACCATCTGCTTGGAGTACTTGAGCGCGCGCATCCGCTTGCGCACCATCTTCGCCCCGACCACCTCGTGGTGATGGAAGCTCACGCCACCGCCCGGCTCGTGACGACGGGTCGGCGGCTTCCCCACGTCGTGCAGCAGCGCCGCCCACCGCAGCACCAGGTCCGGGTCGCCGTCCTCGAGGTCGATCGCCTGCTTGAGCACGGTCAGCGAATGCCAGTACACGTCCTTGTGCTGGTGGTGCTCGTCGATCTCGAGCTTCAGCTGGGGAATCTCGGGGATCACCCGGGCCGCGAGCCCGGTCTCGCACATCACGTTGACGCCGTCGATCGGGAACTCGCCGAGGATCAGCTTGTCCAGCTCGGTGTGCACCCGCTCGGCGGTGATCCGCTCGATCTGCTCGGACATGTCGACGATCGCCTCCTGCACGCGCGGCGCGAGCGTGAACCCGAGCTGCGAGACGAAGCGGCACGCGCGCAGCATCCGCAGCGGATCGTCGTTGAACGAGATCTCCGGGGCCGCGGGGGTGTCGAGGACACCCGCGAGGAGCGCGTCCATGCCGTTCAGCGGGTCCACGAACTCGAACGTGCCGCTGCCGTCGACCCGCACCGCCATCGCGTTGACGGTGAAGTCGCGGCGGACCAGGTCCTCGTCCAGCGTCGTGCCGTACTGCACCTCCGGGTTGCGGGTGACCCCGTCGTACGTGTCGGTGCGGTAGGTCGTGATCTCGATCTGGTCGGCGCCCTTGGCCGCGCTGATCGTGCCGAACGCGATGCCGGTGTCCCACTGGTTGTCGGCCCAGCCGCGCAGGATCTGCTGCACCTGCTCGGGGCGCGCGTCGGTGGTGAAGTCGAGGTCGGTGCCGAGGCGGCCCAGGACCGCGTCGCGCACACTGCCGCCCACCAGGTACAGCTCGTGCCCGGCCTCGGTGAAACGCGCACCGAGCGGGTCCAGCACGTCCGACAGACTGCTCAGGGTTCGATGCGCACCGTCAAGCAGTCGGGCGCGCCGCTCGGCATCGGGGGTGGGGGCATTCACGTCAGCAAACCTTACCGAGGTCGCCGCAGCGCCGAACGCACCTCCAGCGAGGACACCGCGCAGCGCGGCCCGGCCTCTGGCGTGGGAGTCCGGCAGGTTGCGCCGGGTCAACTACGATCGATGAGGTGTCCGCCGCCGAACGTGCCAACCGCAGCCGCCGCTCCTCGCGGCGCCGTGGCGCGACTGCGGATCCCGTCAAATCCAAGACCCCGCACCTGCGGACCGTCCGCGAAACCTCCGCCGGCGGACTGGTCGTCGACGGCCTCGGCGGGCCCGAGGACAAGCTGTGCGCGGCCCTCATCGGCCGGACCGACCGGCGCGGACGTCTGCTGTGGTCGCTGCCCAAGGGACACATCGAGCAGGGCGAGACCGCCGAGCAGACGGCGATGCGCGAGGTCGCCGAGGAGACCGGCATCCGCGGTTCCGTCGTCGCCTCCCTCGGCAGCATCGACTACTGGTTCGTCACCGAGGGCCGGCGCGTCCACAAGACCGTGCACCACTACCTGATGCGGTCCCTCGGCGGTGAGCTGTCCGACGCGGACATCGAGGTCACCGAGGTCGCGTGGGTGCCGCTGTCGGAGCTGGACTCCCGGCTCGCCTACGCCGACGAACGCAAGCTCGCCGAGATCGCCGGCCAGCTCATCGCCGAGATGGGCGCCTCCCCGGTGAGGGAGACCGACGCCGAATGACCCTGGCATCGCGTCCCGCACGGAGACGACCCGGTGCCGCGATCCAGACGGTGCTGGCGCTCGTCCTGATGCTGATCGGCGCCGTCACCGGGACAGCCGCAATCGGTGTGGCGTCCGCGCAACCACTGCCGTCGAGCCCGCTCGGCCGCGCCGAAGCCGCGACGATCCCGGACCGCACGCAGACCACGAAGGCCCGGAGCCAGCCCAAGTTCCTCGAACTGCACATCGACGGGGTGACCCCGTCGACCGTCACCACGACGTCGGACCCCGTCGTCACCGTCACGGGCACCGTCGCGAACATCGGCGACCGTCCGGTGACCGACGTCGGCGTGCGGTTGCAGCGGGCGCCCCGCGTCGACTCGGGCGAGGAACTACGCACCTCGCTCGACATGGATCAGGGCGAGTTCGACGTCGCCGGCCCGTTCGTGCAGGTCACCTCGGAGCTGGCGGAGGGCGAGCAGAAGCAGTTCGTGCTCTCGCTGCCGCTGCGCTCGCTCACCGGATCGTCGCTCGACGTCACCGAGCCCGGGGTCTACCCACTCCTGGTGAACGTGAACGGCACCCCCGAGTACGGCGGTCAGGCTCGGCTCGACGACGCCCGCTTCCTGCTCCCGGTGCTCGGGCTGCCGCGGGCCGCCGGCAGCGCCCCGGAAACCGCGCCCCAGGTCACCGAGAACTCGCCCACCGCCCCGGTGCCGCCCGACACGTCAGCCCCGGTGGCGCTGACGATGCTGTGGCCGCTCGCCGACCGGCCCCGGCTCGCGGCGGGGGTCCCGGGATCGGTCACCGAGAAGGTCCGCCTCACCGACGACGACCTCGCCACCTCGCTGTCCTCGGGCGGCCGGCTCGACGAACTCCTCGGCGCCGTCGAGTACGCGACCGGCCCGGACGTCGACCGCGACCGCCGGCTCACCGACACCCTGTGCCTGGCCGTCGACCCCGACCTGCTGATCACCGTCAGCAACATGACGCAGGGCTATCTCGTCGTCGACGATCCGGCCGCCCCCAACGGACCCGCCCGCGAGGGCACGGGACGGGACGCCGCCGCCGCGTGGCTCGACCGCCTCGAGGCCCTCGCCCGCACGATGTGCATCACGTCGGTGCCGTTCGGCCAGGTGGACCTCTCCGCGCTCAGCCGCGTCGACGAGCCCACGCTCACCGACAGCGCGCTGAAAGCGCCCGCCGACATCGTCGACTCGATCCTCGGTGTCACCTCGCTGCGGAACGTCACGTGGCCCGACTCCGGGGTCCTCGACGACGCGTCCGCGCAGCTGCTGCACGAGATCGGACCGACCACGACGCTGCTGGCCGCCAACGCGGTCGAGTCGCCGGCCCGGGCGGGCAGCAAGGTCGTCGTCGCGGGTGGGGGAGCGGACGCCGTCACCGCCGGACTGTTCGACGTCTCCACCGGCGCGGCGCTCGCCGCCGTCGGCGCGGACCCGCAGACGCCGTCGTACGTGCCCGATCGCGCGCGCTACAACGTGGACCGCGACTCACGCACCGCACGCCTGCAGGACGCCCTCGGCGCGATGTCGTGGACGGCGCTGCAGTCGCCGGGATCCACCACGGGCCCGAACCGGCCGGCCGACCGGCCGATGCTCATCGTGCCGCCGCAGCAGTGGTCGGCGGACGGCGACGAGGCCGCGGCCGTGCTGTCGACGGCGTCGACGCTGCTGCGGTCGGGGCTCGCGACGCCCAAGCCGCTGGCCCGGGTCGCCGACCAGCCGCCGACGTCCCCGGCGACCGCGTCGCTGGCCTACCCGGAGCAGGCCATCGTCGACGGCACGCCCCAGTCCGTCGAGCGGGAGGTGGGTGCGCAGGAACCGCGCATCGACGAACTGATGGATGCCCTCGTCGACGATCCGCAGGCACCGCTGACGCCCACCCGGTTCCTCGCGCCGCTGCGGGAGGACCTGCTCCGCGCCATGACGCTGTCCGGGCGCCGCGAACAGAACGACGCCGACATCGCGGCCGACGCGGCCGCCGAGCAGCGGGTGAGCGCGGTCGCCACCACGATCGACGGCATGTACGCGTCGGTCACGATCCTCGCGCCGGGCGGGGTGTACACGCTCGCGTCCGAGCAGAGTCCGCTGCTGCTGGTGGCCCGGAACGAACTGCCCGTCGCTATCACCGTGCAACTGCGGGTCGACGCCCCCGCCGAGATGCACATCACCGACATCGGGCCGCAGCAACTGCCGCCGCGGGGCAGCCGATCGTTGCAGGTGCCCGCCGAGATCGCCGACCGGCGCACCATGGTGGTCGACTTCTCACTCGCCACCGAAAGCGGCCAGAGCCTGGGCGAACAGACGTCCGTCACGGTGCGGTCGAATGCGTACGGCCAGGCTTTGGCGATAATTACGGCGTGCGCTGGTGCACTTCTGCTGTTCCTGGCCGGGCGACGACTCTGGCACCGGTTCCGTGGCCAGCCCGATAAAGCCGACGAAGGGTATGAACGTCCATGACCGAGAACTCTCGCGACGAGGGCGCTCGGTCGTCGGCGCGGCCGGAACCGTGGAACCGCGGGCCCGCGCCCGAACGCCGTTCTCCCGAGCAGCCCGCACCGCCCGTCCGGCGTCCGGTCCCGCCGCAGCAGAACGGCCCGGTCCCGCCGGGTGCGCCCCGCCGGATGCCGCCGCGGCCGATGCCGGGCGCGCAGCGACCCGTCCCGCCCGGCGCACAGCGACCCGTCCAACCCGGCGCACAGCGACCCGTTCCTCCGGGCGCGCAGCGTCCGGTTCCGCCCCGCGGTCCGCGGCCGATGCCCCCGGGCGTCCGCCGACCCCTGCCGCAGGGCGGTCCCCGGCCGATGCCGATGCCGCCGCGACCGGCCGTGACGCAGGCCGTTCCCCGACCGGCCCAGCCGCAGCCGATGGCGGAGAAAGAACCCGAGCAGACGCCCCAGAAGCAGCAGAAGGGCCTTCTGGCGGCCACGGGATCGATCGCGATCGCGACCCTGATCAGCCGCATGACCGGGTTCCTCAAGCAGCTGCTGCTGCTGACCGCGCTCGGTCCGGCCGTGGCCAGTGCGTTCACGGTGGCCAGCCAGATCCCGAACATGATCTCCGAGCTGGTGCTCGGCGCGGTGCTCACCGCGATCGTCGTCCCTGTGCTGGTCCGGGCGGAACGGGAGGACCCGGACGAGGGCGCGGCGTTCGTCCGAAGACTCTTCACGGCCGCCCTGGCGCTGCTGGGAACGGCCGCCCTGTTCGCGACCGCGGCCGCGCCGATCCTCACGACGCAGGTCTTCCTGCCCGACGACGGCGAGGTCAACACCGCGCTGACCACGGCGCTGTGTTTCCTGCTGCTGCCGGCGATCCTGTTCTACGGTCTGTCCGCGCTGCTCACGGCGATCCTCAACACCCGCCAGGACTTCAAGCCGGGCGCGTGGGCGCCGGTCCTGAACAACCTGGTGGTGCTCGGCATCCTCGCCGCGTACTGGCTGATCCCGGGTGATATCTCGCTCGACCCGGTCCGGATCAGCGACCCGCACCTGCTGCTGCTCGGGCTGGGCGTGACCGCGGGCGTCGTGACGCAGGCGGTCAGCCTGATCCCGGCGATCAAGCGCAACGGCATCTCGCTGCGCCCGCTGTGGGGTCTCGACGACCGGCTCAAGCAGTTCGGCGGCATGGCCGTCGCGATCGTGCTGTACGTGCTGATCAGTCAGGCCGGCATGGTGTTCGCGACCCGCGTCTCGGCGCACGCCGACGAGGCCGGCCCGGCGATCTACAACAACGCGTGGCTGCTGCTGCAGCTGCCGTACGGCGTCCTCGGCGTCACCGTCCTGACCGCGATCATGCCGCGGCTGAGCCGCAACGCGGCCGCCGACGACACCCCCGCCGTCGTCGACGACCTGTCGGTGGCCACCCGTCTGACGATGATCGCGCTCATCCCGGTCATCACGTTCCTGACCTTCGCGGGCCCCCAGGTGGGCCACGCGCTGTACGGCTACGGCAACTTCGGTGCCGGCAATGCCGAGCGGCTCGGCGAGGCGGTCAGCTGGTCGGCGTTCACGCTCATCCCGTACTCGCTGGTGCTGATCCACCTCCGCGTCTTCTACGCGCGCGAGCAGGCGTGGACCCCGACGTGGATCATCCTCGGCATCACCGGCGTGAAGATCGCGCTGTCGGCGCTGACCCCGCTCGTGGCGGCGGACAACCAGCAGGTGGTGATCCTCCTCGGCGCCGCGAACGGTCTCGCGTTCATCGCGGGCGCGCTGATCGGTGGTTTCCTGCTGCACCGCAGCCTCGGCGACCTGCGGATGGCGAACGTCGGCAAGACGGTGTGGCTGGTGCTGCTCGCGTCCGCGGCCGGTGCGGTCGCGATGTTCGCGGCCGACAAGCTGCTCGGGCTCGAGAAGCTGTCCGACTCGTTCGGCGGGCCCGGCGCGATGGTCCGCGTCGCGATCACCGGCGCGATCATGCTGGTCGTCACGTTCGTCCTGATGTGGCTGGCGAAGGTTCCCGAAGTGATGGCCGTGACCGTCGCGGTGGGCCGCAAGGTGTCGGCGTTGCGCGGACGCGGAGGCGACTCGGGCGAGGACACCGCCGCTGCGGCCCCACGCCCGTACGAGACTGATACCGAACTGATTCCGGTCGTCCGGGACCTGCCGCGGTCCCTCGATAGGCCCGATGGCCTCCCGTACCCTGGACGCAGCGAGGCCTACGTCGGCGCGGACTACATTCCCGACGAGTTCATTGAAGGAGCGAGTGTGAGCGACGACGACGGTGCCGACAAGCGCAGCGGCACGTCCACCGACGTCGAGGACGACGCCACCAAGGTGACGAACGACGGTGCCGCTTCGACGGATTCGCCGGACCAGCAGTCCGACACGACCGCTTCGAACGAAAACGGCTCGGCAGCAGATGATTCCGATACGCCGGACTCGGATCCGCAGGCGGACGACACCGAGCTGATGTCGGATCGCCGTCGCCGCGCCCGCGACCTGAACGTCGACACCGGCGTCTTCCCGATCGGCTCGCCGCAGCTTCCGCCGCTGCGAGTCACCGGCGCGATCCCCGAGTCCCGCCGTCCGCTGCGCGGACCGCAGCTGGTGCCGGGCGCCTCGGTGGCCGGCGGCCGCTACCGGCTGCTCGCACCGCACGGTGGTGCGCGCGGTCTGCAGTTCTGGCAGGCCCTCGATATCAAGCTCGACCGCGAGGTGGCGCTGACGTTCGTGGACGCCGACCAGCAGGCCGAGGGTCCGGCCGCCACCGGCCCCGACGGTCCGCAGGCGATCCTGTCGCGCACGCTGCGCCTGGGACGCATCAATTCGCCGGGCCTCGCCCGCGTGCTCGATGTGGTCCGGGGATCCTCGGGCGGCATCGTCGTCGCCGAGTGGACGCCGGGCCGGTCCCTCAAGGAGATGGCGTCCACCGGGCCGTCGCCGATCGGCGCCGCCCGCGCCGTCCGCGCTCTCGCCGGGGCGGCCGAGGCCGCGCACCGCGGTGGCAGCGCGCTGTCCGTGGACGATCCCGACCGCATCCGGATCAGCGCCGCGGGCGACGCCGTCCTCGCGTTCCCCGGAACGCTGTCCGACGCCGACCCCGCCTCCGACGTGCGCGGACTCGGCGCGATGTTGTACGCGCTCATCACCGACCGCTGGCCGCTCGACGGGCCCGGCAACCGGTCCGACGACGGCGACGCGATGCTCCCGGCGGAGCGGGACGCGTCGGGCCGTCCGGTCGAACCGCGCGAGGTGCGCCCGGACGTGCCGTTCGAGATCTCCGCGGTGGCGGCCCGCGCGCTGGGCGGCGACAGCGGCATCCGCGCGGCCGGAACGGTGCAGCACATCCTCGACCAGGCGACGGTCGTCGACCAGAAGACCGACCTGATGCCGGCGCTGCGCCTGGGGCAGCGGGTACCCGGCAGCACCGGGCACGCCCTCCCGGAGGACCCCGAGATCGTGGCCGCCGAGAAGCAGAAGTCCGACCGCACGCTCATCGCGCTCGTGTCCCTCGGCGTGCTGACCGTCGTGGTGCTGGCGCTGATCGGGTGGTGGCTGGTGAGCCTGCTGACGGGCGGCAACTCCGACGAGCCGCTCAACAAGCAGAACCTGGGCCTGACGACGTCCGCCGTGGCGCCGGAGACGTCGGCGGAGGCATCGCCGTCCGCGACGCCGTCGGCGACCGCCGCGGTCCGGCCGGTGAACGCCGCGGTGTTCTCGCCGCAGGGCACGCCGGACAACGCCGCGAACGCCGGCATGGCGATCGACGGCAACCCGGCGACCGTGTGGAGCACCGACGCCTACTTCCAGCCGTTCCCGGCGCTGAAGAACGGCGTGGGCCTGATGGTGACGCTGCCCGACGCGGCCAAGCTGACCAGCATGCAGATCACCTCGCCCACCCCGGGCACGCAGGTGGAGATCCGCACCGCGCCGTCCCCGAACACGTCGCTGGACCAGACCCGGGTCATCGGAAACGCGACCCTGAAGGACGGTGTGACGGAAATCCCACTCACGGCGGAGGGTGCCACCAAGAACGTCCTCGTGTGGATCACCGATCTGAGCGCGACAGGCGGAAAGAACCAGTCGGGGATCGCCGAGGTGTCGTTCACCGCAGCGTCCTGACATACCGTCCGGCCCGATCCGGCACGGCGTGTCGGGCAACCGATCAGCTAGCATCCGCCGGTGCGAATCTTCAGGGGGGTCGCCAAAGCTGGTCTGTCGGATTCGGAACTCTTGGCAGCGCACGCGTCGGGTGATGGGGGCGCGTTCGCGGAGTTGCTGAGCCGGCACTACGACCATCTCTGGCATGTTGCGAGGAGAACGAGTTACACCGTCGAGGACGCCGCGGACGCGCTGCAGGAGGCGCTGCTGTCGGCACACCGGACGGCGGGTTCGTTCCGGGAGGACGCGGCCGTGCGCAGTTGGCTGCACACGATCGTGGTCAACGCGTGTCTCGACCGGATCCGGCGCAACCGGGTGCGGCAGACGGTGTCGCTGTCGACCGACGACGCGGAGGATCCGGGGGACGACCGCGACCGCATCGCCGAACGGGAGACGTCGCTCCTCGTCGACCAGGCGCTGCAGCGACTCTCGCCCGATCAGCGGGCGGCGATCGTGGCGGTCGACATGGAGGGCTACTCGGTCGCCGAGGCCGCCCGGCGGCTCGGCGTGCCCGAGGGGACCGTCAAGAGCCGATGCGCGCGAGCGCGCACGAAGCTCGCAATTCATTTGGAATACTTGCGCGATGTAGGGAACCGATCTTGATTCCCCCGCGTCAGAACAGATTGAAGGCACAATCGTGCCCCGGAAACTGCGGGTAGGAGGTGAGATGACGCTCCACGACGGCGACGACGTTCTCGGCCCCCCGTTCTCCACCGACCTGCTCGCCGACCTGCACGCCGGCGTCCTGCCCGACTCCGTGAGCGAGCGGCTGTGGCCGCTGGTCCGGCAGGATCCCGAGGCCATGGCCGTGCTCGACGCGCTGGACGCGGTCAGTGCGCGTCTCGCCGAGGTGGGCCGCGATCACAGCGTCGGGACGCCCCTTCCGCCCGAGATCGCGGCACGCATCAATTCGGCTCTGGGACTGAATGTTCCGGCGTCCGGCGCCGACGTCGTATCACTGCCCGATGCAACCGCGAAGCGGCGGAGAGTGGCCTGGCTCGGCGTCGCCGCCGCATCGATGGCGGCGGCCGTGGCGGTCGTGTTCGCACTCACCGGCGTCGACCGTCCCGACTCGACGGCGCCCGAGGTGGTCGCGTCGGCCACCGCGACACCGCCCAGCGTGGCGCCGGCCCGCGTCGAACTGAGCGGCGAGATGGATCGCGGCCAGCTCCTCGCACTGGTGGGGGATACCGATTCCGCCGCCGACGGCACCGGCGCACTCGCGCGACCCGACGTCCGGTCGGCCTGCCTGTCTGCCATCGGCGTCGGCACGTCCCGCCCCGTCCTGGGCACCCGCGCGGTGCGATTCCAGGGCACCGACGCCGTGCTGTTGCTGGTCGCGGGTCCCACCCCGCCCACCCTGGTGGCGCTGGTCGTCGGCACCGGATGCGACGCGACGCACCCCGATCTGATCAGCCGAACCGAAATAGGCTGAGCGGAACTACTTTTCGTCTTCGATCGGCTTGCGCTCGGCGACGGGCGCGAGCAGTTCGAGAATGCGGGTTCGCAGCTCGGGCGTGGCATCGTCACCGACGATCAAGCTGGAGAACAGCGCCGACCCCGCCGCCATCACCAGCACCGCCTTGGCGTCCAGCAGATCCCGGTGCCGCTCCTCCTCCGATTCATCCGGGCCCGCGTGCGCCGCGAAGAGGTCGGCCGCAGGACCACTGAACCCCTGCCACAACGCCTTTCGAAGGTCGTCGTGATCCCGCAGGGCGGCCAGCAGCCCCGGCGCCGCGGCCCGGACGTCGGGGCGCGAGAAGATCTGCGCGCTGCCGGTGACCACCCAGTCGATCCAGCCGGCCCGGTCGGTGCCCTCGAACGGCGCGAGGTCGGGGGTCGACCCCAGGATCGAGTCGAGCACCAGGTGCGCCTTGGACGGCCAGCGCCGTGACAGCGCCGCCCGGCTGACCCCCGCGCGGGTCGCGATCGCGCGCAGGCTCAACTGGTCCCAGCCCACGTCCACGAGCATGTCGCGGGTCGCCGCGAGGACGTCGGCGTCGATTCTCGGGTCGCGGGGGCGTCCGGACTGGACCACCCCGTCGTTCACGTGTGCACTCATCGCCTCGAATTGTCGGCCACGGACACCCCGTTGCGCTATCCTCTCGTTTTGCGAGACCAGTGGTCTCGCAATTGCACGGCGCAGCAGGGGGAAGGGTCATGAAGGTCGCGGTCACCGGGGGAACCGGGTACATCGGCGCCCATACCGTCCATCGACTGCTCGCCGACGGCCACGACATCCGGCTGCTGGTCCACCCGGACGAGCCGGTGGGGGAGACGTCGGCGCTGTTCGGCGCCGATGCGGCGCGGGTCGAGGTCCTCTCCGGCGACATCCGCGACCCGGCGGTGATCGCGCCACTGCTCGACGGCTGCGACGCCGTGCTGCACGCCGCCGGCGTGGTCGGCACGGACGACAGCCGCGAGACGCTGATGTGGGAGGTCAACACCGCCGCCACCGCCACCCTGCTCACCCGCGCGGCCTTCCTCGGCCTGGACCCGATCGTGCACGTCGCCAGCTACAGCGCGCTGTTCCCGTCGCCCGACGCGGTAATCGGCCCCGACAGCCCCACCGCGCCCGGGCGCAGCGCGTACGGCCGCACCAAGGCCGCCGCCGACCGGATCGCGCGGGCCCTGCAGGACGCGGGGGCGCCCGTGGTGATCACGTATCCGTCGAGCGTGGTCGGGCCCGGGCTGGGCGGCACCCGGGGGATCACCGCTTCGGGCTGGGCACCGATGGTCGAGTCGGGGTTCGCACCGCGACTGCGCGGCGGGATGACGATGATCGACGTGCGCGACGTCGCCGACGTGCACGCCGCGGCGATGCGACCCGGCCGGGGTCCGCGGCGGTACCTGTGCGGCGGTGAGCTGATCGCGTTCGACGAGCTGATCGACGTGCTCGAACGCGCCTCCGGTCGACACATTCGACGGATTCCCTTGGCGCCGAGCGTGTTCCGTGGAGCAGGCCGGGTCGCCGATGCGGTCGGGAAGATCCTCCCGGTGAGTGCGGGGCTGAGCTACGAGGCGGCCTGGCTGCTCACCGCGGCCACCCCCACCGACGATTCGCGGACGCTCTCGGAGTTGGGGCTGGCATGGCGTCCGGTCCGGGAGGCACTCGCGGCGTCGGTCGCGAACCCGGCGCCCGGCACCGACCCGAAACATCGCTGACCGGCGGGAAGAGAGCAACGTCACGACTTTTCCCGACACGGCGTTGGTATATTTGTCGACAGGCCGTCGGGAAGATGTCGATTCGTCGAGCATTGCGGGCGGTTGTCATCACACCCCACACCGACCAGGAGTTCGAGAATGTTCCTCGCCCTGCGGGAGCTACGGTTCGCGCGTTCCAGATTCGGCCTGATGGGTGGTGTCATCGCGCTCATTTCCGTGCTGATGGTGCTGCTGTCCGGCCTGTCCTCCGGCCTCGTCGAGGACGGCGTCTCCGGCCTCGAGGCCACGCCCGTCGACGGCTTCGCCTTCAACGAGGGCACCAAGACCGACTCCGCGTTCTCGCGCAGCGTCGTCACCGACGAGCAGGTCGAGGCGTGGGCCGCACAGCCCGGCGTCGAAGAGGCCGCGCCGTTCGGCAACATGCTCGTCAACGCCCACAACGACAAGGACGTCCCGGTCGACCTCGCGCTGTTCGGCGTCCCGGCCGACTCGTTCCTCGCGCCGACCGCGGCGCAGGGCACCGGGCTGGGCGACCCGAACGGCATCGTCGTGAGCAAGAGCGCGCTCGACGAGGGCGTCGCACTCGGCGACACCATCACGATCGACCGTCTCGGCACCGAACTGAAGATCGTCGGCATCACCGAGGGCAAGCAGACGTTCGGCCACGTCGACGTCGCGTACCTGCCGATCGAGATGTGGCGCCAGTTGCATTCCGGTGTCCGCCCCGGCGAGCCCGTCCCGGCCCAGTCGATGACGGAGGCCACCGCGGTCGCACTGAAGGCCGAGCCCGGTGCGAAGCTCGACTACGCGGCCGGTGACGCCGCCGCGAAGACGTCGACCGTCGCGCTCGAGGACTCGTTCGCGTCGTCGCCCGGCTACAGCGCCGAGACCATGACGCTCAACCTCATCAAGGTGTTCCTGTACGCGATCTCCGCGCTCGTCGTCGGCGCGTTCTTCACCGTCTGGACGATCCAGCGCAAGCACGAGATCGCCGTCATGCGGGCGATGGGGGCCTCCACCGGCTACCTGCTGCGCGACGGCCTGGCGCAGGCGTTCATCCTGCTGCTCGGTTCGGTCGCCGTCGGCGCCGGGGTCGGCTACGGCTTCGGATCGCTGATCGGTGGGGGAGTGCCGTTCCTGCTCGAGCCCGGCGCGGTGGCCGTCGCCGCCGTCCTGCTGATGGTCCTCGGCCTGGTCGGTGCCGCGATCGCGATCGTCCGGATCGCCTCGGTCAACCCGCTGAACGCGCTGGGAGGCCAGCGATGAACGCCCGGAAGGAGTCCGCAATGACCACCGCGTCGGACACCCGCGTCGACACCGCTGCCCTCGAGATCGTCGACGCCAACCTGCGCCTCGGCGACGGCGAGCAGACCGTCACCGCGCTGGACGGCGTGAGCCTGACCGTCCGCCCCGGCGAGATGGTGGCCGTCGTCGGACCGTCGGGGTCGGGCAAGTCGAGCCTGCTGGCCGTCGCCGGCGCGCTCACCACCCCCGACTCGGGCACCGTCCGCGTCGGCGGCCGCGACCTGCTGACGATGAAGAAGGCCGAGGCGGCGAAGTTCCGGCTCGAGCAGATCGGCTTCGTGTTCCAGAGCGGCAACCTGATCCCGTCGCTCACCGCCGCCGACCAGCTGCGCCTGGTCTCGCACCTCGGCAACACCAAGGGCCGCACCTTCCGTGACCCGCTCACGCTGCTCGAGCAGGTGGGCCTGGGCCACAAGGCCGACCGGCGTCCCGATCAGCTCTCCGGCGGCGAGCGGCAGCGGGTCGGCATCGCCCGCGCGCTGGTGTCGACGCCGTCGCTGCTGCTCGTCGACGAGCCCACCGCGGCCCTGGACCGGGCCCGCAGCCACGAGATCGTCCAGCTGCTGGCGCGCGAGACCCGGGAATCGAAGGTCGGGACCGTCATGGTGACCCATGACTACGATGTCCTCGACTATTGCGACCGCGTCGTCGAGATGACGGACGGCCGGCTCACGCCCCGGTAGCCGGGAACAGCGACAGCGAAGAGGAGGGCACGTGCCGCGGATCAATGCACCCACCGTCGGTGAGCATCGAGCCGCCCAGCAACGTGCCCTCCTCGACGCGGCCCGCGCGGTGCTCGCCGAGGGCGCTACCGACGTCCCGTCGTTCGGTGAGGTGGCCGCCCGGGCAGGGCTCGCGCGGTCGAGCATGTACCAGTACTTCAAGTCCCGTCAGCACCTGCTCGAGGCGCTCATCGAGGACGCCTTCCCGCGGTGGTCCGCCCGGGTCGCCGAAGCGATGGCCGACGCCGGCAGCCCCGACCGCCGGGTCCTGGCGTACATCGATGCCAACCTGACCCTCGTCGCGGAGGGCGAGCACGCGATCGCGACCGCCCTCACACAGCTCGCGCCCGGCCCCGAGATCGACGCCAAGAGCCGCGCGATGCACGACGAGCTCTACACCCCGCTGTCCGACGCGCTGCGCGAGCTGGGCGCCGACGACGTCGCGGCCATGTCCGAGCTGATCAATGCGGTGCTGCACGCCGCGACCCGGCAGGTCGAGCGCGGCGCGGACGTCGAGCACGTCCGGCGCACCGCCGCCGACCTGGTCCGGCCGTACGTCGTCGGCCTCACCCACGGGGCCGACTGAACACCGTCCGCGGCTATGACGCGGTCCACACGTGTGGTTCCACGTGAAACGTTCGACACCGGGGCCCCGTGGCGGCGCACCCCCGGAGGGAACAACACCCACTAATCTGTTGTTGACCTGACCGACTCCGCGAGCCACGCCGTTCCCCGGCGCCGTCCGTGTGAGCACGTGAACCGATCGCAGCGCAGGACAGACAGGAAAGGCCCGCATGACTACTCCGACCACGGTCCGTGACCTCATCATCGTCGGCTCCGGACCCGCCGGATACACGGCCGGCGTCTACGCCGCCCGTGCGGAGCTCGAGCCCCTGCTCTTCGAGGGCACCCAGTTCGGCGGCTCGCTGATGACCACCACCGAGGTGGAGAACTTCCCCGGCTTCCGCGAGGGCATCATGGGCCCGGATCTCATGGACGAGATGCGCGAGCAGGCCAAGCGTTTCGGCGCGGACATCCGCACCGAGGACGTCGAGGAGATCGAGCTGGACGGCCCGATCAAGAAGGTCGTCGCGAACGGTGAGACGTACTACGCGCGCGCCGTCATCCTCGCGATGGGTGCCGCTGCCCGCTACCTCGGTATCCCGGGGGAGGAGAAGCTCCTCGGCCGCGGCGTCAGCGCCTGCGCCACCTGCGACGGCTTCTTCTTCCGCGACCAGGACATCGTCGTGGTCGGCGGCGGCGACTCCGCGATGGAGGAGGCCACCTTCCTGACCAAGTTCGCCCGCAGCGTCACCCTCGTGCACCGCCGCGAGGAGTTCCGCGCGTCCCGGATCATGCTCGAGCGCGCCAAGGCGAACGAGAAGATCCGCTTCGTCACCAACGCCGAGCCGGTCGAGGTGCTGGGCGAGAACAGCGTCACCGGCCTGGTGGTTCGCGACACCGTCACCGGCGAGCAGTCCACGCTCGACGTCACCGGCATGTTCGTCGCCATCGGCCACGACCCGCGCAGCGAGCTCGTCAAGGGCCAGGTCGACGTCGACGCCGCCGGCTACGTCCAGGTGCAGTCGCCGACCACCGCCACCTCCACCGAGGGTGTCTTCGCGGCCGGCGACCTGGTCGACCACACCTACCGTCAGGCCATCACCGCGGCCGGCACCGGCTGTGCCGCCGCGATCGACGCCGAGCGCTGGCTGGCCGACCAGGGTGACATCACCGAGAACACCCTCGCCGCCGCGGGCGAGCCCGTCGCCGTCGACGCCTGACCTGCCCCACCCTCAACCGAACCGGATCAGATCCCAGGAGGATTCTGTGGCGAACACCATCACGATCAACGACGACTCGTTCAAGCAGGAGGTTCTCGACTCCGAGAAGCCCGTGCTGGTCGACTTCTGGGCCACCTGGTGCGGCCCGTGCAAGATGGTGGCTCCGGTCCTCGAGGAGATCGCCGGCGAGCACAGCGACAAGCTCACGGTCGCGAAGCTCGACATCGACCAGAACCCGGGCGCGGCCCGCGACTTCCAGGTCATGTCGATCCCCACGATGATCCTGTTCCAGGGCGGCAAGGCCGTGAAGACGATCGTCGGCGCCAAGGGCAAGGCCGCCCTGCTCAAGGATCTCGCCGACGTCCTCTGACGCGTCCCGTTCGACCCGTTGGACCCTTTGCCGGGCCACAGTGTGACCAGACCCTTGTCACACTGTGGCCTGAGCAGATTTCCGGGGCCGAGCGTCGTCTGAGAGAATCGACAAACGTCCGCGCAACGAAAGGCCCGCGAGCATGCAGCTACTCCGTCACGGCGATCACGGCCCCGCCGTCGCCGAGATTCGGGGTACTTTGACCGGCCTGGGCTTCCTCCACAACGGGGTGGCCGAGACGCACCGCGAGGCCGTCAACGGCTCGCACTGGGTGTCCCCCGACGCGATGTTCGACCATCACCTCGACTCCGCCGTCCGGGCGTTCCAGCAGCAGCGTGGGCTGCTCGTCGACGGCATCGTGGGCCCGGCGACGTACCGCTCCCTCAAGGAGGCGTCGTACCGGCTCGGTGCCCGCACCCTCATCTACCAGTTGTCCGCACCGCTGTACGGCGACGACGTCGCGGCGCTGCAGACGCGCCTGCAGGATCTCGGCTTCTACGTCGGACGCGTCGACGGCTACTTCGGTCCGCAGACGCACGAGGCGCTCAGCTCGTTCCAGCGTGAGATCGGCATCGCCGCCGACGGCATCTGTGGCCCGGCGACGCTGCGGTCGCTGGAACTGCTCGGCACCCGCGTCTCCGGCGGTTCGCCGCACGCGATCAGCGAGGAGGAGCTGGTCCGCCGCTCCGGCCCGCAGCTGAGCGGCAAGCGGATCGTCATCGATCCCGGACTGGGCGGCGCCGACACCGGTCTGATCGTGCAGACCCCGAACGGCCCGATGAGCGAGGCCGACATCCTGTGGGATCTCGCGAGCCGGCTCGAGGGCCGGATGGCCGCGACCGGGATGGAGACGTTCCTGTCCCGGCCTCAGCACGCCAATCCCAGCGAGGCCGAGCGCGCCGAGACGTCCAACGGGTTCGACGCGGACCTGATGATCGCGCTGCGCTGCGACAGCCACGCCAGTCCGGCGGCGAGCGGTGTGGCGAGCTTCCACTTCGGCAACTCGCACGGTTCCACGTCGATGATCGGGCAGATCCTCACCGGTTTCATCCAGCGCGAGATCGTTGCACGAACTCCGTTGCGGGACTGCAGGACTCACGGTCGCACGTGGGAACTGTTGCGGCTCACCAAGATGCCTACCGTTCAGGTCGACATCGGTTATCTCACAAACCGATCCGATATCGCGGTGCTCACGGATCCGCGGTCGCGGGACACGATCGCCGAGGCCGTCCTCATCGCCGTCAAGCGCCTGTATCTGCTGGGGCAGGACGACGCCCCGACGGGCACGTTCACGTTCGCGGAGCTGCTCGCCGAGGAGCTGTCGAGCGCACCGCAGGCGCGCTGACCCGGCGTCCCGCCACACCTCAGGCCGTCCCCGAGACGCCCGTAAAGCCCCCTAGCAGGCCGCTACGGGGCTTTTCTCACCGATGTCGAGCATCGACAGGGCCGCGACCTCCAGGAGGCGGTCCAGGGCCGCCTCGACGTCCGCCTTCCACAGGTGGTCGCGATCGAGTTCGAGGCGCAGCCGGGGGAACCGGTGGTGCGGTGCGACCACCTCGAAGCCGACGTCCTCGAGGAAATCCGCGCTGATCATGCACTCCTGCGGGGAACACTCCAGGGCCGCGGTCGCGGTCGGGACGTCGCTGGGCGATTCACCCCGGATGCCGAACGCCTCGAGCGCCCGCACACCGCGGCGGACGAGGTCGCCGACCGCGGCCTGGATCAGTGTCGCTCCCAGACCGTGTTCGTCGCCGATCGGTTCGAGCCGCATCGTGGTCAGCAGCACCGCGTCGGCGCTGACGGGGGAGGTGGGGAACAGATCGGCGCGCGGGACCATGCTCGGCGGCGCGTACAGCGCGCACCCGGCCGGCTTGTCGTCCACGAGGGCCACCTGACCGCAGGAGCCCCATTCGAGCATGACCATCGAGAGCCACGCTTCCTTCTCGAACTCGGGGTCGTAGAAGTTGCCGGATTGGCGCGCGGCGCGGACCGCGGCGGGGTCGATCTCCCAGAAGACGCATCGCCGGGCATGTGAGGACAGTTTGTCGAGACCGTCCAGGGTGAGAGACGTGACGCTAGTCGACACCGTGTACGCCAGCCTCCATGCCCCCAGCCTCCAGACCACTCGGGGAGATTCACCCGCCTCGACGGAACTATCCCCTCCAGAATAGGGGATAGCTCCGTCGTCGGCGCGGCGGTGACATTCCCGCCGTATGCCCGTCCGGCGGCCCGGACGCGACAGCACCGTGTCCGGATGCGACCCCGCGGTCCCGACCTGTTACGTCACTGTGACGGATTGGCCGTGGGTGTCCGGTGTCGTCCGTGTCGGCGTCAGTTGCCCGCCTGCTGCTCCATCATCTTCACGATCCGCTCGAGGTCGTCCACCGAACCGAACTCGACGGTGATCTTGCCCTTCCGCTTGCCGAGGCTCACCGTCACGCGGGTGTCGAACGAATTCGACAGCCGCTCCGCGACGTCCTGCAGACCCGGCATCTGGATCGGCTTGCGCTTCACCGGTGGGGTAGGGGAGGGGCCCTCGCGGTTGGCGAGCATGACCGCTTCCTCGGTGGCGCGGACCGACATGCCCTCCGCGACGATGCGTGCGGCGAGCACCTCCTGCGCGTCGGCGCCGGCCTCGAGCGACAGCAGTGCCCGCGCGTGCCCGGCAGACAGGACGCCCGCCGCGACCCGGCGCTGCACCGGGATCGGGAGTTTGAGGAGTCGGATCATGTTCGTCACGACGGGACGCGACCGTCCGATCCGGGACGCCAGCTCCTCGTGGGTGACCTCGAACTCCTCGAGCAGCTGCTGGTATGCGGCCGCCTCTTCGAGCGGGTTGAGCTGCACCCGGTGGATGTTCTCCAGCAGCGCGTCGCGGAGCATCGAATCGTCGGTGGTCTCGCGGACGATCGCGGGGATCGTCTCGAGCCCGGCGAGCTGGCTGGCCCGCCACCGACGCTCACCCATGACGAGCTGGTACTGCTCGGGCCCGATCCGGCGGACCACGATCGGCTGCATGAGGCCGAACTCGCGGATCGAGTGCACCAGCTCGCCGAGCGCCTCCTCGTCGAAGACGCTGCGCGGCTGCTTCGGGTTGGGCTGGATCTGCAGCGGCGGGATCTCGTGGTACACCGCACCGGTGGGGGAGAGGGGCTCCCCGTCGGTGCGGACCGCGGGCGTCGGTGTGGGTGCGGTGGCCACCGCGTCCTCGGACTGCGCCGCCTTCGTCGTGGTCTTGGCCGCGGCCTTCGCGGGCGCCTTCTTGGCGGGCTTCGACGCCTTCGCCGGCGTCGCGGTCTTCGCCTCGGTGTCGACGGCTGCCGTGTCGACGGCCGGTGCGGAGGTGCCGATGATGACGTCTGCCGCCGCGGTCCCGAGCCCGGGGCCACCGCCGGCGGGACCGGTGGGGATCAGTGCGGCGAGCCCGCGTCCGAGGCCACCCTTGCGTGTCTGCGCCATCTCACTGCTCCTGAGTGTTGGTGGACATGCCGCGCGCCGCGAGTTCGCGGCCGGCGTCGAGATAGCTCATCGCCCCCCGCGATCCCGGGTCGTAGTCGAGGACCGTCATCCCGTAGCCGGGCGCCTCCGACACCTTGACGCTGCGCGGGATGACCGCCCGCAGCACCACGTCACCGAAGTGCTTGCGCACCTCCTCGGCGACCTGGTCGGCCAGCTTGGTGCGCGCGTCGTACATCGTCAGTAGCACGGTCGACACGTGCAGGTCGGGGTTGAGGTGTGCCTGGACGAGTTCGATGTTGCGGAGCAACTGCCCGACGCCCTCGAGCGCGTAGTACTCGCACTGGATCGGGATCAGCACCTCCTTCGCGGCCACCATCGCATTGACCGTCAACAGGCCGAGGGACGGCGGGCAGTCGATGAGGATGAAGTCGACGTCGATGTCCGCGAGGGCCTTCTCGGACAGCGCGTTCTTGAGCCGATTCTCGCGGGCCACCATCGAGACGAGTTCGATCTCGGCGCCGGCCAGGTCGATCGTCGCGGGGATGCAGAACAGTCGCTCGTTGTGCGGGCTCTGCTGGATCGCCTCCTTCGCCGTCACCTCACCGATGAGCAGCTCGTAGCTCGACGGCGTCCCGGACGTGTGCGGGACGCCGAGCGCGGTGCTCGCGTTGCCCTGCGGGTCGAGGTCGACGACCAGGACGGTGAGTCCCTGGATCGCCAGGGCGGACGCGAGGTTCACCGTCGACGTCGTCTTACCGACGCCGCCCTTCTGGTTCGCGATCGTGAAGACGCGGCGCTCGGACGGCCTCGGGAGGCTGACCGAGCCCGGGTGCAGCACCTGGCTTGCCCGCTGCGCGGCCGCCCCGATCGGTGTGTCCGCGAGGGAGATCCCGGAATAGGGGGAGCGGGCATAGCCGTCGCCGCTACCGCCGTTCGCGGCGTCGGGCGAGGTTGCGGTTTCACGTGAAACCGTTTCACGTGAAACGGCGGACTCCGATCCAGCCGACATCTACTGCTCCTTCACTTGATGACCACTCATGGGGTAATTCTCGACCCTCGAGCCCTCGAAAGCTCGCAACTCAGCGGTGCCGGCGACCGTGTTGGGCGACACGCTCCGCGCGCACCACGATCGTCGGCACCGGCAATGCTTCGCCACCACACTCGACGACGTCCAGCTTGCCAGCCCCGAGTCGCGCAAGGGAAGCGCGATCGCGGGAAATCTCCTCCGCCGCACTCGAACCCTTCAACGCCAGCATCCGGCCACCCACCCGCACCAACGGCAGCGACCACCGCGCCAGCTTCTCCAGCGGCGCCACCGCCCGCGACGTCACCACGTCCGCGCCACCGGCCTCCTTGACGACACCCGGGTCCTCGGCTCTCCCGCGCAGGACCGTCACGTTGTCGAGCCCGAGGGAGTCGACGACCTCCTGCAGATACACCGAACGGCGAAGAAGCGGCTCCACCAACGTCACCCGCACATCCGGACGCGCAATCGCCAACGGCACACCCGGCAACCCCGCCCCCGAACCCACATCCACCACAGACTCACCCGCCCCCACCAACTCACCCAACACCCCACAATTGAGCACATGCCGCGTCCACAACCGCGGCACCTCCCGCGGACCGATCAACCCCCGCACCACACCATCCGACGCCAACGACGCGTGATACGCCTCCGCCAACGACGCCCGCTCACCGAACACCCGAGCCACCGCACCGACAACATCCCACTGCTCATCAACGAGTTCCACGTGAAACATCCTCCCCAACCCGCCACGGCACAACAAACTCGGGCAAGGGTTTCGGTCCGACGGTGCCCACCCGGTGGGGGAGGGGAGGGTCGCCCGCGATGTTTCACAGTGAACGGCACGGGGGCGGGCGCCTCCCGTTTCACGTGGAACCCCGAATCGGTGCGCGTCCCGGAGCGGCGGACGCTCGACGATCCGGACGGTGGTGCGCACGCTGTTTCACGTGAAACTGTCGTCGCACCGTCCCGCGTCGGCGACTTCGGCACGGCTCCGCCGACCCGAGAACCGTGCGCGGCGCGCCGAAAGCCTCGCCGAAGAGGGCTGAAACGACCCTCGCGCCGAACGTCCTGTCACAGTGACGAAATGGCCTGGTACCTCGGGGTGGGCGGCCGACGTGGGCCCTGGATGCAGGTTGCCCGAAACAGTGATTCTATTGTCGCGCAACGTGATTCACGTGAAACACGTGTGGATCACCGAAACTGCCCGACGGAGGAGGACGAACCGGTCGAAGCGAGGTCATTCGAGGGGCAAATCTGACCGCAGTCACTCGAAAGACGCCCCGGAGACCGATCGCGGTCGCCGCGGCACTCGCGAACGGAGGCCTTGCATCTCGCAACCCACCGATGGCAACGATGCCGACCAGCCGTACCCAGCGGCACGATCGGAGGTATGGCCCGCGCCGAGGACGGCGCCGCCCAATCGGGCCGTCGTCGATCAGAGGCTCGGCGGCGACCGACGTCCCACGCGTGGACCACCTCGACGGCACGCAGGATTCCCAAACTCCTTCGTGAAGCACCTCGGGCAACGGCGAAGGTGGCCGAGTGCGTGTCCCCGGCAAGCGGCCGCGTCGAAGGCCCGGGCGCCACCGACATCGTCGTGCCGGATCAGTGCTCGCAGGACCACTCGGACCATCGCGCGCTCATCGGTTCCGGGGTCACCGCCCGTCGCGTTCCCGACGCGCTCGTTCCGGCGCATCCACGACCGGTGCCGTGAATGTTCGTCGCGCCGAGCGTCAGCGGCCGGCAACAACCAGGGTGGGGGAGGGGAGGCGTCTCCCGCGATGATTCACGTGAAACAGTCACCGCGCTGACGCGCCTCACCCGCTCCGGTGCGCCACCGCCGCCGCCGCGACACCCGCATGGTCGAGTCGCTTGCCACCCCGGACATCACCGCGTCGACGTCGGCGCCAATCAACTGTCACAGTGACGAAATGGCCGGACACTCGGCAGCGGACACGCAACGCAGTCGATTCGTCTGGTGCGCCGAATCGGCCTCATCCTTGTCGCACAACAAGATTCATGCTTGGTGCGGTCCGATTCCCCGAATCGACCCCGCCGAGCGCGCCGGCCCGTAGCGTTCCGGTCAAACAGGGGCCATTCGAGGGGGTAGACGCTATGGGAATCACTCCGAAACAGAGTCGGTGGCGGATCGCGGTCACCACCGCACTCGCGCTCGTCGCATCGGTCGTCACCGTCGGCCTGGCGCCGGCATCGGCGAGTGCCCGGGAGCCGTACCCGGTGCCGTACTACCTCTTCGTGCAGGACGAGTTCACCAACCCCGGCGGCTCCGCCGCCGGCTCCAACGACTGGTCCTGCAAGCCCACCGCGGAACACCCGAACCCCGTGGTGCTCGTGCACGGCACTGCCGGCAATCGACTCAACAACTGGACCACTTTCGCCCCGCTGCTCGCCAACGAGGGGTACTGCGTCTTCGCGCCGACTTTCGGGAACTACGCCGATCAGCCGTACCCGATCAGCGCGATCGGGGGAATGATCCGCGCGGAGGACAGCGCGGCCCAGATCGGCGCCTTCGTGGACGAGGTGCTCGCGGCGACCGGCGCGGCACGGGTGGACATTCTGGGTGTCTCGCAGGGATCGGTGGTGCCCAACTACTACGTCAAATACCTCGGCGGCGCAGCCAAGGTCGACAAGTACATCTCACTCGGTCCGGCGTGGAACGGTAGTGCACTCACCGGACCCGACGGTGGCGCAATGATTCTCGGCCTCGGCACCGACGACGCCCGTGGTGTGCTGCCGTTCTGCCAGGCGTGTGTCCAGTTCCTGCCCGCCTCGCAGTTCATCGCGAAACTGCACGAGGGTGGCCTGTACGCACCTGAAGTCACCTACACCAACATCATGACCCGCTATGACGAAGGGATCTGGCCGTACACCAGCGGCTACGTGGAGGGCCCCAACGCGACGAACATCGTGGTGCAGGACGCGTGTTCGCAGGACTACTCGGACCATATCGCGCTCTTGGCATCCCGCGTCACGGCCGGCCACGTGCTCAACGCCCTGGATCCAGAGCATCCGAGGCCCGTGCCGTGCGTGTTCGTCGCGCCGTTCGTGGGCGGCTGATCGCGCCCTGACCGAACCTGCGGTGGGGGAGGGGAGTGGTTCGAGTCAGCGGCGCTGGCCGCGATGACGGTGGTGCGCAACGCGTTCGGCGCTCACCACGATCGTCGGCACCGGCAACACGTCGCCGCCGCACTCCACGACCTCGAGTTTCCCTGCTCCCAGCCTGGCCAGCACCGCGCGGTCACGGGAAATCTCCTCCGCCGCACTCGAACCCTTCAACGCCAGCATCCGGCCACCCACCCGCACCAACGGCAGCGACCACCGCGCCAGCTTCTCCAGCGGCGCCACCGCCCGCGACGTCACCACGTCCGCGCCGCCGACCTCCTTCACCACGCCTTCCTGTTCCGCCCGCCCCCGGACCACGGTGACGTTCGACAGCCCCACCGAATCCACGAACTCCTGCAGATACACCGAACGGCGAAGAAGCGGCTCCACCAACGTCACCCGCACATCCGGACGCGCAATCGCCAACGGCACACCCGGCAACCCCGCCCCCGAACCCACATCCACCACAG
>NZ_JAIVAH010000012.1 GCF_020171745.1 Prescottella equi
TGCGCACTTATCGCGGCTCCGAGTCCCTCGGAAGCGCGATAAGTGCGCAAAACGCGAGGGGTCGAGTCCCGTGGATCGGGAGGGAAGGGTCCCCTCCGGGCGGTGCCGAGACATTCTCGGAGGTGCGTGAGTCATTCGCGGAGGGTGACGAGGAACGGAGCGACGGTGGGCCAGGAGCGGGTGCGGATGTCGGAACTGGGCTCCGACTCGGTGTCGGTGCTGCGGATCATCGCGTACTTCGACGAGCTCGGGGAGTCGGCGGCCAACGCGGACACCGTCGTCCGGGCGGCGGCCCTGCTCGCGGAGTGCCCGGTCGGCGCGGGCTGGGCGTCCGGCACCGTGATCGGGTACGACGCGCTCGGGAACCCACGAAGCGACATGAGTCCGGCGGCACCGGCGCACGACGACCCCGTGGTGTGGTTGGACCGCGACGGCGCCGAACGCCCACTCGACTCGGTGCTGCTGGATCGCCTGCGCCACACGCTGCGCGTCGCGGCAGCGCGGTCGGGGCCGAGGGACGGTCTACGGATGGGCGATCCCGCGCTGCTCGAGGTGGTGCTGTCGGACAGGGAGCGTCGCGAGGACCGGGTCCGGGCGGTGGGGTTGCTCGGACTGGATCCGGCCCGGGACGTCCGGGTGCTGGCGGTGTCGTCGGCCGCGAGTTCGGCTGCGGTCGAGGTGATCTCGCGGACCTGCGCGGGCCGACTCGTCCGGTCGGTCGACGTCGGCAACCTGACGGCGGTGCTGCTGCAGGACACCGCCGACAGCCGCTTCCTCGCGGACGATCTGCACGCCGCGATCGTCGGCGCGCATCCGACGTCGGGCACCGATCGCGGGCCCTGGGTGGGGATCGGGGAACGGATGAGTGTGTATGCGGCGCCGACGTCGTGGAAGCAGGCCCGTCGGGCGCTGCGCTTCGCGTCGTCCACCGGGTACGGGCGTCGTGCGGTTGCCTACAGCCGGCTGAGTTCGCTCGAACTGCTCGTCGAACTGCCCCTCGAACGTCTGCTCAACGATCGGGACGTCGCGCGGATCAATGCGCTCGCGGCGTCGGCGACCGGCGCCCAGGAGGTGGCCACACTGGAGGCATTCTGCGTGTTCGGGTCGCTGCGCCGGACGGCGTCCGAACTGCACGTCCACCACAGCACCGTCGCCGCGCGCCTCGCCCACCTCGAGGCCGAGATGGGCTGGGACCTGGAGGATTCGATGGACCGGTTCATGGCGACGCTGGTGCTGATGATCCGCCGGATGGCGCTGTCGTCGACCGAACTCGCGGCGTCGGAGGTCTTCGGGCCGGGGTTCTGAGCCCGACGCCCGTCGGGTCCGAGGGACGGAACGGTCGACGCCCGTCGGGTGACCCGGACCCGCCCGATGGGACACCATCGTGACGAAGTTCGTTTCATCGGAAGGGAATTCGCACATGGCCGTGATCGACCCAAATCGCACGTGGGAACTGCTCGAGCAGCGTCTCGCCGTCACCACCAACGCCCGCCACCGCGTCGTCCTCGGCGCGGTGATCGAGCACATGAAGGCCGAGGCCGCCCCGGACCTGGACCGGCTGATGGCGACGCTGAATCCCGCTCCCGACTACCACTTCTGGAACGGCGGCCGGGACGTCGGGCCCAAGGGCACCGAGGGCGTGAAGACGTACTACATCGACTTCCTCGCGACCCGCACCAACATCCTCGAGTACGAGCTCGACCGACTCGTGGTGGACGACCACTGCCTGGTCACCGAGGGTTTCCTCAAGCAGATCTACCCCGGCTCGTACGCCGCGCAGATCGGGATCCCGGTCGACGACGAGGCCGCCGACTACCTGGTCTCGTTCCGGCAGCTGATCCTGTGGCCGGTCGACGAGAACGGCCTGATCCAGGGCGAGGACTCGTACCACTCGGGTCCGTCGAGCGTCACCAAGCTGGCGTTCGAGGAACTGCCGCAGGAGTACATCGACCTGGTCCACACCCCGGCCACCTGACCCCCCGACCGCGTTTTGCGCACTTGTCGCGACCGGGGAGCCGGGAATCCCGCGACAAGTGCGCAAAACGCGAGGGGAGGGGAGGGCGGAAGCGTCAGTCCGCGTCGCCGACGGTGACCGCGACGGCCTCGTCGACACTGTGCGGCTCGGGGTCGTGATCGTCGATGTGCGCCAGCACCTTGCGGCCCGAGGCGAGGACCAGGATGCCGAGGACGGTGCACGCGGCGCCCACCCAGAACGGCACGTGGGCGTTGTGTTCACCGAGCTTGCCGGCGACGTACGGGGCCGCGGCACCGCCGACGAACCGGACGAAGCTGTACGCGGCCGACGCCGTCGAACGTTCGACGGGCGCCGAGATCATCACGGTCTCGGTGATGAGGGTGTTGTTGACTCCCAGGAAGAGTCCGGCCAGGACGACGCACACGATGAGCGCGGGCTTGGAGTCGGTGAACAGTGCCATGGCCGCCAGGTCGAGGGCGAACAGTGTCAGCGCGGCGATCATCATCGGCAGCGTGCCGAAGCGGCGCTGCAGGCGCGGGGCCAGGAACACCGACGCGATCGCCAGCGCCACACCCCAGCCGAAGAAGATGAAGCCGATCGAGTACGCGCCCATGTCGAGCGGGAACGGGGTGTACGCGAGCAGCGTGAAGAAGCCGTAGTTGTAGAGCAGCGCGGTAATCGCGACCGTGAGCAGACCGCGGTGGCGCAGCGCGAGGAACGGTGCGGCGAGCGAGGTCCGGTGCTGCGGCTTGGGGGCCTTGGGCAGCATCACCATGATGAGGATGAAGGCGATCGCCATGAGCGTCGCGACACCGAAGAACGGTGCGCGCCAGCTGATGTTGCCGAGCACTCCGCCGACCAGCGGACCGACCGCGATACCGATGCCGAGTGCCGCCTCGTAGAGGATGATCGCCTGCGCGACACCGCCGCTGGCGGCGCCGACGATCGCGGCCAACGCCGTCGCGATGAACAGTGCGTTGCCCAGGCCCCAGCCGGCGCGGAAGCCGACGATCTGGTTGATGGTGTCCGACGTGCCGGCGGCGGCGGCGAACACCACGATGATCGCCAGACCCCACAGCAGCGTCTTCTTCGCGCCGATGCGGCTCGAGATCACGCCGGTGAACAGCATGGCGACGCCCGTGACCAGCATGTAGCTGGTGAACAACAGCGACACCTGCGACGGTGTCGCGTCGAGCTGTTCGGCGATCGGCTTGAGGATCGGGTCCACGAGCCCGATGCCCATGAACGCGATGACGCTGGCGAAGGCTACGGCCCACACCGCTTTCGGTTGGTGCAGGATGCTCGGCTTGCTCGCGGCCGGTGCGGTCGTGGTGCTCACGTATCCCTCCTCGGTGATGTCGTGGTGGTCAGCGCTCTGCTGCGGCGGTCCGGATGATCGCCCGGAGTTCGCCCAGTCCGTCCGAGATCCGGGCGACCTGCTCGGGCTCGAGATGCGCGAAGTGCGGCGTCAGCGCGTCGGCGACGTCGTGGCGGGCGTCGGCGAGCCAGCGTCGGCCGTCGTCGGTGATGCCGACGAGGACGGCGCGGCAGTCGTCGGGGTCCGTCTCGCGCGACACCAGCCCCTCCTCGCCGAGGCGCTTGAGCAGCGCCGTCGCCGACGGTTGGGAGCAGCGGTCGAGTCTCGCGAAGGTGCTGATCCGGATCGGGCCCTGCTCCTCGAGCAGCGACAGCGCCCGCATCCACGGCCGGGGTCGGTCGTCGACGGAAAGCGCGGACGCGAGTCGGGTGAACCGGTGGGCGTTGCTCACCAGTTCGACGAGCAGGTCGCGGAACTGAGGATCGTTCGAACTCACGGAAGATAATAATTACATAAGCTAACTATCTATGTCTACCCTCCGCGTTTCGCGCACTTGTCGCGCCGAAACGGGTCCCGGGGGCGCGTCAAGTGCGCAAAACGCGGGGAGGGGAGGGCGGCGGCGGTACCGTCGTGCGGAATCGGACACGGCGAACGCGACGAACACAACGAGAGCAGTCGTGCCGAATCGGACACGAGGAGTGGGCATGGCATTCGCGAGCGGCAAGAAGTGGGGACTCGAACACGCGGTGTTCCTGGGTGCGACGGCGGCGACGATCTACGGCGCGGTCACCGGACGCGAGCGGGTCCAGCAGGTCGCGAAGCCGCTCATCGCGCCGGCGCTCGCGACCCGGGTGCTGCGCCGTCGCGACGACCTCGACACCGCCGACACCGCGCTGCTCGTGGCGGGTCTGGCCGCCGCCACCGTCGGCGACGTCTTCATGATCGACCCCGACGTCGACGCGCGCCTGCGCCGCGGCGCCACCTCGTTCGGCGTCATGCAGACGACGTACTCGTCGCTGCTCGTCCGCCGGGGTGCGCGCCCGCGCCTCGCCGCCGCACTGCCGCGAATCGGTGCCTGGGCCGGCGCGTCGGGGCTGCTGCACGCGAAGGCGCCGACGGTCGCGAAGACCCTCACCGGGTACGGCGCGCTGCTCGGCACCACCGCGACGCTCGCCGCCGATCCCGCGCTGGCGCCCGGCGCCTCCGACGTCGCGGGCCTGCCGATGCCGAACCGTCGCGACCGTCGCAGCTGGCTCGGTCTCGGTGGCCTGCTGTTCACCGCCTCCGACGGAACGATCGTGGTGCGCAAGCTGTTCCTGCGCGGCGAGAAGTCGCGGGCCGTGGCCGAGGGTGCCATCCTCGCGTCGTACGCGGCCGCCCAGCTGCTGCTCGTCGAGGGGATGGTCGAGCTGGGCCGTCGGGCGAAGAAGCGAATCGGCTAGGGGTAGATCAGGATTCGATCGCGGTTGTGCGGGTCGACGCGGATTGAGATCGTCTCACCCGGGAGGAAGTGCTCCCGGAATTCTCGTGCCACCTCGTAAACCACTGTGCCGGTGTACGACTCGGAGCCGGGCACCGTCAGCGCCAGGTCGAGTTCGGTGAGCTGACCGTTGTCGACCGTCCGGCGCAGCGGTTGCGCGCGGCGGATGGTCGCCCACCCCTCGAGGCCGTGTCGCGCCAGTTTCCGTTCGGCGCGAGTGGGGCGGTCGGCCCACATCATCCCCAGTCCCAGTGCGGATCCGTAGGCCGCGAGCAGGCCGCCGATCTGGTACGGGATCGTGCCCTCGGGGGTGTGGTCGACGAGCCAGCCGAGCCAGACCGCCAGCACGATGACGTAGCTGACGGTGATGAAGCAGACGGTGCGGACGATGCGTGGGTGGTTCATGGCTTTCTTCCCGTGACGCAACCCAGCCTAGTCGTCCGACGGGGACCCGGCTGGCCTGTAGCCGGGCTGCGCGACGATCGCCGGCGCGAGCCATCGGCGCAGGTAGCGGCGTAGTTCGTCGTCCGAGCGCTGCGGGCTGCCGGGGGAGACGAAGAACGACTGCATCGTCCGCAGCAGGTGTTCGACGAGTTCGCCCAGCGACGCGTCGTCGTAGCCGTGCCGCTCCCAGTCGACGTCGAACCGCCGGATCATCGTCATGCCGAAGGCTCGGGCCTCCTCGGACGTGATCCCGTCGGTGTGCGAGGGGGTCCCGAGCATGATGCCCAGGTGTGGGGTGCGGCGGACGTCGTCGAGCGTGTAGATCACGCCCTCGACCAGGGCGTCCGCGGGGTCGCCGAGGCCCTGCACGTGCTGGGTGAGGCGGTCGAGGAACGCGCCGACCGACGCGATTGCCGATGCCCGCATCAGCTCATCGGCGCTGGGGAAGTAGCGGTACACCGTCTGCCGGATGACGCCCAGGGACTCGGCGACGTCCGCGATGCTGACGGCCGAACCGGTGCGGGCGATCGTCTCCACTGCGGCCTCGACGATCCGCCGCGCCGCCTCCTCGTCGTCGACCGGCGGCTTGCCGCCCCATCCGCGTCTGCGTGCCACGGGCGGACCGTACCAGCAGTCCAGTGGGTCCCCGTGCAGGTGGCAGCGATTTCGCCGAAACCAATCATACAAATGACGACTCGATCGTATGATGGCGGCGATCGTGGCCCCGGCCTGCCCGGACGGGCCCGCACCGACGACGAACGAGGTAGTGCGCATGACGGATCTCAAGCCCCGGAAGATGGATTTCGGGTTCGACGACGGCGACGTGCCGTTCCTGTGGAACCCCGAGAACCCGGCCTGGTCGAGCATGTCGAACGCGGTGTCGTTCCTGGCCATCGGCTTCGAGAAGATGATCGTGAAGCTGATCCTGCAGGCCAAGCCGCTCATCACCGACCCCGAGGTCGCGGAGGAGGCGGTCGCGTTCATGCGGCAGGAGGGCCACCACTCCACCGCGCACCGCCAGCACGTGAACGGACTGATCCGCAGCTACCCCGGACTGCAGAACACGCTCGACGCGGTCGTCGGCGAGTTCGACCTGCTGACCGAGCGCACCTCGATCAACTACCGGCTCGCGTACACCGCCGACCTCGAGGCGACGTTCACGCCGGTCTTCAAGCTCATGCTCGACAACGAGGCCACGCTGTTCGCGCCCGGAGACGACCGGGTCGCGTCGCTGTTCCTGTGGCACTTCGTCGAGGAGGTCGAGCACCGCAGCTCGGCGCTGATCATCTACAACTCCATCGTCGGCAACGAGCTCTACCGGATGCGGATGGCGCCCTCGATCTTCGCGCACGTGATGAAGTCGATCCGGATCGCGTGTGCCGGCTTCAATCAGCACGTTCCGCTGTCCGAGCGGAAGGTCGACTCGCTGTCCATGTTCGCCCGGCACCGGGTCAAGCAGCGGGTGCTCACCACCCTCGCGCCGTACCTGACCAAGGGGCCGATGCCGCGCGCGTTCGACGGCCTGCCGATCGGCGAGCAGCTCATCGCGCTGCGCGGCGCCGTCCGCAGCCAGATGCCCGGACACAACCCGACGCACGAGAACCTGCCGGTCCTCGCCGACGAGTGGTTCACCCGCTACGACGCCGGTGACGACTGCACCCGTTGGTACACGGCCGAGTCCGTGGCGTCGGGGGTGAACTGATGTCGGATCTGTGTACGCCGACCTTCGAGGACCTGGCGACCCGGCTCGGCTTCTCGTGTGAGGAGGCCGGCGGCCTCTTCGAGCTGCGCAGCCCGACGGCGCTGGAGAACTGGACGCTGCCGGTCCTCGAGCTCACCATCGTGCTCGGCTCGGTGCTCGCCCTCGTCTACGCGATCGTGCGACTGCGTCGGCACGGCGACCCCACCAATCTGGTGCTGTGGTTCGGCGCCACCGCGTTCCTGTTCGTGATCGAACCGCCGATCTACTTCCCGGGTACGTTCGGCACCGAGGAATACCTGGGCACGATGTTCGCCCACAACGTGTTCACCGTCGAATTCCTGTGGGGCAGACTGCCGCTGTACATCATCGCGATCTATCCGCTGATGGCGACGCTGGCGTTCGAGCTCGTCCGGATGCTCGGCGTGTTCCGCCGCTACGGCGTGTTCCTCGGCGCGGTGTGCGTCGGGTTCGTCCACCACGCGTTCTACGAGATCTTCGACCAGCTCGGGCCGCAGCTGCGGTGGTGGGAGTGGACCCTCGACAACAAGGTCAACCTGCCGTTCTTCGATTCGGTGCCGCTGCCGAGCGTGGTGGTGTTCGCGGCGCTGTGGCCGATGTCGCTTGCGCTGTGCGTCCAGTTCTTCGTCGGCCGCCACGTGGACGGGGGACGGCATTTCTCCGGGCTCCAGTTGGTCTGGCGCACAATCGTGGTCGGGCTGGTGGCGTCGGTCGGCGTGTTCGTCCTGCCGCTGCCGGCGACGGTCTTCGGCATGGGCAGCGACACGGTGCGCGGCGTCCTCTACGCGGCGGAACTGATCGCCGTCACGGTGGTCGCGATTCCGCTGCTGGTCAAACAGTGGTCGCGGCTGCGTTCGGGAACGTCCGACGCCCCGGCCTACTCCAACGACTTCGTCCGGGTCTACAGCATCGTGTACCTCACGGTGATGGGGGTGCTGTGGCTGAGCGCCCTGCCCGACTTCTTCGGGGCCGTCGACGGCGTGACGACGAACGGGGACCCGATCGGCAACCTCTGGTACACCGTCGCGTGCTTCGCCGTCGCGATCGCGTGTGTGGCCGCGACGTTCACCGTCCCGCGCCCGACGGCCGCGCTGGACACAGCGGCCGGCGAGCGACCGGTGGCGAATTCGGCCTGAGTACACCCGGTTTCGTCGCGCAGCGCTTAGCCTGACGGCATGGCACCGACACCTCGACCCACCGTGTTCGTCACCGGCGCCGCGGCGGGGATCGGACGCGCGACCGCCGTGGAGTTCGCCCGCCGCGGGTACTTCGTGGGCGCGTACGACATCGACGAAGACGGACTCGGCGCCCTGCGTGAGGAGATCCTCACGCAGGGCGGCCGGGTCCGCACCGGCATCCTGGACGTCACCGACGCCGACGAGTGGCGTCTCCGGTTGGCCGAGTTCACCTCGGGCGACGGCCGACTCGACGTTCTGATCAACAATGCCGGTGTCCTGGCGTCGGGGCATTTCGAGGACCTGCCGCTCGACGCGCAGCGCCGGATGGTGGACATCAACGTCGTAGGCACGATGAACGGCCTGCACACGGCGTATCCGTATCTGAAGGAGACGCCGGGCGCGCAGGTGGTGAACCTCGCGTCCGCGTCCGCGATCTACGGCCAGCCGGAACTCGCCACCTACAGCGCCACCAAGTTCGCGGTGCGCGGGCTCACCGAGGCGCTGGAACTCGAGTGGCGGGGCCACGACATCCGGGTGCTCGACGTGTGGCCGCTGTTCGTGCGGACCGGGATGATCCGCGGAATGTCCATCGGCAGTACCCGTTCGCTCGGGGTGCGGCTCACCCCGCAGCACGTCGCCGACGCGATCGTCGACGCCACCCAGCACCGCCGACGGTTCCCGAAGGTGCACTACCCGGTCGGCGTCCAAGCCCGGGTCCTCGCGGCGGCGTCGGCGATCTCGCCCGCGTGGCTGGCGCGGCTGTCGAACAAGGTGCTCAGCCGCGCCTGAATCGAGTGACGGTGCGGACGACTAGAGTTCGGTGACGACGGATCGCGTCGGGAAATCGGTCAGGAGTGGGTTGTGCGTCGGGTATCGCTGCCGTGTCTGGGAGTGGGTGCGGCGCTGGCCGCCGTGCTCGCACTGACTGCATGCGGAAGTCCGGCGGAGACACCGGCGGCCGAACCCACCACCACCGTCGCAGCGCCGACGACCACGACATCCGTGGCCGCGCCCACCACCACGACGACGGCCCCGACGACCACCACGACGGCACCCACGACCACCGCGGCGGCCACCACGACACTCACCGACGTGCAGTTCCAGCGCAACGAGTCCTACTTCTTCTCCTCACCCGACGGCACCTTCACGTGCGGGATCGTGCGGCTGCCGGGCCGCACCGAGGCCGGCTGCGAGGGCGTCACCACACCGGTGCCGCCGCGGCCGGACGACTGCATGGTCAGCTGGGGGAACGGGATCCGCGTCGAGAACACCGGCCGCGGCGCGTTCATGTGCTCGGGCGGGCAGGTCTACACGTCCGGCGCCGGGACCGAACCGGTGCTCGCGCCGGGGACCCCGCTCGCCAAGCTGGGGTACACCTGCGAGACGACGGCGTCGTCGGTGACATGCACCAACGACGAGACCGGGCACGGGTTCACCGTCGCCCCCGATTCGAACGAGACGTTTTGACCACCGAAGAACCCAAGATGCATTCCCCGGCCGCCGACGACGCCGACGTGGCGGGGCCCACCGAGTGGGGCGAGCACCCGCACGGCGTCGGCCCGTGGACCGACGAGCACGACACCCCGCCGCCGACCGACGAGCGCTACGACCCGCAGTTGCTCGCGGAGGGCGACCGCCGCAACGTTGTCGACGCGTACCGCTACTGGACGCGCGAGGCGATCGTCGCCGACATCGACTCCCGGCGGCACCCGCTGCACGTGGCGATCGAGAACTTCGCGCACGACTCGAACATCGGGACTGTGGTGCGCACGGCGAACGCGTTCGCGGCGGCCGCGGTCCACATCGTCGGGCGGCGACGCTGGAATCGGCGCGGCGCCATGGTCACCGACCGCTACCAGCACCTGGTCCACCACACCGACCTCGACGAGTTGGCGGTGTTCGCGCAGGAGAACGGGCTGACGGTCGTCGCGGTCGACAACACGCCGGGATCGGTGCCGCTCGAGACGGTCGAGTTGCCGCGGAACTGCCTGTTGCTGTTCGGCCAGGAGGGGCCCGGCGTCACCGATCAGGGACACGCGGTCGCATCGATGACGGTGTCGATCGCCCAGTTCGGTTCCACCCGCAGCATCAACGCCGGTGTCGCGGCGGGGATCGCGATGCACGCCTGGATCCGGCAGCACGCCGACCTCGACCAGGCCTGGTAGCGCAGACACCGTCGTCGTACCAGCGAGTCCGGTAGCAAAAGCACCGACGCCCAGGCAAGATCGGTAAACATGCAGCGCGAATGGTCTGCCCGGGCGGATGCCGCCGAGGAGGCGGTCATGACCCGGCACATTCGCCGCGTGTGGGGGATGCCGGGGACCGCGCTCGCGGTGGTGGCGTGGCCTGCGGTGCGGCGGGAACGGATGTTCGTCAACTGGCACTACTGGTGGCAGGCGAACCTCATCAACTGCACTGTCGACGCCGCCGAACGAAACCCCACCGCGCGACGCCGGCGTCGGCTCGCGAGACTCATTCGGGGTCACCGCTTCCGGAACATCTCGGGCTGGACCAACGCCTACTACGACGACATGGCGTGGCTCGCGCTCGCTCTCGAACGCGCGCAGCGGATGCAGTTGATCGACAGCCGGAAGGCGCTGTCGACGCTCGAGTCGCAGCTGTTCGATGCGTGGTCACCCGATTCCGGCGGCGGCATCCCGTGGCGCAAGCACTCCGATTTCTTCAACACCCCGGCGAACGGGCCGGCCGGGCTGGTGCTGGCCCGGCTCGGCCGGTTGTGGCGGGCGCAGGCGATCGCGGACTGGATCGACGACACGCTGCGCGATCCGGAGACGGGACTGATCTTCGACGGCATCCGCGCCGACGGCACCATCGAACGCAACATCTACTCGTACTGCCAGGGCACGGTGCTCAGCCTCGAGACGGAACTGGCGGTCCGGATGGGCGCGCCGCGGCACCGGCTCCGGGTGCACCGGCTGGTCGATGCGATCGACGAACGACTGACCCGCGGCGGAGTGATCCGCGACGGGGGCGGCGGCGACGGCGGCCTGTTCAACGGGCTGCTCGCCCGGTACCTGGCCCTGGTGGCGCTCATGCTGCCCGGCGACACCCCCGAGGACGTGCGCGCCCGGCAGCTCGCCGCGCAACTGGTGCTCGGCTCGGCGGAAGCGGCGTGGGAGAACCGGCTCCAGGTCGAGGAGCTGCCGCTGTTCGGCAAGGACTGGAGCATCCCCGCGCAGCTGCCCGGCCTCGGCGCGGGCATCGCGACGTTCTCCGACGGGTCGGTGCACCCGTCGGACATCGCCGAACGGGACCTGTCGGTGCAGTTGGGCGGTTGGCTGTTGATGGAGTCGGCGTACCTGGTGTCGGCGGCCGGCTACCCGAAGCGGCGGTGACGGGCCGTCAGGTGAGTGAGCGTCAGTGGTGGACGTCGTCGACGACGACGTCCTCGGCCGGCTTCGCCATCTCCCGCCGGTAGCCCCACACGCCCGCCGCGGTGCCGATCACGAGCAACGCCACCAGGACGCCGAGTACGAGCGGCATCAGCCACGGCACCCGTTCGAGCAGCGAACCGCAGTAGAAACCGATCATCAGCAGCACCGGCGCCCACACGATCGCCCCGATGGTGCTGGCGATCGTGTAGCGGCGGTGGTCCATGTTCGCGGCGCCCGCGACCATCGGGCACAGCGTCCGGACCCACGGGATCCAGCGGGCGACCAGGACCGCCCAGAAGCCGTGCCGATCGAGCAGCACGTTCACCTTGTGCAGGTTCGCAGCATTGACGTACCGGCCGTTGCGGCGGGCCACGAGGTGGTGTCCGCTGCGTTTGCCGATCACGTAGCCCACCTGGTTACCGGCGACCGCGGCGCCCATCGCGCCCGCGGACAGTGCCCAGGTGTGCTGCGCGCCGGCCTCGTGGGTCGCGAGCACGATGCCCGCGGTCACCAGCAGCGAGTCACCGGGCAGGAACAGCCCGATGATCAGTGCGCATTCGAGGAAGACGAACGTGAGGACGATGATCCAGACCAGTGCGGGACCGGCCGATTCGAGCGGACCGAAGGTTCCGGCCGCGACGGTCATGGTCAAACGGTCGGGTCGTTCGGGGTCCGGACGGGCTCGGCGGCCTCGACGGGGGCCTTCGACGCCTTGCGGGAACCGAAGTAGCGCTTACCGACCTCGACGATGATCGGGATGACCGACACCAGCACGATGCCGATGAAGATGTAGTCGATGTTGTCGGCGATGAACTGGATCTGCCCGAGCCAGAAGCCGAGCAGCGTGACGCCGGCGCCCCACACGATGCCGCCGATGACGTTGTAGGTGATGAACGTCGAGTACTTCATCTTCGACGCACCGGCCACGAGCGGCGCGTACGTGCGCACGATCGGAACGAAGCGGGCCAGGAAGATGGTGATGGGGCCGTGCTTCTCGAAGAAGGCCTGGGACTCGTCGATGTAGCTCTTCTTGAAGAGCTTGGCGTCGTCGGACTTGAAGAGGGCCGACCCGCCCTTCGCGCCGATAAGGTAGCCCACCTGGTCGCCGAGGACCGCGGCGATCGGGATGGTCACCATCAGCACCCACAGCGGCGCGAACGGCTCCACCTCCGCCGACTTCGAGGCCGCGATCAGACCCGCGGTGAACAGCAGGGAGTCGCCCGGGAGGAGCGGGAACAGCAGACCCGACTCGATGAAGACGACCAGCAGAAGTCCGATCAGCATCCAGGTGCCGAACGAGTTCAGCAGGTTCACTGGATCGAGGAATCCCGGCAGCAATGCCAGATTCGTGGTCACGGACTCCGAGGCTGCCAGCACATTCACGCGCACCAGACTACCGGCGGCCGCTGAGAGACCGCTGAGTCCACCGAGTCGGGTGAGCCGACACCGGGCTCGACACCGGGCCGACACGGAGTCGGCACCAGGGGAGGCGGCGACGCGTCCGGGTTGCCATACTGCATAGACAACCGGTGCGCCGTCACAGTCGGCCGCGCCCCCGAACCGTCACATGGAGGACAGCCGCCGTGCCTATCGCAACTCCCGAGGTCTACGCCGAGATGCTCGGTCGGGCCAAGGAGCACTCCTTCGCCTTCCCCGCCATCAACTGCACGTCGTCGGAGACGATCAACGCCGCGATCAAGGGTTTCGCGGACGCCGGCAGTGACGGCATCATCCAGTTCTCGACCGGTGGCGCGGAGTTCGGCTCGGGCCTGGGTGTCAAGGACATGGTGACGGGTGCCGTCGCGCTCGCCGAGTTCGCGCACGTCATCGCCGCCAAGTACGACGTGACGATCGCGCTGCACACCGATCACTGCCCCAAGGACAAGCTGGACACCTTCGTCCGCCCGCTGCTCGCGATCTCGCAGGAGCGCGTCAACGCCGGTCGGAACCCGCTGTTCCAGTCGCACATGTGGGACGGCTCGGCCGTGCCGATCGACGAGAACCTGGCGATCGCGCAGGAGCTGCTGAAGCTGTCGAAGGCCGCGAACATCATCCTCGAGGTCGAGATCGGCGTCGTCGGCGGTGAAGAGGACGGCGTCGAGGCCGCGATCGACGACAAGCTGTACACGTCGCGCGAGGACTTCGAGAAGACCGTCGACGCGCTCGGTGTCGGCGAGAACGGCAAGTACCTGCTGGCCGCGACGTTCGGCAACGTGCACGGCGTCTACAAGCCGGGCAACGTCGTCCTGAAGCCCGAGGTGCTGAAGGAGGGCCAGGAGGCCGCCATCGCCAAGCTGGGTCTGGCCGCCGGCTCGCAGCCGTTCGACTTCGTCTTCCACGGCGGCTCGGGCTCGCTGAAGTCGGAGATCGAGGACTCGCTGCGCTACGGCGTCGTGAAGATGAACGTCGACACCGACACCCAGTACGCGTTCTCGCGTCCGATCGCCGGCCACATGTTCGCCAACTACGACGGCGTCCTCAAGGTCGACGGCGAGGTCGGCAACAAGAAGGTCTACGACCCGCGCAGCTACCTGAAGAAGGCCGAGGCCGGCATGACCGCTCGCGTCATCGAGGCCTGCAACGACCTCAAGTCCGCGGGGCGTTCCGTCTCCGCCGGCTAGTCACGCGTCACCCCTTTTCGCGTTTTGCGCACTTATCGCGGTTCCCGGGACGGGAAACCCGCGATAAGTGCGCAAAACGCGTTTCGGGGGGGGGTACTTACTCGCGGTCGCACACCTTCCACGTGCCGTCGACGCGTTCGAGGTCGAGCGTGCGCGGCGACGCGTCGGACGGGTTGGCCGCGGTGTGCGCGGTGACCTGCGCGATCGCGGAGTCCCCGGTGATCTGGACGGTGTCGATGCTCGTGACGACCGGGACGCCGCCGTGTGTGACGACGTCACGGTGCACGCCGGAGAACTCGGCGGGCGGGATGTCGCGGTAGAAGGTGGCCAGGTCGCCGCACGTCGATGACTGCAGCGCGGTCAGATTCCCGGAGTCGAGGGCCTGGGCGAAGGTGTCGACGGCATCCCGGACGCGGGACTCGTCCGGGTCGTGGGCTCCGGCGCGGGCGATCACGAACCCGGTGACGCCGAGCGCGGCCAGCACGCCGACGACGGCCAGCGTCGACGCGACGACCCATCCGCGGTTGTTGCGGCGCGGACGGGGCTTGGTGCTCGGTGCCGCAGCTTCGATGCGCTGCGGACCGGCGGCCGGGCGAGTCGGATTGTCGTTCTGGTCGGGCACGTGACGCCTCTCGGTCCGGGAGCGAGATCAACTGGTGGGCAGCCTATCGGCCCCCCGGCCGGTGACGGCACAATGGACGGCATGACGTCATTCGGTGATCTTCTCGGACCACAGCCCACCCTGCTCCCCGGCGACGAGGACGCGGAGTCGGCGCTGCTCAACCACGAGGACCCGGCGAAGGTTGCCGCCGAGCACCCCACCGCCTCGATCGCGTGGGCGTACCTCGCGGAGGCCGCGCTCGAGCAGGGGCAGACCATCACGGCGTACGCATACGCGCGTACCGGTTACCACCGTGGACTCGACCAGCTGCGCCGCAACGGGTGGAAGGGCTTCGGCGCCGTCCCCTACAGCCACGAGCCGAATCGCGGATTCCTGCGCTGTGTCGCCGTGCTGGCCAAGGCCGCGCGAGCCATCGGCGAGAACGACGAGTACGCACGCTGCCTGGACCTGCTCGAGGACAGCGATCCGCGGGCAGCCGAAGCACTTGGTCTCGGCTAACCGCTTCGTTCCCACCCCGGCAGCGGGCCGAGCGCGCGCAGCGGCGAACGTCCGTCGCCTGCGCGCCTCGGCGCTGCCGATCCTGCAGTGCGGCCTCGCGGCCGGGCTCGCGTGGTGGTTCGCGACCGAGGTCGTCGGGCACACGCGGCCGTTCTTCGCCCCGATCGCGGCCGTCGTCTCGCTGGGCCTGTCCCTCGGGGCACGGATGCGCCGGTCGGTGGAACTGGTGTGCGGTGTCACCGTCGGCATCGGCGTCGGCGACCTGCTGATCTCGGTGATCGGTACGGGAGCGTGGCAGATCACGCTGGTGGTCACCCTCGCGATGGGCACGGCCGTGCTGATCGGCTCGGGACCCATCTTCTCGATGCAGGCGGGCACGTCCGCGGTGCTGGTGGCGACGCTGCTGCCGCCCGGTGACGTGGCCGGGATCGAGCGGATGGTCGACGCCCTCGTCGGTGGCCTGGTCGGCATCGCCGTCGTCGCAGTCGTCCCCACCCACCCGGTGCGCCGCGCCCGGCGCGACGCCGCCGGGATTCTCGCGACCGCGGCCGACGTGCTGCAACTGGTCGCCGACGGGCTCATCGAGAACGACCCGAAGCCGATCGAGAAGGCGTTGCACAAGGCGCGCGAGACGCAGTCGGCGATCGATTCGCTCCGCAGCAATCTGTCCGGCGGCAAGGAGATCAGCCGCATCTCCCCGCTGTACTGGGGCAGTCGTGCCCGGCTGGCGCGGCTCACCGCGACGGCCGACCCGATCGACAACGCGATGCGCAACATCCGCGTCCTGTCGCGCCGGTCGCTCTCGTTGGTGCGCGACGACGAGATCCTCGACCCCCGGTTGGTCGACGAGATCGAGAAACTCTCACACGCGTTGGACGTGCTGCGCCGGATGATCCTCGCCGAGCCGGGGGAGCAGCCGGATCAGGCCGAGGCGGCCCGGGTGCTGCGGACGGCGGCGTCGGGCATGAAGCCCGAACTGGTCGAGGGCGCGGGCATCTCCGCGACCGTGGTGTTCGCGCAGATCCGCTCGCTCATCGTCGATCTGCTGCGGGTCGCGGGGCTGGAGCGGATCTCGGCGATCGCGACGCTGCCGCCGACGGTGCCCAACCCCGCGTACCGCCCCGACCTCTGACACCCTTTTCATATATGCGAATACATGCATATGATGGGCCGAACCGACGAGGAGGTCCATCATGGGAGCCGGTCACGGGCACAGTCACGGCAACACCGCTGCCGCGAACGGGGTAGGGCCGACGCCCACGCGCATCCGCAAGATGGTGATCGCGTTGGCCATCCTGGTGGGCTTCCTGGTCCTCGAGACGGTCGTCGCGCTCGCCATCGGATCCCTCTCCCTGCTCGCCGACGCCGGCCACATGCTCACCGATGTCGTCGGCATGTCGATGGGGCTCGTGGCGCTGCTGCTCGCGAAGCAGGGCTCCAAGGCCGCGGCCCGCACGTTCGGCTGGCACCGCGCCGAGGTGCTCACCGCGATGGCCAACGCCGTCCTGCTCCTCGGTGTCGCCGCGTTCGTCATGTACGAGGCCATCGGCCGCATCGGTGACGCCCCCGAGATCCCCGGCGTCCCGCTGATGCTCACCGCCGCCGCGGGCCTGGCCGCCAACATCGTCGTGATGCTGATGCTGCGCGGCGACGCCAAGGACTCCCTCGCCGTCCGCGGGGCGTACCTCGAGGTGCTCGCCGACGCCGTCGGCAGCGTCGGTGTCCTGATCGCCGGCGCCGCGCTGGTGCTGTTCGACTGGACGTACGCCGACATCGTGGTCGGTGTCCTGATCTCGCTGTGGGTCGTGCCGCGCGCGCTCAAGCTCGCCGGGTCGGCGCTGCGCATCCTCACCCAGGCCTCGCCCGCCAATGTCGACGTCGACGCCGTCCGCGCCGACCTGCGGGCCGTTCCCGGCGTCGCCGACGTCCACGACCTGCACGTGTGGACGCTCACCACCGGGATGGACGTCGCGACGGTGCACCTGACCATGGACCGCGAGGGCACGGATTCGCAGCGGGTGCTGGCGGCGGCCAAGGCCGTGCTCGACGCGCACGGACTCGGCCACGCCACCGTTCAGGTCGAGTCGGGTGTCGAGGGGTCGCGGTGCCAGGAGGACCTCACCTGGTGAGGCGCGGTCAGCGGTAGCCGTCGGTGTTCGCCGGCAGGTCGGGGTCCTGCACCTCGACGAGGTACCGCCAGCAGTCGGGCCGGGAGCCGTCGACGTCGGTGAAGCCGTAGCGCTGCGCGAGCTGTCCGCTGGAGACCACTTTGCCGCTGAACTCGCCGACGTCCGGGTCCGCGGCCAGCGCCGCGACCGCCCGTCCGACGAACGTCGGGGTCTCCGAGATCGCGAAGTGCGGCACCTGTTCGAGGGCGTCGCGCCAGTTGTCCTCGGTGACGCCGAAGGCATCGAGCATGTTCTCCGACCGCAGCCAGCCCGGGGTCACCGCGACGGCCGCGCCGCCGTGCGGGGCCATCTCGTACGCCTGCGCGGTGGTCATCCGCTGCACCGACGCCTTGACGAGGTCGTAGAAGAAGCCGACGTGGTGCCGGTAGGCGACGTTGTACTCGGCGGTGCCGTCGGTCATCTCGACCACCAGGCCTCCCGGCCGGCGGATCAGCAGCGGCAGCGCGAAGCGGCTGGTGATCACGTGGGTGTCGATCCCCATCCGCAGCATCCGCAGGCCGCCGTCCAGGTCGTGCTCCCACAGCGTGGTGCCGAACTGGGCGTAGCGGTCGCCGCCGAAGATGTCGTTGACGAGGATGTCGAGGCGGCCGTGGTCGGCGTCGATCCGGTCGATCAGCGCGCGCACCTGATCGGGGTCGAGATGGTCGACCCGCAGCGCGATGCCGTCGCCGCCCGCGGCCGCGATGAGCTCGCCGGTCTCCTCGATGGTCTCGGGCCGGTCGATCTCGGAACGGCCGTCGACCCGGCTGCTGCGTCCGGTCGCGTAGACGGTGGCGCCCGCGCGGGCCAGTTCGACGGCGATGGCCCGGCCCGCGCCGCGCGTCGCCCCGGCGACCAGCGCGACCTTTCCGGTGAGGTCCGGCGTGCTCATCGGCTGGTCCTCGTGACGTCGGCGCCCGGGCGCCAGAGGTCGACGTGCAGGCGATCGTCCGACACGGTCGTGAGCACGACGTCGTCGATGCCGAGCTCGAAGATCTGCGCGTCGTCGCCCGGGTTCTCCGGGTAGGAGTCGAGGATCGCCTGCTTCTCGGTGCCGGTCAGCTCGCGGGCCCGGCCGGAGATCTTGGCGTCGCCGCCCTCCATCGTGTGATGGCCCGGATTGGAGTGCAGCGAGTACCGAGGGTCCCGTTGCAGATCCCGGACCTTGCGCGCGCCGGGCATCGATCCGAGCACCAGCAGACCCCGGAAGGTCTCGACCTCGGTGCCGCTCACGCGCGGCGACCCGTCGGCGCGCAGTGTCGCGATCACGTGGTGCTTGTGCGCGGTGAGCCGCGCGCGGACGGCGTCGGCCAGCGCGGGGGCCTGTTCGGTGAATTCCTGCCAGGTTGCCATGACACCAGTGTGCGGCCGCATCGCTGACATCTTGTGTCAGTAATTTTCCGTAGGCTCCGGGCATGCGCTCGAGCCGACTCCTGGACCTGATGCTGCGACTGCAGGGCGGCCCCGGCACCACCGCCGCGCGCCTGGCCGAGCACCTCGACGTCTCGGTCCGGACGATCTACCGCGACGTCGCGGCGCTGCAGGCAGCGGGCGTGCCGGTGTGGACCGAGAGCGGTCCGGGCGGCGGCATCCGTCTGCTCGACGGCTGGCAGTCCAAGCTCAGCGGGATGACCGGTGCGGAGACGTCGGCGCTGATGCTGCTGGGGATCCCGGGGCTCGCCGACGACCTGGGTCTGGCCGACGTCACCGCCCGGGCGGAGTCGAAACTGCTGGGCGCGCTGCCCCTTCCGCTGCGGGCCGGAGCGCTGCTGTGGCGCGAGCGCCTGCACATCGATGCGCCGGGCTGGTTCGCGAGGACGTCGGACACCGGCGAGCTGGCGTCGATCGCGGCGGCGGTGTTGGAGGGACGACGGCTGCGGATCCGCTACCGCAAGGGGGCGCGGGAGACATCGCGCACGCTCGACCCGCTGGGCCTGGTGGCCAAGGCTGGCGTCTGGTATCTCGTTGCGCGGCATCGGGATCGGACGCTGTCGTACCGGGTGTCGCGGATCGACGCCGCGCAGGTGCTGGACGATCCGGCGCGGCGACCGGAGTCGTTCGACCTGGCCGCGTGGTGGTCGGCGTCGACGGCGGAGTTCGACCGGGCGCTGCTGCGCTATCCGTGCCGGGTGCGGCTCTCGCCGTTCGCGTGGCGTCGGCTGTCGTCGGTGGTGGGGGAGGAGGCCGCCAAGGTGACGCCGTCGGATCCGGACGAACGGGGTTGGGTGACGGTCGATCTGATGCTCGAGGGCGAGGACGTCGCGGCCGACCAGATGCTCACCCTCGCGCCGGGGGTCGAGGTACTGGCCCCGACCACCCTGCGCGAGGCTCTGGCGACTGCGGCCCGAGGGCTGCTGCGACTCCACTCCGCCCGCACCGGAGATCACGGCGTGGGGCAGTTGACCGTGTAGTCCCACTCGGTGTTGTTGGGTCCGGTGATCCGGACGAGTACGGACGTCGACAGGCCGGGCGGGACGCCGACGACGACCTGGCCGGTTCCCTGGTTGGTGTCGTCACCGATGTAGCCGGTGTCGTGGATCCGATTTCCCTCGTAGAACACCTCGATCCGGTCCGGGATGGAGTAGGTCTCGTGACGCAGTACGAAGGCGGTCGGACCGGGCCGTCCGATCTCGTGTTTGGTGCTGGTGACGCCGGCGCCGCCGCCCATCGTCGTCGCGTTGCATCCCTGGGTCGGTGCGAGGGAGCCGGTGGCGGCGCCGACCCCCTGGATGCCGTGGATGATGCCCTCGAGGACGGCGCCCGAGTCTCGCGCGGCCAGTCCGTCGACGATTTCGACGGCACTGCCGGTGTTGGCCATCAGGGCGGTTGCCACGTCGCCCGGATTGATGGCGGCGGATCCGCTTGCCGCTCTCGCGCCGAGATCGTTGACGGCGCCGGTGACACCCGCGGCGACCCGGTCGAATTCCGTGGTGGCACCCGCGACGCTGCCGCCGATCGCGCCCTCGACGTCGGACAGGGGATCGGCGGAGGCGGCGGCCGGAGTCGCGAGGGCGAGCGCCACTCCGGCGACGCCGATCGCGGCGAACGCCATTCGGCGGCGGGTGCTGCAACTGCGAGTCTGTGACTGTCTGTGCATGACAGGTCCTTTCGGGGAGCATGCGGGAGTGCGGGGCCCGCAGGTCGGTGCGGCGCGTCGGCCCGACACCGGCAGCCGCCGAGAGGTCATCGAATCGTGATGCAGCACAACGTAACCTGAATGGATGTCGGTGTCTGCCCGCTGTTCGTACGACAGGGTGGTTCGCAAATTCGGTGTCCCCGGACGGCCGGGTTCCCTACGATCGCGCCATGGCTGATCCGCATCCCCACGTGTACTACCGCGACCGTCTGGTGCCCGCGCACGAGGCCACCCTGGGCGTCGCGACGTCCGCGGTCCTGTACGGGCTGAGTGTCTACACGGTGTTCCCGGTGCACATCGACGCCGGCGCCCGCTCGGCGTTCCGGTTGCAGGACCACTACCGGCGGCTCGTCGAGTCCTGCCGGATCATCGGCATCGACCGATTCGCCGACGAGTGGAGCTTCGACCGGTTCGTGGCGGCGGCCACCGAACTCGTCGCCGCGAACGCGCCCGCGTCCGACGTCTTCGTCCGCGCCACCGTGCACGTCGACGAGTCGATCCCGGGCACCCGCGTGCGCGGCTGCCGCACCGTCGTCTCGATGTTCGTCTACGACGCGGTGCCGATCGTGCCGCAGGACGGGATGCGACTCGGGACCAGCACGTGGCGCCGGATCCCCGACTTCGCGATCCCGTCGCGGGCCAAGGTCAACGGCGCATACGTGAACTCGGTGCTCGCGAAGCAGGGCGCGATCGACGCCGGCTACGACGACGCGATCTTCCTCGACGGCGCCGGGCACGTGTGCGAGCTGAGCGCGGCCAACATCTTCCTGGTGCGCGGCGGCACCCTGATCACCCCCGACGTCTCGTGCGACATCCTCGACGGCATCAACCGCCGCACCGTGCTCACCCTCGCCGCGGAGGAGGGGATCCCCGTCGTGGAACGGACCGTCGACCTCACCGAGCTCTACATCGCCGACGAGGTCTTCGCGACCGGGACGTCGGCCGGGGTGGCCCCGGTGGTGGAGGTGGACGGGCGCACCGTCGGGGAGGGCGTGCCGGGGCCGGTGTGCGAGGTGCTGCGCAAGCGGCACGCGGCGGCACTTCGTTCCGACGACGGCCGCGGCTGGGTGTCCTACCTGCAGTGATACCCGCCGCGCGAGATCGGGTAGTGAACTACCTACGTGCCTACGTGGACGCGTACCTAGCGTTTACGGCATGACCAGCGCACAGGTAACGAACATGTCGGCCACCCCCTCGGCAGACCGTCGATCGGACGTCGACATCGAGCAGCTTCGCAGCGAGATCGATCGCCTGGACGCACAGATTCTCGCGGCAATTCAGCAGCGCACCGAACTCTCCCGCCTGATCGGTGAGGTACGCATGCTCGGCGGCGGCACCCGCTTGGTGCACACCCGAGAAATGAGGGTGCTGTCGCGTTTCGACGACCTGGGGCCGGAGGGACACACGCTCGCGCTGTTGCTCCTCAGGCTCGGGCGGGGGCGCCTGGGTCATGCCATGTGACCGGCCGGCCTCGATCAGGAACCGATCGGGGCCGGCGCGGTCACGCCCAACGCATCGGGCGGCTCAGCTGCGCCAGAACTGCATGAGGTAGTTGCCGAACATCGCGTAGACGTCGGGCACACCGGACAGTTCGAACAACCAGTAGATCGCGTCGAAGAAGACGGTGTTGATCTGTGGGACGAACAGCAGCGCGATCAGCAGGAGCAGTCCGAACGGTTTGACCTTGTCGAGTGAGGCCCGCGTGCTCGGCTGCAGATGGGGTTCGAGGGCGCCGTAGCCGTCCAGGCCGGGCACCGGCAGCAGATTCAGTACGGTCGCCATCACCTGCAGGAACGCCAGGAAGCTCAGCCCCCACCAGAACACCTGGTGGTCGCCGTCCAGGCCGAACAGCCGAATGACCACGAGCAGGACCACCGCGGCCACCGCGTTCACCGCCGGACCGGCGAGGCTGACCCGGGTCTGCGCCCGCGGCGACATCAGTCCGGTCTGCAGGTAGACCGCGCCGCCGGGCAGTCCGATGCCGCCGAGCGCGAGGAACACCACCGGCAGTCCGATCGACAGCAGCGGCTGGGTGTACTTGCGCGGGTCGAGCGTCAGGTAGCCGCGCATCACGACGTCGTGGTCGCCGTTTCGCCACGCCACGAACGCGTGCGCGAACTCGTGCAGGCAGAGCGTGACGACCCAGCCCGCGACGACCAGCAGGAACACGCCGATGCGTCCGGACGCCTCGTTGCCGGTCGCGCGCCAGGCGAGGACGCCGCCGACTGCGGCGATCGCCACGATGCCCAGGAACACCGGGCTCGGTCGGACGAGGCTGGCGCGGGGGCGCGCGTCGGGGTACATCCCCCCAGTATCCAGGCGAAGCGGGCTCAGAAGGGCGAAGCGGGCTCAGGAGGCGGAGACGAGCAGCCAGTCCTGGTCGTGGCGGTAGAACGTCGAACGCTTGACGGGGCGCGGGGTGCGGACACCGTCGCGGGTGAGGACCGCGGCCGGCGAGCCGAGCTGGACGGCGCGGCCGGTCAGCCACCGGTGGCCGCCGAACCAGCGGCGCTTGTCGACGGTGGCGCGCAGGCCGGGAAGTTCGGGGCTGGGCACGATGCGCATGCCGGGCACGGTGCCGGAGAACAGGCGCTGGTCGTCGACGTAGGCCTCGCCGACCAGCTCGCCGGCGTGCTCGGACCCGTAGACGAGGGCCTCGCCGACGAGCGCGATACCCGCGTCGTCGCGGATCAGCGGCGTCGGCCGGGCGACGCCGGACACGGCGATCGTGGCGGCCTTGGAGCCGGTGCGCAGGCCGTAGGCGTGGGTGGCGTCGGTCCGCTCCTCGGGCACGTACGCGAGTTCGACGTGCAGGCGATCGGTGCGCATCAGCCGGGTCAGCGCGGCCGCGAAGGCGGCGTCGTCGCCGACGACGATCAGCCGGGGCTTCTCGCAGGTCTCGATCTTGGCGAACGCCTCGTCGAAGTCGTCCTTGTCGGGCAGGGCCGGGACGTTCAGGACGTCGAGCGACCGCAGCGCCAGCGGTAGCGGCGCGTTGCCGCACTTGAGCACTACGGGAACCATGACACTCCTTGCTTGTCTCCGACGCTGCCGTTCGGATCGTGGCGTTGCGGAGGGTGGGCGAGCACGACGCGACCACCGCACGCAAGGGCATTTCGATGTCTACCCGAACCGACGCGGCCGCTGCAAACAGTCCGAGTGGTCGGAAGCCGTTTCCGGGCGCGTGCGGAGACCTCGGGGGCTGGACGACGGCCGGTCTCGGCTAGACTGTGCCTCCGGCCACTGCCTACACCACGGCAGGACCATGCAGTCGTACAAGGCTGCACGTCGACCGTAGGAGACAGCGAAATGCCGGCAATCGTCCTCATCGGTGCCCAGTGGGGCGACGAGGGTAAGGGCAAAGCTACCGATCTACTGGGCGGACGCCTGCAGTGGGTCGTGCGGTACCAGGGCGGCAACAATGCCGGACACACCGTGGTTCTGCCGAACGGCGAGAAGTTCGCGCTGCACCTGATCCCGTCGGGCATCCTCACTCCGGGCGTCACAAATGTGATCGGCAACGGCGTCGTGGTGGATCCGGGCGTGCTGCTGCAGGAGCTGGCGGGTCTCGAGGCCCGCAACGTCGACACCAGCGGGCTGCTGATCAGCGCCGATGCGCACCTGATCATGCCGTACCACGTGGCCATCGACAAGGTCACCGAGCGCTTCCTCGGCGCCAAGAAGATCGGCACCACGGGCCGCGGCATCGGCCCCTGCTACCAGGACAAGATCGCGCGTGTCGGTGTCCGCGTGGCCGACGTCCTGGACGAGAAGATCCTCACCCAGAAGGTCGAGGCCGCCCTGGAGTTCAAGAACCAGGTGCTCGTCAAGATCTACAACCGCAAGGCCCTCGACCCGCAGCAGGTGGTCGACGAGGTCCTGACGCAGGCCGCCGGTTTCAAGCACCGGATCGCCGACACCCGTCTCCAGCTCAACCTGGCGCTCGAGCGCGGCGAGACCGTGCTGCTCGAGGGCTCGCAGGGCACGCTGCTCGACGTCGACCACGGCACGTACCCGTACGTGACCTCGTCGAACCCGACGTCCGGTGGTGCATCGGTCGGTTCGGGCATCGGCCCCACCAAGATCGAGACGGTCCTGGGCATCCTCAAGGCGTACACCACGCGCGTCGGCTCGGGCCCGTTCCCGACGGAGCTGTTCGACGAGTTCGGTGAGTACTTGGCCGACAAGGGCGGCGAGGTCGGTGTCACCACCGGTCGCGGCCGTCGTACCGGCTGGTTCGACGCCGTGATCGCCCGCTACGCGACCCGCGTCAACGGCATCACCGACTACTTCCTCACCAAGCTCGACGTGCTGTCGAGCCTGGAGACCATCCCGATCTGTGTCGCGTACGACGTGGACGGCGTGCGGGTCGACGAGATGCCGATGACGCAGACCGATATCCACCACGCCAAGCCGATCTACGAGGAGATGCCGGGCTGGTCCGAGGACATCTCGGGGGCGCGCACCTTCGAGGAGCTGCCGGTCGCCGCGCAGAACTACGTGCTGCGGCTCGAGGAGCTGTCGGGCGCGTTCATGTCGTGCATCGGCGTCGGCCCGGGCCGGGACGAGACCATCGTCCGCCGCGACATCCTGGCCTGACCCACCCGCTCGTGTGACCGAATGTCACATGCGTTCGCTTCGACCGAACGCATGTGACATTCGGCATTTCGGGGTGGTGCGGTTCCCGGCCGATACCATCGGGGCATGGCCCTCTTGTACGCGGCACAGCTGTCACCCACCAAGCCGGAACTGATCGCGGGCTGGCTCCCGTCGTCCCCGTACTACGACGGAGCGACGCCGACAATCGAGCCGGTCGGGGCGTACCGGTTCGACGACCCGGACGGTGAGGTCGGCATCGAGGTGCACCTGGTGCGCGACGCCGGCGGCACGGTCTACCAGGTGCCGCTGACATATCGGTCGGCGCCGCTGCCCGGTGCCCGCCCGGCCGGAGAGATGGATCACTCGGTGCTCGGCCGCCGGTACGTCTACGACGCGACCACCGACCCGGTCTTCGTGCAGCAGTTGCTGGGCACCGTCTACGGCGGCGGTCGGGAGGCCGACCAGTTCGTGCACGTCGACGGCGCCGAGCCGCGCAAGATCGACAACTCCGCGCACGCCTGGGGCTCCGGTGTCACCGGCGTCCAGGTGCCGGCCGTCACCGACGTGCGGGTCTCCACCGACGGCACCGACAGCGTGATCGAGGCGGGCGGGACCACCGTCGTCGTGCATCACCGGCCGGTCGACGGTGAGCCGACCGGGCCCGTGCTGCTCGGCGAATGGGACGGTGGCCGAGGCGTTCTCGCGACGGTGCGCTGATTCGGGTCAGCGCATCTCGCCGGCCCCGGCGTACGGGTGCAGGCTCGCGAGCGGCTTGCCCTCGTCGAAGCGGCTGTAGCGGAAGTCGTTTCCGTCGACGGCGGGGTCGCTGCTGATCCCGTCGAGCAGTAGATCGGCCGCGAGCCGGCCCACGGCGGGCGAGATCTTGAACCCGTGGCCGCTGAAGCCGACGGCCAGGAACAGCCCGGCGGCGGGGGAGGGCCCGATGATCGGGTTGTAGTCGGGGGTGATGTCGTAACAGCCCGCGTAGGACGACGCGAGCCGCGGGTCCGGCATGTCGGGCAGGATGCGGTCGAGCTTGCCGATCGCGGTCTCGACGAAGTCCTCCGTCGCGCGGTTGAGGTAGGCGTCGGGGTCGGCGATCTCGGGGTCCGAGTGGTCGCTGTTGCCGACCAGGAGATGACCGTTCGGCTCGCGCCGGACGTACTGCAGGTTCACCAGATCCGAGAACGTCGGGACGTCGGGGGTGGGCTCGCCCTGATCCACCAGTACCAGTTGCTCGCGCTGCGCCCGGATCGGTAGCGGGACGCCCGCGGTCGCGGCTAGGGCGGGGCTCCACACACCGGTCGCGAGTACGACGGTGTCGCAGAGGATCTCGGTGCCGTCGTCGCACAGGACGCCGCGGACGGCTCCGAAGTCGTCGGAGATCAATCGAACGACGTTGGTGGACTGCCGGATCCGCACTCCGAGCGCGCGAGCGCGGGCGCCGTACGCCATGCCGGTCATGTAGGCGTCGCCGTGGCCGCCGAGCGGCTCGTACGCGAAGCCGGCGAAGTCGTCGAGGTGGATGCCGGGCCACAGGGACCGGACGGCGTCGGCGTCGATCAGGTCGACGGGCACGCCGAGCGCGCGGTGCATCTCGACGTTGGCGTGCAGCGGTTCGACGTTGTTCTCGCCGACCCCGACGACGTAGCCGGTCTGCCGGAATCCGATGTCGGTGCCGAAGATCTCGTCCGCACGGCCGAACACCTCGACGCCGTACCAGGCCATCGCGGCCAGCGACGGAACTCCGTAGTGGCAGCGCACGATTCCGCTGGACTTGCCGGTCATGCCCGCGCACAGGGTGTCCCGTTCGAGCACGAGCACGTCGGTCTCGCCGCGTTCGGCGAGTTGCCATGCGATCGACAGTCCCTCGAGTCCGCCGCCGACGATCACGATCCGCGCGCGCTCCGTCGTGTTTCCTGTCATCTCCGACCTCCAGTCGCAGTGTTTCTTGGTGAGAGACAGTGTTGCATGAAATGAAACATCGGCAACCTCCGGAGGCTGTGCGGACCCCGTTACGCACTGTTCACCGCAGCTACTTGCAGGCCTTACAGCCGCCGTTCACTCTCGGGTGACCTCGATTCCCCGTGTAAGACGGGCCGACGCAAGGTGGGCAGATATGGAGCAGGCTCTCGCGGCCGCCGACACCGCATGGTTACTGGCGGCCTTCACTTTCGTGGCACTGATGATTCCCGGCCTCGCGCTGTTCTACGGCGGCATGGTCAGCATCCGCAATTCGCTCAACATGATGATGATGACGTTCGGGTCGTTCGCCGTCGTCGGTGTGCTGTGGGTGCTCTTCGGCTACTCCACGGTTCTCGGTAACTCGTTGGGTGGCTTGGGTATTCTCGGCGACCCGCTCGAGTTCGTGGGGCTGGGGCAGCTGCTCGAACCTGCCGCGGAGCCCGGCCTGCCGCCGGCGTTGGTGGCCGGATTCCAGATGCTGTTCGCGGCCATCACGGTCGCGCTCATCTCGGGCGCGCTGGCCGACCGCATCAAGTTCGGGGCGTGGATGCTCTTCGCCGGCCTGTGGGTCACGCTCGTGTACTTCCCGGTGGCGCACTGGGTGTTCGCGTTCGACTCCGACGACGGCAGCGTGATCGGCGGCTGGATCGCGAACAAGCTGGGGGCCATCGACTTCGCGGGCGGCACCGCGGTCCACATCAACGCCGGCATCGCCGCGCTGGCCATGGTCCTGGTGCTCGGCAAGCGGCACGCGTTCCCGAACATGCCTCGGCCGCACAACCTCCCGCTGACGCTGCTGGGCGCGGGCATCCTGCTGTTCGGCTGGTTCGGCTTCAACGGCGGCTCCGCGCTCGCCGCCGACAACGCCGCGTCCGTCGTCGTGCTCAACACCGTCACCGCCGCGTGTGCCGGCATCTGCGGGTGGCTGCTGGTGGAGCGGGTGCGGGAGGGTCGTCCGACGTCGCTGGGCGCCGCGTCCGGCCTGATTGCGGCACTGGTCGCGATTACCCCCGCGTGTGGCGCGGTGTCGCCGATCGGCGCGCTGATCATCGGCGCCGCCGCCGGTGCGCTGTGCTGCTTCGCGGTCTCGCTCAAGTTCCGTCTCGGCTACGACGACGCCCTCGACGTCGTCGGCATCCACCTGGTCGGCGGCATCCTGGGCACGCTGCTGATCGGCCTGCTCGCGACCGAGGACGCCCCCAACGGCGTCGCGGGCCTGTTCTACGGCGGCGGCCTGAGCCTGCTGGGCAAGCAGGCACTCGCGGTGGTCGTGGTGTTGGCCTACTCGTTCACGGTCACGTGGCTCATCGCGAAGGCGATCCAGGTCACGATCGGTCTGCGGGTGCGCCCCGAGGACGAGCACGAGGGCCTCGACGTCACCGAGCACGGCGAGACCGCGTACGTCACCGAGACGATGGCCGTCACGGTGACCGGTTCCGGCCCCGTCGATCCCGCGGCCGTCGCGGACGCCGCGGAGGCGCTCGCCGGTCGGGTGTCGTCGGCCGAACCGCGCACGTAGGGGCGGTCCCGGCGCGACCGTTGCCCGTCGTCACCCGGCGGGCAACGGTCGCGTTGCCGTGTCGCAGCGGCCCGTGCGTCGTCGGCATAATGTTCGACGGCAGGGTTGTTCGAGAGACGGGATGTCGAGGCACGCATGAGCGAGGGCAGGGACATCGACGGCGGCGGTCCCGCGACCGGCGAGGACTTCTCGCGGTGGTTCGTCGAACGGTTCGCCGACTACTGGCAGTCGGCGGGAGCCTCACGGATCGAGGGGCGCATCGCCGGGTACCTGCTCATCGACGAGTCGCCGGGTGTGACGGCCGAGCAGTTGGCCACCGAACTCGGTGCGAGTCGGGGTTCGGTGTCGACGTACGTGCGCCGGTTGATCGACCGGGGCTTCGTCAAGCTGATCCGCAAACCGCGCGACCGAACCCACTACTACGCAATGGATTCGGACGTGTGGGGTGGGTTCCTCGAGAACGAGCACGCGTACCTGGAGAACCAGCGACGGCTGGCGACGGAGGCGCTCGCGCATACGAATCCCAAGGGGCCGGCGCACATTCGGGTGCTCAACATGCGCGACTACATGGGGTGGATCATCGACAACCGGATGCTCCGCAGCGAGTGGAACCGCTTCAAGGCGGAACGTGACGGCGGAGCATCCGGTGGCAACGAGGCCGGGACTGCCTGACTAGTTGGTGCCGGCGGGCTTGTCGAGCTTGGCGACGGCCTCGTCGATCATCGGGACGTAGCGCTCGAGCGACCACGGCACGGTCAGCGGGTTGATGATCGACGACCCGGTGACGAACGGCTGGTTGGTCGGTGCGACGACGGAACCGCGTGCGACGGCCGGGATCTGGGCGTAAACCGGCTGCGCCTCGGTCTCGGCGCGGTTGGCCGCGTCCGAGTAGAACGTGAACAGCAGGTCGGAGTCCTTCAGTAGGTGCGCGTTCTCGAGCCCGATCACCGACGAGTCGGTGCCGTCGGTCTCGGGCAGGGTGTTCACGATCGGATCGACCTGCAGGCCGAGGGCGCGCACCATCGCGACGCGCTGCTCGTCCGGGAAGAACACGCCCAGCGTGCCCAGCCCGGTGTTGTAGATGAACGAGAACGACACGTTCGCGTAGTCGGGGTGTGCCGCCGTGGCATCGGCGAACTGTGCCTTGATCTTCGCGATCTCCGCGTCGGCCTCGGCGGACTTGCCCATCGCCTTGCCGATCACCTTCATCTGGTCCTCCCACGTGGTCGTCCACGCCTTCTCGGCGTACGCGACGGTGGGGGCGAGGGCGCTGAGGGCGTCGTACTGCTGCTGCGTGACGCCCGACCAAGGCGCGAGGATGAGGTCCGGGTCCAACTTGGCGATGGCCTCGATGTCGATCTCGCTGCCGCCGGTGAACTGCTCCGGCAACTGCGCGCCGCGCTCGGTGACCGCGTCGTGGATCCACGGCAGGTAGCCGGTGTCGTCGCTGCCCCACTCGTACGCCTCGATGCCCACCGGCACGGTGCCCAGGGCGATCGCGGTCTCGGCCGAACCCATGCCCAGGGTGACGATGCGCTCGGGTTCCTCGGTGATGACGGCCTTGCCGAGGGCGTGCTCGATCGTCACGGTCTCGAAGTCGGTGCTGCTCGGCGTTGCTTCCGGCTCACTCGAACTGCAGCCGACGAGGACGAGGGCCGCGGCTGCCAGGCCGGACAGCAGGGCGGACCGGCGAGCGGTCCCTGATCGAGCGAATCTCATGGGGGAGCCTTTCGACACGGCAAGGTTGCGCCGGTGAGCATAGGCTTACCTTTGCTGTAATTTCAACTCAAATGAAAGTTCGCGATGCGTGGTGGGACGTCACCGTCCGGGCTACTCCTGATGGTTGTCCGGGTACGCGGTGACCGCGAGGAAGCGAATCGGCAACTGCACCAGTTCGTTCGGCCCGTGCAGACCCTCGCCGTCGAGCAGCAGCGAGTCGCCGGGCTTCAACCGGTACTCGCTCTCGCCGTGCCCGTAGACCATCTCGCCCTCGAGCATGTAGATCAGCTCGGTGCCCGGATGCTGGAAGAGCGGGAACACCTCGCTGGCGTTGGTGAGGGTGACGAGCACCGGTTCGAGGCGCTTGTGCTGCCCACGGAGCGCGCCGAGCAGTTCGTAGTGGTGGCCGACGCGGGTGCCGCGCCCGACGATCACCGCACCGCTGCCGGCCTCGACGAACACCGCGTCCCGCGCGGTGTCGGCGCCGCGGAACAGCGAGGTGACGGGCACGTCGAGTCCGGCCGCGAGGCGGGCGAGCGTCGACAGGCTGCACGACGTCTGCGCGTTCTCGATCTTCGACAGCATCGCCTTGGAGATGCCGACCTTCGCGGCCATGTCGCCCACCGAGAGTCCGCTCGCCAGGCGCAGCTTGCGGACCTGCGCGGCGATGACGCGCTCGAGGTCGACGCCGGTGGGGGTGTCGGCCGGCACCTCGCGTTGGGCGGTGTCGTGGTGCACGGGGCGCTTGGACGGGCTCATTGCCTCACAGTAGCGCCCCGTCCACTGGCAGTGGACGGGGCGCAGTGGGCGAGTGTCAGAGCCGGCCGGGGATCCAGTCGGTGCCGGCGAGCGGGACCCGGGCCATCGCCGACGCCTCGACGGTCAGCGCGACGAGGTCCTGCGGTTCGAGGTTGCGCAGGTGCGACTTGCCGCACGCGCGGGCCAGGGTCTGCGCCTCCATGGTCAGCACCCGCAGGTAGTTCGCGAGCCGGCGTCCGCCCTCGATGGGGTCGAAGTTCTTCTGCAGCTCGGGGTCCTGTGTGGTGATCCCGGCGGGGTCGCGGCCGGCCTGGAAATCGTCGTAGAACCCGGCCGCCGAGCCGAGTGCCTCGTACTCCTTCTGGAAGCGGGGATGGTTGTCGCCCAACGCGATCAGCGCGGCGGTGCCGATTGCGACGGCGTCCGCGCCCAGGGCCATGGCCTTCGCGACGTCGGCGCCCGAGCGGATGCCGCCCGAGACGATGAGCTGAACTCCGCCCGGTACCCGGTGGACGCCCAACTCCTGCAGCGCCTGCACCGCCTGCGGGATCGCGGCGAGGGTGGGGATGCCGACGTGCTCGATGAACACGTCCTGCGTCGCCGCGGTGCCGCCCTGCATGCCGTCGACGACGACGACGTCGGCGCCGGCCTTCACGGCGAGCTTGACGTCGTAGTACGTGCGGGTGGCGCCGACCTTGACGTAGATCGGCTTCTCCCAGCCGGTGATCTCCCGCAGCTCGATGATCTTGATGGCGAGGTCGTCGGGACCGGTCCAGTCCGGGTGCCGGCAGGCGCTGCGCTGGTCGACGCCGACGGGCAGGGTGCGCATGCCGGCCACGCGGTCGGTGATCTTCTGGCCCAGCAGCATTCCGCCGCCGCCCGGCTTGGCGCCCTGGCCCAGCACGATCTCGATGGCGTCGGCCTTGCGCAGGTCGTCGGGGTTCATGCCGTACCGCGACGGCAGGTACTGGTAGACGAGGTGCTTGGACTGGCCGCGCTCCTCGGTGGTCATACCGCCGTCGCCGGTGGTGGTGGAGGTGCCGACCTCGCTTGCGCCGCGCCCGAGGGCCTCCTTCGCTCGGCCGGACAGCGCGCCGAAGCTCATGCCCGCGATCGTGATCGGGATGTCCAGGTGCAGTGGATACTTCGCGTTCCGGTCGCCGAGCACGACGTCGGTGTCGCAGCGTTCGCGGTAACCCTCGAGCGGGTACCGGGACATCGACGCGCCCAGGAACAGCAGATCGTCGAAGTGCGGGAGTTTGCGCTTGGCGCCCCAGCCTCGGATGTCGTAGATGCCGGTCTCGGCGGCGCGCTGGATCTCGTGGATGACGTCGCGGTCGAACGTCGCGGATTCGCGCAGACCGGGGGTGTGCGTGGTCATGGGGCCTCCTGGAAGTGGTGCGTCAGTACGACGAGGCGTTGTCGACGTGGAAGTTGTAGAGCTTGCGGGCCGAGCCGTAGCGGGTGAACTCGGTGGGGTCGGCGTCGAATCCGGCGGCGTCCAACAGTTCCCGCAGTTCGGTCAGGTGTTCGTCGCGCATCTCCTTCTTGATGCAGTCGGCGCCCAGCGAGGCGACGGTGCCGCGCACGTAGATCCGGGCCTCGTACAGCGAATCGCCGAGTGCCTCACCGGCGTCGCCGAGCACGACGAGGCGTCCGGCCTGACCCATGAACGCGCTCATGTGGCCGATGCTGCCGCCGACGACGATGTCGACGCCCTTCATCGAGATGCCGCAGCGGGCGGCGGCGTTGCCCTCGATCACGAGCAGTCCGCCGTGCGCGGTGGCCCCCGCGGACTGCGACGCGTTGCCGGTGACGCGGACGGTGCCCGACATCATGTTCTCGCCGACGCCGACGCCGGCGTTGCCGTCGATCGTCACGCTCGCGTGCTGGTTCATGCCGGCCGCGTAGTAGCCGACGTGGCCCTCGATGCGTACGTCGATCGGTGCGTCCAGGCCGCACGCGAGGGCGTGTGCACCGGCCGGTTCGACGACGCCGACCGACGCCGGGGCCGCGGTGGCCTGCAGCGCCGCGTTGAGGGCGCGGGTGCCGACGTCGGAGACGTCGTACGTGGTGGTCGGGGTGGCGGTCAGCGGTGCCATACGTAAACCTCTTCCGGTTCGGGTTCGAAGATGCGGGCGCCCTCGATGCCGGGCAGGCCGGCGAGCGCGCGGTACTCGGACGCCATCGCGACGTAGTCGGCATGCTCGGCGATGATCGCGGGCTTGCACGCGATCGGGTCGCGCACCACCGCGAACGAGTCCTGCGTGGACACGAGCAGCGTGTAGAAGCCGTCGAACCGCTCGCCGAGCAGCCGCAGCGCCTTCTCCAGGTCGACGCCCTCGGCGAGCTGCTTCGCGACGAAGCGGGCGCCCACCTCGGTGTCGTTCTCGCTGTCGAACGCGACGCCCTCGGCCTCGAGTTCCCGCTTGACGCTCAGGTGGTTGGAGAACGATCCGTTGTGCACCAGGCATTGGTCCGGGCCGACGGCGAACGGGTGCGATCCGGTTGCGGTGACCGCGGATTCGGTGGCCATGCGGGTGTGCGCGACGCCCTGCCAGCCCGACGCCGCGGGCAGCCCGAACCGGTGCGCGAGGTCCACCGGATCGCCCATGCCCTTGAGGACCGTGACGTCGTCGCCGAACCCGATGAGTACCGCGCCTGTCGCCTCTGCGAGTGCGGCGTCGGCGAGCGCCGACGCCGGAACCGGTGCGTGCAACAGCGAGTTGGTGCCCACGTCGATGCCGGTGACGGCGACGCCCAGCGCGTCGCCGACCCTGGCGGCCAACGACTCCGCCGCGACGCCGGCGCCCAGCAGCGACACCGTCGCATGTCCGGCGGGCGACCAGGTCGGGTCGCCGTAGATGGCCATGCCGGCCGAGTCCGGCCCGCGGTCGACCATCTGGCCGAGCATCCCGGTGAGCAGCTCACCGAGCCGCGGATACAGCGAGGGCTCCCGCAGGTGGAGCCCGACGATTCCGCACATGTGTTGTCTCCCTTGATTTCCTGTGGCTGTCAGAAGGCAGTGAGGTAGCTGTCCACCTCCCACGGTGTGACCGTGCTGTGCCATTCGAAGAACTCGTCCCGTTTGAGGGCGGTGAAGTAGTCGGCGACGCCCGGGCCCGCGGCGTCGAGGGCGCCGGCGACGACGGAGTCCTGCGCGAGCGCATCCATCGCGTGCAGCAGCGTCATCGGCAGGTCGTCGGGGCAGATGCCGCCGCCGGGCTCGCCGGGGTCGGTGCCGCGGCGGATGCCGTCCAGCCCGGCCGCGATGGTTGCCGCCGACGCGAGATACGGGTTGGCGGAGCCGTCGCCGCCGCGTAGTTCGACGCGGTTGGCGTCGGGCACCCGCAGGTAGTGGGTGCGGTCGTTGCCGCCGTACGTGGGCCGGCGCGGCGACCACGTCGCGCCGCTGCTCGTCGAGATCGCCCCGGTTCGCTTGTAGGAGTTGACCGTCGGGGCGAGCACACCCTGCAGCCCGCCGGCGTGCTCGAGGATCCCGCCGATGAACGCGTACGCGGTGGGCGAGAGGCCCAGTCCGCGCGGGTCGGCGCGGTCGGGGAACACCGGTGCACCGCCGCGCCACAGCGACAGGTGCATGTGCATGCCGCTGCCGGTCCGGTCGGCGAACGGCTTGGGCATGAACGTCGCAGTCATGCCGCGCTGCTCGGCGAGCACCGAGATGAGGTAGCGCAGCGTCACGACGCGGTCGGCGGTGGTGAGGGCGTCGGCGTACTGGAAGTTCTGCTCGAACTGGCCGTTGCCGTCCTCGTGGTCGTTGGCGTAGTTGCCCCAGCCGAGCTCGTTCATCGCGGCAGAGATGGCCGTGAGGTGCTCGTACATGCGGGTGACGTCGCGGGCGTCGTAGCAGGGGCGGCGGGAGGTGTCGAGGGTGTCGGCGGTGCGCAGGCCGCCGTGCTCGTCGCGGTCGACGAGGAAGTATTCGATCTCGGTGCCGACGTTGACCTCGAGTTCGAGGTCGGCGGCCTGCTCGAGCACCTTCTTCAGGATCACGCGCGGCGCGAAGGGCCACGGCTCGCCCTGCACGTGCGGATCGCAGTGCACCAGGGCGAGACCGGGGCGCACGAACGGGATCGGGGTGAAGGACGTGGCATCTGGGACGGCGACCAGGTCGGGGTCCTTCGGAACCTGGCCCATCGCCCCGGCGGCGTATCCGGCGAAGCCGACGCCGTCCTCCTGCAGTTCGTCGACGGCCTCGACCGGGACGAGTTTGGCGCACGGCTTGCCGGCGAGGTTGGTGAACACGGCCAGGATGAAGCGGGTGTCGGTGGACCGAGCGAGCGTCGCGAGATCGGGGATGTCCGCCGTGTCTGCGCCGGGCAGGCGCATCACGGTGAGATCTGCGGGGTCGAGCGCCATGTGAACTCCTCGGGTGGTCCGACGATGTTTCCTTAAGTGAATCGCTGTTGCATGTCAGGAAACATAGCATCCATGACGAGTGCGTTACGGGCGGGTGAGGTTGTGGTGACGTCTCCTCCGGCGTCCGCTCCACTCGTCGACTTTTCGGGAAGGGCTGGGCGCGAGGAGAATTCGGTTACAAGGATTAACCGACGTGTAATCGTCGATGGGTTTCATCTCACTATCGTGCGTTTCACGCCAGCGATCGGCGTTCTCTCCCGACTTCCCATCCGAGGAGCAGTCATGTCCGAAACGACCACCGCGCCCGCCTTCCGGGTCACTGCCGACTTCTGGAAGTCGCTCCCACCGATGCCGCCGGACGACTTCCCGGGCGCCGAGGGCTTCATTGCCGACGTCTACCCCAACCCGGACGGCTCGGCGAGGGCCGTCGGGTACTCAGAACTCGGGCGTTGGCGTTCTACGTCGGCCTGCGGTCGTTCGCGCCGTAGGGGCCGGCGATGAGCGTGTGTATGGAGACGACCAGCGTGCCGCGCTGGGACGTCGAGCCGGGTGGGCCCGTCGACGGTGGGCGGTACGTCACCGTGCTGTCGTTCGGCGGCGCCGCCGAACCGCGGGCGAGGACGCTGGTCACCGGGCTCACGGGGCGCAGGGTCAGCTGGCTGAGGATGCCGCCGGGCTGGACGGCGGGTGCGGAGGCGGTGCTCTCCCGTGAACTCACCGCAGCCCGCGTCGGCTGGCGACTCGCCCTCGTCGGCGACGAGGTGACGGTGCTGCAGGCGCGGGCGTTCGCAGTGGAGGCGGGAGCGCTGGGGCAGGAGATCCTCGCCGACGTCGTCGACACGGAACTGCGCCGCGTGTACTGCGCGCACTGTCAACGGATCCACTCGACCGGCGCGGTGCTCGGCGGCACCAGTGCGTGCCCGTCCTGTGCCGCGAACCTGGTGATCTACCAACATGTCTCGCGCCTGCACGGGGCCTACCTCGGGTATCTGTGCGATGCGGAGGAGCGCCCGTGACGATGCTCGTCGTCGACGCCGTCACCGACCTACCCGGACGCGTGCGTCAGATCCGCTTGACCGATCCGGACGGCGGTCCGCTGCTCTCGTTCACGCCGGGCAGCCACGTCGTCGTGTCCTGCGGGATCGATCCACAGGGGCGGGCGCGACGCAATGCCTACTCGCTCACCGGTGCGGGCGTCGAACCCGATTCCTACTCGATCTCGGTTCGCCGCAACGACTCCGGACGTGGCGGATCGCGGTGGATGCACGGACTCAGTCGAGGCGAGAGCGTCGACGTCGGCGGCCCGCGCAGCGCGTTCGCTCCCGTCCTCACGGCGCGGCACCATGTCCTGGTCGCCGGTGGCATCGGTGTCACCCCCATCCTGTCGCACGCGCGGGCGGCGGCACGGTGGGGCCGATCGTTCGAGGTGCACTACGTGTTCCGGGAGGACGACGGACCGCATGTGGACGACCTGGCCGCGGTGTGCGGGAGTCGCCTCGCGACCTACCGTTCGGCCGACGCGTTGTGGTCGGTCCTCGGTCGGGCGCTGCTCGACCGTCCACTCGGATCCCACCTCTATGCGTGCGGGCCCACGTCGCTGATGGAGGAGACAGCGCGGCGGGCTCGGGGTGTGGGCTGGCCGGGCGCGCGAATCCATCTCGAGCACTTCGGGATCGGCGACCTGGATCCCGGGCGGCCGTTCGTCGTCCGGCTGTCGCGCTCGGGCATCGACGTCGAGGTACCGGCCGGCGTGAGTGCGCTCGAGGCACTCGAACGGCGCGGGGTGAGTGTCCCGAATCTGTGCAGGCATGGCGTGTGCGGCGAGTGCCGCACCGCCGTCACCGGCGGCGCCGTGGAGCACCGTGACCTGTATCTGTCCGACGACGAGAAGGCGGCGGGGGACTGCATGATGCCGTGCGTTTCCCGCGCCGCCGGAGCACGATTGGAGCTGGAACTGTGAGTACGGCAACGGACTACCGGGTGGCCGCGCGCATCGCGTCGTTCCCCTTTCCCTTCCCCCGGGACACCTACCGGTACACCGCCAACGTCGAGCCCGCGGGCGCGGCCTTCCTGGACGTCGGCGAGAGCTATCACGCGGAGATCGCCGAACGGGAGCGGATCCTGGCGGTCGACCCCACCCGGTTCCAGGCGTTGCCGCACATGGAGATCGCGCAGTGGGACGCGCTGCTCGAGATCATGCGCGGGCTCGCGGCGGCGTACCCGCGCACCATGATGCTCGAGCGGGACGGACGGATGTGGCGGTGGACCAACCGGGCGTTGGACGTCGAGCAGGCGTTCGTCTACGGCGAGCGCTCGACGCTGCCGGAACCGCCGCTGCGTTTCATCGGCCGGCAGATCCAGGAGGACGTCGTGCTGCTCGATCAGCGCGAGGGGCAACTGTGGGGCGATGCGGGGCTGGTGACGTTCGCGGCCGACTGGTCGCTGCGGTTCGACGTCGGGATGAGCTTCCTACAGATCCACGGACCGGTTCCGCGGGTCCACACCGACGGTGTCGTCACGCGCGCACAGAACTTCCTGATGCGGCTGCAGACCGGCGAGCGGTACCGGCGCACCAACTGGACTCTGACAGTGGACGGGCGACTGGACACCTCCACCGAGACCTACCCGGAGTGGGGACGGGACCGCCGCACGCTCGCCGAGGGCCCGCTCTCGGAGGTGGGGGATCGGCTGCACCTGCGCGTCGAGGTCCAGCATCTGATCCGGCTCGGCCAGTCCGGGGCGATCATGTTCCTCGTCCGCACGCATCTGCTGTCGTTCGCCGATATCGCCCAGGTGCCGGAGTGGGCGCGGCGGCTGCGGTCGGTATTGGCGGAGTTGCCCGACGACATGGCCGAGTACAAGGGCATCACCCGCATCCGGCGGCCGGGCGTCGACTGGCTCGACCGGTACGCCCTCGCCTGATCGTGCCGTGGCCGAATGTCACACGCGTTCAGTCCAACTGATCGCATGTGACATTCGGCCGGGCAGGGTGTCAGTGACCGCGCGCGATCCACTCCTCGAGGTGCGGCGCCTCGGTGCCCAGGGCGGTGTCGTCGCCGTGGCCGGTGTGGACGCGGGTCTCCGCCGGCAGCGCGAACAGCTTGTCGCGGAGCGACCCGATGATGGTCGGGAAGTCCGAGAACGAGCGTCCGGTGGCGCCCGGTCCACCCGAGAACAGGGTGTCGCCGGAGAACAGCTCACCGGCCTCGGGCAGGTACAGGCACGTGGAGCCGGGGGAGTGGCCCGGGGTGTGGATGGCCTGGACGTCGGTGCCCGCCACCGAGATCCGCTGGCCGTCCTCGAGCGCAAGGTGGCGGACGCCCGGGTGGGTCATCTGCCACAGCACGTCGTCGGCCGGGTTCAGGTAGATCGGGGCGTCGAGCTTCTCGGACAGTTCCGGCGCGACCGTGACGTGGTCGTTGTGCCCGTGCGTGCACACGATGCCGACCACCTTGCGGCCGCCGACGGCGTCGATGATCGGCTGCGCGGTGTGCGCGGCGTCGATCACCAGCACCTCGTCGTCGTCACCGACGAGCCAGATGTTGTTGTCGACGTCCCAGGTGCCGCCGTCGAGTTCGAACGTGCCCGACGTGACGACCCGGTCGACCCTGAGCTTGCCGCTCACAGGACCACCACCGAGCGCAGCACCTCGCCGCGGTGCATGGTCTCGAACGCCTGCTCCACGTCCTCGAGCTTGATGCGCTCGGTCACGAACTTCTCGAGCGGCAGACGACCCTGCTGGTACAGGTCGACGAGCATCGGGAAGTCACGCTCGGGCAGGCAGTCGCCGTACCACGACGACTTGAGCGAGCCACCGCGCGAGAAGAAGTCGACGAGCGGCATCTCGAGCGTCATGTCCGGGGTGGGGACACCGACGAGGACGACGGTGCCGGCCAGGTCGCGGGCGTAGAACGCCTGCTTCCAGGTCTCCGGACGGCCCACGGCGTCGACCACGACGTCGGTGCCGAAGCCGTCGGTGAGTTCCTGGATCGCCTCGACCACGTCCTCGACCTTGGAGGCGTCGATCGTGTGGGTGGCGCCGAGTTCGACGGCCCACTCGAGCTTCTTGGGGTCCCGATCGATCGCGATGATCTTGTTGGCGCCGGCCAGGCGCGAACCCATGATGGCGGCGTCGCCGACGCCACCGCAGCCGATGACGGCCACCGAGTCACCGCGGGTGACGTTGCCGGTGTTCATCGCGGCACCCATGCCGGCCATGACGCCGCAGCCGAGCAGTCCGACGACGGCCGGATCGGCGGTGGGGTCGACCTTGGTGCACTGGCCGGCCGCGACCAGGGTCTTGTCGGCGAACGCGCCGATGCCCAGGGCTGGGGTCAGCTCGGTGCCGTCCTCGAGGGTCATCTTCTGCTTGGCGTTGTGGGTATCGAAGCAGTACTGCGGGCGACCACGCTTGCAGGCGCGACACTTGCCGCACACCGCGCGCCAGTTCAGGACGACGAAGTCGCCCACCTCGACGGTGTCGACACCCTCGCCGACGGCTTCCACGATGCCCGCGGCCTCGTGGCCGAGGAGGAAGGGGAACTCGTCGTTGATGCCGCCGTCACGGTAGGTGAGGTCGGTGTGGCAGACGCCGCACGCCGCGATCGCGACGACGGCCTCGCCCGGGCCCGGATCCGGGATGTTGATGGTGACCAGTTCGACGGGGGCGTCCTTCGAGCGGGCGATGACGCCCCGTACCTGCTGCGGCATGGTTTCTCCACTCCAATTCGGTCGACGTGAACGCACGCGCACACATGGTGAGGTGCGCATCCGACTACGAGGCTAGTCACCGGCGGGCGGGACCGGGACTGGTCGACCGGAGAGGTGGACCTGGCCGAACGGTCAGGGGATGGGTCGGACGCCGGCCTCTCCGGCGAGCGCGGCGGCCTCGGCGCGCGTGGCGACATCGAGCTTGCGTAGGACGCCGGCGACGTGGAACTTCACGGTGCTCTCGCTGACACTCAGGCGCTCTGCGATGGCGCGGTTGCGGCGGCCGGCGACCAGATGGCCCAGGACCTCGAGTTCGCGCGGTCCGAGATCGCTCAGCGCGTGGTGTGCCGGCGGCGCCGTCGTCGGTGTGTGCAGCGGCAGGGTCGCGACGACGCGGGAACCCCAGCCCGACGTCGACTCCGCCGTCAGGGTGCCGTCGAGGGTGTCCACCCGCGGACGGAGCTGGCGTTCGAGATCGGCGGTGTCGGCCAGGCCTCGACCGTCGTCGCGGATGTCCACCACGAGTTCGGATTCCGAGCACACCCATGCGACGCGGATCCGGGTGAGGTCGGTCTGCGTGGACAGTGACAGCACCGCGCCGCGAACCACCGCGCGGGCGCCGTGCGCGACCTCGCCCGGCACGGCACGGCCGTCGACCGCGGGTTCCACGAGGTCCAGTTCGAGATCGCGGTGCCGCAGCAACCCACGCAGTTCCCCGCGCAGCCGCGCGAACGCCGTGACGACGGATTCCTCGGCGAACTCGCGGTGCGTATCGACCGTCGTCCGCAGCCGGATGAGGGCATTCGACGCCGCCTCGCGGGCCGCCGTTCGGGCGCGGGTGTCGTCGAGGTCGCCGGACCGCAGCGTCGCGAGCAGGGTTTCCAGCGTCGTGGCGTGGACCTCGGTGAGTTCGGCGATGGTGCGGGCACGCTCGGCCGATGCGGCGCGGGACTCGGCGAGGTAGGCGGGGCTGGCGCCCTGCACCTGCAATTGGATGCCGGTGGCGACGATGCCGAACATCGACCGGACCGACTCGAGCGGCCGCGTTCGCGACGGTGTGCCCGCCGGGACGATCACGAGCAGCGTGTCGGTGCGGTCCAGTATCGCGTACACCTCGCGCGGCCGCCCCGCGATCGCTGCGGGCCCGCGGAAGATCTGTCCGGGTTCGAGATCTGCTCGCAGGGAATCCAATTCGGCGATCGTCACCCGGTCCACGATGTCGGGGTCGCCGGCGACCTTGCGGGGTCGGCCGGTGCACTCCCGCGTGAAGATCACCAGCGCGGTGTGCGGCACGGTGTCGGCGAGCAGCGCCGAGAACCGGCGGCCGATGTCGGACAGGCGGCCGACCAGGACGTCGCGCAGGCCATCCAACACGGCCTCGATCCCGTTCTCACTCACGCCGTCACGATATCGGCAGCGGCGGATGAGCCCCCGACGGTCCCATCCGCCGCTGCCCGGTGTCAGGTGGTCACAGGCCGAGCAACTGCTCCAGCGAGCCGAACGACACCGACTCCAGCGACCCGAATACCGCACCGACATCGGTGTCGGTGTCGTTCGGATCCTCCGGAGTGACCCCGGAATCGTCGGTTCCACAGGTGGCGGCGGTGAAGGCGGAGGCGTGAGCCGCGGGATTCACGACGATCGGCCCCGGCGGGGGCGTGGGCTTGGGTTTGGGCTTGACGATGATCACGACCTCGACGTTCTCGACGTTGCCGTTGCCGCCGGGAGCGGGATTCTCGACGGGGATGGTGCCGTCGCCTCCCGGGTCTCCCGGGCCGTTCTGGGAATTGTTGCCGCCATTCTGGTTCTGGTAGTTCGCAAGGATCTGCGCGAGCTCCTCGGCTGTCAACGAATCCGGATCTGACACCTCGACGATGATGGTTCCGGGGTTGCACGGATCGGCTTTGACGATTGGCTCTTCGGCCATCGCCGGCGCGGCGAAGACCACCGTTCCGGCGGCCACGGTTGCGGTCGCGGCAACGATTCCGCGATACCACTTTCTCGACATGTTTTCTGCCTTCCCGACGTTGAGCTGGTTTCCGGTAGAGGTGAACGCGATCCGGATGACACCGGATCGGAATGAAGCGAAATGGAAGCTTCGCTGGTGAAAGATTTCTGACTCGGGTGGACCCGACATCGGCACGGCGGGTGGGGTTCGTTGACCCACCCGCCGCTTCCCCACGTCGGGTCGATCGGAGCGAACTCGGTCAGGAACCGAATGCCAACTTCAGCACGTCGAACAGGCCGGCGAGCGGGTTCTCCGGCGTCGTGGTCTCGTCGGTACCGTCGCCCGGCGTGGGCGTGCCCGTGCCTTCGCCCGGTTCGACCCCGCCGCCGGTCTCGCCACCGCCGGTATCGGGCTTGGGCGTGACGACGACCTCGTTGTCGTCCTCGTCGACGGGGTAGTACTTGACCTCGTTACCGTTGGGGTCCTTGACGATGACGTAGTTCTCGCTCTGGCCGCCGATCGGTTCGTTTTCGACGGCGTAGTACTTGACCTCGTTACCGCTGGGGTTCTTGACGATGACGTAGTCCTTGACCTGGCCTCCGTTGGGGTCCTCGACGATGACGTAGTCCTTGATCTGGACACCGTTGGGGTCCTCGAGGATCACCTTTTTCGGCACTTCCTCGACGTTGCCGGGTTCGTCCTGGATCCAGATCGTCACGTCGTCCTCGTAGCCGGGGGCGCCCGTCGCGGCGGCGGTCGCCGGCAGGAAGAACGCGCCTGCTGCGATGGTGGATGCGATGGCGATCGTTCTACCGCTCAGTCTTCTCGGCATTCTCGACTCCTTCACTGGGGTGGGGTTTCGGTAGGGGAACGCGGATTTGCCGTGGGATGATCGGGCGCGAACTGGAGTCGCAATTCTCTGATCGAGAAAGTGGCCCCACGCTGACTGCCCGGGGAATTCCATGTTTGTAACTCTCAGTGCCGTGGAACTCGATTCACGGGCTGTGGACGTGCACTTTCTGCACCGATGGAATGTTTTGACGATCCGGGCCGAGACGCGGATGTGCGGCGCAATTCCGTCGACACATGAATGCTCCTGTATTGGTGTTTCGAGTGTTGGTAGGGGAAACAGTGATCACTAAACACCTGTAGACATGGACATATGGGTGAATCTTCTCTGGATCGATAAAGTAGCTCCATCGGGAGAGTGTCGCCGTTCCGGCAGGGCTGCCCGCGTGAGGCCCGTGTGGAATCAGTCCAGTGCGCGGTTGCTGGACCGCATGTCCTCGGTTTGGATCGGGTTGGTGTCGGGGCGCCCGTCCGACTTCGAGGCGTCGGCGCCTTCGTCGAAGATTCCCGCCAAAGGTGCTGCTGGACGGAACTGTTCGAGACGAAAGAGCTTTCCCGGACGATCCTTGGGCATGTAGTGGTAGACGAATCCGGCCAGTGCGGCGAGGGCGGCGAGGGTGATCAGGGTGCTCATGTGGACCAGTCTGGGAAGCTATTGGCTTTGAAATGAAGGGCCAGACCGGGCACGCTGGACTGCATGATGATGCATGCACTGAGCGCGCGGTCCCTGGCTCGTGATCTCGGAGCCTGGCACGACAACGGTGGACGGCGGGCGTCCCGCCCGGCGTACCGTGCGCTCGCCGACGGCATCCGACTGCTGGTGCACGACGGTCGGGTCCCGTTGGGCTCGGCGCTTCCCAGCGAACGGGAACTCGCGGCCGAACTCGAGCTGAGCCGGACCACCGTCACCTCCGCGTACGCCGTGCTGCGCGACGAGGGTTACGTGCTGAGCCGGCAGGGGTCGAGGACCACCGTCGCACTGCCGGATTCGGTGAACCACGCTGCGGTGCAGCAGCGGCCACGTCACCTCCCGCCGTCGGACGAACCGCTCGTCGATCTCAGCTACGCGGCGATGGTGGCACCGGTCGTGGAGGTCGAGGAGGCGTACAGTGCTGCCCTGCAGCAGCTTCCGCCGTTCCTGGCCACGCACGGCATGGAGCCGGTGGGTATCGCGACGCTCCGGGAGGCCGTCGCCGCCCGCTATCGCGCGCGTGGACTGGAGACGTCGACGGACCAGATCATGATCACGTCGGGCGCCCAGCACGCGCTGCGGCTGCTGCTCGGCGTGCTCACCGCGCCGGGCGAGCGCGTTCTCGTCGACCATCCGACGTATCCCAATGCGCTGGAGGCGATTCGGCGGGTCGGTGCGCGGCCGGTTCCGGTGCCGGTGCGCCCCGAGGGCGGCACGTCGCGGGGTTGGGACCTCGATGCGATTCGGAGCGCCGCCAGGCAGACGGCGGCTCGGATGGCGTACCTGCTGCCGGACTTCCACAACCCGACCGGGCTCTGTCTGGACGAGCCGGGGCGTGCGGAACTGGCGCGGATCGCCCGCGAGACCCGGATGACCCTGGTGGTGGACGAGACGATGGTGGACGTCTGGCTCGACGCACCACCGCCGCCGCCGGTCGCGGCCCTCGCCCGCGACACGTCCGGTGCCGACGTGGTGACGGTCGGCTCGATCTCCAAATCGCACTGGGGCGGCATGCGGGTCGGATGGATTCGCGCGAATCCGGAGCTGATCACGCGACTCGCCGGCTCCCGCTCGGCCCTCGACCTGGGCACGCCGGTCATGGATCAGTTGGCCGCGGCGCACCTGCTGGCGCTCGGTGACGAGCCGATCGCGGAGCGCCGGGCGCTGTTGCGGGCGCAGCGTGCGGCGTTGCTCGACGAGCTGTCGTCGCGGCTGCCGGACTGGGTGCCGACCGTCGGGACCGGCGGTATGTCGTTGTGGCTCCGGATGCCCGCGCCGGTGTCCACGGCGCTGGCCGCGACCGCGCCGAGTCACGGCGTCGTGCTCGCGGCCGGCCCGCGCTTCGGCGTGGAGGGCGCCTTCGAGCGTTTCATCCGCCTGCCGTACGCACGCCCGGTGGACGAACTCCGACGGGCGGTGGCCGGTGTGGCCGCGGCGTACTCGGCGCTGGGTGTCGGCGCCGAGGCCGTCGAACCCGCGCTCGTGGTGTGAGGACGGTGGTGGGTGGGGCATCGAATGTCCCACCCACCACCGTTCGAATCAGTCGATCAGGAACCGAGCGGCGCCGTCAGCGAGCCCAGCGACGGCAGCTCGAGGGAGCCGATCGCGCTGCCGGACCCACCGCCCGCGACCGCGATCGCGGCGTCCGCGGACAACGACGGCCGGAACGTGCCGTTGCCGACGTACCGCGCGGACACGTTGTGCGAACCACCCGTGAACTCGTGGGTGATGGTCGCCCTGCCATCGATCAGCGGCGCCTCGCCGACCACGACGCTGTCGACGAGGAATGCGACGTTGCCACTGTTCGGGGTGGGGGAGACGGTGGCCGAAAGTTGGACCTTTTCACCGGCATTCGCCGTCTCGGGCACCGCGATCTCGGTGGTCGTGACGTTGCCGGTCTGCTCGCCGACCGCAATCGTGGCGAGCGGTCCGCCGCCCCGGTTCAGCGGCGCCGAGTCCTCCTTGGCGTCCTTCGGCACGCACCTCGTGGGTGCCCACTGGTTGCCGCCGAACACGGCAAGGGCGAGGAAGGTGTTGTAGTTGCCCTCGTTCCCCAGGTTCGCGGCGGCCCCGGCCGTGCGCAGCTTCGGCGCGATCTCGCCACCGGCCCCCGCAGTCAGCGTGACGTCGATCGCCGGCAGCTGGAACCACGTCGAACCGTCGGTGCTGGGGGTGCCGTCCAGGTACTGCTTGGTCTTCGCGGCGACGACACCGCCGACACTCTTCTTGTCGGCCTTGGGGCTGTTGCCGATCACCTCGTTGTCGCCGGACAGGCGCAGGATCGTGCCGGCCTCGTCGACGTCGCCGTCCTCGTTGACCAGCAGCACGTTCGCGGCTGTTCCGGAGAGGCCGATGCCGCTACCGGGGACGACCTCCGCGCCGACGAACGTGGCGTTGTCCGGCAACTGGTAGTCGAGCTTCATCCGGGACACGTTGGTGGTGGTGGCACCGGTGTCCTTGTCCGGGTAGGCCGAAGGCGCCGGCTGGACGCGGTACGTGAACGTCTCGCCCGGATCGACCCGCGAGGGTGCGTCGACGGTGAACGCGTGCTGAGCGGTCTTGTCGACGGTGAGGAGCGCCGCAGCGCGGCACTGAGCGTTGAACGGCGTGGTCGTGGTCGCGGCCGATGCCGGGGACCCCGACAGCACGAGTCCGGCGGCGATGCCGGTTGCGCACAAGGGGACGAGATATCGCCTGGCCGAATTTTCAGTCATGTTGCATTCCTTGGCAATCGCAGTAGGGGAGGGAGGGAGTGCCCGGTCAGGAGCCGAACGGCAGTGTGAGAGAACCGAACGACGGCAGTTCCACGGAGCCGTTCCCGCCGCCGGGGCCGATGACCGTGACGGTGGCCGCGGCCGACGTCGACGGGTTGGCCGCGATGTGGCCGCTGTAGCGCGCGGTGACCTGGAAGGTCCCGGCGTCGGCGAAGGTGTGACCGATCGATGCGAAGCCGTTGACGACCGGCACAGGTTCGCCGATGGGGGTGTCACCCACGTAGAACTGCACGGTGCCGCCGTAGGGCGCCGGCGCGACGTTCGCGGTCAGGGTCACCGGGATGCCCGGGATCGTGGCCGCCGGGGCGGTGACGGTGGTCGTGGTGTCCCCGGGCTGGGCCGCCGAGATGCTCAGCGGTGCAGGCGCGGACGTCGATGTGACGAATCCGGTGCCCGTGAACACCGCCGTGACCGAGTGTTCGCCGGCCTCCTCGAAGATGTGTGCGGCCGTGGCGATACCGTCGACAACCGGCACCGGTGTGCCGAGCGGCGTGGTGCCCGAGAGGAACTGGACGGTTCCGCCGGCCGGCAGCTGCGCCGTCACGGTCGCGGTGAGCGTGACCGGCTGACCGGCCCGGCCGCTGTTGGGTGCCAGCAGGGTGGTGCTGGTGGCCAGATCCTTGTGCTGGACCTCCAGCGGGGTATCCGCCGAGGTGGACGGGGCGAACCCGGTGTTGCCGGAGAACCTCGCGGTGACGGTCCGGGTGCCGGAGTGCAGGAAGGTCGCCTTGATGCTGGCGGTGCCGTCCGTGAGGATCGACGTGGCCGTACCCAGTGGGTCCTCGCCGTCGTAGAAGGTCACCTTGCCGTTGGTGCGGATCGGCAGGATTCCGCCGGACTGCAGGGACACCTTGGCCTTGAGGGTGGCCTGGACACCGGTCTCGACGACGCCGTCGACCGGCAGGACCTCGACGACCGTGGCCACGTCCTGGTCGACGGCGGTGATGGTCCCCTGGGTGCTGCTCGTCGCGGCGGTTTCGGTGACGCCGGTGATCTTGCCGCCACCCAGGTACTGGACGGTGACAGTGTGCGGTCCGGCCGTCGTGAACGTGTGCTTGAGCGTGGCGAGTCCGGTGCTTCCGGCCTTGATCTGCGCACCGGTCGGGGCGCCGTCGACCAGGAACTGGACCATGCCGCCGTTGACGCCCTTGTTGGCGTCGACACCGAATGTCTGTGACTTGAGGTCGATCTCGATGCCGGTCTTGATCTGGGTCGGCATGGTCAGATCGACGCGGGTCGCGAACTCGGTCGGTCCGGGTTCGTCGGCGAGGAGGGTCGGTGAGCCGGTCTGGACGTTCGGTGCGGGTTCTGCGGTGGCGCTGCCCGTGAAGAAGAGCAGGGTGCCGGCTGCGGCGGCCACTGTCGTGAGCGCTGTTCGGCGCCATCGGTTCGTCATAGGTGAGACTCCTGGATTCGGAATGCGAGCGTTCTCGATTTTGGAGTGGAACGTGTTTCACCTAACACGCATTTGAAACCGGGCATAAGCGGAATTGACGCTTGATCGATCAAGAGCAAAACTGAACGACCGTCCGGCTCGTTTTGGCCTGAAATCGACTGTGCAGGTACATGACTCGAGAGTAGGAAATCGGTCCGGCGTCGAGGTGGGGGCGTCGAATTGCCCCGGTTGCGCTACCGAATCGGGGTCGAGAACCTGTTTCATAAAACTGGGTGAACAGCCCAGTTTTCCCGGGTGGTCGTGGCGCGATCGCGTGGATGTGGCGGCCCGTCTTGGAAATGCCGACGGGCCGGACACCAGGTGGTGTCCGGCCCGTGGAAGATCGATGTTCAGTTGTGAAAGATGCTCAGCGCCAGAGGCTGTCGACATCCGTGGCCACCCGGGCGGGCGGCTGCGGCGTGGTCGTCGGCGTGCGTGAGAAGCGCGGCGCCGGTGCGTGCTGCGGCACGCCCTCGAGTTCGATGATGCCGCCGCGCGCCGCGATGTGCGGATCGTTCGGAGCCTCCGAGAACGTCAGGACCGGCGTGGTGCAGGCGTCGGTGCCGTCGAAGATCTTGGTCCACTCGTCACGGGTCTTGCTCAGGAACTTGTCGGTGAGGATCTGGCGCAGTTCGGGCCAGCGGCCCGCGTCCTGCTGGCCGGGCAGGGTCTCCGGGTCCAGTTCGAGGCCCTTCAGCAGCACGGCGTAGAACTGGGGCTCGATCGCACCGACCGCCATGTACTTGCCGTCGGAGGTCTCGTAGGTGTCGTAGTACGGGGCGCCGCCGTCGAGGAAGTTCACGCCGCGCTCGTCGGACCACATGCCGATGCGGCGGAAGTTCCAGATGATGTGCGAGAGCGCGAGGGTGCCGTCGATCATCGCGGCGTCGATGACCTGACCCTTGCCCGACGTCTGCCGCTCGACGAGCGCGGCGAGGAGGCCGAAGAGCAGGAACATAGAGCCGCCGCCGAAGTCGCCGACCATGTTCAGCGGCGGGACCGGCCGCTCGCCCTTGCGTCCGATCGCGTGCAGCACGCCGGTCAGGGAGATGTAGTTGAGGTCGTGGCCGGCGGACTGCGCGAGCGGGCCGTCCTGGCCCCAGCCGGTCATGCGGCCGTACACCAGGCGCGGGCAGCGTTCCAGGACGACGTCGGGGCCCAGGCCCATGCGCTCCATGACGCCGGGACGGAAGCCCTCGATCAGGATGTCGGCGCGGCCCAGCAGGTCGAGCACCTTCTCGACGTCGTCGGGGTTCTTCAGGTCGGCCTCGACGACGCGCCGGTTGCGCGCGGTCTGGTCGCCCACCGTGCCCTCCGCGGGGATCAGTCCCGCCCGCTGGATGCGCACCACGTCGGCGCCCAGGTCGGCGAGTAGCGTCGTGGCGTGCGGGCCCGGTCCGATTCCGGCGAATTCGACGACGCGGACGCCCGTCAACGGGCCCTTCCGCTCAGCTCCGGCAGTAGTCACGTAATTCCTCCTGGGTGATGGTCGAACCTCCGTTCCTGTGACGGTAACCCGTCCCTTACGTCTGATGTGGTCCGGGTCACTGGGCTGCGGTGACTTGTCGCCGACCGCGGTCGAGGCGCACAGTTGACGGCATGGCCTTCCCCGGAGAACTCGTCGCGTTCCTGGCCAGTACCGACCTGGATGTGTCGTCGATGTTCTACGTCGACACCCTGGGTCTGACGGTCACCGAGCGAACCCCGTTCGCACTCGTCGTCGACGGGGGCGGCGGAACGGAATTGCGCATCACCCTCGTGCAGTCGAAGGCCGACACCGGCTACACGGTGCTGGGCTGGCGCACGGCAGACCTGTCCGGCACGGTCGACGAGCTGCGGGAGAAGGGCGTCGACTTCCTGCGCTACCAGGGCATGGATCAGGACGATCACGCCGCGTGGACCGCGCCGGACGGCACCCGGGTCGCGTGGTTCCACGATCCGCACGGCAACGTGCTCTCGATCCACCAGCCGCCGAGCTGATCGGGTGGGATTCGTCGAGGCCGCCGGCGCGCGGCTGCACTACGAGGAGCACGGCGACGGGGAACCGCTGGTGCTGCTGCACGGCAACAGCGAGAACCTCGGCTATTTCGCGAAGCAGATACCCGTCTTCGCCGAGCGCTATCGGGTACTCGCGCTCGACACCCGCGCGCACGGTGAATCGACCCGGGGCGACGGTCCGCTCGACTTCGCGCGCCTGTCCGACGACGTGTGCGCGGTGCTCGACGCCGTCGGGGTCGAGAGCGCGCACGTCCTCGGCTACAGCGACGGCGGCAACACCGCGCTCACCCTGGCGCTGCGCGACCCGGGCCGGGTGCGGTCGCTGATCGTCAACGGCGCCAACCTCGATCCGCACGGACTCGGTGCCCGGTTCCGGGTTCCGGCGACGTTCGCGTGGCTCGTCGGCGGCGTCGTCGCGCCGCTGTCCGCGAAGGTGCGCCGGCAACACGAATTGCTCGAGCTGATGGTCCGGCACCCGCACATCCCGGCCGCGGACCTGGCCTCGATCGCCGTGCCGACGCTGGTGATCGTCGGGGAGCGTGACGCGATCCCGCGACGGCACACCGAACTGATCGCGCGTTCGATCCCCGACGCCGAGCTGATGTACGTGCCGGACGCCGGGCACGCGTGCGCCGAGCAGCGACCCGACGTGTTCAACGCGGCCGTTCTCGACTTCCTCGCGCACATCGAGGCGCACGACTGACGGCTACAACAGTTGCGCCGCGGTGAAGCCCGCGAGCAGCACCGCGAACGCGCCCACCTCGCCGATGATCAGTGCGATCATCGCCACACGCAGCGCCGCGTCGGGGCGTTCGAACTGGTTGGTGGTGTCGCGGCGGGCGCCGTGCGCGATGTAGCTGCCGATCGCCGCGACGAAAAAGAACACCAGGATCCCCGCGCACGTCGCGTTCACGGCCGTCGGCCAGTCGCTGAGCTCGACGAACACCGAAACGAGCAGCGTCGCAAACGAGTACAGCAGCGCCGAGCGGTGCGCGATGTCGACGTACGGGTGCGCCAGATGATCCGGTGACGTCGCCATCTGCCGGTACTTCCACACCCCGAGGAGCAGGGCCAGCAGGAAGATCAGCCCCGCGGCGAGCAGGGTCAGGCGGGTGTCGAGTCCCAGGGTCATCGCGACAGTATGGCCAGTGACGACCGCATATAGTCCGATCCATGCGCCCCGACACCCCCGCAGACGTCCCCGCCCGCATCGGCACCCCGCTGAGCCCCAGCGCCACCCGCGTGATGCTGCTCGGCTCCGGCGAACTGGGCAAGGAGGTGATCATCGCGCTGCAGAGACTCGGCGTCGAGGTGATCGCCGTCGACCGCTACGCCGACGCCCCCGGGCACCAGGTGGCGCACCGCGCGCACACCATCGACATGGGCGATGCCGCCGAACTGCTGCGCGTCATCGAGGCCGAGCGCCCGCACTTCGTGGTGCCCGAGATCGAGGCCATCGCCACCGAGGCGCTCGCCGAGGTCGAGTCGAACGGCACCGCCGTCGTCATCCCGACCGCGCGTGCGACGCAGCTGACGATGAACCGCGAGGGCATCCGCCGCCTCGCCGCGGAGGAGTTGGGGCTGCCGACGTCGCCGTACGCGTTCGCCGACTCGCTCGACGAGGTGCGTGCCGCCGCCGAGCGGATCGGGTTCCCGTGCGTGATCAAGCCGGTGATGTCGTCGTCCGGCAAGGGTCAGTCCGTGGCCCGCTGCGTCGACGACCTCGAAAAGTCTTGGGAATACGCGCTTTCCGGTGGCCGGGTGAACAAGGGTCGTGTCATCGTCGAGGGCTTCGTCGACTTCGACTACGAGATCACTCTGCTCACCGTGCGTGCCGTCGACGGCACCCACTTCTGCGAGCCGATCGGGCACCTGCAGGACTCCGGTGACTACATCGAGTCGTGGCAGCCGCAGGCCATGACGCCGGCCGCGCTGGCTGCTGCCCGCGATGTCGCCGAGAAGGTCACCACCGCGCTCGGTGGCCGCGGCATCTTCGGCGTCGAACTGTTCGTCAAGGGTGATGACGTCTACTTCTCCGAGGTGAGCCCGCGCCCGCACGACACCGGCCTGGTGACGCTGCGCTCGCAGCGGTTCTCCGAGTTCGAACTGCACGCCCGCGCGATCCTCGGCCTGCCCGTCGATACCACGCTCGCCGCGCCGGGCGCGTCCGCGGTGATCTACGGCGGTGTCGAGTCCGTCGGCGTCGCGTTCGAGGGCGTCGCCGACGCACTGGCGGTGCCGGAGACCGATCTGCGACTGTTCGGCAAGCCCGAGGCGTTCGCGCGTCGTCGGATGGGGGTCGCGGTGTCCACCGGACCCGACGTCGAGACGGCCCGCGAGCGCGCCCGCGAGGCGGCCTCCCGGGTGCGCGTCGTCGTACCGGAGTGACGTGAGCGCCGGCGTCGAGGTTCTGCTCGGCCTGGTGATGCTCGTCGGGCTGGTCGGCATCGTGGTGCCGATCCTGCCCGGCACGCTGCTGATCGCCGGGGCGCTGCTGGTGTGGGCGATCCTCGACGCCACCGCCGCCGGATGGGGCGTGTTCGCGGTGGCGCTGCTGCTGCTCGTGGCGTCGGGCGTCGTCAAGTACACGTGGCCGGGCCGTCGGATGCGCGACGCCGGCGTCCCCAACCGGTCGGTGGTGTTCGGCGGACTGGTGGGGATCGTCGGGTTCTTCGTCGTCCCCGTCGTCGGACTGCTGCTCGGTTTCCTGCTCGGCACCTACGCCGCCGAGGCCGCCCGGCATCGCACGCACCGGGACGCGTGGGCGTCGACGGTGCACGCCACCAAGGCGGTTGGGCTGTCGATCCTCGTCGAACTGTTCGGCGCGCTGCTCGCCGTCGGGTTGTGGCTGGGCGCGGTGCTCGCGCTCTGACTCAGGAGTTGCAGCGATACCACTCGCGCGCGTTGCCGCCGAGGACGGCCTCGAGGTCGTCCCCGACGGCGTCGGCGATGATGTCGACGTCGGCGGCCTCGAACGCGCGGCGGGCGCGGGTGCCGGGCAGGTCGGTGCCGAACATCAGCGCCTTCGGGTTGACCGCGTGGATCTGCCGGATGACGTCACCGACGTCGTCGATCGAGGTCCGCCCGAAGCCGGTGGCCTTCACCTTGGCGCCGCGGTCGACGAGATTGAGCAGGTAGCGCAGCCCGCGCGTCGACATCCCCAGGTGGTCGATGCTGACGGCGGGCAGTTTCGCGAACACCGGTTCGAGCGAGAGCAGCAGCGTCGCGTCCACGTAGAACTCGGCGTGCCAGCCGGCCAGCTCGTAGGCGCGCAGGGCCTGCGTCGTCAGGATCTGCACGTCGGTGGCGCTGCGCCGGAGGTTGAACCGGATGCCGCGCACCCCGGCCCGGTCGAGCTCGAGGATGTCGTCGTCGGTGGCGTCGGGATCGAGATGGGTGACGCCCACCCAGCCGTCACCGAGTTCGCGCAGCGCCGCCAGCAACTGCGGCCCGCCGAGCGTGCCCTGGTACGACGCCGTCACCACCGCCCCGCCGTCCACCCCGAACCCCGCCATCCGGGCGCGGTAGTCGTCGATCGTGAACGGGTCGGGCAGGTAGCCGTTGTTCTCCACCAGCGGGAACCGCGGGTCGATGATGTGCACGTGCGCGTCAAACACGCTTCTCATCATGCCCCGGCCGGCCAGAACGACACCGGCCGAATGTCACATTCGGTCAGTTGGACTGAACCGATGTGACATTCGGCCGGAAGATCGGAAGCCGGGCGTCAGCCCTTGTTCGGCTCGCTGGCGCGGAGCATGTCCTCGCGCTCGACGACCTTGATGCGCTCGCGGCCCTCGGGCTCGCCCAGCGAACGCTCGTGGGCGTCGAGGCGGTACCAGCCCTGCCACGTGGTGTACGGGACACCCTTGCCCTCGAGGAACTCGATCACCGCGTCGGTGCTCGGCTCGGCCGCACCCGCGAAGTTCGGGGCGTCCTCGAGCAGGCACGCGATGGTCTCGTTGGCGTCGCCCTTGGTGTGGCCGATCAGGCCGACGGGTCCGCGCTTGATCCAGCCGGTGACGTACGTGCCGTCGATGTGCTTGCCGTCGTCGCCGATGACACGTCCGGCCTCGTTGGGCACGGTGCCGGCCTGCTCGTCGAACGGGATCGACGGGATGTTCTGCGACAGGTAGCCGACGGCGCGGTAGACGGCCTGGACGTCCCAGTCGTTGAACTTGCCGGTGCCGCGGACGTTGCCGGTCCCGTCCAGTTCGGTGCGCTCGGTGCGCAGGCCGACGACCTTGCCGTCCTCGCCGAGCACCTCGGTGGGCGACTCGAAGAAGTGCAGGAACAGCTTGTGCGGGCGGTCGCCCTGGTCGCGGATGGCCCAGTCCTGCAGGGTGTTGGCGACCATGTCGACCTGCTTGGAGCTGCGGCGGGCGATCTCGGAGCCCTCGTCGTAGTCGATGTCCTCGGGGTCGACGATGACCTCGATCGTGGGGGAGTGGTCCAGCTCGCGCAGCTCGAGCGGCGTGAACTTGGCCTGCGCGGGGCCGCGGCGGCCGAAGACGTGGACCTCGACGGCCTTGTTGTTCTTCAGGCCCTCGTAGACGTTCGCCGGGATCTCGGTGGGCAGCAGCTCGTCGCCGGTCTTGGCGAGCACGCGGGCGATGTCCAGCGCGACGTTGCCGACACCGAGCACCGCGACCTTCTCGGCCTCGAGCGGCCAGGTGCGCGGGACGTCCGGGTGGCCGTCGTACCAGGACACGAAGTCCGCTGCGCCGTACGAGCCGTCCAGGTCGATGCCCGGGATGTTCAGCGCGCGATCGGCGTTGGCGCCGGTCGAGAAGATCACCGCGTCGTAGAAGCGGCGCAGGTCCTCGAGGGTGATGTCGGTGCCGTAGTCGATGTTGCCGAGCAGGCGGACCGGATCCTTGTCGAGCACCTTGTGGAGGGCGGTGATGATGCCCTTGATCCGCGGGTGGTCGGGCGCGACGCCGTACCGGATGAGACCGAACGGCGCCGGCATCCGCTCGAACAGGTCGATGCTCACCTCGGTGTCGGACTTCATGAGCGCATCGGCGGCATAGATTCCGGCCGGGCCGGCACCGACGATGGCCACGCGCAGTGGACGAGTCTGGTCAGTCATCTGAGGCGAACTACCTTTTCGATTGGACGGACGTACGTGTGCTTGCGACACGGATGCGTGAGGCTCCAGCTTAAACTGAGCCCCACCTGACCTGGTGTGCCACAGAGTGGGGGCGGGTGCGAATTCCCAGGAATTCACGGTGTCCCCGCCTTCATGCTAGAACCCGGAGACCACTCACACCTCATGCTTGGCGGGTTGGGGTGCGCAGGGTACTACGCTCCGAATTGAGGGGTCACAAACAGAATTTGTGCCCCGCGTTGTGTGGGACCCGGGTGCGCGGAGCGCGGGCGGACAGGCGAAAATCGCAGGTATGAGCGACGAACACGCACCTGTCGACGATCCCTCGCGGACCACGGCTAAGCCGTTCATCCTCGCGGTGTCAATAGTTGCGATCCTGATGATCGGAATTGTCGTCTCGGCGATGCTGCGGCCCGCCGACGAGAGCCGGTCCGACGCCGATCGACTGAACGCGTCCGCCACCGACTTCGTCCGCGCGAGCAACAACGACGACGCCCAGGCCCTCGACCGCATGGTGTGCGACGGGTTCGCCGAGGACCGCTCGCCGCTCGCCGGGCGCGAGGGCGAGGTGGTTGTCGAGGGACTCGACAACGCCGTCGTGAACGGCGACGCCGCGACCGCCGATGTCCGGATCTCCGCCGGCGACGACAAGGGCGCGGCGACGTCGACGTGGACGTTCGTGCAGGGCGACGACCGCTGGCTCGTCTGCAACTGACGCGCCAGCCGGTGCGGCTCGCGCGTATCGCGCCATCCGCGTGCTACGTCCGATCGGACTCTGTGGAAAGCTGGTGCGGTGAGCTACGCAGGTGACATAACGCCGCAGCAAGCCTGGGAGCTGCTGCGCGAGCATCCGGAAGCCGTGCTCGTGGATGTGCGGACCGACGCGGAATGGCGATACGTCGGGGTGCCCGACACGTCGACCATCGACCGCCGGACCGTGCTCCTCGAATGGGTGAGCTACCCCACGGGTGCGCGCAACGAGTCCTTCGTCGACCAGCTCGTCGAGGCCGGAATCGTCGGCGGTGCCGGCGAGGAGGCCTCGCGACCGGTGATCTTCCTGTGTCGCTCGGGTCAGCGCTCCATCGGCGCGGCCGAGGCCGCGACCGCCGCCGGCATCGGGCCGTCGTACAACGTGCTGGACGGCTTCGAGGGTGGACTCGGCGGCGACGGCCGTCGCGGCACCTCGGGCTGGCGGGCCGTGGGCCTGCCCTGGACGCAGTCGTGAGCGCGATTCCGCAGGGCGGATCGTTCCGTAAGCAGCTTCCCGAGTCCGTCCGTCCGGCCACCCTAGGTGTCCGCGGCGGCACGCTGCGCTCCGGTTTCGAGGAGACGTCCGAGGCGATCTACCTCAACTCGGGCTTCGTGTACGAGTCCGCCGAGGCCGCCGAGCAGGCGTTCACCGGCGAGGTCGATCACTTCGTCTACTCCCGCTACGGCAACCCCACCGTCAAGATGTTCGAAGAGCGGCTGCGGCTGCTCGACGGCGCCGAGGGCTGCTACGCGACCGCGTCCGGTATGTCCGCGGTGTTCACCGCGCTGGGTGCGCTGCTCGCCAAGGGTGACCGCCTGGTCGCGGCCCGCAGCCTGTTCGGCTCGTGCTTCGTGGTGTGCAACGAGATCCTGCCGCGCTGGGGCGTCGAGACCGTCTTCGTTGACGGCGAGGACCTCGACCAGTGGGAGCAGGCGCTGTCGGTGCCGACCACGGCCGTGTTCTTCGAGACGCCGTCCAACCCGATGCAGACCCTCGTCGACGTCCGCAGGGTGTCGGAGATGGCGCACGCGGCGGGCGCGAAGGTGGTCATCGACAACGTCTTCGCGACGCCGATCCTGCAGCGCAGCCTCGACCTGGGCGCCGACGTCATCGTGTACTCGGGCACCAAGCACATCGACGGTCAGGGCCGCGTCCTCGGCGGCGCGATCCTGGGCCCGCAGGACTACATCGACGGCCCGGTGCAGCAGCTGATCCGGCACACCGGTCCGGCGCTGAGCCCGTTCAACGCGCACACCCTGCTCAAGGGGCTCGAGACGATGCCGCTGCGCGTCGGCCACTCGGTGGACAGCGCACTGCGCATCGCGCGGTTCCTCGAGGCCGAGCCGTCGGTGCGCTGGGTCAAGTACCCGTTCCTCGAGTCGCACCCGCAGTACGAGCTGGCCAAGTCGCAGATGAGCGGCGGCGGCACGGTCGTGACGTTCGAGCTGGACTCGGCCGACGGTGAGGGCAAGAAGCGGGCCTTCGAGCTGCTGAACAAGCTGCGCGTCATCGACATCTCGAACAACCTCGGCGACGCCAAGTCGCTCATCACGCACCCGGCCACCACCACGCACCGCGCGATGGGACCGGAGGGGCGTGCCGCGATCGGCCTGTCCGACGGCGTCGTGCGCCTGTCGGTGGGCCTCGAGGATCCCGAGGATCTGCTGGAGGACCTGGCGCAGGCGCTGCGCTGACACGCACGGAAGGGGTTGGACCATCGAGGTCGTACTGCTGGGCACCGGCAGTGCCGACGGGTGGCCCAACCCCTTCTGCGTGTGCGCGTCGTGCCGTATCGCCGCCGAGCGCGGTGAGATCCGCGGGCAGACCGCGGCCCTGATCGACGACGCGATCCTGCTCGACTGCGGCCCGGACGTGCCGCGCGCGGCCGTGCGTGCCGGACGTTCGCTGGCCGGTGTGCGGCACCTCCTGCTCACCCACGCCCACCCCGACCACCTGAATCCGGCGGCGCTGCTGTTCCGGTCGTGGGTGCGGCGCGACCAGCCGCTCGACGTCGTCGGCCCGGCCGACGCGCTCGACCTGTGCCGCGACTGGGTGGGCCCGGACGATCCGGTGCGGTTCGTCCCGGTCGTCCCCGGCGAGCGAATTGTGCTGGACGGGTACGAGATCCGGGTGCTCGAGGCCGCGCACCGAGTGTTCCGCGACGGCGACAGCGTGCTCTACGACGTCACCGGTCCGGACGGCGGACGGCTGCTGTGGGCCACCGACACCGGGCCGCTGCCGGCGTCCACGCTGGACGCGGTCCGGGCTGCCCGCTACGACGCGGTGTTCCTCGAGGAGACCTTCGGCACCCGCACCGATCTCGGTGCCGGACACCACGATCTGACGACGTTCCCGCGCACCCTCGCCGCGCTGCGCGACGCGGGCGCGGTCACCGCGACCACCGACGTCGTCGCGGTGCACCTGAGCCACTACAACCCGCCGACGCCCGAACTGTCGGAACGCCTGGCGCCGTGGGGTGCTCGCGTCGTGGCCGACGGTACGGCGGTGTGCGTCGGCGAACCGATCGTGCGATCGGGACAGGCATCGCGCACGCTGGTCCTCGGCGGCGCCCGCGCCGGCAAGTCGACGTACGCCGAGGCGCTGCTGGCCGCCGAACCGCGCGTCACCTACCTGGCCACCGGGGGCGTCCGGGAGGGCGATCGGGAGTGGGCGGAACGGATCGCGCTGCACCGGGCCCGGCGCCCGTCCGGGTGGACCACCGTCGAGACGTCGGAGGCGGCGGCGCTGCTGCGGGACGTCCGCGAGCCGGTGCTGCTGGACTGTCTCGGCACCTGGCTCACCGCGCGGCTGGACCATCACGGCGTCTGGACCGGCGGCGACTGGGCGGCCGTCGACGCCGACGTCACCGACCTGCTCGCGGCGCTGCGCGGCGCGACTGTGCCCGTGGTCGTGGTCAGCAACGAGGTGGGCAGCGGCGTGGTGCCGCCGACCCCCGCGGGTCGCCGGTTCCGGGACCTGCTCGGCAGGGTGAACTCGGCCGTCGCCGCCGAGTCCGAATCCGTCGTGCTGGTGGTCGCGGGCGTGGCGACGCCGCTGCGGTCGGGCCTTACTGCCTGACCTCACGACGCCTGGCGCATCGTCATGCCGCCGAGAGCGATGACGTACTCCTGTGCGGTCTCGTCGAAGTGGACGGAGTAGACGCTCGGGTAGTACCCGGTGCGCTGATAGGACTGTGGCTGCTTCATCTCTTCCCTCAGGGTGGGCCGGGCCTCGAGCCATTCCCGGGTCATCATCGGTTCGATGAAGGTGAACTTTCCGTCCCATGATCCGTTGAGGAGCACCTCGGTGAAGTCGAACTCCCCGGGAACGACGTTGTCCGCGCTGTCGGTCCAGTGCAGACCCATGAACGGAACCGTGTTCGCCTCGGCGGGACCGGGCGGTGGCACGTAGCCCTCCGGAATGTACTTCGCATCCGGGAGTCGCGCGGCCCGCTGTGCGAAATCCGTTGAGGCAGGGTCGATGTCGTGCTGAACGTCGTCCATGTAGAAGTGCATGTCGAAGTGCGGATCGCCGAACAGCACCTCCGGCTCGTGCCCGTGCGGGTTCCAGTCGAGCATGACGTTGTCGAACCCGGTGTCCTGTGCACCGGCGGGCAGGTCGAGCATCACCATCTGCATCTGCGCGTCGGGTCCGTCCGGCAACCCGTCGAGCGCGGACGCGGAGATCCGGATGCCGACCTCGGTGGGCTCGCCGGCCTCGTCGCGCATGACGTAGGTTCGGGACGTTCCGTTGCCGAGCGGGCGCGGTTCGCCCGACTGGATCCCCGGGCCATCGCTCGAGCCGCTCGAGCCGCTCGATCCACTCGATCCACTCGAGCTGCTGAACCCGCCGTGCCCGAGCGAGTGTGCGGGTGTATTGCAGGCGGCCAGCGTGAGCGTGGCGCACGCCGCGATCGCGCAGGTGGTGGTCCGAATCATCCTCATTTGTGGGTCCTTTCGTTTCGGTTCTCAGTTCGAGTCGTCCGCTGGGGCGCTCCTACGTCGGGATGCGCACGACCTGACCGACGTGCAGGACACCGTGCGGATCGAGGTCGTTCGCCAGTGCCGCGAGCCAATGCCAGGTGTCCTCGTCGTAGGACCGGGCGATCCGGTCCGGGTCGGCGCTGGCGGCGAAATTGGGGAGCGTGCCTCCGGTGGCCCAGGCGGCCACAGCCTGCTCGACGGCGCGAGCGTGCTCGACGACCGCTCCGGCGAGTGGCGGCGCGAGGACACCCACGGTCATCAGCGCGAACGAGGCGTCGCGGTGGCAGAAGGCGCTGCGATGGCGAGGCTCCTGGGCCAGCGCACCGCCGAGCAGTCGGAGCTCGACCATTGTCTGCGGCGATCCGGAACCCGGTCCGGCGACCGCGAGCAGGGCGTCGACGGCCTCGTGTGACAACGCATGGGTGAGCGCGCTGAACTCGTGGGTCGGCATCGGGTCGACCGGATCGGCGTGGATCGCGGGCAGCGCCGCGTACGGCATCGGACCCACGGCGTCGATCAGCGGCGTGGCCACCGCGCGCAGTCTCGCGATCAGCGACTCGGCCTCGGGCTCGTCTGCGACACTGGCGAATCGGACGGAAACAGTGAGTCGTCCCGCGAGTGGAGGTGGGATCTGTGGCAGCGGAGGGAGCTGCAGGATCGCGATCGACGTCGAGCTGTGCTCGGGCAGGTCGTGGCACCAGTCGAGCCAGGCGTGCACAACCACCGCGGCGTCCACGCTGTCGAAATAGAGAGCACCACCGTAGATTTCAGAGACCGGTAGCAGATCGATCTCCACCGCCGTGACGATTCCCAGTGTCGCCTTGCCGCCGCGCAGGCCCCAGAACAGCTCGGCGTGCTCGTCCGGGGTGACGTGCAACTGTTCACCGCCACCGGTGACGACATCGAATGCCCGTACGCGGTCGGAGGACAGCCCGTAGGTTCGCACCAACGGGCCGATACCCGCGCCGGTGAGAAAGCCTGCCACTCCGACCGTGGCGGAGGAGCCCGTCAGTGGCGCCAAGCCGTGCGGTGCCGCCGCGTCGAGGACGTCCTGCCAGATCACGCCGGCGCCGATGCGCGCGGTGCGGGCGTCGGGATCGACGACGCATTCGTTCAGTCGCCCGGTGTGCACCAACAGGACGTCACCGCTGACGGCAACCGCTCCGTGTCCGGTGCGCTGCACGGCAACCCTGAGTCCGTGCTGCCCCGCGAAGCGGACCGTGGTCGCCACATCCTCCGCATTCGCGGCCGAGACGACCGCGCGGGGGGTGACCGGGACCGCCAGGTTCCACGGCGTCGTCAGTTCGTATCCCGGTTCGCCGGGAAGGGCAACCGATCCGGTCAGGCATGCACGGAGTGACGCGATCGTCTCGTCGCTGACCTGGGTCTGGAGATTCATGGAAACTTCCTTTCGTCGTCCGCTTTCGGGGCGTGAAAGAAAGAATGTCCGGACCCGCTTGGGTGGTTCTTGTGCGCCGCGAGGCCGTGGCTCCAAGGTTTCGCCAAGCGCGAGACCCGTCGACGACGGGGCCGGGACTCAGACGAGCAGCGACCGTGCCTGCGCCGCCAGCCCGTGCATCCCGCGGCGTTCCGATTCCTCGGCGACGGCGGACAGCTCACCGGCGCGACCGGTCGAGTCGGGCTCGAGTTGCGCGCGAAGCAGTCTGCACCGCAGCAGCGTCGGCGTGCCCGACGATCGGTGGGCGATCCGCTCCGCCTGCTCCAGCATGGCCGAGGCCTGATCGGTCTGCCCCGACATGGCGTGCAGGCGTGCGGAGGCCTCGGCGACCGTACCGACGACCCCCACCTGCCCCACGGTCGCGATCCGGTCCGTAAAGGGCGCGAGGAGGTCGCGGAACATGTCGGCGTACTCGACCAACGACAGATCGGCGACGATATGGGCGAGCAGCGTCTGGTGCCCCAGCGTGGTCCACACGTCCGGCCCCGGGTCCGACGTCCAGCGCGCGATGCCGTCTACCGCGGCACGTCGGTCGCCCCGCGCCGCCGCGATCGCGATACTCCACGCCCGCGGCTCGACGAAACCGGGTGTCGTGCCGGCCAGCTCGCCCTGCTCCCACTTCAGAGTGTTCTGCGCGAGGTCGGCGCTGCCCGCTGTGTACAACTCGGTTTGCAGATGGATCTGCCGTGCCGTGTCGTATTGCCGCGCAGCCTGTTCGAGGTCCCCACGCCACTCCGCGAGCGTGCCTTCCATCCACCGGAGCTGGACTCGGACCACGGGTAGTCGCAACAGGTCGCACCCGATGATCCCTTGGCGCACGTGCGCGGCGGCGGCTTCGACGTTCGCGAGATTCATCTGCGTCATACTCGCGACCGTGTGCACGATGACGTTGTCGACCCGCGACTGCTGGTGCGGCAGTTCGAGAAGCTCGGTCAGCAGGTCGAGCGATTCCCGACCGTGCCGCGCCACCCCGGAGAAGAGGAGGATCCGGCCCAGCAGTGCGTCGGCGATCACGTCCGGATCACCCTGGGCGCGAGCCAGTTGGAGCGCGCGCCGGCTCATGTCGTCGGGTACCGCGGAATCCGGGTGGTAGCAGCTGCCGACCGCGAGCGCGGACAGGACCCGAGAGTGCGCGACGGGGTCCGAAGCGACGAACGGCTCCAGTGCCACGAGGCGTTCGAGCAGCGGCCCGGGATCACGACCGTACGACACCCACGGCCACCCGCCGGCGGCCCGCAGAAGTGCCGCTGCCAGTCGCCCGGCACCCGAGGTACGTTCTTCGCGCACCGCGTCGAGCAGACCGGCGCACACGACGTCGAGAACGGTCTGTCCGCGACCGGCGCGGGCCAGTGCCTCCACCCGGGCCACCAGCAGGTCGTCACGCTCGTCGGGCGAGCGTTCCGACGCGGGTAGCCGATCGAAGATCTGCACTGCGGTCTCCCACCAGTGCGCGGCGGTCTCCGAACTCCATCGCTCCGTCGCCTCCCGGGCCGCGACGGTGCACGCGTCGACTACCTCGCGTGGATCCACCAGCGGCAGTGCGGCACACAGGTGTTGCGCACGTCGGCTGGCGCGGTCCGCGTCGGAGGACTCCGCCAGGATCTCGGCGACCCGGGCGTGCATGCGCTGACGCCGCAACGCGGGCATGTCCTCGAGGACCTCGTGCCGCAGCAGTCCATGCGCGAAGACGTACCCGCGGGCCCCGGGCGCGGTCACGATGATCCGTTCGTCCGCTGCCTCGTCCAGACAGTCGGCGAGTGTGTCCAGGTCGAGACGGGACGCCGCGGCCAGGAGGTCGATCTCGATGGCGTCGCCGAGCACGGCCGCAACTCGAAGTACTTGCAACACCGCCGGTTTCACGGCTGCGAGTCGTCTGCCCAGCACAGACCGGACGGCCATCGGTATCTCGTCGCCGAGTCGCTCGTCGCGCGGCAACCGCGCGTATTCCGAGACGAACAGCGGGTTTCCCCCGGTCCGGTCAGTCAGGACCTGGACCTGGGCCGGACCGATCCGCTCACCGGCGACGTGGCTGGCCAGCTCCTCGACCTCGGCTGGTTCCAGCGGCGGCACCGTGACGTGCCGGTTGCCTTCCCCGCGCAGCACCGCATCGACGAGCGCGCCGACCGTTCCGATTCCGGTGTCACGCAGCGTCAACACGAAACACACCGGGCGGTGGACGAGCGCGCCCACCAGGTACGACAGGCACCGCAGCGAAGTCGGGTCGGCCCACTGTATGTCGTCGACGACGACAGTCAGAGCGGGTTTGCCCGCGACCGCTGCCTCGATCACTTCCCGCACCCGTTCGTACACGGCGAACCGCGCCTCGTCCGAGTCGACGCCGGTCGGCGGAATCAACACAGCGTCCGCGTCGCCGCCGAGTTCACGCACCAGTCGGCGGATCGGCCACCAGGCCGGTGCGCCGTCGTCCTCCGGACACCGCGCCCACACCGCCGTCCCACCGGCAGCCACCGTCCGCGCAGCACACTCCTCGGCCAACCGTGTCTTCCCGATCCCGGCGGGGCCGGTGAGTGCAAGCCACCGCGTCGACCCGTCGAGGACGTCGTCGAGCATCTGCTCGATCACGAGGGTTTCGCTTCGGCGCCCGACGAACACGCGGCCCGGTTTCACCTCGCCGACCGCGTCGGCCGCCCCGGGTGCTGCGACGCCCGACGCCGGGGAGTCGGGTAGTGGAACCTGCTCCGCACCAGTCCATCCCGGTGTTCGGGGCCAGGCTGCGAGACCTGGATCGTGGCGCAGGATCGCGCTCTGGAGTGCGCGCAGCTCGGTCCCGGGCTCGAGCCCCAACTCGGCGTCGAGCCGATCGACGTGCATCCGGAATCCATCCAGCGCCTCCGACGACCTGCCTGCCCGGTGCAGCGCGAGCATCCGGAGCCAGCAGGTTCGGTCCCGGTACGGGAATTCGCTGCACAACTGGGCTGTCTCCACGAGGGCGGGCGGGATCCGCCCCAACGCGAGCAGCGCGGTGATCCGAGTCTCCCTGCATTCGGTCCGTACCTCGTCGAATCCCGCGGCCTCCAGCTGAACCCACGGTTCGTCGGCCAGGTCCTCGAGCAACGGCCCCCGGACTGCCGCGAGCGCTCGGTCGGCGGTCTTCAGCGCTGGTTCCCACGCCCCGTCCTCAGCGAGACTCCGCGCGTCCTCGGCGTCGTCGAGGAAACTCACCAGATCGACCTCGTCGGCCGAGATGTCGAGGACGTAACCCGGCGGTTGCCGCACGATCGGCGACGTGGCTCCGGTCTCGCCGCGGAGCACCCGGCGCAGGTTCGAGATGTACGCCTGGATGCTCGCCATGGCACTCGTGGGTGCATCGTCGCCCCAGAGGGCGTCGACGAGGCGGGCGATGGACACCACCCGCCCCCGACCGAGCAGCAGGACAGCCAGGACCGCGCGTTGCTTGCGCGGCCCCAGATCGAGGATCTCGTCACCGGAGTCGGTGTGGGCCACCTCCAGCGGTCCCAGCAGCCGATAGATCATCCGTGGACTCCTCGTGCCTGGTGACTGAGGACGGCACGAGTGTAAGGACCGAGAGGCGTCGATGTACGACGAACCGATCATCGCAGTGCCGACACGACCTCACCGGCACCGTCGACGGTCCGGCGCACAGAACGTCGCGCGGGCAAGGTTGCCGCGCAGACCAGCGCCCCCAGCGCCGCGACGAGTGCGGCGACCATCAGCGCGGCGCGCAGGCCGGCGACGAAGTCCTCCGGTGATCCTCCCGGCAGCATCGATTGCGCGGGCAGGAGGGCGCCGAGAGCGGCGACGCCCACCGCGATCCCGGTCTGGCGGAACGCGTCGTTGATGCCGGCGGCCAACCCGACGTGGTCGGCAGTGCTCTCCCCGAGTACGAGCCCGCTCATGACCGGATTGAACACTCCGGCGCCGATCAGAGCGACGGCGAACCCGGGCAGGATCGCGTACTTCGAGCTGGAAACGTCCACCACGGTCATCATCACCAGCCCCGCAGCCACCAACGCCAGTGACGCGGTCAGCGTGACCGACACCGGGATTCGGCCGTCGAGCTTCGCGGTGGCGCCCGCGACGACGAACATGGCGACCGTTGCGGGCAGATACACCAACCCCGCCGAGGTGGGCGACAGGTGCAGGATGTTCTGCAGGTAGATCGTGGTGTAGACGAACACCGCGAACAAGGACGCCGAGATCGCGAAGGCCGCGACCTGTGCGCCCGCGAATGCCCGGTTCTTCAGCAGCTGGGGCGGCAGCATCGGCTCCCGCGTCCGCAGTTCGCATCCGATGAATCCGATCAGCGCGACGGCGCCGACCACGAGGGCGGCGACCGTCGCCGGCGACGTCCATCCGACCTCGTTGCCGCGCAACAGTCCGAAGACGAGCGCACCCAACCCGACACAGACGAGGATCTGTCCGATCACGTCGGTGCCGCGAGGGTTCGGGTCCCGCGATTCCGGCACCCACCGGACGGTGACGGCGAGCGTGATCAGTCCGATCGGGACGTTGATCAGGAAGATGGCCCGCCAGTGCAGCAGCTCGGTCAGCAGCCCGCCGACCAGCGGACCGATCGCGAACGCTCCGCCGATCGTGGCTCCGTACGCGGCCAGCGCGGTCGCCCGCGCGGGTCCCTTCTCGAACACGTCCGCGAGAAGGGCGAGCGAGCACGCGAACAGGACGGCGGCACCGACTCCCTGCACGGTGCGTGCGAGGTCGAGCACCCAGATGCCCGGTGCCACCGTGCAGATCAGCGAGGCGACGGTGAACAGTACGATGCCGACCTCGAACACGTAGCGCCGCCCTCGCCGGTCAGCCCAGGATCCGGCGCTGAGGACCACGGTCGCCAACGCCAGCGTGTAGGCGTCGACGACCCACTGCAGTCCGCCCACGCCGGTGTCGAGATCGACCGCGATGGAGGGCAGGGCGGTGTTGACCACGGCGATGTCGAGCATCAACATCGCCGTGGTCACGCAGACGACGATCAGGGTTGCGCGTCGCGTTGCGGCGCTCTTCGGGGGACTTGTCTCGACCGGCATCGGGTGTCCTCGGTGTCTCGTGGGACGGCACGAGGGCTCTCGCGCCGTCCTCACCCTGTTCCCGCGGCCTTGGCTCACACCGGGTGAAATCCTTGGAGGCGTCTCCCCGACGCTCGAGGTACGAGTCGTCGACCCGATGCCGCCGCGCACCACGCATTCTGGGCTCGATCGGGAGAACCGGCGCAGCACACGCGGGGTGCGTCCTAGCCTGGCAACCGGGACCGCAGTGGGGCGCGACCGATTAGAGGCATTCATGGCATCTGTTCAGGGTCAATGTGATTCGGCGTTCGACAGTGTCCGCGAAGTGTTCGAGGAGAGCTTCGCAAACGGGCAGAATCTGGGCGCCGCGGTGGCCGTGTACGCCGACGGCCGGCCCGTCGTGGACCTGTGGGGCGGCATCGCCGATCGGCGGACCGGTCGGGAGTGGTCGTGGGATACCCCGTGCGTGGTGTTCTCGTGCACCAAGGCGGTGACGTCGGCGGCGGCGCTGCTGCTCGTCGATCGCGGCTACATGAGCCTCGACGACCCCGTCGCCGACTGGTGGCCGGAGTTCGCGCAGCACGGCAAGGGCGGCGCCACCGTCGAACATCTGTTGACCCACCGGGCCGGGCTGCCGGCCTTCGACGGGCACGTGACAGTGGCGCAGGCTTCGGACCCGGTCGCGATGGCGGACCGGCTGGCCCGGCAGCGCCCGGAATGGGAACCCGGTACCGACTTCGGCTACCACGCGCTCACGTTCGGGTGGCTGCTCGGCGAACTGGTCCGACGGCACACCGGCGGGTCGGTGGGGCAGTTCGTGCACGAGGAGTTCGGCTCGGACCTGTGGATCGGGGCCCCGGCGGGGACCATCGCGCGGGCCGCGCGGATCAGCGTCCCGAAGCGCGGCGAACCGAAATCGGCGCTGACCGACATCGCGACGCAGACTCGGATCGGCGCGGCGTACGCGGAACCGGGTTCGCTCATCTTCCGGGCCACCGCCAATCCTGCCGCGTCGTACAACGACCCGGCACTGCTGGGCGGCGGCTGGCCCGCGGCGGGAATGGTCACCACGGCGCGCGCACTCGCGCGGTTCTACCGCGACCTCGTGCACGGGGTGACACTGAGCCACCGGACGCTGGACGACGCGATCCGGGTGCGGGTGCGCGGCCGGGACCGGGTGCTCCTCACCGACAGTGCGTACGGGCTCGGTTTCATGCGGCCCGCCCAGAGTTTCGAGCTTCCGGATGTGGCCGTCGGCGCGTTCGGGCACCCGGGTGCGGGCGGCGCCGTCGGGCTGGGTGATCCCGACAGCGGCCTCGCGATCGCGTTCGTCCCGAATCTCAAGCGCGACTACTTCGCCGGCGACCGTCGGGCGCACCGGCTCGTCGACGCCGCCTACGCGGCGATCGCGTGAGACGCCGGGTTCAGAACGGGTCCGCCGTGCGCCCCACCAGGTCGGCGACCGACTCGAGCACCAGCGTCGGGCGGTAGGGGAACGTCCCGACGGATGCTCGGGTGGAGATGCCGCTGAGCACCAGGATGGTCTGCAGGCCGGCCTCGAGGCCCGACACGACGTCGGTGTCCATCCGGTCGCCGATCATCAGCGTGTTCTCCGAGTGCGCCCCGATCGCGCGCAGCGCCGAGCGCATCATCAGCGGGTTCGGCTTGCCCACGTAGTACGGTTCGCGGCCGGTCGCGCGAGTGATCAGCGCCGCGACCGAACCCGTTGCGGGAAGGGAACCTTCGCGGGAAGGTCCGGTGGCGTCCGGGTTGGTCGCGATGAACCGCGCGCCGCGTTCGACGAGCCGGATCGCGGTGGTGATCGCCTCGAACGAGTAGGTGCGGGTCTCACCGAGCACGACGTAGTCCGGGTCGTTGTCGGTGAGCACGTAGCCGATCTCGTGCAGCGCGGTGGTGAGCCCGGATTCGCCCACCACGTAGGCACTTCCGCCGGGTCGCTGGTTCTTCAGGAACGTCGCCGTCGCCAGCGCCGAGGTCCAGATCGACTTCTCGGGGATGTCGAGTCCGCTGCGCAACAGCCGCGCCCGCAGGTCGCGGGGTGTCCGAATCGAGTTGTTGGTCAGCACGATGAAGGGCGTGCCGGCCTCCTGGAGTTCGGCGAGGAAGTCGTCGGCGCCGGGAATGATGTGTTCTTCGTGGACGAGAACCCCGTCCATGTCCATGAGGTACGTCCAGCCGGGGTTCCGCTCTTCGGTGCTCACGGCTCCAGTATCCGTCATGCTCCGATGGCCGGACCGATCACCGCCCACGAATCGCGCATCTCGGCCTCGAACACGCCCCACGTGTGGCTGCCGACGTCGCGGTAGACGACGGTCGCGGGGATGCCGAGCGACCGCAGCCGGGCGTCCATCACCGCGGTGCAGCGCATCGTGATCGATTCGAGCAGACCGCCCACGAAGCCCTGCGGGATCGCGATCAGCGGATCGAGGCGGTCGATGGCGCCGGGCATTCCGGATGCGGCGGACAGGAACAACACCTTGCCGCGCAACCGTTCTGCCTGCACCACCGGGTCGTGCTCGATCCACTGTGGCCCGCCGCCGGGACCCCACATGTTGTTGACGTTGCCGCCGCCGCGCACTTCGACCATCGAGCGGACCATCGCCTGCCCGTTGAAGTCGCTGGTCCCCGCGCACCCGCTGTACGAGCCGATGGCGCGGTAGACGTCGGGTGCCTGGATCGCGAGGTCCAGCACCGGGCCGGCCGCCATGGACACCCCGCCCAGTGCATTGACACCGGTGGTCCCGAACTGACGATCGATCACCGGCGGCAGCTCCCGCGTGAGGAACGTCTGCCACTTGTTGCGGCCCAGCACGGGGTCGTCGTTGTCCCAGTCGGTGTACATCGAGTACTTGCCACCCACCGGCAGCACCACGTTGACGTGCTTGTCCGCGAAGAAGTTCGTGACGTCGGTGTTGTTGTACCAGGAGACGCCGTCCTCGCCGCCGGTGATGCCGGTGAGCAGATAGAACGTGGGCGCCGGGCCGCCTCCGGTCGGGTGGATGACGTCACTGGTGACCACCCGGTCCATCGACGGTGAGTACACCGAGATGCGGGTCACCCGGTCGCTCACCTGGACCATGCCGGCCACGTAGGCGGCGCCCGACGGGGCCGCACGCGCGGTGAGTGTCCCGCCGAGCAGCGAGGCAACCAGTATCCCGACGAGGGTGAGTGAGTGGAGGATCCGGTGCCGGGCACCGGCCGTCGCCCCAGAGCTTCGCATCGCGCACCTCCGGCCTGATGGCCTGAATTGCTTTCTGGCTGAATGAAGCTCACGCCAGCATATCCGCGGCGGAGGTGCTGGGGTGGCGCTTCCGAGCGCCGTCGGGACCCGGTGCGTGCATTTTGCGCCCGTTCGGTCTTGGATGTTCTGTATGGACGGCAACCGAACACCCGATCCGGCCCGCGTCGTGGCCGGATCCGTCGCATTCCTCGGCGACGCACTGCGCTTCGCGGCGGGCACCACGCTGGATCTCGCGCGCCGCGTGCCCGGGGTGGATGCCGGTCTGGCGGCGCTCGAGTCGCGCGGTGCGGAGACGTTGCGGGCGGCGGACGCCCTTACCGAACGCGTGCTGCGGGAGGTCGTGCGACGCGTGGTGGCGGCCGCGCTCGCGGAAGTGGACATCACGGCCGTGGTCCGGGATCACGTCGACCTCGACGCGATCGCCGAGGGCATCGACATCGAGCGGATCATCGACCGCGTCGACGTCGACGCGATCGCCGCGAAGGTGGACATCGCGCCGATTCTGGACCGGGTGGATGTCGACGACGTGGCCGCGCGCGTGGACATCGAGCGGATCATCGACCGGGTCGACGTGAACGCGATCGCCGCGAAGGTGGATGTGGACAAGATCGCCGCGGAGGTGGACGTGGACGCCGTGATCGGACGCGTCGACCTGGTCGGGCTGTCCAACGAGGTCATCGAGGGCGTCGACCTGCCCCGGATCATCCGGGAATCGACCAGCACGATGTCGACCGAGGCGGTGCGCGGTGCCCGGTCGCAGGGCATGGCGGCCGACGACGCCGTCGCCGGTTTCGTCGGTCGTCTGTTCGGTCGCGAGGGTCGCGAAGGCGGTGAGGCATGACCGATGTCCGGCACGCGGATCCCGAGCATCGCCCGGCCGGGATCGTCACGCGTGGTCTGGCCGCGCTGATCGACATCGGCGTCGTGCTGTTCCTGATGTGCATGATCTACCTGGGGCTCATGTTCACCCGGTTGTTGTTCTCGCCGCAGGAGTTTCGGTTCCCGCAGGCGCAGTTCCTGCTGTCCGCCACGACGTTCGTCGCGCTGTCCGTCCTGTATCTCACGGTGTGCTGGTCCACCAGCGGCCGCACCGTCGGGGCGGTCGCGATGGGGTTGCGTCTCGTCAGCCGCAACGGCCGCCTCGTCCGGTTCCCCCGGTGCGCGGCCCGTGCGGTGCTGTGTGTGCTGTTCGGGTTCGGCCTGTTCTGGGCGGCGTTCGACGGGCGCCGGCGCTCGCTGCAGGACATCCTGCTGCGGACGTCGGTCGTCTACGACTGGACGCCGTCCCCGGACCTCGTCGAACACGAAATCGGACGCCCCACCGACGTCGACGGGTGAGACAGGGCTACAGCGCGAGGGTGACGCGGGGCATACTCGAACCCAATCGAATCAGGTAGACGATCGGAGAACCGGTGGCACAGGGACTGAAGTTGGGATTGAAGGCGTCCGCGGAGCAGTTCGGGCCGCGCGATCTGGTCGAGCTGGGCGTGATGGCCGAGGAACACGGCCTCGACAGCGTCACCGTCAGCGACCACTTCCAGCCCTGGCGGCACAACGGCGGACACGCGCCGTTCTCGATCGCGTGGATGACGGCGGTCGGTGAGCGCACCCAGCGGCTGCAGCTCGGTACGTCGGTGCTGACCCCGACGTTCCGCTACAACCCGGCGGTCGTGGCGCAGGCGTTCGCGACGATGGGCTGCCTGTACCCGGGACGCGTCATGCTCGGTGTCGGCACCGGTGAGGCGCTCAACGAGATCGCGACCGGTTTCACGGGTGAATGGCCGGAGTTCAAGGAGCGTTTCGCGCGGCTGCGCGAGTCGGTGCAGCTGATGCGCGACCTGTGGACCGGCGACCGCGTCGACTTCGAGGGCGAGTACTACCGCACCAAGGGCGCGTCGATCTACGACGTCCCCGAGGGCGGCATCCCGGTCTACATCGCGGCCGGCGGCCCGGTCGTCGCGCGCTACGCGGGCCGCGCGGGTGACGGCTTCATCTGCACGTCCGGCAAGGGCATGGACCTGTACACCGAGAAGCTGATCCCGGCGGTGAAGGAGGGTGCGGAGAAGACGGCGCGCAACTTCGCCGACATCGACCGGATGATCGAGATCAAGATCTCGTACGACACCGATCCTGCGGCGGCGCTGGAGAACACCCGCTTCTGGGCGCCGCTGTCGCTGACGCCGGAGCAGAAGCACAGCATCGAGGATCCGATCGAGATGGAGGCGGCGGCCGACGCCCTGCCGATCGAGCAGGTCGCCAAGCGCTGGATCGTCGCGTCCGATCCGGACGAGGCCGTCGCGCAGATCAAGCCGTACCTCGACGCGGGCCTCAACCACCTGGTGTTCCACGCGCCGGGCCATGATCAGAAGCGATTCCTCGACCTGTTCGAGCGCGACCTCGCACCGCGTCTGCGCGCACTGGCCTGACGCGGGTTCCACGGCAATGGGCCTCTAGGCTCGTTCCCATGGAAGCGAGTGAAGAAGTCCGGGCGGCGGCACACCGAATCGGTGAAGTTTTCGGTGTGTCGCCGCAGGTGTTGCGGTTCCGCGCGCCCGTGGACGAGGACGGTGACGGCGAGGAGCCGGCGGAGGTGTCGATCGCGGTCGGCGACGGCTGCCCCGGCCCGGGCTACGCGTCCTACGCGACCCTCGACATGTCCCGGTTCCCGACGAACGTCACCACCGAGGACGGCCGCCCGATCCGCACCGAACTGATCACCGTCGGCCGCGCCGACTACCGCCTGCTGTCCGACGTCCTGGCGCAGTGTGCTTTCCAGGTGGCGTCCGGCTCGCTGCACGTCACCCCGAACACCGTCGTTCCCAACGCCGTTCACGCGGCGGACCCGGGTCGGTCGACCCGGCACGTGCTGCTCGTGGTCCCGTTCATCTGGGCCACGCTCGAGATCCTCGTCGACCGCGACGAGGACGTGACCACGTGGCTGCAGGCGGTACCGATCACCGACTCGGAACTGCAGTTCGCCTCGAAGTACGGCACCGACGAGTTGTTCAAGCGACTCGAATCGGCGGGCGCCGACGTGTCCGACATCGACCGCGCGTCGGTGGTCTGACCGCCCGTCTGCTCTGGCCGAATGTCACATACGTTCAGTTGGAGTGGACGTGTGTGACATTCGGCCATCAAGGGGGGACGATCAGCGGCGGGTGAGCGCGAACATCCGGATGTCGCGGTCCGTGCGACCCTGGTAAACGGCGTAGACGCCGGCCAGCTCGATGAACTGCTTGTACAACCGGTCCTTCTCGTCGCCGGTGACCCGGGTCGCCAGCACGGGGATGTCGCGTCCGGCCATCGTCACGCTGGCCTCGGGCTGCGCGAGCAGGTTCGACGTCCACGCCGGGTGGTGCTCCTGCCCGAAGTTGCTACCGACCACCACCAGGCGGTCGGCGTCGCGGACGTAGAGCAGCGGGCTGGTGCGGCGCTGCCCGGACTTGCGGCCGATCGTGTTCAGCAGCACGGTGGGGGCGCCGATGGGACCGAGGGCCGTGAAGCGGCCCTTGCTGCGTTCGAGTAGCCGACGGTCCAACGGGGCCATCCGACGGATGGTCCACGACCCCAGCTTGGTGGACGCGAAGGCGGTGGCCGGCCCGCGCAGCACGCTGTTCTCCGATCCCCACCGGACGTCCGGGAATCCCGTATCGCTCACTGAGTCGCTCATGGACGCCGATTATGCGCGATCGTCACTAGGCTGTGGCGCATGGCTGTTTCGGGCACCGTGTCGAGCGTCTACATCGCCTCCCCGGAGGGGGACACCGGCAAGTCGACGGTTGCGCTGGGAGTGCTGCAGATGCTGTGCGCGTCGACGGCGAGGGTGGGCGTGTTCCGCCCCATCGCCCGCGCCGCCGACGAGACCGACCACATCCTCGAACTGCTGATCGACCACACGACGGCGGACCTCAGCTACGAGCAGTGCCTGGGCGTGACGTACGAGCAGGTGCACGCCGACCCGGACGGCGCGCTGAGCGACATCGTCTCCCGGTACCACGACGTGGCGGCCGAGTGCGATGCCGTGGTGATCGTCGGCAGCGACTACACCGACGTCGCGAGCCCCAGCGAACTCGGCTACAACGCCCGCATCGCCGCCAACCTCGAGGCGCCGGTGCTGCTGACCCTGCGCGGCCAGCACCGCAGCCCCGACGAGGTGCGGCAGCTGGCGCAGATGTGCGCGGTGGAACTGGCGTCGCAGCACGCGCACCTGGTGGCGATCGTCGCGAACCGCTGCGCGCCGGAGATGCTCGACGAGTACGCCGCGGCCCTCGAACCGCTGGGGGTGCCGGCGTGGAGTCTGCCGGAGGTCCCGCTGCTGGTGGCGCCGACGATGGCGGAACTGCTGGTGGCCGTCGACGGTGAGCTGTACAGCGGGGACACGGCGCTGCTGCAGCGGGAGGCGCTGAAGGTGATGGTGGGCGGCATGACCGCCGAGCACATCCTCGAACGGCTCGCCGAGGGCACCGTCGTCATCGTGCCGGGTGACCGCTCCGACGTCCTGCTCGCGATGGTGAGCGCACATGAGGCGCAGGGATTCCCGTCGCTGGCGGGCATCATCATGAACGGTGGGATCGCGCCGCACCCGGCGATCGCGAAGCTCATGGCGGGACTGAACCCGCGGCTGCCGATCCTCACCACCGAGATGGGCACCTTCGACACCGCGCACACGGCGGCGCAGACCCGCGGCCGGGTCGCGGTGGGTTCGCTGCGCAAGGTCGATACCGCGCTGAGCCTGGTGGAGCGCCGGGTGGACGCGCCGACGCTGATCGAGCGCCTGCGCCTGCAGATCCCGTCGGTCACGACGCCGCAGATGTTCGAGTACCAGTTGATCGACCGGGCCCGCGCGGACCGCAAGCACATCGTGTTGCCCGAGGGCGAGGACGACCGGATCCTGCGGGCGGCCGGACGCCTGCTCCGCCGGCGGGTGGTGGACCTGACGATCCTCGGCGACGAGGCGAAGGTGCGCGGGCGCGCCGCCGAACTGGGCGTGGACCTGTCGACGGCCGTGGTGCTGGACCCGCGCCGGTCGGACTACGTGACCGAGTTCGCGGTCGAGTACGCGAAACTGCGGGCGCACAAGGGCATGACCGTCGACCGAGCCCGCGAGATCATGACCGACATCTCGTACTTCGGAACCATGATGGTGCACAGAGGGATTGCCGACGGCATGGTGTCCGGCGCCGCGCACACCACGGCGCACACCATCCGCCCGTCGCTCGAGATCATCAAGACCCGGCCGGGGGTGTCGACGGTGTCGAGCATCTTCCTGATGTGCCTGTCGGACCGGGTGCTCGCGTACGGCGACTGCGCCGTCGTGCCGGACCCGACCGCGGAGCAACTCGCGGACATCGCGGTGTCGTCGGCCGAGACCGCGGCCCGGTTCGGCATCGAGCCGCGGGTGGCGATGCTGTCGTACTCGACGGGCGATTCCGGAACCGGCGCCGACGTCGACAAGGTCCGCACCGCGACCGCACTGGTCCGCGATCGGCGACCGGACCTGTTGGTGGAGGGTCCGATCCAGTACGACGCGGCGGTGGAGCCCTCGGTGGCGGACGCGAAGCTGCCCGGCTCGGAGGTGGCCGGCCGGGCCACGGTGTTCGTGTTCCCGGACCTCAACACCGGCAACAACACCTACAAGGCCGTGCAGCGCAGCGCCGGTGCGGTGGCGGTGGGGCCGGTGCTGCAGGGCCTGAACAAGCCGGTGAACGACCTGTCGCGCGGCGCGTTGGTCCAGGACATCGTCAACACCGTCGCGATCACTGCGATCCAGGCGCAGGAGGAGCTTCCGTGACCGAACCCGTTGTGCTGGTAATCAACTCGGGATCGTCGTCGATCAAGTTCCAGCTGGTGCACCCCGCGGCCGGGGAATCGGTGGGCACCGGCCTGGTGGAACGGATCGGCGAGGCCGCCGGGCGCATCGTGTACCGCTACCCGGGCGGGGAGATCGACCGCGAACTGCACATCGCCGACCACACCGCCGGACTGCACGCCGCCGAGGACGTGATCGCCGAGACCGGCCCGCCGCTGCGTGAGCGCGGCATCGTGGCCGTCGGGCACCGCGTGGTCCACGGCGGCGCGGTGTTCCACGAACCGACGATCATCGACGACGGCGTCCTGCGCGAACTGCGCCGGCTGTCGACGCTGGCGCCGCTGCACAACCCGCCGAACGTCGTGGGCATCGAGGTGGCGATGGCCCAGCTGCCCGACGTCCCGCACGTCGCGGTGTTCGACACGGCGTTCTTCCACACGCTGCCCGAGGCCGCGGCGACGTATGCGATCGATGCCGAGGTGGCGCGCGCGAACCGGGTGCGCCGCTACGGTTTCCACGGGACCTCGCACGAGTACGTGAGCGGCCGGGCCGCCGCGTTCCTCGGCCGCGACCCCGGGGACCTGAACCAGATCGTGCTGCACCTGGGCAACGGGGCGTCGGCGTCGGCGATCCGCGGCGGCCGGGCGGTCGACACCTCGATGGGCATGACGCCACTCGAGGGGCTGGTGATGGGCACCCGCAGCGGTGACCTCGACCCGGGAATCCTGCTGTACCTCAACCGGAACGCGGGACTGGACGTCGACCAGATCGACGACCTGCTCAACCGGCACTCCGGGCTCAAGGGGCTGTGCGGGGAGAACGACTTCCGGTCGGTCCTGGGAATGGTCGCGGACGGCAACCCGGACGCGAAGCTCGCGTACGACGTGTACGTGCACCGGCTGCGCCGTTACATCGGTGCGTATCTCGTCGAACTCGGCGGCGTCGACGTCATCACCTTCACCGGCGGGGTGGGGGAGAACAACGTCGACGTCCGGCGCGATGCCCTTGCGGGACTGGGGAGTCTGGGTATTGTGGTGGACGCCACCCGCAACGAGTCGCCGCAGCGGGGCGAGCGACGGATCAGCGCGGAGGGTTCCGCGGTCGAGGTGCTCGTCGTCCCCACCAACGAGGAACTCGCGATCGCGCGCAAGGCGGTGGCGCTGGCCTGACGGCCGCACGGGCGCAGCACACCGAGATCCGGCACGAGCCGGGATCGGGAGAATTGGTGTCCGTCGGCGGGAACTGTCGGGACCTTCGGCCCTCGCGACGGAACCCTCGGACGTCCGACCATGTCGGTATGGTTGCCAACCCCGAGATCGAACTAGCTCCACCACGAACGCTGACAGCGTCGCGACCGGCCCCCGCCCGCACCGGGTCGAAAGGTTCGTTCATCTACAAGATGATCACGACCACCGACCCCAAGGTGCTCGGGATCATGTACCTGGTCACGGCGTTCGCGTTCTTCCTCATCGGTGGCCTCATGGCGCTGCTGATGCGTACCGAGCTGGCGATCCCGGGTCTGCAGTTCCTGTCGAACGAGCAGTTCAACCAGCTGTTCACGATGCACGGCACGATCATGCTGCTGCTGTACGCGACGCCGGTCGTGTTCGGCTTCGCCAACTACATCGTTCCGCTGCAGATCGGTGCGCCGGACGTGAGCTTCCCGCGTCTGAACGCGCTGAGCTACTGGTTCTACCTGTTCGGCGGTCTGATCGCGACGGCCGGCTTCATCACCCCGGGTGGCGCGGCCGACTTCGGTTGGACGGCGTACGTGCCGTTGTCGAACGGCCTGCACAGCCCGGGTGTCGGCGCGGACCTGTGGATCATCGGCCTGGCGCTCGGCGGTGTCGGCACGATCCTCGGCGCGGTCAACTTCATCACCACCATCGTGTGCCTGCGTGCCCCCGGCATGACCATGTTCCGGATGCCGATCTTCGTGTGGAACATCTTCATCACGTCGCTGCTGATCCTGCTGGTGTTCCCGCTGCTCGCCGCCGCGCTGATCGGTCTGTGGGTGGATCGGAACCTCGGTGCGCACATCTTCGACCCCGCGACCGGCGGAGTGATGTTGTGGCAGCACCTGTTCTGGTTCTTCGGCCATCCGGAGGTGTACGTCATCGCGCTGCCGTTCTTCGGCATCGTCTCGGAGATCTTCCCGGTCTTCTCGCGTAAGCCGATCTTCGGCTACAGCGGCCTGGTGTATGCCACCATGGGCATCGCGGCCCTGTCGATCGCCGTGTGGGCGCACCATATGTACGCGACCGGCGCGGTGCTGCTGCCGTTCTTCTCGTTCATGACGTTCCTCATCGCGGTCCCGACCGGCGTGAAGTTCTTCAACTGGATCGGCACCCTGTGGCGCGGCCAGCTGACGTTCGAGTCGCCGATGCTGTTCTCGGTCGGCTTCCTCGTGACCTTCCTCTTCGGCGGTCTGTCCGGCGTCCTCCTCGCGAGCCCGCCGCTCGACTTCCACGTCACCGACACCTATTTCGTGGTTGCGCACTTCCACTACGTGCTCTTCGGCACCATCGTGTTCGCCACCTACGCGGGTATCTACTTCTGGTTCCCGAAGATGACCGGCCGCATGATGGACGAGCGCCTCGCGAAGTGGCACTTCTGGACCACGCTGATCGGCTTCCACGCCACCTTCCTGGTGCAGCACTGGCTCGGCGCCTCGGGCATGCCGCGTCGCTACGCGGACTACCTGCCCACCGACGGGTTCACCACGCTGAACACGATCTCGACGGTCGGCTCGTTCATCCTGGGCGCCTCGACGCTGCCGTTCCTGTGGAACGTCTTCAAGAGCTACCGCTACGGGCCCGTGGTCAAGGTCGACGACCCGTGGGGCTACGGCAACTCGCTCGAGTGGGCCACCTCCTGCCCGCCGCCGCGGCACAACTTCACCGAGCTGCCCCGGATCCGTTCGGAGCGTCCGGCATTCGAGCTGCACTACCCGCACATGGTGGAGCGCATGCGCGAGGAAGCGCACGTCGGGCTCGGCCACGGCAAGGACAAGGCCGCCGAACTCACCGAGACGAAGGTCTGATCATGGACGACGGCACGAGGTCCCGGAACTGGATGGTCGACGCCACGGCCGAGCCGGAACACCGGCCCGAGCCCGGCCGGCTGCTGGCGCCGCTGCTCACCGTGGCGCTGACACTGGCCACCCCGCTGGCGTTGCCGGTGCCCGTGGCCGTCGTCCTGATCCTCGCCGCCCTGGCCTGGTTCGGCTCGCGAATCCAGGAGAGCGGCAGCGACATCCGTTCCGCCGGGGGGACGCTCAGAACAGGCTCTGCGGACGCACCGCGTTCGCGAGGTCGACGAGCGTATAGCGATGGGTGGGCGTAGGTGCGCCCCGCGCCATAGCTCGTAGGGACGATTCGGTACCCGCACGCAGGCCGCGCTCGGTGAACGGCACACCGAGTAGCGGCTCGCGTGCGGTTGTGGCGGTGTTCCCGGAGAGAACCCATTCGAGCGCGGTGCCGAGCACGACGGTTCGCATCTGTGGTTCACGAATCTCGGTGCGGGGCAGGGCTTCGACACGGCGGGCCGACTCACGGAGCGTCGCCTCGTCGATGGCCCCGATGGGACGCACCGACAGATACGTCAGGACCGCGGTCATCCGTGCGGCGCCGTAGCTGCGCGACCCGGCCGGAACCTGGTCGAGGGCGGTGACGGCCGCGTTCACGTCACCGTCCGCGGCCAGTCGGCGGGCGAGCCCGAACGCGGCCGTGACGACGTTGCGGTCGATCCGCCACACCGTGCGGTAGTACTCGCGGGACGGCAGCCGCCAGCGGTCCGTGCCGCTCTCGCTACGATGCTCGAGCAGGAGTTCCGCGGTGGCGGCGAGCGCCAGCTTGGGGGAGACCTCGCCGGGCATCGCCGAGTAGACGGCATCGAACGCCGCGTACGCGGTGGTGAGTTCGTCGGACAGCAGCGCGGCGAGGCCGCGGTACCAGTCGATCCGCCACTCGAAGGGGTGCGCCGACGCCAGCGCGCGCAGCAGCTGCCGTCCCTTGCCCGCGTCACCGAGATCCAGGTGCGCGCGGATCTCCGCGAGCCCCAGCTCGAGTGAGTCGGGAACACTGCGCTCGGGACTGTCCCGGGCACGTTCGAGGACGTCGAGCATGAGTTGCGGATCGCTGTGCGCGGTCGCATTGACGAGGGCGGCACCCGGATCGTCGACGTCGACGAGCGGGACCGCGAGCGACTGGGCGACGCTGCGCGGATTCAGTTTCCGTTCCCGCTCCACGCCGTCCGCGAACACGTCGGTCTGCTCGACGAACTCGTCGGCGCCGAACGTCGCACGCTGACGCCCGAACACGGTGGACAGGTAGGGGTGTTCGCGCTCCGAGTCGCGGGACACGATCTCGTGCAGCACCCCGGTCAGTTGCGCCGCGAGTTCGGGCGCGGACCGGAAGCGGCGATCCGGGTCGGGCTCGATGGCACGCAGTAGCAGTCGCCGATACGACTCGTTCTCGGCGAGTAGCGGGGCCTGTTCGGGGGTGGGGAGCCCGTCGACGTAGCGGCCGTTCTCCGACGGGAGATCGAGCGTGAGGGCAGCGAGGGTGCGTCCGACGGTGTAGATGTCCGACGCGATGGTGGGTCCGGTCTCGGTGATCTCGGGGGCCTGGAAACCGGGCGTGCCGTAAAGGTATCCATAGCTCTCCAGCGGCGCGACGGCACCGAGGTCGATGAGTTTGACCTGCTCGTCGGTGACCATGACGTTGTCCGGCTTGAGGTCGTTGTAGGCCAGCCCCAGCGAGTGGAGGTACTCGAGCGCCGGCAGCACCTCGAGGATGTAGGCGATGGCCTGTTCGAGGGGCAGGCGGTCGGGTCGGCACGCCTTGAGGATGTCGCGCAACGAGTTTCCGCCGACGTACTCCATCACGAGATAGCCGGCCGGCGGATGGCCTTCCTTCCGGTACTCGACGAAGTTGTAGATCCTCACGATGCTCGGATGCTCCACCTCGGCGAGGAACTGGCGCTCTGCCGCCGCGACGGCCTGCGCCTCGGCATCACCCAATTGGAGCAGTCCTTTCAGCACCACCCAGCGGTTGTCGACGTTGCGGTCGATCGCGAGGTAGATCCAGCCCAGCCCGCCGTGCGCGATGCAGCCCTGGACCTCGTACTGCCCGGCGACCACCTGGCCGGGGGAGAGCAGCGGGGAGAATTCGTAGCTGGCGCCGCAGTGCGGGCAGATGCCGGACGGGGCGCCGGGGCCCGCCTCGGTGGTTCGGCCCACCGGCCTGCCGCATCTCCAGCAGAACCGTTTCCGTTCGGGCACATGCGGATCGGTGAGGACGGCGTCCTGAGGCTCGCGCTTGGGGACAGGCGGCACCTCTACCAGGCCGTCGGCGAGGCGTCGGCGGGAGATCGTGCGAGTGCGTTGCGTCCGCGCGCGCCTGCCCGTGGTGGGCATGCTCTCGCGCGTCGGCATCGGTTCGTCGTCGGGCGGTGGCGCTGCGCGCGTCTGGGCGACCTCGCCGGCGTCCTCCGTATTGTTCTCTCCCGCAACCTCTCCCGTCATGATCCTCCGTTCGTGTGCAGAGTCAGTCCCGGTAGGTGGCCGGGGGCGGAGCAGGGGGCGGCCCCAGGCCGGTGAGCCATCTGTCGTAGATCCTCTCCCACCTGCCGTCGCGGCGGATCCTTTCCAGCGTGCCGTTCACGAACCGGACCAGATCGTCGTTGCCCTGGGCGATCCCGATGCCGTATCGCTCGTCGCCCATGCTCGGCCCCACGAGTCGCGAGTGCGGGTCCTGCGTGGCCAGTCCCAGCAGCAGCGTGTCGTCGGTGCTGATGGCATCGACCTGGTTCTGCTGCAGCATCACCAGGCAGTCCGACCACAGCGGGACCGTCACCGCCGTCGCGTCGGGCTGCTGGCGTTCCACTCGTTCCAGCGACGTCGTGCCCTCGCCGACGCAGACGCGTCGTCCCGCGAGGTCGGAGACGTCGCGGATCGGGGAGCCGGCCATCACCAGGATCCGCTGGTACGCGTCGTAGTACACCGTGGAGAAGTCGATCCGCTGCCGCCGCTCGCACGTGACCGCCATCGTCTTGGCGACGATGTCGACCTTCCCGTCCTCGAGGGCCTGCTCGCGCTCGTCGTAGTTGAGGACACGGAACTCCACCTTGTCCGAATCGCCGAGCAGATCGCGGGCGACCTCCCGCGCGATGTCGACGTCGAACCCCTCGATCTGACCGTTCGCCGGATTGCGGAAACTCATCAGATTGCTACCGGTGTCCAGCCCGACGATCAGGCGGCCACGTGCCCGGATCGCGTCGAGCGAGGCGCTGTCGGGAACCTGCCCGGCCGGGAACGGTCGCAGGCTCGCGGTGGGGTCGCCGCACTCGGCGGGTGGGGGCAGGGAGGTGGGCGCGATGACGGTGGCACCCTCGGGGAGCGGGGCCAGGCTGTACGTCTCGGTCGGCGGCACGGTGTACGGCTCCGGTGGGGCCGAGCATCCGGTGGCCGTCGCCGCGACGACGCCGATCGCGGTGACCGCCGCGCCGAGTGTCGCGGTCGTGGTCACTGGTATTCCCGCAGCCTGGGCCACAGGCCGACCGGGATCCCTATGACGGCCAGCGTGGTGAGGACGGCGGCTCCGGGTCCGAGCGCGGACAGCACCCGCGACGACTGCGCGACGTCGTCCCGCAGCTCGGTCCGCGCAGTGTCCGCACCCGCGGCCAGTGCGGCGTCCACCGTGTCGAACTGGGCGGACGACCCGTCCGGGTCGGACCCGACGGTCGTCATCGCGGCTGCCATCCAGTCGCCGGTGGCGAGCGAGTCGAGCATCCGCTGGTGCGAGGTGGTCCAGTTGTCCATCGCCTGCGACGCCCGGGCGGTGTCGTCGCGGCCCACCTGGCCCGAATAGCCGGCCAGCAGTTGCCGCAGTTCGCCGGTGTCGTCCTGGTACAGCTGCGCGTGCTCGGCCTTCTCCTCGCGGCGCACCAACTGCAGGATCTCCTGGGTGCGGGCCTGCTGGGCGAGGATCCTCGCGGTCGCGAACGTCGACAGCGGTTCCGACCCGTCCCGGATCGCGCGGTGCGCGCTCGTGGCGGAGATGATTCCGGCGATCAGCATCCACACCAGCAGCGCCACCATCGCGGCCGTCGTGAACAGCAGGCCGGGGTTCAGCGTGCGCCGCGTTCGTCGCGACAGCACCACCTGCGTGGCGACCAGCCCCACGATCAGCGTCACGAGCAGTCCGATCGCGAGCCACGGCGGCCGGCCGAATCCCGACTGCGGGGCGAGCGCGGCCGCGGAACGTTCGGTGTGCAGCGCCTGCGCGGCCGGAAGGATATCGGTCTGCATCAGCGCCGACGCCTCGGCGAGATAGGCGGTGCCGACCGGATTGCCGACCCGGTTGTTGGTGCGCGCCGTCTCGACGAGTCCCGTGTACACGGGCAGCTTCGTCGCGATCTCGGTGAGCAGCCGTCGGCTGGGGTCGTCGCCGGGCAGCCCGTCCGACGTCGCGACCATCTCGGCCGACGCGGTCCCGATCGCCTGCGCGTACCGGTCGCGGGCCTCGCTGGGTTCGACACCTCCGGACAGGAACGCGGTGGCCGCGGCGGCGTCGGCGACCGACAGCGACGCGTAGAGGTTCTGGGACGATCGGGCCAGCGGTTCGGTGGTCGACAGCAGGGTGTCGATGTCCTGCTTGCGGTCGCCCGCCACCATCGAGGCGATCATGCCGACCGCGAGCGTGCCGAGCAGCAGCGCCACCCCGATCGCGAGGAGCCGGGCCGGTGTGGAGCGCAGCAGGTCGTGACCGGTGATCTGGCGCGGCCGCGTACCGGCGCCGTTGGTCGCCAGGCCGCTCCAGATCCTGCGAGCGGTGGTGGTGGGCGTCGCCTCGCCTTCGTCCGCCGTTTTCGTTTCCGGCATTGCCACGGGCTGGTACCTCGGTTCGCCGTCCGGAATGGTTCGCCGTTCCGCAGTTTCGAGCATATAAGCAGCACCGCGGGGATGTTCCGCCGTTTTGCGATGCCGCGGGGAATACTGTGGGGACAGGTGAGCGGCTCGGCGGACAGGGCAGGTGAGAGGTACTCCATGCGCGGTGACGGTGACGGCTGGGCGACGACGCCCGACGGGGTGCGGCATTGGGGCCGGCACGGCGCGGCGGGCCTGCTCCTGCGCGCCCCGCTCGAGGACGGGTCGCCGGCGGTCCTGCTGCAGCATCGCGCCGCGTGGAGCCACCAGGGTGGGACGTGGGCGCTGCCCGGCGGTGCCCGGGACAGCCACGAGACCACGATCCACGCCGCGGTCCGCGAGGCGCAGGAGGAGACCGGTATCGACGCCGGCGCCGTGCGGGTGCGGACCGAACGGGTCACGGCCAGCGTCGACGGCGGCTGGACGTACACGACCGTGGTCGCCGACGCCGAGAAGACCCTGGCCCTGGTGCCCAACGGGGAGAGCACCGAGCTGCGCTGGGTGCCGGAGTTCGAGGTGGAGCACATGCCGCTGCACCCGGGATTCGCGGACGCGTGGCCGGCGTTGCGCACGACCGAGATCCGCGTGCTGCTCGACACCGCCAACGTGCTCGGCTCACGACCGACCGGTTGGTGGCGGGACCGCGCGGGCGCGACCGGAGAACTGCTCGACCGGATCGCCCAGGTGCTGCCGCGCACCGTCGAACTGCCCGACGGCGGATTCGGCTGGTTGCCGCGGATCGAAGCCGTGCTCGAGGGTCAGGCACGGGCCGTCGACCACGCCGACGCGCGCGTGCCGGTGCACGTCGCCGACGGCAGCGGCGACGACGAGCTGGCCCGTCTGGCGTCCGCCGCCGACACGCTCACCGCGGTGGTGACCGCCGACCGCGGACTGCGCGGCCGGCTGCCGACGTCGGTGCTGGCGCTGTCGCCGTCGACCGTGCTGTCCTGGCTTGACTGACGGCCGCCGTCAGCCCCGATCGAGGACGAACCGCCGACCGTGACTCTCGGTGGGCCGGATCTCCACGAAGTTGAACTTCTCCGTCGGAATCCAGGACTGCAGGTCCAGTTCCTCGGCGGCGTTGATCTCGTCGAACCTCGTGAGGGTGCGCGCGATGCCGCGGATCACGATGCTCCAGCCGGCGGTGGCGTCGGCGTGGTCGACCTGGAACGTCGTCATTGGCCGGAGCGTGAGTTCGGTGAGCTTGTCGCCCTCCGCGGAACGGAAGTAGATCTTGCCGTCGTGGACCACATAGTTGACGGGGTAGATGTCGGGGCGGTCGTCGACCACGAGGATCAGCCGTCCGAGGCGCTCGGTGGCCAGCAGGTCCAGGCATTCCTGTTCGGTGAGCGTCGTGACAGGTGCGGTCCGGTCCGGCATGTCTCCTCCGATCCTCGGTGAGTGTCACCTCCGACTCTGCCCCTTGCCGGACGCTCGTGCCAGACACCAGTGGTGTGAGTTGCGCTGCACGGCTGTTCGGTTCGTCCCCGCGCGTCCGCGCGTCCCGCGTCCCCCCACCCCTCGCGTTTTGCGCACTTATCGCGCTCGGGAGGCCCCGATTTCCGCGATAAGTGCGCAAAACGCGGGGGCGAAACTTACTGCGCACGCGGCACGAGTACGTGCTCACCGAGAAGGGGCGTGACCTGTTGCCGGCGGTCCTCGCGCTGATGCAGTGGGGCGACAAGTATCTGCAGGGCGACCGCGGTGGTCCGCTCGACCTCGCGGACGACACGTCGGGCGAACCCGTGCACGTCGAGGTGCGCAGCGAATCGGGACGTCAGGTGCCGCTGGAGGAGCTGCGGGTGATCCCGAACGTCACCGAGGAGCAGGCCCGCCGCGCCATGCGCCGGGCCTGACGCCCACCCCCCCCACTCGCGGTTTGCGCACTTATCGCGCTCCGAGGGCCTCGAATTCCGCGATAAGTGCGCAAAACGCGGGGGAAGGGAGGGCGCGGGGGAAGGGGAGAAGAGGGGGAGAAGGGAGAGGGAGAGGCGAGAGGGTCAGGCGCCGGAGTTCTTCTTCTCCTTGCGGTCCGCGATCTCGTCCTTGAGGAGGAACATCGGCAGCAGCACCGTCGCGAGGGCGGTCACGAGCCACACGACGAGCGACGCGAGAATCCAGGTCTGCCACCCGGTGATCGACAGCCCGGTGATGAGCGACGCGACGACGAGCGCGACGAACGTCGACACCAGGCCGATGCCGCCGAGGAAGGCGGGGGCGTTGCGGGCCGCGACCTTCATGATGAACGGCGACAGCAGGCTCTGCGCGATCGCGAACACGATGGCCGCGGTGACGAACCCGGTGGCGGTGACGTGCACGTCCGGCAGCAACCACACGGCGGCCAGGATCCCGATCGCGGCAGACCCGAGGAAGATTGCCGTCCGGATGAGGAAACGAATCATGTTCGGGGCCTTTCGTGTCGACCGCGGGGCGCGATCTCGGGGAGTCGGATCGTCGACCTCGGCGGAGTCTAACCAGCGAGGCGCCCGCGGACGTGCAGGCGCGATTCCGGCCGTGTTGCGGGGTCGCGGTAACGGGTGGGCGGTACGCCGACGACACCACGTGGGGAGTCTCGGTGAGCGGGTGCTGGGTTCGTCCGAACCGGCGAAATTGCTTAGGCTGGGTATCGAGGCTGCGAGGTTCTGGGGTGGGACCGCGATCGGGAGGGCTGGCCGTGCTGAGGAACATTCTTGTCCGCGGACGCGAGATGCCGCGTCGGACAGGGTTTTTGGTGATCCTTGCGCTGTGGGCTGTCGCATCCGTGGTGCTGCTCTTCACGACTGTGCGGCCGTGGATGCCGACGATCGGGCTGTTCGCGGGCGGGGCGGACCTCGATGTGTACCGAGATGGCGCTCGCCACGTCATGGCGGATCTTCCGCTCTACACCGAGCCGGTGATCCACGGTCTGCTCTACACGTACACGCCGTTCTCGACGTTGACCTTCATCCCGTTCGGACTGCTGCCCGGCGGCGTCGACAAGTATCTGTGGATGGCGGTCAACGTCGCGCTGCTGATCGCGATCGTCGCACTGTGCTGGCGGATCCTCGGTTACCGCATCACGCCGTACGTGGTCGGGGTGTCGGCGCTGGTGGCCGCGTCGTGCACGTTCCTCGAGCCGGTCCGGACCACACTGTTCTACGGACAGATCAATCTGGTGCTGATGGCGCTGGTGCTGTGGGACGCCTCGCGCGGTGACGCGAGCCGGCTCAAGGGCATCGGCGTCGGCATCGCGGCGGGTATCAAGCTCACGCCCGCCTACTTCGTCCTCTACTACCTGGTGCTGCGGAAGTGGCGCGCGGCCGCCGTCGCGGTCGGCACCGGCGTCGCCACGATCGCCGTCAGTTGGCTGGTGCTGCCGGACGATTCGTGGCAGTACTGGACCGAGACGTTCTTCGAGTCCACTCGCATCGCGCTGGATTCGCACCCGTCGAACCAGTCGATCCGCGGAGTGATCGCGCACCTCGGCGGCGATCCCGCGCCGACGGCGCTGTGGCTGATGCTCGCGCTGTGCGCGGTCGCGGTGAGCATGTGGATCGTCGTGCGCCTGCACCGGCGCGGGGAGAAACTGCTCGCCATCACGGTCGCCGGGCTCACCGCCGCCGCGGTCTCGCCCTTCTCGTGGAGCCACCACTGGGTGTGGTTCGTCCCGCTGCTCGTCTACATCGTGCACCGCGCGATGACCAACCGGTGGTGGTGGCTCGCCGCGGCCGTCGTCTACCTCGCGGCCGGGGCGTGGCCCTACCGCTGGGACGAGGAGGTCGTCGTCGTGGGGCTGTTCCTGTTCCCGCCGTGGTGGACGATCGCGGACGTCCTCATGAACATCTATCTGCTCGTCTACGTCGCCGTTCTCGCCGGGGCGGCGGTGATCGCCTTCCGCGGCGCACCCGGGCCGGCGATCGAGGAGTCGACACCCGTGCGCGAGCCCGAACCGGTGTGATGCCACCATCGGGGCATGCGCATTCGACATCTGATCGCCGCCGTCCCCGTCGCCCTGCTGGTTCTCACCGGTTGCAGTGACGGTGGCGACTCCGACTCGAAGGACACGAAGGACGCGGGCAAGACGACCATCACCGCCGAGGCCGGCGCCGACGCGCAGGACACCGCGGTCTCGGTGATGTGCGCGCAGGTGGTCGCCTACCTCGACGCCACCGCGCAGCAGGCCGAAATGGCCGGTCAGCCGTTCGACCGGGAGGCGAAGGGCGCGGAGTTCCTCGACACGCTGAAGGCGAACGGCGGAACCGTCGTGGCGGCGTACAACGAGCAGGCCGCGGCGGCCGGTGAGCCGACGCTCGACCCGGCGACCGCGACGTGGGAGGACGTGCCGGCCGAGGCCCGTGAGCTCATCGAGCAGTCGGTGGAGTCCGGTATCGCCGGGAGCTGCTGACGGCTCTCAGCCGCGCAGGGCGTCGGACAGCGCCCGCGCGGCGGCCTCCGGGTCGTCGGCCGCGGTGATGGCGCGGACCACGACGATGCGGGTGGCCCCGGCCTCGAGGATCTGCGGCAGCCGCTCCTGGTCGACGCCACCGATCGCGAACCACGGGCGGGACGGCTGCGCCTCGGCCGTGCTGCGGACCAGTTCGATGCCCGACGCGGCCCGGCCCGGCTTGGTGGGGGTGGCCCACACCGGACCGGTGCAGAAGTAGTCGACGTCCTCTTCGATCGCGGCGAGGCTGGCCTGCGCGCGGTTGTTCGTGGAGCGGCCGATCACGACGTCGGGTCCGACGATCTGCCGCGCGTAGTGCACGGGCAGGTCGTTCTGGCCCAGGTGCAGGACGTCGGCGCCCGCGGCGAGCGCGAGGTCGGCGCGGTCGTTGACGGCGAGCAGCGCACCGTGCCGGCGGGCCGCGGCGCCGATCACAGCCAGCGCCGCAAGCTCCTCCTTGACCTCCATCGGCCCGAGCGCGCGCTCGCCGGCCGAGCCCTTGTCGCGGAGCTGGACGATGTCGACACCCCCGGCGAGGGCGGCGTCGACGAACTGGGCCAGATCGCCCTTGTCGCGGCGGGCGTCGGTGCACAGGTACAGGCGCGCGTCGGCGAGGCGTTCGCGCGGGGTGAGGTGCTTGACGGACTGGGAAGCATGCACACCTCGAACGGTAGTCTCTAATGCGGACGAATCAACACGGGAGTCCCGAGGGATACGGGGCTGAGAGGGGGCCTGCCGGCCCCGACCGTCATACCTGACCCGGATCATGCCGGCGCAGGGAGTGAGGTGGAGAGAAGTGACCCGATCGGTTTCCGTCGTCGGAGGCGGTGTCATCGGCCTGTCCGTCGCGTGGCGTGCCGCGCAGAGCGGCTGGGCGGTGCGGCTGTACGACCCGGCGCCCGGCAGCGGTGCGTCGTGGGTGGCCGGCGGCATGCTGGCCCCGCTGTCCGAGGGCTGGCCCGGTGAGGAGAAGGCGCTCGCGCTGGGCGCGGCGTCGTTGCAGCGGTGGCCGGGCTTCGGCGCCGAACTCGAGCGCATCGCGGACCTGGAGCTGTTCACCTCCGACGACTCGCTGACCGTCGCGCTCGACGCCGCCGACGCCGCCGACCTGCACACGATCGCGGACTGGGTGGCCGAGCAGGGCCACGAGCTGCGCATCCTGAACCGGGCGCAGATCCGCGAGCTCGAGCCGTCGCTGGGCCGCGGCATCCGGCTGGCGTTGCAGGCGCCCACCGAACTGGCCGTCGACAACCGGCTGCTGGTGCAGGCATTGCGGACCGCGGCGGTGGCGGCCGGCGTCGAGCTGATCGAACGCGCCGTGACCGACCTCGGCGAGCTCACCACCGATCAGGTGGTGCTGGCGGCCGGATCGAACTCGGCGCAGCTGTGGCCGGACCTGCCGGTGCGCCCGGTGAAGGGCGAGATCCTGCGGCTGCGGGCCCGGCCGGGTGTGACGCCGGCGCCGCTGCGCACCATCCGTGGCAGCGTGCACGGGCGGCCGTCGTACCTGGTGCCGCGCGCCGACGGCATCGTCGTGGGCGCCACGCAGTACGAGTCCGGACACGACACCCAGGTCACCGTCGCCGGGGTGCGCGACCTCATCGCCGACGCCGAGGCTCTGATGCCCGCGATCGGCGAGTACGAGCTGTACGAGGCGAAAGCCGGTCTGCGCCCGATGAGTCCGGACAACCTGCCGATCATCGGACGCGTCTCGGACCGCGTGGTGCTGGCGACCGGGCACGGCCGCAACGGCATCCTGATGACCCCGGTCACCGCGGACGCGACGGTCGCGATCCTGGACGGCAACCCCCTGGCGGAGGCGGAAAGTGCCACCGCCGAACGATTTTCACCCGCGAAGGCATGAGTGAGGTTTGGATGAGTGAGTTGATCGGGATCACCGTCAACGGTGAGGACCGCGAATTCGACGGGCCCCTGACGGTGACGGAGCTGCTCGAGCGGCTGGAGCTGCCGCAGCGCGGCATCGCCGTCGCGGTGGACGGCGCGGTGTTCCCGCGCGGTCGCTGGGCCGAGTCGGTGGGCCGCGGCTGGGAGATCGAGATCCTCACGGCGGTGCAGGGTGGCTGACATGGGCAAGCTGACAATCGCCGACCGCACCTTCGGCTCGCGCCTGATCATGGGCACCGGCGGCGCCGCCAACCTCGCGGTGCTCGAGGAGGCGCTGGTCGCGTCGGGCACGGAACTGACCACCGTCGCGATGCGCCGCGTCGACGCCGCGGGCGGCACGGGCGTGCTGGACCTGCTGCGCCGCCTCGACATCGCACCGCTGCCGAACACTGCCGGCTGCCGCGGCGCCGCCGAGGCCGTGCTCACAGCGCAGCTCGCGCGCGAGGCGCTCGAAACCGACTGGGTGAAGCTCGAGGTGATCGCCGACGAGCGCACCCTGCTGCCCGACGCCATCGAATTGGTTTCCGCAGCAGAGCAGTTGGTGGACGACGGCTTCACCGTGCTGCCGTACACCACCGACGACCCGGTGCTCGCGAAGCGGCTCGAGGACGTCGGCTGCGCCGCGGTGATGCCGCTGGGTTCGCCGATCGGCACCGGCCTGGGTATCTCGAATCCGCACAACATCGAGATGATCGTCGACGCCGCGAACGTGCCCGTCATCCTCGACGCCGGCATCGGCACCGCGAGCGATGCGACGCTCGCGATGGAACTGGGCTGCGACGCGGTGCTGCTCGCGACGGCCGTCACCCGCGCGAAGGATCCGGTGCTCATGGCGTCGGCGATGCGCGGCGCGGTCACCGCCGGCTTCGAGGCCCGGCATGCCGGACGCATCCCCAAGCGGTTCTGGGCGCAGGCGTCGTCGCCGATGTAGGTGCGGCACGCCGCGGGTCACGGGTTGATCGAAATCCCAGGCCCGGCGCGGATTCAGGCTAGGCTCGAGAACAACTTGCTCCGTTGGTTCGAGTGCCTGGAGGGCATGCCATGACGACGTTGAGTACCGACCTTCTGGATCTGCTCCGCTCGGACGTCGTGGCGTGGAACGCCCGACGCGACCAACTGCCCGATGCGCCCGACCTCCACGGCCTCGATCTGTCGGGTGCGGACCTCGCTGGGGCCAATCTCACAGGTGCCAACATGGAGGGCACGGATCTCTCCGGGGCGGACCTGACGTTCGCGGAGCTCGGCGGCGCGAACCTCACGGGTGCGAACCTCTCCGGCGCCGTCGCCGCGGACGCCGACTTCAGCAAGGCGTACCTCACCAACGCCAAGCTCAACGGGGCGGTGCTCACGCTGTCGTTCCTGACGTCGACGTACCTGGCGCATGCCAACCTGACCGGCGCGGATCTGTCCGGCGCGTACATGACCGGCGCGCATCTCGAGGACGCCGATCTCACCGGGGCGCGGCTCACGGGCGCGTACCTCGCGCACGCCGATCTGACCGGGGCGCGGCTGTCCACCGCCGACGTCAGCGGCGCGGATATGACCGACGTGACGATGCCGGACGGCGCCGTCAGGGACTGACTCCGGGTGATCCCCCACACGCCTCGGGGTGCGTGTCATCCCTGGGTATGACACGCGAGTAGACCCGAGACCGATGCGCAGGTAGGGACGTTTCGGGCAGAGTGGTGCCCATGATTGAAGTGAGGGGACTGACGAAGACCTACGGGTCGACGAGAGCGGTGGACGATCTCACGTTCTCCGTGAAGCCGGGAATCGTCACCGGCTTCCTCGGCCCGAACGGTGCCGGCAAGTCGACGACCATGCGAATGATCCTCGGCCTCGACGCACCGACGTCGGGAACCGCACTGGTCGAGGGTGTGCCGTACCACCAGCTCAAGCAGCCGCTGCGCACGGTCGGCGCGCTGCTCGACGCCAAGTGGGTGCACCCCAACCGCTCCGCGAAGGCGCACCTGCAGTGGATGGCCGCGGCCAACTCGCTGCCGATGTCGCGCGTCGACGAGGTGCTGCGCCTGGTGGGCCTGTCCGAGGTTGCCGGCAAGAAGGCCGGTGGCTTCTCGCTCGGCATGTCGCAGCGACTCGGTCTGGCCGGCGCGCTGCTCGGTGACCCGAAGGTGCTGCTGTTCGACGAGCCGGTCAACGGCCTCGACCCCGAGGGCATCGTCTGGATCCGCAAGTTCATGCAGAGCCTGGCCGCCGAAGGCCGCACGGTCCTCGTGTCGAGCCACCTGCTGTCGGAGATGGCGCAGACCGCCGAGCACCTCGTCGTGATCGGCCGCGGTCGCCTCATCGCCGACACCAGCGTCAAGGACTTCGTCGACCGCGCCTCGGGTGCGTCGGTGCGGGTGCGCAGCCCGCAGCTCGACGCGCTGCGCGGCGTGCTCACCGCGCAGGGTTTCGCGGTCCAGGAGGACCCGGGCACCGATCATCAGCCGGCGCTGCTGGTCGCGGGCGTCCGCACCGACGACGTCGGCGCCCTCGCCGGTGCCAACGGCATCGTGCTGCACGAGCTGGCGTCGAAGCAGGGCTCGCTCGAGGAAGCGTTCATGAAGCTCACCGGCCACGACGTGCAGTACCAGGCGCAGATCGGCGGACAGCCGGCCGACGCCGCGCAGAACATGGGAGGTGCGCTCCGATGAGCGTGTTGAATGCCGAGCGCATCAAGCTCACGTCCACCAAGTCGCCGATGTGGTGCAGTCTCATCGCTGTCGTGGTCAGCGTCGGGTTCGCTGCCATCATCGGTGCCGCGTACAAGGCCGCCGAGTCGTCGGGTGACAACTCGTTCGGCGAGTTCTCGATGTCCCTGACCCAGGCGGGCGCCGCCCAGTTCGGCGCGATGCTGGTCATGATCATGTCGGCGCTCGCGGTCACCACCGAGTACCGGTTCGGCGTCATCCGCACCACGTTCCAGGCCATCCCCAATCGCACGCAGGTGATCGGTGGCAAGGCGCTGCTGCTCGCGGTGGTCGCGGCCGTCCTCGGCCTCGTAATCGCACTCGCGTCCTTCCTCGTGGCACAGGCGATGTCGGGGGTGTCGTTGTCGATCAGTGGTGACAACGCGCGCATCCTGTTCGGCATCCCGATCTACTTCGCGCTTCTGGCCGTGCTCGCGGTCGGTGTGGGTACGCTGATCCGTCAGTCGGCGGGTGCTATCTCGCTGCTGCTGCTGTGGCCGCTGGTGATCGAGAGCCTCGCGACGATGATCCCCAAGGTGGGCAAGTACATCGGCGAGTTCGGTCCGTTCAACAACGTGACGTACTTCCTCGGCAACAATGGCATGTACGACTTCCACTGGGGTCCGTGGGGCGCGCTGCTCTACTTCGCGGCGTTCGTCGCGATCGTGTTCGGCGCCAGCCTGTTCGTGGTGAACAAGCGCGACGCCTGAGTACCGCTCTCGAAGCGCCCGGTCGAAGTTTTTCGGCCGGGCGCTTCGGCTATCTTCGGCCCTGACGACAGAAGGGTGACGCGATGCGGATCGGGGTGCTGGCGTACGAGGGCTGTCTGGCGGCGGAGATCTTCGTGTTCACCGATCTGCTACGGATCGCCAATCGCGTTGCGCGGGAGACGGGTGCGGCCACCGAGGATCCGTTCCGGGTGTCGGTGATCGCGGCGTCCGCCGAACCGGTCGCGGCAGCGGGCGGCTTTCCGATCGGTGCGAAGCGCTGGCACCACCGGTTCGATCGGGTGATCGTCCCCGGCTTCGAACTGGTGCCGTCCGAGGATGTCGCCGTGCGGTTGGACTCTCTTCGGCGGGAGACGACGTTCCTGCGGGCGGCGGAAGACCGGGGAAGCCGCGTCGCGTCGGTGTGCGTCGGCGCGTTCCTGCTGGGGGAGGCCGGTCTGCTCGACGGGCGGCGGGCGACTACGTCGTGGCTGTTCGCGTCCCGCCTGGCCCGGCGCTATCCGCGGACGACCGTGTGCCCCGAGGCGCTGATCGTCACCGACGGGACGATCACGACGACGGCCGCCTTCAGTGCCGCGCTGGACCTTGCGACCGCACTGGTCCGGGAACACCTCGGCGACGACATCGCCCGCGCCACGGCGCGGATCACGCTGGCGGCCGAGAACCGGACCAGCCAGGCGCCGTACGTCGTCGACGCCATGTTGCCGTCGGCGCGCGGTCCGTTCGCGGACGACGTGGCGGCATGGCTCGTGGAGCGACTCGCCGAACCCTACGACCTGGGCCGCCTCGCCGACGCGTTCCACGTGAGCACCCGGACGCTACTGCGACGGTTCCGAGCCGAGACGGGGGAGTCGCCGCTCGACTTCCTCCGCCGGGCCCGGGTGCGGGCGGCGCGGAACCTGCTCGAGACCACCGACCTGCCGCTGGCCCGGGTCATCGAACGCGTCGGGTACCGGGACGCCGGCACGTTCCGGCGCCTGTTCGTCGAGCAGGTGGGGATGAATCCGGCCGACTACCGCCGGAAGTTCCATGGCGACGCAAGCTCCGTGGCGATGTAGCCACCAATGGTGGCGATGTCGCCTCTCCCCGACGTGGCGGGGCCCGGACAGACTGACCGGACCACCATCGATCGGTCACGGAGGACACAAGTGCCCCAACGCAGCCTGCACGAGGACGATCCGCTCGACGACTTCGAGCGGCGCAGCATCGAGGAGAACGGCGTCACCAAGACCGTGTACGTCGCGGGCGCCGGCTCGGCGGTGATCGTCATGCCGGAGATGCCGGGGATCAGCCCGCACGTCGCCCGGTTCGGGCGGTGGGTGCGCGACGCCGGATTCACCGTGTACCTGCCGTCGTTGTTCGGCCGGGACGGCGCTGTGCCCGGCGTCGAGGAGGGGGTGGCGGTGCTCCGCCGGGCGTGTGTGAGCGCGGAGTTCCGGGCGCTCGGCGCCGACGGCACCACCCCGGCCGTCGCGTGGCTGCGCGCGCTCGCCCGCCGCGCACACGGGGAGTGCGGCGGACCGGGCGTCGGGGCGATCGGCATGTGTTTCACGGGCAACTTCGCGCTGTCGATGATGCTCGAGCCCGCGATGCTGGCGCCGGTGCTCTCGCAGCCGTCGCTGCCGCTCGACGATCCGGACGGAATCGACAGCGGCCCCGAGGAACTCGCGTCGGTGCGCAAACGTCTCGAGAAGGACGACCTGACGGTGCTGGCCTACCGGTTCCAGGGCGACAAGTTCTGCCGCGCACAGCGGTTCGCGGCGTACGAGCAGGCGCTCGGCGACCGGTTCGAGGCGCGGGTGTTGCCCGACAGCGCCGCCAACCCGGAGACGTCGCCGTTCTTCGAGCACGCGATCGCGAGTCCGCACAGCGTCGTCACGGCGCACCTGATCGACGAGGCCGGCCAGCCCACCGTCGCGGCGCGGGACGAGATCCTCACCTTCCTCGCCATGCGGCTGAGGGACTGAGGAGCCGGGTCCGATCGGGGTACTCTGCCCGCATGCGGGTGAGGGTGGGGTTGGTCGCGGGTCTGTCCGGTGCGCTGCTGCTCGCGGGATGCAGCGATCCCGACGAGGGCAGCCCACCCGTGGACGGTCCGGGCCTGGCCGCGGCGATCGACGCCGACGCGGTGATGGGCGATCTCGAGCAATTGCAGCGGATCGCGGACGCGAACGGCGGTAACCGCTCCGTCGGCACCCCCGGCTACGACGCCAGCGTCGACTACGTCGTCGGACAGCTCGAGGGCGCCGGATTCGACGTCGAGACACCGGAATTCGACGTCGACAGATTCGACGCGCACACCCAGACACTCGCGTTCGGTGGCCGCGACGTGCCGGTCGAGGCTCTCACGTATTCGCCGGCGACACCGCAGGGCGGGCTCACCGCCCGGCTGGTTCCGGCGCCGTCGGACGACACCCCGGGTTGCGAGGCCACCGACTACGACGGCCTGGACGTCACGGGGGCGGTGGTACTGGTCGATCGCGGCGCGTGCCCCTTCGCGCAGAAGCAGCAGGTCGCGGCCGATCGGGGCGCGGTGGCCGTGCTCGTCGCCGACAACGAGGACGAAGGCCTTCCCGGCGGCACACTGGGAGCGAAGGCGGACGCGCGAATCCCCACCGGCGGCGTCAGCAAGGCCGACGGCGTCGCGCTGCGACAGGGCGGCGACGTGACCCTCACACTCGACACCACCGTCGAAACGGTCAAGTCCCGCAACGTGATCGCGCAGACCAAGACCGGCGATTCCGGCAACGTGGTGATGGCGGGTGCGCACCTGGACTCGGTGCCGGACGGCCCCGGCATCAACGACGACGGCTCGGGTGTCGCGTCGCTGCTCGAAACGGCCCGGCAGCTCGGCGCGAAGCCGAACACGGCGAACGCGGTGCGGTTCGCCTTCTGGGGTGCCGAGGAGGAGGGGCTGAACGGATCGACGGCGTACGTCGACGGCCTCGACGACGCGGCCCGCGCCGACATCGCGCTGTACCTCAACTTCGACATGGTGGGCTCGCACAACGCCGGCTACTTCGTCTACGACGGCGACAACTCCGACAACGTGGGCGAAGGGCCGGGGCCGGAGGGGTCGGCCGGGATCGAGCGCACGTTCGCGGCGATCGTGTTGCAGTTGGGGGTGACGCCAGGGGGAACGGACTTCGATGGGCGCTCGGACTACGGCCCGTTCATCGCGGCCGGCATCCCGGCGGGCGGCCTGTTCACCGGGGCCGAGGAGAAGAAGACACCTGCTCAGGCGGGGCAGTGGGGTGGCGAGGCCGACGCGATGCTGGACCCGAACTACCACACCGCGCAGGACACCGTCGGCAACGTCGACCGCACCGCGCTGGCCCTGAATGCAGAAGCGATCGGGTACGGCATCGGGCACTACGCGCAGTCGACCGACGGCGTGAACGGGGTGCCGCCCGCGGGCGACGCCCGGAGCGCGGCGCGGGCCGATGTGGGGAAGTAGGCGCCGAAACCGGCGTCACGCGGCACTTCTGCGAGACGACCCGGCCACGATTACTCTTGCCGGGGTGAGTGACGACCCGGAGGGCGACGCCACACCGGAACCGGCCCCCACGGATTCCGGCACGGAGGGCGGCTACGCCAAGGTCACCGGTTCGGTGGCGAAGTGGGTACGCGACGCGGACCGGCAACCCCAGTTGGTCGACGCCGTGCGGCGGATCAGGCGCTCACTGCCCGGTGATCCCGCGTTCGGTGACCCCCTCTCGACCACCGGTCCCGGCGGCGCCCGGGCCGCGGCGCGCATGATCGACACCGGATCAACCGGTTCGGGGGCGTCGCGCGAGGTGAGCATGGCGGCGCTGCAGGTGCTGCAGGCGGTGCTCGAGAAGACGTGGGGCAGCCCCGCGGACGGCGAGGTCACCATCGTGTTCACAGACTTGGTCGGCTTCTCCAGCTGGTCGCTGCAGGTGGGCGACGGCGCGACGCTGTCGCTGCTGCGGGAGGTCGCGGCCACGATCGAGCCGCCGATGATCGAGCGCGGCGGCCAGGTGGTCAAACGTCTGGGCGACGGGCTGATGGTGGTGTTCGATCACCCGGACCGGGCCGTCGAGGCGGTGTTCGCGGCGCGTGCGGCGCTCGCGACCCTCGACCACACCGGCTACCGCCCCCGGATGCGCGTCGGCCTGCACACCGGCGCCCCGCAGCCCATCGGTGCGGACTGGTTCGGCGTCGACGTCAACGTGGCCGCGCGCATGATGGAGCTCGGCGGGAACGGCAACGTCGTCGTCTCCGGCAACACGCACGACGCGATCGGCGAGGAGCGCCTCGCCGAACTGGGCCTGGTCGCGCGGCGCTACCGGCGCGGGCTGCTGGCGGCGCCGCAGCGCGGGGTGCCCGAGGACCTGCGGGTCTACGTGCTGCGCCCGGCGCCGGCACCGCGGTGAGCTCGGACCTCTCGGTCCCCGGGCCGCCTATCGCAGTCGAACTCCCGTGCAGGCATGCCATCTCGAGATAAAGTATGTGTTTCGTAGGTTACAAGCCTACGGAACGCATACTTGACGCCTCGGGGGTGGGATGTCGGACAGTCGGACTACCGCATTGCCGGCGAGCCTCGCGCGTCGACCACTGCGTACCGTACGCCCACAGGACGCCGCGGACACCTACGCGCATCCGCGCCCCGAATTCGCACGCCTCACCGAGCGAGGCGTGCTGCACCGTGTCGCCAACGGCTACTACGTGGCTGTGCCGCAGGAACACGTCGGCCGGCCATGGCTGCCGAATCTCGAAGCCGCCGCCTGTGGAATTGCTTCCGCCATCTACGGGCCTGACAACGCCATTCTGATGGGGGTCAGCGCTGCCCGAGTTCATCACGCGATTCCTCGTGCGCTGGCCACAGCCGTGGTCGCGGTGCCCCGGCAGCATCAACCGATCGAACTGGCGGATCGGACCGCCGTCGTGCAGTTCGTGAAACGTGACACCGCGCGTCTCGACGCCGAGAGGATCGAGACACCATTGGGTCCTGCCCTGGTCACGACACCGGAGCAGACCCTTCTCGACCTTGCGCGCCGCCCGTCGTTGGGCCGGGCCGAAGGCGACGTGCCGTCCGCTGTCGAGGTGCTCTATCGGCACAGCGATCCCGAGCGTCTGGCAGAGATCGCCGCTGAGCAACGACTCGTCGCAGCACTGCACCGCGCGGAGGCTTGGGTGGGAGTGCGGACGTGAACGCTGACGAGCTCGCTGCCATTGCGGAGCGTTTCGGCGTCGCCGATTCCCAGGTGGAGCGTGATCACCTGATCTCCTATCTGCTCGCCCTTCTCAGCGAGAACTTTCGTGAGCGGGTGGTGTTCATCGGCGGTACCGCGCTCGCACGTACTCATCTGCCTGAAGGCAGGTTGAGCGAAGACATCGACCTCATTGCGCTCGACAGGCGAAACGCTGTCGCGGCGGATCTCGACCGTCTGATTCCACGTGCGTTGCAGCGCACTCACGGCCGCCTCACATGGGTCGACGCGCTCAGCGACGTGCCCGACACGACGGCCGCGTACCTCACAACCGGTGAGGGCCTGGCGATCAAGATCCAGTTGCTCGCCTCCAATGGATATCCGCGGTGGCCGACAGAGTTGCGCGAACTCGAACAGCGCTACGGCGATGCGCCACCAGCCCGGCTACATGTGCCCATTCGCGCAGCTTTCGCCGCATCCAAGACAGCGACGTGGCAGAACAGGCGTGCACCGCGAGACTTGTGGGACCTGTGGGCGCTCAATCGAATCGGCGCTATCGACACCGACGCGGCCGCGCTGTATCGGCGTCACGGACCGACAAACAAGCTTCCTGCGGCGCATGACTTCGCGGCCGCACCCGGAGAGGATGAGTGGCGGTCCCAGCTCGCCGGTCAAACCCGACTCGGTGACGTCACTGCGGCGAGCGCGCTCGGGGAAGTACGCGCGGCGTGGGCGCGACTCCGCGATGGCGACGTGCCCGACGACCGAGGGCGCATCGCGAGTTCCGGAGCGCCGTAGCGGACCATTCGGACGACTTCGGGAAACCGTTGCCGCCCCCGATGCCCGGCGCGCACACTGGGGACCATGACCGAGTCCGGGCATCCGCAGCGCACACCCTTCTACGGGGTGCTGATGATCATCGCGGCGCTGGCGGCCGCGATCGCGGTGAGCTACTACGGGCCCACGTGGTTCCGGATTACCGTCTACATCCTCGCGGTGCCGGTGGTGGCGGTCGGTTTCGTCATGACCCTGCGCGACTATTCGCGCTGATCAGGCGTTTTTCGGATCCAGTCGCCACAGCGGCGACACGGGACCGTGTCCGGCGCCCAGGTCGTACGCCGCCTCGAGGCACTTGGTGACCCATTCCTTGCCGAACGCGACCGCGTCGGGCATCGCGTAGCCGTTGGCGAGCGCGCATGTCACGGCCGCGGCCAGGGTATCGCCGCCGCCGTGATCGTTGCCGGTGTCGATCCGCGGGCTGGTGAACTCGTGGAAGGTGTCGCCGTCGAACAGCAGGTCGGTGCTCGACGTCGACGAGCGCAGGTGCCCGCCCTTGACCATCGACCACTGCGCGCCGAGTTCGTGCAGGGCCTCGGCGGCGCGGCGGGCGGTGGCGTCGTCTACCACCTCGATGCCGGTGATGAGGCGCACCTCGTCGAGGTTCGGCGTCACCAGCGACGCAATGGGGATGAGGGTGTTGCGGACGGCGTCGAGTGCCTCGGCGTGCAGCAGCGGATCGCCGTGCATGGACGCGCACACCGGGTCCACCACCAGCGGGATGGAGCCGTCGCGGCCGATGCCCACCTCTCCGCACACCTGCGCGACGGCCTCGATGATCGCAGTGGACGCGAGCATGCCGGTCTTGGCGGCGGACACGCCGATGTCCTCGACCACGCAGCGCACCTGCGCGGCCACCGTCTCGGGCGGGATCTCGTGAAATCCGCTGACGCCCACCGAGTTCTGCACCGTCACCGCGGCGACCGCGACGCACGCGTGCACCCCGCACATCGCCATGGTGCGCGAATCGGCCTGGATGCCGGCGCCGCCGCCGGAGTCGGTGCCGGCGATGGTGAGGGCGCGGATCGGGGTCTGGCCGGTCGGCGTCAAGGGCAGGTAGTTCACGGCCTCGAGCCTACCCATGTGATCGGGTGCGACGGACGGTGGTGTGAGGGGCGCGGTGAGCTCGAGTGCTGGGACGTCACGGCGTGACTCGTCCCGGTGCCGGCGGGATACCGGCACCGGGACGAGGTCAGCGGTGGATCAGGGGGTGGGGGTGTTCAGGTACTCGTCCAGCTCCCAGCCGGCGACGTTGTAGACGGCGCTGGTGGTGGACAGGGAGTTACCGGCGCCGGCGGAGGGCAGGCCCGCCCGCAGGTTGACGGCCCAGTTCAGCGATCCGAGCGGGCCGCAACCGGAGGCTCCGGGGACGGCGAAGTCGGTGGCCGTGTGGGGTGCCTGGGTCCAGACGCCACCCGGGACATCGGGTCCGTTGGTCGAGATCCATTCGGCCGGTCCGGCGCTGCCCACGAGTGCGAGGGACAGGTTGATCGGGGTGGCGGCGGAGCCGATGTAGCAGTTGTCGCCGAGGAGCGGATTGGAGAGCTTGAGCCGCACGGGAAGCTGCACGGCGAGGTTGTAGGGATCGACGTCGGGCAGGGCGACGGCCTCCACGGTCGCCTGGATGGCGGTGGGGCCGAAGTTCTCCGCCGACGCGGCGCCGAATGCTCCGCCGGGAACGGTGATCGGGTTGGCGTATACGCCGAACTTGCCGTCGTCGGCGGCGGGGACGAAGACCTGCTCGCCCGTCACGCCGCCGGCGATCATCAGGCTGCCGTCGGGGACTGCGACGTCGAGGTTTCCGATGCGCATGTTGCCGTCCCGGATGATCACCGTCATACAGGTGCCGCCGATTTCGACGTCGTAGACCAGATCGAGCTGGCAGGTGTCCCAGTTCTCGAACTCGTACGGCGTGCCGGGTGCGGCCGACGATCCGGTCGAGGAGCCGCTGCTGCCGGACGAGCCGCTGCTGCCTTCGGAGCTGGACAGGCTGCCGCTGCTACCGGAGCTGCCTTCGGCCGATCCGGCGGCGTTCGCGACGCCGCCGCCGACCAGGGCCAGCGCGGCGGTGGCCGCCAGCACGGCGGAGCGGGTGGTGTTCTTTCGCACGTAATACCCCCATATGGATTTCGACTCGGCCAGGAGGTTCGGTCGAACCCAGCTGTGACTGCCCGAGTGCACGACTGACAGAGTGGCGCCGCCCTGGCATGGGCCTATGCGACGCCTGGCGTCGGGGTGAGTCGGGCGTGCCCCGGATCGAGATGGGGCGCAGATGCGCTCATCCGAATCCCCCGATTTTCCCCGTCCAGAGCCGGACCTTGTTGCAGTCCGACTGCGAGCGTGTAACAGATCGTCACACACACAGCGGATGTCGTGTGCCGGTTTCGGGAGGATCGGCGAAATCTATCTGCGGTACACCGAAACTGTACTGCAGTACAAACTTTGGCATTGACCCAAGAGGTGACCTGAACGGCCGGGTGTCGTCACGGCCAGGGCCAGACCCCAGCGGGAAGTCGTGCGCCCGGTCGAATATCGGCTGACCGGTATCTCGGACTGTCGACCCGTGTGAACCCGGAAATGGTAAGGGACGCAACATATACTGAACGACCGTCCAGCTGGGGCCGTACTTGGCGACGGCCGTGGGAATCGTCGAAACTGTCACGCAAGGGCATCGTGCGTGTGACGATCTGTTACGCGCACGCAGTCGGGCCGACATCAGGTCCGGCTCAGGATGGGGAATCTCGGGGGAGATCAGGAACGGGCACAACCCCGCTCGTTCCGGACTTACGCCAGCAGCGCACCCGACTCACCCCAACGTCATGCATCGTGCTCGAGGTGCAGTGCATATCGAGCCGATGCGCTTCCGTGAGAAATGCACTCGACCGGCGATGTCGAGTCCTGCTCGAATCGAATCTGGCCGGGTGAGTACCCGAATGGGGGTTCTACGTGAGAAAACTCATGACCCGCTCCGTGATCCTTGGCGCGGCAACAACTTTGGCTCTGGTGGGGGGTGGTGTGGCGAACGCGGCCGCCCCGGTATCGGGGGCGAAGTATGACTTCAAGAATTGGGACACCTGTCAGCTGGACAAGGTTTACGACCCCGATACCGGCGTGGGTACCTGTATGACGGTCGTGATTCGGGATGGCACGATGCGAGTGGGCAGCCTCAACGTCCAGATTCCGGACGGAAGCCTGATGATTGCCGGCGGTGTCGCGCAGGATCAGGTCTTTGTTCCCGCTGCCAATGATGGCAAGTTCGGTGTGTATTCGAAGTCGCTCAGCGTCCCCGGCGGCGCACTCGGGACCAGTTCGGCCGAGGACTTCGGCCCGACCGCCATCCAGGCGACCGTGGAGGCTGTGGCGCTGCCTGTGGTCGATCCCTACAACCTCGGTGTGCAACTTCCGGTTCGGTTGAAGCTCTCCAACTCGTTGCTGGGGAACAACTGCTACATCGGTTCTGCCTCCAATCCGATTCGGCTTTCGCTGGCGCTCCAAGATGCTGGTGCTGCGCAGTGGATTTCGGATACGGTTCCCGGCGTTCCGGGCGGGGTCTGGCCCCAGGCAACACACAAGGCCACCAACTTTTCGGTGCCCGGAGCCACCGGATGTGGGCTCTTCGGCTCGCTGAACTGGGCCGTCAATCAACGGGCCGGCCTGCCGTCGGGTGGTGCGGGCAATTCCCTCTCCACCACCAGTTCCGTCTACAACGCCGCGGGATGGGAGCTGTCGTAGTTCGAAAAGTATTCAGCTGAAGGCTTTTCGAGAAGCGACCGTTCGGTGGTGCGCTTTGGTGGTGCAGGGGATCGGCCGGGTGGCTCTGATGTGTTTGCCTATCTGTATCGGATGGCCGGGTGAATCGATTGTGCCGACTGCAAGAAGAACCGGTCGGGTGGTATTGGATTCCGCGCTGTATCCGGGATGCGTCTCCGGTGCTTATGTATGCGATCTGAAGGGGCCCGGAATTCGCGTCGAACGGATTCGGTCAAATGCCTGACAGGTTGCCCCGAACGCCTGTACTAATAGTGGCGTGGATCACATTGTTGCATCGAAAGCGTCCCGAGGAGGTGTCGTGTTCGCCGATTCGCCCAGTGCCGACGTGACCGACAATACCGACCAGAACCGCTTCGAGTTGCGGCTCAACGGAGACCTGGTGGGAATCGTCGGCTACTACGACACCTCACCGGCCCGTCGTCGCGGCGCGCGGAAACCCACTCCGGTCGTGTCGTTCATGCACACCGTCGTCGTCGAGGACTTCGGCCACCGTGGGCTCGCCGCCGTCATGGTGCGGCGCTCCCTGGACCGGGCCCGGGACTACGGTTGGCGCGTGCGCCCGGTGTGCACGTACGTGCAGCGGTTCGTGGAGGCCAATCCGGAGTACCTGGATCTCATGGCGCCGCCCGAGGCGTCCGACGCGATCTCGCTGAACTGATCGCCGCGCGGCCACGCCGCGGTCAAGGATCGGCATCGAACCGCCCCACCCGTCCCGAAACGGACCCGGTGCCGGCGGTTCGGCCGGTTTCATGGGGAACGTGAACACCGAATCGCCCCGGACCGCGGGCGCCGTCGCCGATGCCGTCCGTATCGTCGACAGCCCGCCGCACGAGCGCTACGAACTGTGGGTGCGCGACGACCTCGTCGGCATCCTCGGCTACCGCCGCGACAGTGCCGGGCCGTCCGGGGACGTGCTCACCCTGCTGCACACCGTCGTCCGTGAGGATCGAAGCGGCCGCGGCTGGGCAGCGGTACTGGTCCGGGCCGTGCTCGACCGGGCCCGCAGCGAGGGCACCCGGATCCGCCCGGTGTGCACCTACGTCACGCGGTTCCTCGGCGCGCACACCGAGTGCCTGGACCTGCTCGACGAGCAGCGACCCTGATCAGGCCAGATCCACCACGACCGGCGCGTGATCGCTTGCGCCCTTGCCCTTGCGCTCGTCCCGGTCGATGTGCGCGCCGGTGACCCGCGCCGCAAGCGCGGGGGAGCCCAGCACGTAGTCGATGCGCATGCCCTGCCGCTTGGGGAACCGCAGCTGCGTGTAGTCCCAGTAGGTGTAGACGCCGGGGCCCGGCGCGAGCGGGCGCACCACATCTGCGAAACCGGCGTCGGCGAACGCGTCGAACGCGTCCCGCTCCGGCTGCGACGTGTGCGTCTTGCCCTCGAAGAACGCCGGATCCCACACGTCCTCGTCGGTGGGGGCCACATTCCAGTCGCCCATCAGTGCGATCTGTGCGTCCGGGTTGCCGGCCAGCCAGCCCTCCGCGTCCGCGCGCAGCTTCGCGAGCCATTCCAGCTTGTAGACGTAGTGCGGATCCGTCAGCTCACGGCCGTTGGGCACGTACAGGCTCCACACCCGAACCGCGCCCACCGTCGCGCCGATCGCGCGGGCCTCCCGCGTGGCCTCCGCCTCCGGATCCTTGTTGAACCCGGGCTGGTCCGCGAACCCGACCTGCACGTCCTCGAGCCCGATGCGCGACGCGATCGCGACGCCGTTCCACTGGCTCAGGCCCACGTGCGCCACCTCGTAGCCGGCCTCGGTGAACCGTTCGTACGGGAACTGCTCGTCCTTGCACTTGGTTTCCTGCATCGCCAACACATCGGTGTCGGTGCGGGCCAGCCAGTCCACGATCCGGTCGGTTCGGGCACGGACCGAGTTCACATTCCACGTCGCGATACGCACACCGGAGAGGGTAGTCAGCTACTCCGACAGTCACCGAACCCGGCCGTCGGACCGGCGCACCGGCTTGGGGCCCAGCGCCTTGAGCCGCACCACGTCGGCGCGCCCGATCTCCACCACGCGGTCGTCGGCGGTGCGGACCACCACCGTCGGCTCGAGCTGCTCGAGCGTTCCGATCACGTCGGTGAGCGGATGCGAGCCCCCGGGTGGCAGGCGATACCGCACCACCACCCGGCCGCCGATCACCGGCGGACCCGGCGGTGGGTCAGTCCTCGTCATCGTCCTCGTCGTGACCGAACGGGTCGTCCATGGTGCCCGGCGTCCAGCTCAGGCCCGGCACGCCCCAACCCTCGCGCTTGATCGTCTTCTTCGCCGCGCGCTTGTTGCGGCCGATCAGCACGTCCACGTACAGGAAGCCGTCCAGGTGACCGGTCTCGTGCTGCAGCATCCGTGCGAAGAAGCCGTGGCCCTCGATCTCGACCGGATTGCCGTCCTCGTCGGTGCCGGTGACCTTGGCCCAGTCGGCGCGGCCGGTGGGGAACTGCTCACCGGGAACCGACAGGCAGCCCTCGACGTCGTCGTCCTCGTCCGGCATGGTCTCCGGGATCTCCGACGTCTCGAGCACCGGGTTGACCACGCAGCCGCGGCGGCGGGCAGACTTGCCGTTCTCGTCGACGTCGGGGCAGTCGTACACGAACAGGCGCTTGGCGACGCCCACCTGGTTCGCGGCCAGACCCACACCGTTCGCGGCGTCCATCGTCTCGTACATGTCGCGGATCAGATCGGCGAGTTCGGCGGGCGACTCGGTCACGGGCTTGGTCGGCTCGTGCAGGACGGGATCGCCGACGATGCGGATCGGAAGAATTGCCATGGTCACCAAGGATAGTGGGCGTGATATCCGCGGCGCGTCCCCCCGGAAGCCCGACGGTGCAGTCGTGACCGTGGTTCAATTGACCAGGAAGAACACAGATGTAATTCGTGACCGGTCTCCAGCGATGTCTCAGTGGCCGGGCACGCCGCTCGGCCTGATCCTGCCGGGTCCAACGGGGCGCGGAGGGTGCGCTGACGTCGGGCGGAACCGGAAGTCATCGAGCAGTCGAGGAGTGAGATGGACGGCGCAGTAGCGCGGAACCAATCTGAGCGGCCCGACAGCACGTCGGGGAACGAAGTGGGCGAGGACGGTCTGTCTCGCCGCGAGCACGACATCCTGTCCTTCGAGCGGCAGTGGTGGAAGTACGCCGGGGCCAAGGAAGAGGCCATCAAGGAACTCTTCGCGATGTCGGCCACTCGCTACTACCAGGTTCTCAACGCGCTCGTCGATCGCCCCGAGGCGCTGGCGGCCGACCCCATGCTGGTCAAGCGCCTGCGCCGCCTGCGTGCCAGCCGCCAGAAGGCCCGCGCGGCCCGCCGTCTGGGCTTCGATCTCAGCACGTAGCCCTCACCTCCTAGCCCCGCGCCCGGCGCGCCGATTAAGGTCGTGAGTCGTGACCACCCCGAATCCAGAGTCGTCAGGCCCCCCGCTGCGCGCGATCGCGATGGTGCTGATCGCCCTCGCGATCCTGTTCGCAGGCCTCGGCGCGGCCTCCCTGGGGGGCTCCGATTCGGACGAGACGGCCACCGAGGCGTCCGCCACCACGACCACGTCGGCGGCCGCCGCGCCCGCGGCAGCGCGCACGACGACGGCTCCGGCGCCCACGACCACCACGGCCGCGACCAGCACCCCGTCGACCACCAGTGCCTCGGCCACCACGTCCGCACGCGTCGACAAGTCCGTCCCGGTGCGGGTGTTCAACAACAGCACCGTCTCGGGCCTGGCCGCGCAGACCGCCAACGAGCTGACGTCCGGCGGCTGGAACGTCTCCGAGACCGGCAACTACAGCTACGGGCAGATCCAGACCACCACGGTCTACTACGGCAGTAGCGCATCCGAGAAGGCCGCCGCGCAGGCCATCGCCGCCGAACTCGGCGTCAAGGCCGAACCCCGTTTCGCCGGCATCGACAGTGCGTCGCCCGGCGTGATCGTGATCGTCACCTCCGGATAGTTCCGCGGGACCCGCTGGTTATGATCATCAGCAGATTTCAACCACCTCGAAGGAGCGGTTCGATGGCCTCGCAATTCTCCCGTCGCAAGTCCTGGCGTGTCGTGACCCCGTTGGTCGCGATCGCCGCGCTGGGCCTGACCGCGTGCTCGAACAACGAGGAGCCCACCGACGTCCCCGGCACCACCCCGCCGGTGTGGACCGGTGCCCCCGCTCCCGCAGGCGAGCACGGTGAGAGCGGCTCCGAGCACGCCACCACCACCGCATCCGCCGACAACGTCTCGGTGACGCTGAAGGACGCCAAGGGCGCCCAGGTCGGCACCGCGACCCTCGCCGAGAACGGTGGCTTCGTCCAGATCACCGTCGACGCGCAGGGCCTGAAGCCCGGCTTCCACGGCCTGCACGTGCACTCGGTCGGCAAGTGCGAGCCCAACTCCGTCGCCCCCACCGGCGGCGAGCCCGGCAACTTCCTCTCCGCCGGCGGCCACTTCCAGGTCCAGGGCCATACCGGTCACCCGGCCAGCGGCGACCTCACCTCGCTCGAGGTCCGCGAGGACGGCAAGGGCTACCTCGTCACCACCACCGACGCCTTCACCCTCGAGGATCTGAAGAACGGTGGCAAGGGCACCGCGCTGATGATCCACGCGGACGCCGACAACTTCGGCAACATCCCCACCCGCTACACGCTGCCCGACAACGCGGCCGTGCCGGACCAGCAGACGCTGTCCACCGGTGATGCGGGCGGACGCGTCGCCTGCGGCGTCATCGGCGGCTGACGCCAACACGAGAACCACCGGAACGGCGGGGCCATCACGGCCCCGCCGTTCCGCGTCTGCCAGGCCTTTTCCGGAGTCGTGCGGGCTCCAGATCGCTGTGGTTGGATCGGTTCTGTGGGAGTACCCTTCGCAGGTTCACCGCGTCCGACCATCGGGGTGGAATGGGAGATCGCGCTGGTCGACCGGACCACCCGCGATCTGTCCAACACCGCCGCCGAGGTGCTCGACGCCGTCGGTGGTCTGGCCGACAAACCCCGAGTCACCAAGGAGTTGCTGCGCAACACCGTCGAACTCGTGACGGGCATCTGCGACAACGTCGGCGAGGCGATGGACGACCTGTCGGAGACCATGTCGCTGGTGCGCCGGGCCGCCGATCCGCTCGGCGTCGACCTCATGTGCGCGGGCACCCATCCGTTCGCGCAGTGGTCCACCCAGTTGATCACCCGTACCCCGCACTACGACGAACTCATCGAACGCACCCAGTGGTGGGGGCGGCAGATGCTGATCTGGGGCGTGCACGTGCACGTCGGGATCTCGTCGAAGGAGAGAGTCTTCCCGATCCTCAACGCGTTGCTGCTGAAATATCCTCACCTGCTTGCACTTTCGGCGTCGTCGCCGATGTGGACCGGGGTCGACACCGGATACGCCAGCAACCGGGCACTGATGTTCCAGCAGCTGCCCACCGCAGGGCTGCCGTTCCAGTTCGAGAACTGGACGCAGTTCGAGGGCTACGTCGACGACCAGCTCACCACCGGCGTCATCGACAACCTCGGCGGCCTGCACTGGGACATCCGGCCCGCGCCGCGCTGGGGCACCATCGAGGTGCGGGTGTGCGACGGCATCTCCTCCCGCACCGAACTGTCCGCGCTCGTCGCCCTCATCCACTGCCTCATCGTGCACCTCGACGAGCGGCTCGAGGCGGGGGAGACGCTGCCGTCGATGCCGCCGTGGCACGTGCAGGAAAACAAGTGGCGCGCCGCCCGCTACGGCATCGACGCCGAGGTGATCCTGGGCGCCGACAACCGCGAACGGCTCGTCACCGACGACCTCCACGACCTCCTCGAGAAGCTCACCCCCACCGCCGTCCGGTTGGGTTGCGCCGACGAACTGGCCCGCGTCGCCGACATCCCGCGCCGCGGGGCGTCGTATCAGCGTCAGCGCAAGGTGGCCGCCGCGACCGGCGGCGACCTGCGCGCCGTCGTCGGCTCCCTCGTCGACGAACTGGACACGTAAGTTCGAATTCACCCGCCGTTTACTATGAACGGCGTGTTGGTGGACGGTGGTGCGCGGACGGAGCCGGTGCGGCTCTCCGACCGGACCCGCAATTACCTGATCGGCGGCGTCGTCGCGGCCGGTGTCGCAATCCTGATCGCGCTGCAGATGTTCGCGTCGTCCCACGGTTTCGAGGGACCTCTGACGAGTCTGCTCAACGATTTCGTCGGGACCCCCAAGTCGGCATCCGTGCCGTGGGCCGGGCTCGCGCTCGCGATGGTGGGGCTCACCAACCGGCAGCGGGTGCTGGCGCTGTCGAGCGCGGTGGGCATCGACGTCGTGATCGCCGCAATCCGCTACCTCGCGGGCGGGCCGCTCACCGTCGGCAACGGCGCGGTGATCGTGCTGACCGCGATCGGCGTCTGGGCCGGTTGGAAATGGTCCGGCGAGCAGCGCCGCAACGCACTCATGGGCGTCGGACTGGGCGCGTTGCTCATCGTCGCCACCAAGTTCGGCGACGTGTGGCTGCACATCACCGTCCTCGCCGGCCCGGAGGTCCTCGACCAGTACGTCCAGCTCGCCGACCACGCGCTCGGCAACCCGTCGTGGGTGATGGGCAACATCGTCGACGCGACGGGGTCGGTCGGCTACGCCGTCCTGCACTGGGTGTACATCGAGCTGCCCGTGGCCGCGATCGTCGTCGCGCTGTACCAGCTGCGCAAGGGCTGGCCGTCGCACCATCTGGTCCGCACGTTCCTGCTGATCGGGCTGATCGGGCCGGTGTTCTACATCCTGTTCCCCGTGGTGGGGCCGATCTTCGCGTTCGGCGCCGACGGCAACGGCTTCCAAGTGGGCGACTTCTGGCCGTCCGTCGTGCCGTTCGACCTGACGCCGTCGGCCATGCCGTTCGACGACGCCACCCCCCGCAACTGCATGCCCAGCCTGCACACCGCGTGGGCGCTCGCGCTGTTCCTGCACTCGCGGCAGGGACCGCGCTGGCTGCGCTGGGGCGGCACGTTCTGGCTGGTGTGCACGCTCAGCGCGACCCTCGGCTTCGGCTACCACTACGGCGTCGACCTCATCGCCGGTGTCGTCCTGACGCTGACGCTCGAGTCCGCCCTGCGCGCCCCCGAGCGCGGCTGGGGTGCGTTCCGGGTGCGCCTTGTCGCCGGCGGCGCGGTGCTGCTGGCCGCACTGCTGCTGAGCTACCGGTTCCTGGCCGTGGAGATCGCCGAGTACCCGATCGTCTCCGCGCCGCTGCTCCTCGGTGTCCCGGCCCTCTTCGCCTACGCGTACTGGCGCACGTTCTACCGTGCCCCGGCCTCCTCGCGTTTTGCGCACTTAGCGCTCCCGGAGGACGCCCCGACCGCGCGCTAAGTGCGCAAAACGCGGGGGTGAGGGCCGCGTCGGCGCGCTAAGTGCGCAAAACGCGGGGGTGGGGAAGGCGGGTCAGCGGAAGGTGCCCGGATCGTCGTCGTGGTTCATCAGCAGCCCGTCGCGTCCGCGCTGCTCGCGGTAGGCGACGCGGCCGACGCTGTGCGCGATGACGGGCGCGGTCAGCAGCGTGAACAGGCCGACGAGCACGAGCATCCAGATGTCGACGTTGCCGTGCAGCCGGATCACTGCACCGATCAGCACCAGCACCAGGCCGACGACCTGCGGTTTGGTGGCCGCGTGCATGCGGGAGAGGGTGTCGGGGAAGCGGACGATGCCGATCGCGGCGGTGAGCGCGAGGAACGATCCGACGAGGATGCAGATCGCGGCGAGGACGTCGAGGAAGGTGTTCACGAGTCGTCACTCACCCGGAATCGGGCCACACTCACCGAGCCGACGAAGCCGACCAGGGCGAGCGCGACGATGGCGGGCACGATCGTGGTGTCGCCGCTGTAGGCCGCCCACACCGACAGCCCGCAGATCGCGGTGGCGATGAGGGTGTCCATCGCGACCAGACGGTCGAGGCTGCCCGGCCCGGCCAGCAGCCGGTAGGTGGTGAGCAGCGCGGCCACCACCAGCATCACTCCGGCGATGATCAGCACGGCGGTCATGCGCGATCCTCCCTGCCCTCTTCGTGGTACTCGTAGTCGCGCAGATGCCACGGCGCCGGCTGCCACTCCGAATCCCGTTCGAACGCCGCGATGAACAATCGTTCGAGCTGTCGTGTGGTCCGGTAGAACTGGTCGACGGCCTTGGTGGTCCCGACGTCGAGGACGTGCACGTACACCGCGCGGCGTGCCTGGTCCACCTCGAGCACCATCGTGCCGGGGATCAGATTGAGGACGTCGACGCACAGCGTCAGCACCAGGTCGGACTTGATGCCGAGCTTGCAGCGCAGCACCCCGGTGACCGGCGGCGGCCCCGGCCGGACGGCCAGCCACGCCACCTGCGCACTGGACTGCGCGGCGTAGAAGATGATCATCCACACCAGCTTGACCATCGACAGCACGTGCACGCGGCCCTCGACGGGCACCCGCGGCAGCGGCAGCAGCCACATGATGAGCAGTCCGACGACGATGCCGCCCAACAGATTCGCGATGCTGAACGTGCCCCACAGCAGGATCCACACCACCGTCAGCCACGCGAGGATGCCGACGCGGAGTACGCGTTCGCGGGTCATCGGTCACCTCCCTCGCCGAGGACGGCAGTGATGTAGACGTCTCGATTCTGCAGGTCCTGCGCGGCGCGGTCACTGATCCCGATCATCGGTCCGGCGAAGATCGTCAGCGCCAGGCCGACGCCGACCAGTCCGATCGTCGGCAGCAGCATGAACACCGGAATCCGTCCGACGTCCTTGCGGTCGACGAAGGCGATGTCCTCCTCGGACTCGTCGATGAGCGCCGACGGGCTGACGTCGGCCAGGTCGCCCTCGGGGGCGTCGGCGCGGGCCCGCCAGAACGCCTTGGTCCACACGCGGGCCACCACGTACAGGGTCAGCAAGCTCGTGACGGTGCCGCCCGCGACCAGCATCCACGACAGCGCGCTCGGGTGCGCGACACCGGCCTGCAGCAGCGCGATCTTGCCGATGAACCCGGAGAACGGCGGGATGCCGCCCAGGTTGAGCGCCGGCACCAGGAACACGATCGCCAGCACCGGGCTGGCGGCCGCGAGACCACCGAGGCGACGCAGCGACGAGCTGCCGGCCTGCCGCTCGATGAGACCGACCACCAGGAACAGCGTCGTCTGCACGACGATGTGGTGCGCCACGTAGTAGACGGCGCCGGACAGGCCGGACTGCGTCGACAACGCGACACCGAAGATCATGTAGCCGATGTGACTGACCAGCGTGAACGACAGCAGACGTTTGATGTCGCTCTGCGCAATGGCACCGAGGATGCCGACGATCATCGTGAGCAGACCGCACACCATGAGGACGTTGTCGAGCTCGCCCTGCGGGAACAGCAGCGTGTGCGCGCGGATGATCGCGTACACACCGACCTTGGTGAGCAGGCCCGCGAACACGGCGGTGACCGGGGCGGGCGCGGTGGGGTAGGAGTCGGGCAGCCACGTCGACAGCGGGAACACCGCGGCCTTGATGCCGAACGCCACCAGCAGCACACCGAAGATCGCCATGCGGGTGCCGACGGGGATGTCGTCGAACCGCAGCGCCATCTGCGCGAGGTTGAGGGTGCCGGTCGCCGCGTAGGCGAACGCGATGCCGCACAGGAAGATCAGCGACGACACCATCGACACCATGACGTACGAGACGCCGGCCCGGACGCGGTCGGCGCTCGCGCCCAGGGTGAGCAGCACGAAGCTCGCGGCCAGCAACACCTCGAAGCCGACGTACAGGTTGAACAGGTCGCCCGCGAGGAACGCGTTGCACACGCCCGCGGTCAACACGAGGTACGTGGGCAGGAAGATCGATACCGGTTGGTGTTCGTGGCCGTCGCGGATGCCCTGGCCGATCGAATAGATCATGACGGCGAGCAGCACGATCGACGACACCAGCAGCATCAGCGCCGACAGTCGGTCGACGACCAGCGTGATACCGATCGGGGTGTCCCAGCCGCCCACCTGGATGGCGGTGGTGCCGTGCCGGTCCGCGAGGTACAGCAGCATCGCCGAGACGCCGGTGACGCCGATGAGTGCAGCGAGGGTGATCCAGCGCTGCGCGGTGGGTCGGCGGCCGACGATCAGCGTGGCCGCCGCGGCGATCATCGGGATCAGGACCGGCAGCGGTGCCAGCGTGCCGATGAGGTCGGGGGAGAGCGTCATCGCTTACCTCCCGGTGTCTCGGTCTCCAGTTCGTCGTCGTCCCCGTCGCGCAGATCCTCGTAGGATTCGTAGTCCTCCGGGTCCTCGAGTTGGTCGACGGGGATGGGGTTGCCCTCGGCATCGAAGGCGTCGCCGCCCTTGGACGGCGCTCCGGTGAGCGGGTCGTCGGAGCGGTCGCGGTCCGGCGCATCGGCCGGGGTGCGCCGCTTGGAGACCTTGGTGTCCTCGGGGTCGTCCTCGACCCGGTCCGCCGTGTTGATCTTGAACGATCGGTAGGCGAGGGCCAGCACGAACGCCGCGATGCCCATCGTGATGACGATCGCGGTGAGGATCATTCCCTGCGCCAACGGGTCGGCCATCTCCTCGTGTACCGATTCGCGGCCCACGATCGGAGGATTGCCGGACTCGCCGCCGACCGTGAGGATGAGCAGGTTGACGGCGTTGCCGACGAGCAGCAGGCCCAGCAGCATGCGGGTGATGCTGCGTTCGATCAGCAGGTACACGCCGGCGGCGGTGAGGACACCGATGACGATCAGTGTCGCGAGGTCGGCGCTCATCGGGCGTTCACCTCCTCCTGGGCGTCGAGGCGGGCCCCGAGACTGCGGAGCACGTCGAGCACCAGGCCCACCACGATCAGGTACACCCCCAGGTCGAAGAACAGCGCGGTGACGAGTTTGATGTGGCCGAGCAGCGGCAGCGTCACCTCGAACACCGCCGACGACAGCGGCGGCGCGCCGAGGAACAGCGATATCAGCGCGGTGCCGGCGGACAGTGCGAGACCGAGGCCGAGGATCTTGCCGGCGTCGATGGGCACCGTCTCGCCGAGTTCGTAGCGGCCGCCCGCGAGGTAGCGCAGCACCAGCGCGAGACCCGCGGTGAGACCGCCCGCGAAGCCGCCGCCGGGGGCGTTGTGTCCGGAGAAGAAGAAGTAGACCGACAGCACCATGATCGTCGGGAAGATCAGCCGCGTGGTCACCTCGAGCACCAGCGAGCGATGCCTGGGATCGATCAGGTCGCCGCCGCGCAGCCACGTCGTCTCCGTGCTCGCCGACGCCGCATCCTGCACGACGGACGGGGCGTCGGACACGCGCGGCGCGATCCCGAAGCGGCGGTGCCGGAACACCAGGCTCGCGACGCCCGTCGCGGCGACCAGCAGCACCGAGATCTCGCCGAGGGTGTCCCACGCGCGGATGTCGACGAGCAGCACGTTCACCACGTTGCGGCCGTTGCCGAGTTCGTATGCCGCCTGGGGGAGCTGGAGGTGGATGGGCGCCGAGTTGCGGGCGTTCATCGCGTACGCGGCGATCGTGGTGACGGCGACGCCCACACCGATCGCGAGCAGCGCCCGAGGCAGCTTGAAGCCGATGGCCTGCCGCTCGTCGATCTCGGCGGGCAGCTTCCGCAGCACCAGCACGAAGATCACCAGCGTCAGCGTCTCGACGAGGAACTGGGTGAGCGCCAGGTCGGGGGCGCCGTGCAGCGCGAAGATGACACCGCAGCCGTAGCCGCTGAGCCCGACGAGGATGACCGCGGCCAGGCGGTTGCGCAGCACGGTCGCGGCCAGCGCGGCGGCGATCATCATCAGCCCGACAGTGAGCTGCAGCGGGGACTCCCACAGCCGGATCTCGGCCCACACGTCGGTGCGCAGCGCCAGCAGGATGATCGGTAGCAGCACCAGCGTCGCGAGGATCGTCGACTGCGTCAGCGGCAGTGAACCGCGCTGCGTGAAACCGGTGAGGCGCATCGACAGCGTGTCCATGCCACGCAGCGTCGCGTCGTACACGCGGTCGGCGTTGCCGAGCGGCGGATGCTGGAACCGCAGCCGCTGGACCGCCCAGCGGTGCGCGACGAACAGCACCGCACCGACGGCGACGATCGCGCCGGTGAGCAGCAGCGGCGTGTTGATGCCGTGCCACAGCGCCAGGTGATAGTCGGCGTGCGGGCCGGCGGGCAGCGTCGTCGAATACGGCGTCAGCAGCTTCTCGAGCTGCGGTGACAGCGGTCCCGCGGCCAGACCGGCGACGGCGAGCAGGGCGGGCGGAGCCAGGAACAGGACGCTCGGGGCGTGCATGTTCGCCACCGGCGGGCTCGGCTGGCGCAGCCGCTTGCGGCCGAACGCGCCCCACACGAACCGGATGCTGTACGCGACGGTGAGGATCGAGCCCAGCACCATTCCGACGAGGACCGCCGTCCGGGCCCACGGCTCGAGCATGTCCGCCTGCAGGATCGACTCGAGCGCCGCCTCCTTGCCGACGAACCCGAGGAACGGCGGCAGGCCGGCCATCGACGCCGCCGCCAGGGCCGCGATCGCGGCCAGCCACGGCGCGCTCGGCCCGAGCCTCGCGAGTTTGCGGATGTCGCGGGTGCCGGTGGAGTGGTCGATGATGCCGACCACCATGAACAGCGCGGCTTTGAACATGGCGTGTGCGACGACCATCGTCATGCCGGCCAGCGCGGCGTCCCGTGAGCCGACGCCCACGAGCACCATGAGGAAACCGAGCTGGCTGACGGTGCCGAACGCGAGCACGAGCTTGAGGTCGAACGAGCGGAGCGCACGCCAACCGGCGAGCAGCATCGACGCGAGTCCGAGCACGATGATCGTGACCCGCCACGGCGGCGAGTCGGCGTAGCCGGGGGCCAGGCGCGCGACCAGATAGATGCCGGCCTTGACCATCGCGGCGGCGTGCAGGTAGCCGCTGACCGGGGTGGGCGCGGCCATCGCACCGGGGAGCCAGAAGTGCAGCGGGACGATCGCCGACTTCGACAGCGCGCCGATCAGCACCAGCACGATCGCGACGCTCGCCAGCCATCCGCTGGCCGGGTTCGCGACGACGTCGGACAGGTTGTAGCTGCCCACCTGCTGGCCGAGCATGATGATGCCGACCAGCATCGCGAGGCCGCCGGCGGTGGTGACCAGCAGTGCCTGGGTGGCGGCGCGGCGGCTGGTGGCGCGTTCGGCGTAGTGACCCACGAGCAGGAACGACAGGACCGTCGTCAGTTCCCAGAAGGTGTAGAGGATCAGCATGTTGTCGCTGGTCACGAGGCCGAACATGGCGCCCGCGAACGCGACCATCTCGGCAGCGAAGATGCCGAGCCGGGGTTCGTCGTCCTTGAAGTAGCGGGCGCAGTAGACCAGGATCAGCGCGCCGACGCCGAGGACCAGCACCGACATGATCGCGGCGAGGGAGTCGAACCGCATGTCGATGTTCATCGACAGACCGGGCACCCACTGAAGACTCAGACTCTGTTCGGTGCCCCAGTTCGCGATCACCCAGCCGAGGCTCGCGAGCGGTACCAGTGCGAGCGGGAAGAACGCGTTGCGTCCTATTGATCGCACGACGAGCGGAGCCAGAACGGCGGCTATCGCGTGGGCGATCAATATGACAAGCAAATGGCACTCCGTCGGGTTGTGGTGCGGCGGGGTGACGAATCGGCGTTAGCCGAGAGTCGGGCAGACCCTTCGCTAGCTAGCAAAGTGGACTACGGAGATCATCTTACTAAGTGCTCGAGTTGACGCCTCAATCGGTATTAACCGGGCAAAACGGCCGAGGGCGGCGAGCGGGGCCCGACGGGAGTACGTTCCAACGGGTGTCAGACGAGAACCCCACCGTGATCCGGACCGCCGCCCTCGCCCACATCCGTGACCGCCGGTTGCTGCAGGCCCGCTCGGCCGGCAAGACTGCGTTCTACATGGCCGGCGGCAAGATCGACCCAGGTGAGACCCCCGAGCAGGCCCTGCACCGGGAGGTGCGCGAGGAGCTCGACGCCGGGATCGTGGACGGCTCCGTCGTCGAACTGGGCGTGTTCGAGGCGCCCGCGTTCGGTCACCGCCCCGGCACCCACCTGCACATGACGTGCTTCCTCGCGGAGCTCACCGACGAGCCGAAGCCCACCAGCGAGGTCGCCGAGATCCGCTACTTCACCGAGGCCGAGTACGCCGCGATGCCCGAGACCGCGCCCGGTTCGCGCCTCGTCTTCGCACGGTTGCGAGAGCTGGATCTGGTCGACTGACGCTCACTCCGGGCGCGGGGCGGGCTGCTCCTTGCGTAGACCGCGGATCGCGAGCGCGCAGAACACGACGACGAGCAGCATCGCGACGGCGGCGGTGCGGTCGAGGGTGAAGAGGGGTGTCTGCGGAAGGGCGATCTCGACGTGGTTGCCGGTGTAGGCGTCGTGGCGCACGTAGTCGATGACGTCGACGCGGTCCGGGGTGAACGCGGTGAACGTCTCGAACACGGTCGTGACGCGGACGCCGGTCGTGAACACCAGCGCCAGCAGCGGTATGGCCAGCCCCAGTGCGGCGGTGGCGGCATGGTCGGGGAGCGTCGAGCCGAGGACGAGCCCGATGCCGAGTCCGAGGACTGCGAGCTGGACGAGGAACCAGACCCGGCTGTCGGGGGTCGGTTCGATCGCTGCGAAGAGCGGGATCACGGCGAGCGCGGCCAGCCCGACCAGAGGTGAGACCCGCAGCAGGCTGATCGCGACGCCGGCCGCCACAGCCACGACGCCGATCGCGACCGGGATCCACGGCGTCAGCCGCAGATGGCCCCACCACAGCGTCGTCGCGACGAACGGCGTGACGGCCGCGACCGCCGTGGCCGCGAGCAGGAACGGCGAGTCCAGGCGCCGCGCCCAGAACTCGGTGAGCGCGACCACCAGCACCAGGCACAAAGCGATGACGACCCACTGCCGGAACTGCGAACCGGTCTGCCGCTCGATCCACTCGGCGAGCAGTCGGTGCGCGAGCGCGAGGGTGACGACGGCGACGATCACCCCGATCACGGTTTCCCGATCGACGTTGCCGGGTGCCGCGTCGTCGACCACTGTGCACACCGCGGCGAGCACGAGCGCGGGGATCAGGATCCACCAGAACGGTTCGCCCAGCACCGACGTGCTCGGCTGCCAGCCCACGTGCGCGGTGTGCGCGACGACGAACGTCGCGCCCACCGCGCCGACGAGCACGAGTCGCGCGATGGGACGTGACCACACCGCGGCGACGGTGGCGCCCAGCAGGACGCCGCCGGCGAGGCACTTGGCGTAGTACAGCAGCGTCAACTGATCCAGATCGCTGACGCCCGACACCGTCAGGCGGGCCGCGATCAGCACGGCCGTCGCGACGACCGTCGTGATCCAGGCGGGACGCGTCGACGCCGCCCGCAGCAGCACCGCGCACGCCGCGACGACGAGGACGCAGCCGACGGCCACCCCGGTCGCCTGGGTTTCGTTCCAACTGCTCAGCTGGCCTTCGGAGGCGCTGAAGTTCGCCTGCCACTGAGTCGGATTGACGAGCACGAACGTCGCGAGCACCCCGGCGAACAGGGCGGCGACGGCGGACAAATACGCGCGGACGGTCGGAGTCACCGGCCCGACGCTACCTGGCGCGCAACGCGTTCCGGCGGCGACCACGCAGTGCGTGATCGCCGCCGAATCGGTCAGATGTACCGGTTGACGTCAGTGCGCCATCACGAGCTCAACCTCCTGGTCGCCCGCCGCCGCGGGCAGCTTGCCTCGGGGCAGCAGGAACGCCGAGATCACCGCTCCCGCAGCGAAGATCGCGGCCGACCACCAGAACGTGGTGGTGTAGCCGTGCACTGCCGCGAGCGCCTGGCCTTGCGGGGTCGGGGCCGCGTCGGACAGGTAGTTCGCGGCGGCGGTCGCCGCGATCGTGCTGAGCAGTGCGGTGCCGATCGAGCCACCGACCTGCTGCATGGTGTTCACCGTCGCGGAGGCCACGCCGGCGTCCTCCGGCCGGACGCCGGTGACCGCGCCCTGCATGCCGGGTGCGAACACCATGCCCATGCCGACGCCGAGCAGCACCAGGCCGGGCAGGATGTGCGGCGCGTAGGTGCTGTCCACGGTCAGTTGGGCGAGCAGGACCATGCCGATCGCCACCAGGGTCAGGCCGGTGGTCATCAGCGGCCGGGGACCGAACCGGGGCAGTAGCACGCTGGTCGCGGTGGTTGCCGAGATGACCATGCCCGCGACCATCGGCAGGTAGGCGACACCGGTGATAATGGGGCTGTACTGCAGGACCGTCTGCATGTAGTAGGTCAGGAACAGGAACACCGCGAACATGCCGGTGCCGGCGATGAACATGGCCAGGTAGGCCCCGCCGCGGGTGCGGTCGAGCACGACCCGCAGCGGCAGCAGCGGATGCGCGACGCGGGTCTCGATGACGACGAATACCGCCAGCAGGACCGCGCCGGTCAGCAGCCACGCGATGGTGGCGCCGTTGGACCAGCCGTGCGACTCGGCGTGTGAGAAGCCGTAGACGATGCTGAACAGCCCGGCGGACACCGCGACCGTGCCGGGGATGTCGAGCCGAGGCCGGTGCTCGGCCTTGTGCGGCGCCATCATCAGCAACGCGCCGACCAGTGCGACGGCCGCGAAGATCAGGTTGACGTACAGGCTCCAGCGCCACGAGGCCCACTCGGTGAGCACGCCGCCGAGGAGCAGTCCGACGGCGCCGCCGGCGCCCGCGACGGCGCCGAAGACGCCGAATGCCTTGGCGCGCTCGTCGGGCTTGGTGAAGGTGACCGACAGCAGGGACAACGCCGCGGGGGCGAGCAGCGCGCCGAAGACGCCCTGTCCGGCGCGCGCGGCGACCAGCATCGGGAAGTTCACGGCGGCACCGCCGACCGCGGACATCGCGGCGAAGCCGACGAGGCCGATGACGAAGGTGTTGCGGCGGCCGAACAGGTCGCTCAGGCGTCCGCCGAGCAGCAGCAGGCTGCCGAAGGCCAGCGCGTAGGCGGTGACCACCCACTGCCGGTCGGCGTCGGAGAACTCGAGTGATTTCTGGGCGGCGGGGAGCGCGATGTTCACGATGGTGGCGTCGAGCACGACCATCAGTTGGGCCAGTCCGATGACGGCCAGGACGAGCCAGCGAAGGCGGTGCTCTCGCGTCTGCTCTTCCGGCACGGTCTCCGGCGGATCGATTGTGGTGCTGCTCATGAGGAACCCCTCTGGATGTGGGTCGTGGGTTGAGTCACCGAAGCGGATCGAAGTGGAGGAGTAAGCTCCACTTAGGTCACCGTACGCCTAAGTGGAGGAGATATCTCCACTTGATTTTTCCGCGCGGTGCGGTTTGTCCGGGTATGTCGCAATTTCTGGGATGGCAGAATGAAAATCGTGAGCACCGTCACAGAAGGTCGCCGACTGCGCGCCGACGCCGAGCGCAATCGCCGCAAGATCCTCGACGCCGCGGCGGAACTGTTCGCGACCCGTGGCATCGACATCACGCTCGACGACGTCGCGCGGCACGCAAAGGTCGGCGTCGGCACCGTCTACCGCCGCTTCACCTGCAAGCAGGAACTCGTCGACGGCGTGTTCCAGCAGCACATGGACGACCTGGCCGACAGCGCGACCGCCGCCCTCGAGTGTGAGGATCCGTGGGCGGGGCTTGTCGACTTCGTCGCCCTCACCTGCGAGAAGATGGCGCTCAACCGCGGCATGGCCGACGTCTTCTTCACCGGCGACGAGGGCCGGGAACAGGTCGCCTGCGCCCGCGAGCGCGTGACGCCGGTCGTCGAGGCGCTGATCGCCCGGGCCCGCGAAGCCGGCGCACTGCGACCGGACGTCACCGTCAACGACCTGTTCACTGTCAGTCGGATGGTCGAGTCCGTCATCGACTTCGTCCGACCGGTCGCGCCCGAGGCCTGGCGCCGATACCTCGCGTTGGTGCTCGACGGAATGCGGGCGGAGGGGGCGGAGCGCACGCCGCTGCCCGCGCCGCCGTTGACCGACGATCAGGTCGAGCAGGCGAAGGCGTCCTGCATCCGGCGGTAGAGCGCGTCCGGCGAGGTACCCGACACTCCGCGAGGTAAGGAACACGCATGGCACCGATCGTCGAGAAGGCAGCCACTCTGCTGGCACTGCACCAGCCCGGTAATCCCGTGATCCTCCCGACGGTCTGGGATGCATGGTCGGCCAACCTGGCCGCCGGGGCCGGATTCGCGGCATTGACCGTCGGAAGCCACCCGGTCGCCGACTCGGTGGGTCGGCCCGACAACGAGGGCATGTCGTTCGCGGAGCTGACGACGCGCGTCGCGCAGATCACCGCGGCGGTGGACCTGCCGGTCTCCGTCGACATCGAGGCGGGCTACGGCCTGCAGCCGCAGCAGCTGATCGACGGTTTGGTCGAGGTCGGCGCGGTGGGCCTCAACATCGAGGACACGGTGCACAGCGAGGGCGGCCGGCTGCGCGAGCCGCAGGAGCACGCGGACTTCGTCGGCGGCCTGCGCAGTGCGGCGGACGCGGTCGGCGTGCACATGGTCGTCAACGCGCGCACCGACCTGTTCATCAAGCAGGTCGGCGACGAGGCGGACCGGGTCGAGCGGGCCATCGCCCGGCTCACCCTGTGCGCCGAGGCCGGGGCCGACGTGCTGTACCCGGTCGGGTTCCACAGCGACGAGGTGTACCGGCAGCTCACGTCGGCACTGCCGTTGCCCGTCAACGCGATTGCCGACCCGGTGCGCGGCGGGAAGGCCGACTTCGCTGCCCTCGGGGTCGGCCGGGTCAGCTTCGGCCCGCTGCTGCAGGCCGCCCTGGCCGTCCGTGCGAACGAGCTCCTCGCCCGCTGGCAGTAGCGCGGCCGGAAGCTCTTACGCGTCAGCGGTTCTCGGCGTAGGCCTTGAGGTGCGCGACCTGGTCGGGATCCAGCGATGGGCGCACCTTCTCCCGTGCGGCCGCGACGTCGGCTGCCGTCACGTCGGCGGCGTCGACGTCGCGGCGCATCGCCGCGAGCGCGGCCTCGCGCAGCACTGCGGAGCAGTCGGCGGCGGAGTAGCCGTCGAGGTCCTCGGCCAGGTCCGTCAGGTCGACGTCGTCCGCGAGCGGCACCGACTTGCCCGACGTCCGCAGAATCTCCTTGCGCGCGTCCGCGTCCGGCGGCGGCACGAACACCAGGCGCTCGAGCCGGCCGGGGCGCAGCAGCGCGGGGTCGATGAGGTCGGGCCGGTTGGTGGCACCGAGCACCACGACGTCGCGCAGCGGTTCGACGCCGTCGAGTTCGGTGAGCAGCGCGGCCACGACGCGGTCGGAGACGCCGGAGTCGGAGCTCTGTCCGCGGCGCGGGGCGAGGGCGTCCACCTCGTCGAGGAAGATCAGCGACGGCGCCGAGTCGCGGGCCCGCTGGAACAATTCGCGCACCGCCTTCTCGGACGAGCCCACCCACTTGTCCATCAGCTCGGCGCCCTTGACGGCGTGCACGCTGAGTTGACCCGAACTGGCCAGGGCGCGAACGAGATACGTCTTTCCGCAGCCGGGCGGCCCGTACAGCAGGACGCCGCGCGGCGGGTCGACGCCCAGACGGGCGAAGGAATCGGGGTGCTGCAGCGGCCACAGCACCGCCTCGGTGAGCGCCTGTTTGGTCTCGATCATGTCGCCGACGTCGTCGAGGGTGACGCTGCCGATCGCGAGTTCCTCGGTGCCCGAACGCGACAGCGGCCGGATCACGTCGAGCGCGCCCACCAGGTCGTCCTGTGTCAGCTTCGGTTCGGCCTTGTCGCTACTCGCGCGGGACGCGGCGCGCAGGGCCGCCTCCCGGCACAGCGCGGCCAGGTCGGCGACGACGAATCCCGGTGTTCGCGAGGCGATTGCGGGAAGATCGAGGTCGACGGTGGGGACCTTGCGGAGCAGCAGTTCGAGGAACTGGCGGCGTCCGGCACCGTCGGGCAGCGACAGCGACAGTTCCCGGTCGCACAGGTCCTGGGCGCGCAGCCGGTCGTCGAGGCCCTCCGGGTGGGCGGTGGTCGCGACGAAGGCCACCGACTCGGTGTCGACGGCGCGGCGCAGCTGGTCGAGGATCAGCGTCGAGACGGGTTCGCGGGTGGCCGGCAGCAGCGCGTCGATGTCGGTGACGAGCAGCACGCCGCCGGAGCGGACGGCGTCCACGGCCGCGGTGACCCGCTCGAGCCGCGACTGTGCCTCGGACGCACCGACACCCGGACCGTCGAGTTCGACGACGCGGCGCTTGGCGAGCACCGAGCGCGCGAGCATCGACTTGCCGACACCGGCCGGACCGGTGACGAGCACCCCGAGATGCGGTGAGGCGCCGAGCTTCTGCAGCAGTTCGGGTTCGTCGAGGGCGAGGGTCAGCCACTCCGACAGTTTCGCGGCCTGCGCGTGTGACCCGACGAGGTCCTCGACCGGCACGACGTCGGCCTCCCGCGGTTCGATCACCGTCGGTGCGGCAGTGGTCGTCGGGGCGGGGGTGGCGTGCGTGACGCCGGCTCCCCAGCGCACCGCCGAGTTCGGTTGCACGCTCACCGGTCCGCCCGACGGGTCGACGCCGGTGACGGTCAGCAGCTCCGACGTCCAGGTGACGCCGAAGGTCCGCGAGAGGGCCTGTGTGGCAGACGTCGTGCTGGTGCCCGGGCCGAGGTCGCGCGGCAGCAGCGAGACCGCGTCGCCGACGGTGAGGACCTTGCCGAGCAGCGCCTGCCGCAGTGTCGCGTCGGAGATGGACTGTTGCGCCATCGCGGATCCGCTCACCGTGACCGTGCGCGCGCCGTACACCGCGACTGGTGCCACGACCACCGTCGCGTCCTCGCGCAGACCGGCATTCGAGAGCGTGACGTCGTCGAGCAGGGCCGTCCCGGTGGGGGTTCCGGCCGGCGCGATGGCGGCGACCGCGGCCGTGCGCCGCGCGCCGATCAGCGAGATCGCGTCCCACTCCCGCAGTCCGAGCGCCGCGAGCGCCTCCGGGTGCAGGCGCACCACCCCGCGTCGGGCGTCCGCGGCGGACGTGTTGAGCCGGACCGTGAGCGTCAGTTCGGGTGAGGTCACGCCGTCCAGCCTAGTGCGACCCGTCGCGTCCCCTGTCTCCCCGCGTTTTGCGCACTTATCGCGCCCGCGCGCCCCTCACCCCCGCGTTTTGCGCACTTATCGCGAGTTCCGGGGTCGGGTTTCTCGCGATAAGTGCGCAAAACGCGAAGGGGGCGGGCTGTGGAGAAGCGTGGAGGCTGTGGATAACTCGGGGTTCGGGCCGGTTTCGGTGGGGGAGCGGTCGGCGCGGTAGGGCACCGTGATCGGTCATGAGGAGGAAGAGACCCGAACTGCCCGAGGTGTTCGTCGGACGCGATGCCGTCCGTGAGGGAGCGCTGCGCCCGTCGGAGCTGCGGGGGCCGCGGGTGCGCCGACTGTTCCGCGGCGTCTACTGCCCGAACGGTGTGCGCGTCAGCCACGAACTGCGGTGCAGGGCGGCCGCGCTCACCGGAGAGGGGACGCTGGTGCTCACCGGCAGGTCGGCGGCGGTGGTGCGGGGCGTCGATCTGGCGTCGGCGTCGGATCCGGTGGACGCCATCGCGCTCCCCGGATGCCGGGTCAACCGGCGTCCGGGATTGAACGTTCGACGCGTCGCGATCGACGCCGGCGACCACGAGCCGTGGGAGCAGATCGCGATCGCCCGCCCCGAACGCATGACGTTCGACGTGCTCTCGACGGGGCCGCTGATCCGCGCGGTCGCGGACGTCGACAGGATCCTGCGGGCGAAGCTGACGACCGAGGCGCGCATGGCGTCGTATCTCGAGGGCCGGCACGATCACGGCATCGTGCGGGCACGCGAGGCGCTGGCGCTGGTGGATCCGCGAGCGGAGTCCCCACCCGAGTCGGAGCTGCGGGTGCGCATGCACTTCGCCGGACTGCACCCGGAGCCGCAGCTGCACATCTATGCGGACGGGGAGTTCGTCGCGCGCGTCGACTTCGCGTTCGAGGAGGAGCGCCTGGTCGTCGAGTACGACGGGGAGTGGCACGGGCAGCGCTCGGCGTTGGCGCGGGACCGGATCCGGCAGAACAAGCTCCGGAAGGCCGGCTGGCAGATCCACTTCGTCACCAAGGAAATGATGGTGAACCCGAACGCGGTGATCGACGAGATCTACGGCGCCTTCCTACAAGCCCGCAGTGGCCGGCCTCGACTCCTCTGACCCGTCGCGACAAGTGCGCAAAACGCGAAAACCCGGCCCCGCCCCTCGCGTTAAGTGCGCAAAACGCGAGAAGGGGGCCGGGATTCCCGCGCTAAGTGCGCAAAACGCGGGAAGTCATCGCGGGCGGCGCAGGCCCAGGCGGGCGGCAGAGCGGCGGTTGCCGTTGGGGGAGCGGCGGATGGCGCGCCGCTCGGACGGCTTGATGTCCCAGGTCTCGGGGCGGGCGGCGACCCAACGCTGCGAGTGGATCGCGAACGGGATGTGCGCGAGGTACGCGCCGACGAGCACCATCAGCAGGATGTACGGGTAGGTGACGAGCGCGGCGGCGCCGAGCGCGACCAGCACCAAGAGCGCGGCAGCCATGTGCCCAGGCACCGACACCGACTTCATCGCGAGGGTGGGGATACGGCTGACGATGAGCGCCGCCGACAGCAGCGTCCACACGGTGACGACGCCGATCGACGACCACCAGCCGTCGCCCCACTGGATGTAGACCGCGAGGGGCGTGAGCGCGATCAACGCGCCGGCCGGGGCGGGCACGCCGACGAAGAAGTCCTTCGTGTAGGCCGGCACGGTGTCGTCGTCGAGCAGGGTGTTGAACCGGGCCAGCCGCAGCACGATGCTCACCGCGAACAGCAGCGCGATGATCCAGCCGAAATTGTTGCCGTCGAGCAGCGTCACGTACAGCACGAGCGCGGGCGCGACGCCGAACGAGATGGCGTCGGCCAGCGAGTCGAGTTCGGCGCCGAGCTTGCTGGTGGCGTCGAGCATGCGGGCGATGCGGCCGTCGAGCGAGTCGAGGACGGCCGCGGCTCCGATCATGGCGAGCGCAGTCCCCAGTTCACCGTCGAGCGCGAACTTGACCGCCGACAGCCCGCTGCACAGCGCGAGGATCGTGATCATGCTCGGCAGTAATCGGACGGCGTTGCGTCCGCTCGGGCGGGCCGGTCTCACGACAGCTGCGCGAGGACGGTCTCGGCGCCCACGGTGCGCTGGCCACGCTCGACGAGCAGCGTGGTTCCTGCGGGGAAGTACGTGTCGACCCGGGAGCCGAACCGGATGAGTCCGTACGTGTCGCCGATGGTGAGCTTGTCGCCCTCCTTGGCGTCGCACACGATGCGGCGGGCGAGCAGGCCGGCGATCTGCACGACGGCGATGTCGTGGCCGTCGGGCGTCTCGAGCAGCATGCTGTTGCGCTCGTTGACCTCGCTGGCGTCGGCCAGGTCGGCGGACAGGAATTGGCCGGGCTGGTGCACGACCTTCTTGACCAGTCCGGCGACCGGGGTGCGCTGGACGTGCACGTCGAGCACCGACAGGAAGATGCTCACGCGCGGCAGCGGCTGATCGCCCATGCCGAGTTCGGCGGGCGGCACGGCGCTGTCGACGAGCGCGACCTCACCGTCGGCCGGTGCCACGACGACGCCGGGGCGGTTCGGCGGCACCCGGTGCGGGTGCCGGAAGAACGTGGCGCACGCGGCCGCGGAGGCGAGCCCGGCGCGGCGGACCCACTTGCGGTTGCGTCCCACCGCGGCGACCGCGAGCGGGGTCAGCACGAACGGCAGGCCGGCCGGGTGCAGCGGCGGAACGGCAGCCTTGACGAGGCCGATGACGTGGCCGACGCCGGTGGGCTGGGGGGTGCCAGGGGGTGTCGGTCGACGTGCCACGAGCTCCTCTTACCTGTTCGGGTGTGACGGCGGCGAATGCCGCTCGTGCTGACTCAGGTTACGTGACCACCGAGAACCGGTGGGTCGCCATGTGCTACCGAGAGCCGACGGCGAGAGCTTCGGCCTCGCTCTTGATGCGGGCGAGGGTCGCGTTCATGCCGACGATCATGTCCGCCTCGAACGCCTCGGCGCCGCCGAGGACGGTCTTGATCAGGAACTGCGACAGCTGGCTGGTGCCGGTGGGCGCTTCACGGCGTTCGACGACGCGGGTGCCGGTCTCGGTGGCCTCGAGCGTGTACGACCAGATGGTGCGGTTCTCGTTGACCCGGAACGCGATCGCCTTGTTCGGCTCGAAGCGGATGACCTTGGACGTCGTGGGCCACACCAGCAGGCCCTTGCGGTTGACGTTGAACGTCTTGGTGCCCTCGCGGACCTCGCCGGACACGCGCATCTTGCGGCACTGCGGGCTCCACTCGCCCATCCGCTTCAGGTCGGACACGATGGTCCACACGTCCTGCGGGGTGGCGGCGATCTCGATGCTGGCTTCGAGGGTGTTCGTCACGGTCGGCTCTCCGGTTTCGGGTTAGGTGGTACAGGAGGTCACGCGTACCAGGTGATCGTAGCGCCCACTGTGCAGCAGGTCACTTTTCCGGCAGGTCGCCGCGGTCCGCGGCACGGACCGGTCGCGCTGGTTACCCTCGGAATCATGACCGGGGTCGAGGGCGTGCTGTTCGACATCGACGGGGTGCTCGTCACCTCCTGGCGGCCGGTGCCGGGGGCCGTGGAGGCGCTCGCGGAGGTGCGCCGACGCGGCGGCCCGCGCGCGTTCCTCACCAACACGACGTCCCGGACCTGCGACGAGATCGCGTCGTCGCTCGATGCGGCCGGCTTCGACGTCCGGCCCGAGGAGATCGTGACGGCCGCGCGGCTCACCACCGAGTACCTGCGGTCCACGTATCCGGGGGCGCGGGTGCTGCTGCTCAATCACGGCGACATCCGCGCCGACATGCCGGACGTCGAGTTCGACGACGTCGACCCGCAGGTGGTGGTGATCGGCGGCGCGGGTCCGGAGTTCACGCACCAGGCGCTCAGCCGGGTGCTGGACTTCATGGTCTCGGGGGTGCCGGTGGTCGCGATGCATCGCGCGCTGATGTGGTCGGAGGTGGACGGGCTGCGGCTGGACACCGGCGCGTATCTGCCCGGGCTCGAGGACGCGTCGGGCTCGCGCATCGTGTCGGTGGGCAAGCCGTCGCTCGCGGGATTCCTCACCGCGGCCGAACTGATGGGGGCGGACCCGGCGGCGACGGTGATGGTGGGCGACGACTTCCGCAGCGACGTGCTGCCGGCGCAGCGGGTGGGCATGGCGGGGGTGCTGGTGCGCACCGGCAAGTTCCGTCAGCCGGTGCTCGATCTGGCGGTGGATCGGCCCGATCACGTCATCGATTCGGTCGCGGATCTGCCGGCGCTGCTCGATCGGCTGGGGTGACGCGCCGAGCTTCTTCGGCCTGCTATCGAAATCCCGGGCAACTCGGACCTCGGCGGGTACTGTTCCGGGCACGCTCAGCTCTCTGCTTTCCCGCTCGTGAAGGAGTCTGCATGTCGACCATTTCCCGCTTCGGTGCGATCTCGAACCTCGGTCGACGGATGACTCGGACGGCGGCCGCCGCCGTCGCGGGAATCGGTCTGGCAGCAGGCATTTCGCTGATCGGTGCGGGATCCGCGTCGGCCGCGCCCGTCGTGTGCACGTCGCCGATGGCGCCCAACGACATCCAGGTCTCGGAGTTCGCCAGCTGTGGCGCGCAGGCCTTCGAGCAGGGCGTCGCCCGCTCGGCCGCGATGGACAGCGGCACCGCCGTCTCCGTCGCGCAGGACATCGGCTCGTCGAACAGCCTCGCGACCGGTTTCGGCACCGCGCTGAGCGCGTCGCGCGGCAACGGTCAGTCGCTCGCGCTGGCGATCGGCGGCGGCATCGCGCACTCGTGGGCCGACGACGGCTACGCGACGTTCGCGATCGCCGGCTGGGGCTCGGGTGCGACCGCCGAGCAGAGCGGCGTCAACTGCATGGGTCCGCTGTCGTTCGCATGGAATCTGAAGACCGGGCAGACCTGCCTCGGGCGGTAACGATCGGACGCCTCATTCGTGACCGGCGGAGCCCCCTCCCGAACGTTGCACTCACCTTCCTCGAGTGCTAAAAAGGCACTTGGCACTCGCGACACGTGAGTGCCAGGTCGGGACGGTGAGACCGGGTACCTAGACACCCCTGGTCGTCCGTCGCGGGCACCGAGCCTGGCCGGAAGCGTAAATGGGGCGATCCGACGAGTGATCGCTCTGTGTGTCACCCCCCAATCCGGAGGATCACTTCGCAATGGCCAAGATCATCGCGTTCGACGAAGAGGCACGTCGCGGCCTCGAGCGTGGCCTGAACAGCCTCGCTGACGCCGTCAAGGTGACGCTGGGACCCAAGGGTCGCAACGTCGTGCTGGAGAAGAAGTGGGGCGCTCCCACGATCACCAACGACGGTGTTTCCATCGCCAAGGAGATCGAGCTCGAGGACCCCTACGAGAAGATCGGCGCCGAGCTGGTCAAGGAGGTCGCCAAGAAGACCGACGACGTCGCTGGTGACGGCACCACGACGGCTACGGTCCTGGCTCAGGCGCTCGTCCGCGAGGGCCTGCGCAACGTCGCTGCCGGCGCCAACCCGCTGGGTCTGAAGCGCGGCATCGAGAAGGCCGTCGAGGCCGTCACCGCCAAGCTGCTCGACACCGCCAAGGAGGTCGAGACCAAGGAGCAGATCGCTGCCACCGCCGGTATCTCGGCTGGCGACTCCACCATCGGCGAGCTCATCGCCGAGGCGATGGACAAGGTCGGCAAGGAAGGCGTCATCACCGTCGAGGAGTCCAACTCCTTCGGCCTGCAGCTCGAGCTCACCGAGGGCATGCGCTTCGACAAGGGCTACATCTCGCTGTACTTCGCGACCGACGCCGAGCGTCAGGAAGCGGTCCTTGAGGATCCGTACATCCTGCTGGTCAGCTCCAAGATCTCCACGGTCAAGGACCTGCTGCCGCTGCTGGAGAAGGTCATCCAGGCCGGCAAGCCGCTGCTGATCATCGCCGAGGACGTCGAGGGCGAGGCCCTGTCGACCCTGGTCGTCAACAAGATCCGTGGCACCTTCAAGTCCGTCGCCGTCAAGGCTCCGGGCTTCGGTGACCGCCGCAAGGCGCAGCTCGCCGACATCGCCATCCTCACCGGTGGCGAGGTCGTCAGCGAAGAGGTCGGCCTGTCCCTGGAGACCGCCGGCATCGAGCTGCTGGGCCGCGCCCGCAAGGTCGTCGTCACCAAGGACGAGACCACCATCGTCGAGGGTGCCGGCGACGCCGACGCCATCGCCGGTCGCGTCAATCAGATCCGCGCCGAGATCGAGGCGTCGGATTCGGACTACGACCGCGAGAAGCTGCAGGAGCGCCTGGCCAAGCTGGCCGGTGGCGTTGCTGTCATCAAGGCCGGCGCTGCCACCGAGGTGGAGCTCAAGGAGCGCAAGCACCGCATCGAGGACGCCGTCCGCAACGCGAAGGCTGCCGTCGAAGAGGGCATCGTCGCCGGTGGTGGCGTGGCGCTGCTGCAGGCCGCTCCGGTCCTGGACGACCTGAAGCTGGAGGGCGACGAGGCCACCGGTGCCAACATCGTCAAGGTTGCCCTCGAGGCTCCGCTGAAGCAGATCGCGTTCAACGCCGGCCTCGAGCCCGGCGTCGTCGCGGAGAAGGTTCGCAACCTGCCCGCCGGCAGCGGCCTGAACGCCGCCACCGGTGTGTACGAGGACCTGCTGGTCGCGGGCATCAACGACCCGGTCAAGGTCACCCGCTCGGCGCTGCAGAACGCTGCGTCCATCGCGGCTCTGTTCCTGACCACCGAGGCTGTCGTCGCCGACAAGCCGGAGAAGGCCGCTGCTCCGATGGGCGACCCGACCGGTGGCATGGGCGGCATGGACTTCTGATCTGACGATCGGAACGCCTGAGCTCAGGTAAGACGAAGAAGCCCGGGACACCTTCACGGTGTCCCGGGCTTCTCGCATTTCTGCCTCACTCGCTGGGCATGATCATCCAGGCCGCGAGGTAGATCAGTGCGACGGTGCCGAACGAGACGAACGCGCCGACGACGGCGGCGACGCGGACCAGGTTGACGTCGATGCCGAAGTAGTCGGCGATGCCGCCGCACACGCCGGAGAGCATGCGCTGGCTGCTGGAGCGGACGAACGGGCGGGGCGATTCGCTGTCGAAGGTCATGACATCGAGTCTGGTTCGCGGCGGGCCACGGCACCATCGGGATTCCCCCGGATCTGCACCCTGATCTTTCGTCTCGGGGTGGTGTCGCGCGGTCCGGTCCACACCACACACCTTCTGCCAGGGTCACACACGTTTTGCGCACGGAACGGGTGTGTGATGCCGGGAAAAAGTGTGTGACGTCGCGTAGTGAGCGGTGGGAGTGCCGAATGACGGGCCCGACGCATCGCCGGGGCATAGGCTCGAACTCGTGGTGGAGACCGTGCCGATCCAGATGCCCGACGGGACGACGACGCCGGTCCGGCTGTTCCCCGGACCCGAGGGCGCGCCCGTCGTGGTGATCGTCCCGGGGCTGGGCATCCCCGGCGCCTTCTACGACAGGTTCGCCAATTCGATTGTCGACCACGGCTTCTGCGCGGCCACGTGCGAGCTACGCGGGCAGGGGGACAGCCGTCCGCGGCCGAGCGCGTCGAGCACGTTCGGCTACCAGGAGCTGGTGTCGGTGGACCTGCCGGCGATGTTCGAGGTGGTCCGGGAGCGGTTCGACGCCAGCACGCCGTTCCTGCTGGGGCACAGCATGGGCGGGCAACTCGGGGCGATGTATGCGGCGCGGATCCGGGGCCGGCTGGGCGGACTGATCCTGGTGGCGTCCGGTTCGCCCTATTACCGAGGATTTCCCGGAACCCGTTCTCCGGGTGTGCTGCTGGGCTCGGCGGCGATGTCGATCACCGCGAGCGTCGCCGGGTTCTGGCCGGGGGACCGGTTGGACGTGGGCGGCTTCGGCCGGCAGTCGCGGGTGCTGATCTCGGACTGGTCGCGGTTCGCGCGCAGCGGGCGCATCGAACCGGCGGGCGCGGACATCGACTACGAGGAGCGGATCGGACGGCTGAAACTGCCGGTGCTGTCGATTTCGATCGAGGGCGACGACCTGGCCCCGCGCAGTGCCTCGGTCAACCTTTTGGACAAATTGTCGGGGTCGGAGGTCACCACGTGGCACCAACCCGAACCGTTGGGGCACAACGGCTGGATCAGCACCCCGGACACCACCGTGGACCGGATCGCCGAGTGGATCCGTGACCTCGGTTGATCTCACCCTCGATTTTCATCCCGTGTTAATGCGTCAATCCGGTGCATTCCTGTATCCGCACCGTTATATTGACCGCAGCGCTTCGATCAGGGGCGTACCACCACAAGCAATTGCAGGAGTCCCCATGGGTTCGTCTGAGATCATCGCCATCCTCGATGCCGTCAAGGCCCTCGTGTCTGCGCTCAACAGCCTCAGCTCGGGCAGCGCCGGCGGCGGAGCAGCTTCCGGCTCGCTGGACACCAGCTCGCTGAGCTCGCTGAGCTAGTCTCCACCCCAAGCTTCGAGAGGCGGCCCCCGCGCAATTGCGCCGGGGCCGCCTTTCGTCGTCCGGGGTGTCAGATGTCCAGTGACGCAGCGAGCGTCGGCCACGACCTGGCCAGCTCTTCGCGCCAGTACGCCCACGAGTGCACGCCCACCGGGTTGTAGACGACCGTGGCCGGGATGCCGAGTGTGCGCAGACGGTCGTCGAGCCGGCGGGTGCAGTAGTTGCTGGCGGCCTCCACCGGCCCGCCCCGCACCACGTGGGCAACCAAGTCCGGGTCGTCGAGGGTCTCGTAGGGCCCGGGCAGCCCGGTGCCCGCGGAGACGTACAGCGTGGTGCCGCGCAGCTTCTCGGCGCCCAGGAGGACGTCGTGCTCGGCCCACTGTGGGTCGTCGAACCGTCCCCACATGTTCTCGATGCCGCCGCGTTCGATCGTCACGGTCGACGCCATCTGCGCCTGGCCCAGGGGCGTGGCCGATTCGTAGCAGCCGCTGTAGGCGGCGACGCCGCGGTACAGGCCGGGCGAGCGCATGGCCAGCATCATCGCGGACTGGGCGCCCATAGACAGTCCGGCAATCGACCGGATGCCGTTGCCGCCGAACCGGTCGTCGATCAGCGGGGGCAGCTCTCCGGTCAGGAACGTCTCCCACTTGTTGGTGCCGAGGACCGGGTCGGTCCGGTCCCAGTCGGTGAAGTAGCCGGCGCGGCCGCCGGTGGTCAGAACGACGTTCACCGGCTTGTCCTCGAAGAACTCCACGGCGTCGCCCTGCGTGGTCCACGTGCTCATGCCGGGGGCGGCGGACCGGCCGTCGAGCAGGTACAGGCTCGGACGCGGCACCGACGTGTCGCGCGGCAGCAGCACCTGCACCTCCTGCTCCGAGCGCATCGCCGGCGAGTACACGAATACCCGCACCCAGCGGTCGGTGATGTTCTCGACCCGGGTGACGTGCGCGCCCGACGCCGGCTGCACGGCAGCCGAATTCGGGATGCCGCCCGCCGTGGCGGTGGGCGCGAGACCGAGCAGCGCGGCGGCGGCGAGAACGGTGACCGCGCCGAGACGACGTCGGGCGCTCATCGGGCCAGCTTGTCCCACAGGAACGTGTAGGTGAGCGCCGACTTGAACGCGGCCTGCGCGTTGTCGGCGGCGCCGCCGTGCCCGCCCTCGATGTTCTCGTAGTAGTGGACGTCGTGGCCCTCCGCCTCGAGCCGGGCCGCCATCTTGCGGGCGTGTCCGGGGTGGACGCGGTCGTCGCGGGTGGAGGTGGCGATGAGGATCGGCGGATACACCGCTGTGGCGCTGGTGTTCTGGTACGGCGAGTACTCGGAGATGAACGCCCAGTCGTCGGCGTTGTCGGGGTCGCCGTACTCGGCCATCCACGACGCGCCCGCGAGCAACAGGTGGTAGCGCTTCATGTCGAGCAGCGGCACCTGGCAGACGATGGCGCCGAACAACTCCGGGTACTTGGTGAGCATGATGCCCATCAGCAGGCCGCCGTTGCTGCCGCCCTGCGCGCCCAGCTGCTCGGGCGTGGTGATGCCGCGGGCGACGAGGTCGCGGGCCACCGCGGCGAAGTCCTCGTGCACCTTGTGCCGGCCCGCGCGCACCGCCTGGGTGTGCCACTGGGGTCCGTACTCGCCGCCGCCGCGGATGTTGGCGACCACGTAGGTGCCGCCGCGCTGCAGCCACGCGGTGCCGTTGATGCCGCTGTAGCCGGGGGTCATCGAGTTCTCGAAGCCGCCGTAGCCGTACAGCAGCGTCGGCCCGGCCGGTGCGCCCTCGCGCCGCACCACGAAGTAGGGGATGCGGGTGCCGTCGGCGGATTCGGCGAAGTGCTGCGCGACGGCCAGCCCGGTGGTGTCGAAGAAGGCCGGCGCCGACTTGAGCGCCTCGAGCGGGCCGCCGACGGTGCCGGAGAACAGCGTCGCCGGGGTGAGGTAGCCGCTGGAGTTGAGGAAGAAGTCGTCGCCCTCGCGCGGATCGGTGTCGATGATCTCGGTCGACGTCAGCTCCGGCAGCCCCTCGAGCGGGCTTGTCTCCCAGCCGTTCTCGCCGGGGGTGAGGACGTGGACGTGGGACTGGACGTCGGAGAGCGTCACCATCAGCAGGTGGTTTCTGGTCCACGAGTACTGCTCGAGCGACGTGTGCTCGTCGGGCTCGAACAACACGGTGAGCTCGCGGGATCCGACGAGGAAGTCGTCGTACTTCGCGGCCAGCAGCGACCCGGCGGGGTAGGTGGTGTCGCCGACGGTCCACGGGGAGCGCGGACGCACCAGCAGCCACTCCCGGTACGCGGAGATGCGCGCGTCCTCCGGGGTGTCGATGCGGATCAGCGAACCGTCGTCGAGGAGCTGGAATCGCTGCGACGTGTAGAAGTCGACGGCCCGCTCGACGAAGCTGCGTTCGAACCCGGGGGTGCTGTCGTGCCACGCGGAGATCGCGACGTCGGTCTGCTCACCCTCGAACACCGTGACGGCGTCGGCCAGCGGCGTGCCGCGGCGCCACCGCTTCGCCAGTCGCGGGTAGCCCGAGTCGGTGAGCGTGCCGTCGCCGAAATCGGTTCCGACGAAGACGTTCTCGGAGTCGATCCAGCCGATGTCGGTCTTGGCCTCCTCGATACGGAAGCCGTCGGCGGCGTCCTTGAAGGTCTGTGATTCGAGGTCGAATTCGCGCACGACGACGGCGTCGGCCCCGCCGCGGGAGAGGCTGATCAGTGCAAGGTGCTGTTCGGGGCGCAGCACCTGCGCGCCAGACCACACCCAGTTCTCGCCCTCGCGGTCGGCGAGCTCGTCGACGTCGACGAGGATCTCCCATTCGGGTGCGTCGCTGCGGAATTGGTCCATCGTGGTGCGGCGCCACAGGCCGCGCACGTGCTCGGCGTCGCGCCAGAAGTTGTAGAGGTACTCGCCGCGGCGGCGCGAGTAGGGGATGCGCGCGTCGGTGTCGAGGATCGCGCGAACCTTCGACTCGAGCTGCTCGAACGCGGTGGTGCCGGCGAAGTCGGCCACGGTCTTGTCGTTGTGCTCACGAACCCAGGCGAGGGCGTCGTCGCCGGTGACGTCCTCGAGCCAGAGGTTCGGATCATCGAGCGGCGCGGGAGTGGAGGGCGAGTGCGTCATGGACCCATTGTGGATGGTTGTGGACCAGTGGTGGGCGCCGCGGCCCAGGGGTGAGGAGACGGGTGAATTTCCCGGCATCCTGGACAGTTGCCCAGTTGGTGTAACGAAAACGCGAACAAGACGACGATACCTAGTTTATCTTTCGATCACGGTCGAATAAACCCGATCGTCTTCCCGACCGGGAGGCAGGCGGCTGACACACCACGGTCACGCCGCGCAGTCTGCGAAACGGGTGGGATGTCTTGGGGTTTTGTGCATCCGGGGTAGCGGGGTCCCCCGGCGCGACGAAGTCCCAGCCTGGGCTGAACAGCATCACACAGCAATAACAACGCATGACACAAATCTCCCCCGAAAGGCAGTGCAATGAACGCTGACGCCATCTTCGCCGCGCTCATCGGTGTGATCGGAAACCTGGTCAACTTCGGTTCCGTCACCGAGCTCAGCTAGTCAGTCCCATCTCTGTCACGCAACACAACCACCACGAAAGTAAGGAAGAACCATGAACCTCGATGCCATCTTCGCTGCTCTGGTCGGCGTCATCGGAAACGTCGTCAACTTCGGTTCCGTCACCGAGCTCTCCTGATCTGACACACCCAGCGCAGTAGGAAAGGCGATTGCAATGAATCTGGACGCCATCATGGGTTCGTTCACCGGGGCAGCCACGGGCTCCATGTCGGGCCTGCTCGACATCTTCCTCAGCCTCAGCCGGGGAAGCGTCTTCGGCGGTAGCACCGTCGGTGACCTCGGGAGCGCCATCTCGTTCAGCTGACGCATTCGCACCTCCGACCCCAGTCGCCACCGGCGGCTGGGGTCGCAGGTGTGTTCGGGGTCATGGCCGCGATCCGTGACCTTACTCGCGAGTAAGCACCAACCCGGGACATCGAATCGCAGCGGGGCTACGCTAGGGCCTCGTGACCTCACACTATGACGTCGTTGTCCTCGGAGCCGGTCCCGGTGGGTACGTCGCTGCTATCCGCGCGGCACAGCTGGGCCTCAAGACCGCCATCATCGAAGAGAAGTACTGGGGCGGTGTCTGCCTGAACGTGGGCTGCATCCCCTCCAAGGCTCTTCTCCGCAATGCCGAACTGGCGCACCTCTTCCACAAGGAAGCCAAGGTGTTCGGCATCTCGGGAGACGTGTCCTTCGACTTCGGCGCAGCGTTCGACCGCAGCCGCAAGGTGGCGGACGGCCGCGTCAAGGGCGTGCACTTCCTGATGAAGAAGAACAAGATCGACGAGTTCGACGGTCGTGGCACGTTCGTCGATGCCAAGACCATCTCGGTCGCCCTCAGCTCGGGCGCCACCGAGACGGTGACCTTCGACAACGTCATCATCGCCACCGGTTCGGTGACCAAGCTGCTGCCGGGCACCTCGCTCAGCGAGAACGTCGTCACCTACGAGGAGCAGATCCTCACCCGCGACCTGCCGAAGTCGATCGTCATCGTCGGCGCCGGCGCCATCGGCATGGAATTCGGCTACGTCCTCTCCAACTACGGTGTCGACGTCACCATCGTCGAGTTCCTGGACCGCGCCCTCCCCAACGAGGACGAGGACATCTCCAAGGAGATCGCCAAGCACTACAAGAAGCTCGGCGTCAAGATCAAGACCGGTGCGGCCGTCCAGTCGATCGTCGACAACGGCTCCGACGTCACCGTCTCCATCAAGGACAACAAGTCCGGCGAGATCGAGACCGTCACCGTCGACAAGGTCATGCAGTCCGTCGGCTTCGCGCCGCGCGTCGAGGGCTACGGCCTCGAGAACACCGGCGTCGCGCTCACCGACCGTGGCGCCATCGCGATCGACGAGCGCATGCGCACCAACGTCACGGGCATCTACGCCATCGGTGACGTCACCGCCAAGCTGCAGCTCGCGCACGTCGCCGAGGCTCAGGGCGTCGTCGCCGCCGAGACCATCGGTGGCGCCGAGACCATGGAGCTGGGCGACTACCGGATGATGCCGCGCGCCACGTTCTGCCAGCCGCAGGTCGCCAGCTTCGGTCTCACCGAGGCGCAGGCCAAGACCGAGGGCTACGACATCAAGGTCGCCACCTTCCCGTTCACCGCGAACGGCAAGGCGCACGGCCTGGGCGACCCCAACGGCTTCGTCAAGCTGATCGCCGACAAGAAGTACGGCGAGCTGCTCGGCGGCCACCTCATCGGCCCCGACGTCTCGGAGCTGCTGCCCGAGCTGACCCTGGCCCAGAAGTGGGACCTCACGGTCAACGAGCTGGCCCGCAACGTCCACACGCACCCCACGCTCAGCGAGGCGCTGCAGGAGGCCATCCACGGCCTCGCCGGCCACATGATCAACTTCTGACGGTTCGCCGCCGGAAGAGCTAGTCCGCGAGAAGCCCGCACAGGATTGTGCGGGCTTTCTTGCCTTCCGGGATCGGGAGCAGCGGGTAGACGTGGATCATCTCGCGCGCCTCGTGGAAGTCGAGCGAGATCCCGGCGTCGGACGCCAGCGGCCGGAAGCGGCGGGCGTCGACGTTGAGGATGTCGCGGGTGCCGGTGAAGAGGGTGATCGGGCCGAGCCCGGCCAGGTCGCCGTTCAGCGGGCTCACCCACGGATGCTCTCGATCCAGTTCGCCGCGGTAGGCGTCGGCGGCCACGGTGAGGCTGTCCGGATGCAGCCACGGATCCCGCGGGGCGATCTCGCGGATCTCCGGATGCTCTCCGGTCGCGTCCAGCCAGGGCGAGATCAGCGCGGTGTGGGCGGGGGAGGCGGTGCCGCGGTCGCGCAGCGCGAGGGCCACCGCGAGCGCGAGTCCGCCGCCCGCCGAGTCGCCCGCGATCACCAGCGGCTCGTCGAACTTCGCCAACTGCTCCGCGAGATCCGCCGACGCCGCCACCACGTGTGACGCCGTCCCGCGCGGCGCCACCGGATAGATCGGCACCGTCACCGAGGCGCCCGCGGACGCCAACTGCCCCACCAGCTTCCAGTGGTGCCGGGTGATCTCCCGGATGTAGGCGCCGCCGTGCAGGTACAGCACCCGCGACGACGGGGCCACCCCGCGCGGGGTCACCGTGAACACCGGCCACCCCGCCGCCGAGGTGGACGCCGTGACGTCGAGGGTGCGCCCCAGTGACGACGGCGGCGTGAACGGCTTCGGCTTGACCTGCAGCGCCGCGATCTCCCTGCGGATGTCGTCGGCGCTCGGCCGGCGTCGGCCCAGCACCGCGATCGCCAAGGGCATGGCCCTACTGGTCAGGCTCGGCATGGCCACCCCCGTCGTCGTCGGTCAGCGTGCGTCGTACCGATTCTGGGCCGCGTAGATGTCCGGCATGTGCGATTCGAGCAGATCGATCAGGCCGGTGAGACGCTCGGCGATCTCCTCGCCGAGAGGGGTGAGGCTGTACTCGACGTTCGGTGGGATGGTCTCGCGGACCTCGCGGTGCACCAGACCGTCGCGCTCGAGTTGCTGCAGCGTCTGCGCCAGCATCCGCTCGCTCACCCCGTCCACCCGCCGGCGCAGCGCGCCGAACCGGAACGGGCCCTCGGCCAGCGCGGCCAGCGCGAGCGTGCCCCAACGCCCGGTGACGTTGAGCAGCGCGCTCCGCGAATGGCAGTTGCGGGCGAAGACGTCGGCCTCGAGGGTCGGGTCGTCGAAGTGCTGGTCCGGGCTGTTCACGTACCCGAGGTTACTACCTGCCAAACGATCAGTGCTGACGCAAACGGTTGCACTTACGAAAAATAAGTGCATCATGGAGGGCGAACGAAGCATTGAAGGTTCAACCTCGGGAGTTCTCATGACCATCGCCGTCACCGGTGCCACCGGACACCTCGGCCGCCTCGCCGTCGACGCCCTGCTGCGTCGCGGTGTCGCCGCAGCCGACGTCGTCGCCGTCGTTCGCAACCCGGAGAAGGCCGCCGACCTCGCGGCCCGGGGCGTCCAGGTGCGCACCGCCGACTACGCCGACCGGCCCGCGCTCGAGACCGCCCTCGCCGGGGTCGACAAGCTGCTGCTCGTCTCCGGCAGCGAGGTGGGTGCGCGGGTGCCGCAGCACACCAACATCATCGACGCCGCGAAGGCCGCCGGCGTCGGCTTCGTCGCGTACACGTCCATCCCGGACGCGCCGAACAACACCCTCCAGCTCGCGCAGGAGCATCAGGTGACCGAGCGTCTGCTCACCGAGTCCGGCATCGACCACGCGCTGCTGCGCAACGGTTGGTACTGGGAGAACTACACCAACGACTTGGCCGGCACCGCCGAGCGCGGCGTCCTCGTCGGCAGCGCGGGCGAGGGCAGGGTGTCGGGTGCGGCCCGCGCCGACTACGCCGAGGCCGCCGCCGTCGTGCTGACCTCCGACGAGAACCAGGCCGGCAAGGTGTACGAGCTGGGCGGCGACGAGCACGTGTCGTACCCCGAACTGGCCCAGGCCATCTCGAACGTCACCGGCAAGCCCGTCGAATATCGGAACCTGCCGGTCGCGGAGTACCAGGGTGTCCTCGAGTCCGTCGGACTGCCCGCCCCGGCCGCCGCGGTCCTCGCCGACGCCGACGCGGGCATCGCGACCGGGGTCCTCGACATCACCAGCGGCGACCTGCAGCGGCTCATCGGACGCCCGTCGACGCCGCTCGAGACGGTCCTCCGCGCCGCGCTCTGAAGCTCCCGTGAAACAGCTGAAGGGTCCGTTCATACGCCGGCAGCGTATGAACGGACCCTTCAGCTTCCCGAGGGGGAACAGGGGTCAGTGCATCCCGACGGCACCTTCGGCGGGCATGTCGCCCTTCTTGGCGCGGACCAGGATCATCACCAGCGGGCTGATGACGAGGATGAGCGCACCGGCCCAGCCGAACGCGTGCGCGTACCCGGACACCTCGGTGCCGAAGATCCAGTCCATGATCTTGCCGACGAAGTCCTGCGCGGGCGCCGGCATGGCCGCGATCTGCTCGGCCGTGGGCGGCGTGGCGTTCGCCAGGTCGGTGGGGATCGCGTCGGCCGGGAAGCCGGGCGGGGGAGTGGGCGCCGGGTTGTCGGCCTGGAACGCGCTCTTGGCCGATGCGTACACCGTGGTGAACAGCGCCGTGCCCAGCGCGCCGCCGACCTGCAGGGTCGCGTTCGCCAGCGCGCTGGCGGCACCGGCGTCGTGGTTGGGGACGCCGAGTAGTGCCAGGTTCTGCATCGGCACCATCAGCAGGCCCAGACCGAAACCGAAGATCGCCAGGCCGGGGAACACGTGCGTCCAGTAGGAGGTGTCCACCTCGATCTGGGTGAGCAGGAACAGACCCGCGGCCGCGAAGATCGGGCCGACGACCATGAGCGGCTTGGGGCCGATGCGGGTGGTGAGCTGCGCCGCGATCGTGGACGCGATGACGATGAAGAACGCCATCGGCAGCGAGCCGACACCCGACATGACGGGGCTCAGGCCCATCACGATCTGCAGGTAGAACGTCAGGTACAGGGTGCCGCCGAGCAGCGCCGCGCCGACCAGCGCCGACCCGATGAAGGCGGCGCCGCGGTCGCGGTGCCATGGAACGCTGAGCGGCAGAAGCGGGTTCGCGGACTTCTTCTCCACGAGCACGAACGCCACGAGGGCGACCAGGCCGATGCCGATGAACAGAAGCGTCTGGGTCTCGAGCCAGCCGTGCTCGGCCTTGGTGAAGCCGTAGACCAGCGAGCCGAGGCCGATCGCGACCAGCACGGTGCCGGGCAGGTCGTAGCTGGTGTCGCCGTGCGCCTTGGTTTCCTTGACGATCGGCAGCGTCACCGCGATCGCGAAGATCGCGACCGGGATGTTCACCAGCAGGCACCAGCGCCAGTCCACGTACTGCGTCAGCACGCCGCCGAGCAGCAGGCCGATCGCGGCGCCGCCGCCGGAGATGGCACCGAACACCGCGAACGCCTTGGCGCGTTCCTTCTCGCCGACGAACGTCGTGGTGAGGATCGCCAGCGCGGCCGGGGCGAGCAGCGCCGCGAACACGCCCTGCCCGGCGCGCGCCGCGAACAGCTGCATGCCGGTCTGGGCGAAGCCGCCGACCGCCGATGCCACCGCGAAGCCGGCCATGCCGACCATGAACGAGCGCTTGCGGCCCCAGAAGTCGGCGATGCGACCGCCGAGCAGCAGTAGCGCGCCGAACGCCAGCGCGTAGGCGGTCACCACCCACTGCCGGTCCAGGTTGCTGATGCCCAGTTCCTTCTGGGCGTCGGGCAGCGCGATGCTCACGATAGTGCCGTCGAGGACGACCGTCAGCTGAGCCAGCGCGACGATGCACAGCACCAGCCAGCGGCGCTCGTGGTTGGGGTTGTCGTTTACGGGGGCGTCGGGACGCGAGGTCGCCTGGACGTCTTGGGACATGCAGTTCCTACCGGATCGGTGGCACGGACGACTGTCGCGGCCGAACGTGGAGACGCTACCGGCGAACAGGGAACTGCAGCAATCGAATACCGCCGCATCGTCGGGATAGTCACATGTCGGTCCGGGGACTTGAATCGGCCGCGCAACTGTGAGCAACGGCCGGTCGCGTCACTCGGACAGGCGCATCCGCAGCGCGTCGAGCAACTGTGGCGGCAGCTCGAGTTCCGGGGTGTCGTCGGCGACGCCCGACTGCGCCTTGAGGTTCGCGAACTCCTCGTTGAGCCGTTCCATCTTCACGTCCAGCCGGTGCGCGGTCTCCGCGGCCTCGGTGAGTTCGGCCAGCAACTCCGCCGGCACCTCGCGGTTGAACTTGTAGTAGATCTTGTGCTCGAGGCTGGCCCAGAAATCCATTGCGATGGTGCGGATCTGGAGCTCGATGGGCACCGTCTGCACCCGGTCGCTCAGATACACCGGCACCTCGACGATCAGGTGCAGGCTCTTGTAGCCGTTCGGCTTGGGGTTGGCGATGTAGTCCTCGACCTCGCGGACCTCGATGTCCGGCTGGCTCGTGATCATGTCCGCGATGCGGTAAGTGTCCGCGATGAAACTGCACGTGATCCGCACCCCCGCGATGTCGAGGATCTGCTCGCGGACGTCGTCGAGGGTGAGCGGGCAGCCGATGCGGTTCGCCTTGCGGATGATGCTCTCGGGTGTCTTCAGCCGCGAGGTCACGTGCTCGATCGGGCTGTAGAGATTGATGTGCGTGAACTCGTCCTTGAGGATGTTCACCTTGGTCAGCAACTGAGTGATGCCGAACCGGTACGTCATCATGAATCGGGAGAAATCGGTTCGGAGTTGCTCAGGATCCACGCCACCAGTGTGCCACCGTCGGCGAATCAGTAGTCGGGCTGGATTCGCAGGGTGTCGATCGTGGTGGCCAAACCGTCGTACTGCGTCACCAGCAGGCAGAACTCGACGAGCCTGCGGTCGTCGAGGTGTTCGGCGAGTGTGGCCCACGTCGCGTCGTCGACGTTCTTGGTGGCGACCATCTGGTCTGCGGCGGCCAGCATCGCGCGGTAGCGCGGCGACCAGTCGGGGTCGGTGGGCCCGGCGAGGATGCGGTCGAGGATCTGCGGGGTGATGCCCGCGCGGCGGCCGAGCCGGACGTGGTGCTGCATCTCGTAGCGGGATCCGCGCAGGTGGGCGACCCGCAGCACCACCAGTTCGATCTCGAACCGGGACAGCTTGGTGCCGGGCAGCAGCATCAGGACACCGGAGTAGTGCAGCCAGCCGCGGAACAGCCCGCCGGTGCGGCCGAGCGTGCTGAACAGCTTGGCGTCGCGGGTGCGGGAACCGAGCGAGAGCACCCGCCACGTGGCCCAGTTCACCGGCCCGAGCTGCTTGAACCGGCCCGGCCGGACGCGCGGCGCGGTGTGGTTGCCGGTCTTCTCGTCGTACGCGGTCATTCGGCCTCCCCGGCTCGATCCGGCAGTTCCGTGGTGAGTCGGGCGTGCTCGGCGCGGGCGGCGTCGAGGGCCGCGGCCATCCGCGGCTGCGGGCGGAGTTCGATCGTCCGCTGGGTGAGCATGCGCAGCCGCATCATCGGCGCCACCCAGCGGGGCGCGTAGATCCGGCGGGCCCGGGCCGCGATGCCTTTCTCGAACGCGTCGACGCCGACCGCGCGCGGGGCGACCCGGGTGAACGGGCCCAGGCCCTTGATCTGGGTGGCGGCCTCGGTCCCGAAACCGATCGCGGTCATGTCGGTGTCGACCTCGGCGAGGTAGCCGACACCCACCCGCAGCCCGAGATGCTTGGTCTCGAGCCGCAGCGTATTGCCGAGCGCCTCCACCGCGGCCTTGCTGGCGGCGTACGCGCCCATCAACGGCAGCTGCACGCCGGCCGCGGCCGAGGCGACCAGCAGCACGTACCCGCCGGGGTGTGCGACGAGGGGGCCGGCCGCGCGCACGGTGTTGTAGGTCCCGATCAGGTTCACCTCGACGGTGCGCACCATGACGTCGGGATCGCCGCCGAGTAGCGGAAGCTGCGCCGCGACACCGGCGTTGGCCACCACGACGTCCAGTCCGCCGAGTTCGCCGGCGAGGGCGTCGACGGCCCGCTGCACCTGGTCGCCGTCGCGGACGTCGCACACCTGCCACGGGGCGCCGCCGCACATGGTGGCGACCTGTTCGAGCAGTTCGGGTTCGAGGCCGAGCAGCGCGACGCGGGCACCGCGGGCATACAGGCGCCGGGCGAGGGACGCCCCGATTCCGCGGGCCGCACCGGTGATGAGGACACGTCGGCCTTCCAGGCGCTCCTCGAGCACCTGTCTCCGCCCCGTTCGTGCCATCGCGACTGCCACCCGCCCCTCGGTTACCCCACGGTAAGGAAACGCTAGCACCGCAGGTCGGATATGCCGGGCAGGTCGGCGGGACGTGTAGCATTGGCGGGCGTCAAGCAAGCGTTCGATCGGGATCGGTCGGTACTACATCCGGCACCGTTGAGGGGGAGTCGTACAGGTGGCATCGACCCGGCGAGAAGAAATTCTATTTCACGCGGCCAAGCTGTTCAGTGAGCGCGGCGTCGCCGGAACCACCGTGCGGGACATCGCCGACGAGGTCGGCATCCTCTCCGGCAGCCTCTACCACTACTTCGGTTCCAAGGACGCGATCGTGTTCGAGATCGTCATCGCGTTCGTCGACGACCTCAACGAACGCTACGAGGCCGCCCAGGTCCCCGGCGAAACCGGCCGCGAGCGCCTCGACCACATGGTGGCGGTGTCGTTCGACGCCGCCGCCGATCACCCGTTCGCCACCGAGATCTATCAGAACGAGAGCGCGCTGTCGTCGCAGCCGGAGGACAGCCCGATCTCCGTGGCCGTGCGCCGGGCCCACGACTACTGGGCCGACGCCATTGCGCGCGGCGTCGAGTCGGGCGAGTTCCGTCTCGACATCGACCAGCAGCACTTCCACCGCATGCTCCGCGAATCCGTGTGGTCGACGGTGCGATTCAACCGGGCGTCGCTCACGCAGGACGCCGAGCGCCTGCGGCACGACCTCATCGCGGTGTTCCTCGACGGGTTCGCGGCGGGCGGGCCGGCGGGATCGGCGTCGGCCAAGGCCGCGCCCGGACCGGTGCGGCAGTCCGAGGTGCTGGGTCGCGCCGCAGTGCCCAACGGTGCTCCTGCCGCGAACGATTCGGAGTTCGACGACCTGCGGCGCGACGTCCGCGAGCTCAAGGAAGCGATCCGCGAACTGCGTCTGCTGCGCGGGAACTGAAATCCCCTCCTACTACTGAACTCTCGCCGCGTTGACTTCGCGGTGTGACGCGGGGCATACTCCTGTCGCGAATGGTCAATCAAGCACTTGCTTGATTGACCAAACGCTTGAAGGTCGGTGTCAGACGGGAGTCGGTTGTGAGAATCGGAAGGGTCGCCGCTGCGGCGGTGGCCGCCGCCGTGGGAATCCTCGGCGTCGCGGGATGCGGGTCCGCGGGCGAGATGTCGCCCGACGAGATCGTGATCGGTCTCGACGAGGACTCGACCGGCCCCGGCGCGTCGTACAGCACCATCGCCGGCAGCACGGTCCGCCTCGCCGTCGACCTGCTCAACGCCGACGGCGGGATCAACGGCAAGCCGGTGCGCCTGGTCGTCGAGAACGACGAGTCCAGCCCCACCAAGACGCCGTCGATCATCCGTAAGCTCGTCGACCACGGCTCGAGCGCGGTCCTGCTCGCCACCGGGTCCGGCTCGGTGATCCAGGCCAAGTCGGTGCTGCAGCAGTCCGAGATCCCGGCCATCGCGCCCGTCGTGCTGTCCGACGCGTTCGCGAACAAGCCGGACAACGGGTTCTCGTTCATGATCCCGAACTCCCTCAAGCAGTACGCCGAGGTGTACTGCGGCGCGTTCGAGAAGATGGGCTACAAGACGCTCGGCATCCTCGGCGACGCCAGCGCGTCGATCGACGGCATCATCAAGACGCTGCGGCCCGCGCTCGAGAAGTGCGCCACCGTCACCGCCGTCGAGAAGGCGCCCGTCGACGCCGCCGACCTCACCGCGCAGGCCTCCCGGGTCACCGGCACCAAGCCCGACGCGATCCTCGTCGCCAGCATCGGCGGGCACTTCGAGATCCTCGCGCACAACACGCTCGCCAAGATCTACCCGGACGCGCAACGCTTCTCGCTCGCCTCGATCGGTAACCAGCCCAAGTCGTGGGCGTTGGCCGACCCGGGCGCGCTCACCGGCATGGTCTACATGGGCAGCCTCAGCGCGAACAATCCGCGCACCGCCGAGTTGACCGAGAAGATCCGCGCGGTCAAGGGCGCCGACTACCAGCTCACCGCGTACGACGCGCAGGCCTACGACGCCGTGATGATGCTCAAGCGCGCGTTCGAGATCGCCGGTGACCACACCGACCGGACCAAGGTCCGCGATGCGCTGCAGCAGGTGTCCGACGTGCCCGCGACGTTCGGCCAGGAGGGTCTGACGCTGTCGTACGGCCCCGACGACCATCTCGCCCCCGACAGCCTGTGCGGCCTGGTGCTCGTCGAGTTCGGCGCCGACAACAAGCCGGCCGGGCCGTGGGCGTCCTACCAGCCCCCGTGCGGCTGACGAAGGAGAGAACAGATGACTGATCCTCAACTCTGGCTCGCCGCGCTCGAGATCGGCGCCTTCTTCTCGCTCATCGCCCTCGGCATGTACCTGGTGGTGGTGGGTGCGGACTTCTTCAACTTCGCGATGGGCCCGTACGCGATGGCCGCGGCGATGGCGTGCAGTTTCGTCGTCGTCGACCACGGTGTCCCACTGTGGCTCGCGCTGCTGCTGGGCCTCGTCGTCGGCATGGCGCTGTCGGTGATCACCGAGAAGCTCGTCGTCCAGCAGGTCCAGAAGCGTTCGGGCCGTGGCGAACTGCCCGCGCTCGTCGCGGTCACCGCGGTCCTGTTCGGGGTGCAGCAGCTGGCCGGCACGATCTTCGGCCGCACGCCGCTGCCCGGACAGAAGCTGTTCGACTTCCAGCCGGTCACCGTGGCCGGCGCCACCGTCGACAGCTCGTCGATCGTCCTGATCGTCGGCACCGTCGTCGTGTTCGTCGTGGTGGGGCTGTGGCTGCAGGCGACGCAGACGGGCCGTCTGCTGCGCGCGGTCGGCGACAACCCGGAGGCCGCGCGGGTCCTCGGACTGCCGGTGAACCGGGTCCGCCTGGTGGCGTTCACCGTCGCCGGACTCATCGCCGCCATCGCCGGACTGCTGTTCGCGCCCAAGGCCGGTGTGCAGTTCACGAGCGGACTGTCGTGGACGCTCACCGCGTTCATCGCGCTCGTGATCGGCGGTACGGGACGCAGTTGGGCGCCGCTGATCGGTGGCCTGCTGCTCGGCTTCGTGCAGGTGTTCGCGCCGTACTACTTCGGTGCCAGTGCCGCACAGACCGCGATCCTGTTGATCGCGTTGGTGTTCTTCGCCTTCCGGCCGGAGGGCCTGCTCTCGAGGAAGGTCCGCGTCTGATGTCGACTCTCACGTCACCGCCGTCGGAGGCGGCAGCGCCGGCACGTCCCTCGCGGGCCCGCCGGTCGCTCACCAACATCGCGATCGAGGCGGGCATCACGCTCGTCGTCGTCGCCGGGGTGCTGGTGTGGATGGGTCCGAGCCTGTACCGGCAGGACCTCGTGTTCCTGGCCGCGACGTACTCGCTGATCGCGCTCGGTATGTACATCCCGTTCGTCATGGCCGGTTCGCTGTCGATGGCGTACAGCGCCTACGCCGCGATCGGTGCGTACGCGGTGGCCCTGATCTCGGTCAAGACCGGGCTGTCGATGTGGTGGGGCTGGATCATCGGCGCCTTCGTCGCGGCGGTGGTCGCGGTGATCCTCGCACTCGCGACGCAGAAGCTGTCCGGCTTCTACCTGGCCGCCGTGACGCTGCTGTTCGGAATCGCGTTCGAGCACTGGCTCATCGACGGCCCCAGCTTCACCGGCGGCTCGGCCGGCATCTCCGGCGTCGAGGCCGTCAGTCTGTTCGGCTGGCAGCCACCGCGCTACGCCCTCGTGGTGCTCGCGATCCTGTTCGTGTGTGCGATCGCGGTGATCGTCGACCGGATGCGGAGGTCGGTGTGGGGCCTGACCCTGCGGGCGGCGCGGGACAACAAGAACGCCGCCCGGTCGTCGGGCGTCAACCCGGCCCACCTGACGGTGATCGCGCTCGCGATCGGCGCGGCGATCGCGTCGACCGGCGGCTCGCTCTTCACGGTGTCCGTGCAGGCCGTCACGCCCGAGACCTTCACGCTCAGCATCGTGTTCCTGGCGATCTTCATGCCGATCATCGGTGGACGCAACAGCGCGTGGGGCGCCCCACTCGGTGCGCTGATCGTCGTGATCGTGACCCTCAACATGCCCGGCTACCAGGGCAGCGGTGAACTGCTGCTGGCCGCCGCCGTCCTGCTGATCCTCGTCGTCGCACCCGGTGGTGTGATCGGCTGGGCGAGTACGGCATTCGCCAAGGTGACCGGCCGCGGCGGTTCCAACCAGCGAGGAAGTGATCGGACGTGAGCGTGCTGCTCGAGGTCTCGGGCCTCACCAAGAACTACGGCGGTGTCCGCGCCGTCGACGACGTCTCGTTCACCGTCGCCCCCGGCGAGGTGGTCGGACTGGTCGGCCCCAACGGCGCCGGCAAGACGACGCTGGTGGACTGCATCTTCGGGACGCAGCGGGCCGATGCCGGCACCGTGAAACTGGCCGGTCGCCCGCTGGCCGGGCCCAGCGAGAAGCGGGCCCGGCAGGGCCTGTCGCGCACGTTCCAGCACCCACAGCTGGCGCTGGAACTGAGCGCCGTCGAGAACATCGTGCCCGCGCTGTACGGCCGCCGGATGCGCACGCCGCTGCACTCGCTGTGGTGGGCGCTCAAGGGGCCGTTCGAGAACTGGGACGCCACCGCGGACCGGGCGCGCGCCGTCGCGCACGAGTACGCGATCGACGACACCACCAGCGCCTGCGGCGAACTGAGCCTCGGCGGGCAGCGCCTGGTCGAGGTGGCGCGGGCGATGGCCACGGATCCGCAGGTGCTGCTGCTCGACGAGCCGTTCGCCGGCGCCGACCACACGGGCATCGCGGCGATCGCCGGGGCCGTCCGCAAGATCCAGGCGCAGGGCCGCGGCGTCGTGCTGGTCGACCACAACGTCGACCTCATCGCCGAACTCGCGACGACCGTCGTGCTGCTCGACTTCGGATCGGTCGCCTTCCACGGCGCGCCCGCCGAATGTCTCGCGAGCGACGCCATGCGTGAGGTGTACTTCGGTGCAGGAGAGGAAGTGTCATGACCACGCTCGAGGTGACGCACCTGAAGGTCCGGTACGGATCGGCCGTCGCGGTCGACGGCGTCTCGTTCACGGCGCCGTCCGGGACGGTGACTGCGATCGTCGGCCCCAACGGCGCCGGCAAGTCCAGCCTGTTCGGGGCGGTCTACGGCTCCGTCCGTGGCACCGGGCAGGTGACGATGGACGGCCGCCGGGTCGACGGACTGTCCGCGCTGGCGCGGGTCCGGGAGGGCTTCGCGTACGTCCCGCAGGGCCGGCAGCTGTTCATGAAGATGTCGGTGCGCGAGAACCTGCAGGTGGGCGCCGACCTGCTGGGCATGAAGAAGGACGCGATCGATTCGGCGTTCGACCGGTTCCCGGTGCTGCGCGAACGGTCCGGCAGCTACGCCGGCGTCCTCAGCGGCGGCGAACAGCAGATGCTGGTGCTGGGCCGGGCCCTGCTGGCGACGCCGAAGGTGCTGCTGCTCGACGAGATGATGACGGGCCTCGCGCCCAAGATCGTCGCCGAACTTCGTTCGCTCGTGGCGGGTCTCGCGGCCGAGGGCGTGACGGTGCTGGTCGCCGAACCTGCGCTGGCGGCGCTGAAGTCGGTGGTGCAGCGCGGCTACGTGATGCAGCGTGGCCGGATCGTCGACATCCGGGACGATGCGGCGTCGCTCGACGCCGCGTACAAGCAGTCGATGGGCATGTTGGAAGCGACAGTGGAGCAGTGACGGTGACCGGACGATTCTCGACCACCCTGGACGTCGCGGTCGGCGACTTCGCAACCGACCCGCGCAGGCTCGACGGTCTGAGCGTGAGCGAGCTGGTACGGCACTGGGCGCTCACGATCGGTGACCGCCCCGCCTTCATCACCCCGGAGGCCCACATCTCGTGGGCGAGCTACGACGCCACCGCCGATCGGATCGCGTCCGCGCTGGCGGCGGTGGGCGAGGATTCCGCCGTCGCGCTGTACCTGCCCGACACCATGGTTTTCCATGCCGCGCTGTGCGCCGCGTACCGCGTCGGGCGGATCGCGGTCGGCATCGGATCACGTTCGGGTGTCAAGGAAGTGGCGCACCTGAGCACCCGCGCCGGGTGCCGGACCCTGGTCACCACGCGATCGCTGCGCGGTCAGGACACCGCGTCTCTCGTCGCGGAGCTACGTGAGCGGACCGGCGGACCCGAGCACGTGATCTACGTCGACGACCTCGGCTCCGTCGAGGTCGAGGACGCCGACGGTAACCCGGTCGAGATCACCGACCGGCGCTTCGACGCCACCAGCCCGCGGTTCGGCGTCGACGACGTCTCGCTGCTCAACTCGACGTCCGGCACCACCGGACTGCCCAAGCTGGTCACCCAGACCGAGCGGCGCTGGATCGGTTTCTCCGAGGTGGCCGTCCGGGCCGGGAAGATCACCGGCGACGACGTCTTCTTCGGTGCGGTGCCTGCGCCGTTCGGCTTCGGGCTGTGGACCTCGCACTTCCTGCCGGCCCTGCTCGGTGCGCCCAACGTGGTGCTCGAGCGGTTCAGTGCCGACACCATGGTCGACCTGCTCGAGCGGGAGCGCGTGACGGTATTGAACTGTGTCAGCACGCAGTTCAAGATGCTGCTGCGGTCCGAGCGGGCTCAGGCCGCCGACCTGAGCGCGCTGCGCGCGATGTTCACCGGCGGCGAGGCGGTGCCGTACTCGGAGGCGCTCGCGTTCGAGGAGCGGACCGGGGCTGCGGTGCTGCAGTTCTACGGTTCCAACGAGACCGGGGCTGTGAGCGTCACGACCGTCGACGACGACGCGGACACCCGCCTGCGCACGTGCGGGCACGTGGTCGACGAGGCGCGGGTCCGGGTGTTCGACGACGCGGGCGCCGAGGTGCTCGGCGACGAGCGCCGAGGCCAGCCGGGCGTGAACGGCCCGCTGATGTGCCACGGCTACTGGGACGACGACGCGGCCAACGCCGAGCTGTACACCGCCGACGGCTGGATGCTGCTCGGCGACATCGTCGAGATCGACGCGGACGGGCGCCTGAAGGTGGTGGGCCGCAAGGCCGACATCATCATCCGCGGCGGCAAGAACATCTCGGCCGTGGAGGTCGAGGAGTACGTGCGCGCCCACCCGGCGGTCACGATGGTGGCGGTGGTGGGCGTGCACGACGCCCTGTTCGGCGAGAAGGTGTGCGCCGTCGTGGTGACCGCCGACGGCACCGACCTGACCGCCGACGACCTGTCCACGTGGCTCGCCGGCCAGGGCGTCACCCGCGAGTACATCCCCGAGCACGTCGTCACCGTCGACGAGCTCCCCCTGGCGCCCGGCGGCAAGGTCGCCAAGGGATCCGTCAAGGTACTCGCGGAGCAGCGCCTCAGCCGATGACGGCCAGCGGAGTCCCGGGCGCCACCTTGGCGCCCGGCTCCGCGAGCACCTGCAGCACCGTGCCGGTGGCCGGGCACGGAACCGGCATCTCGAGCTTCATGGCCTCCAGGATCACCGCGGGATCGCCCACGGAAACCTGCTGTCCCGGTTCGAGTTCCACCCGCCACACGTTGCCGACCATGGGCGCCTCCACCACGACGGCGCCGGGCGGGACGTCCAGGTCGGCGGTCTCGGGCTCGGGTGCCGGCGCGACATCGACGCGGTCGAACTCGCCGGCCGCGTGCCACGCCTGCTTCTCGGTCTCGAACGCCGCGCCCTGCCGCTCCTCGAACTCGGCGATCGAATCCGCGTTGTCCGCGAGGAACCTCAGATGGTCGGCCAGGGCGAACGTGCCCTCGCTGACGTCGGCGTCGAAGCGTCCGGCGCGGGACTCGGCCCGTGCCTCCGCGAGCTGGTCGGGGGTGACGGGTTCCCACACGATCCGGTCGAAGAAGCGGAACAGCCACGGCTTGCCGGTCTCGAACGGCGCGCGCTGCCGGTAGCCGGACCAGATCGGCACCGTCCGCCCGATCAACTGGTAGCCGCCGGGCGACTCCATGCCGTACACGCACAGGTACTTGCCGCCGATGCCGACCGCGTCCGACGGCGTCCACGTGCGGGCCGGGTTGTACTTGGTGGTCACCAGCCGGTGCCGCGGATCGAGCGGGACCGCCAGCGGCGCGCCGAGATACACGTCGCCCAGTCCGAGTACCAGGTACTCGGCGTCGAACACAGCCTTGCGGACGTCGTCCACACTGCCCAGCCCGTTGATCCGCCGGATGAACTCGGTGTTCGACGGCAGCCACGGCGCGGTGTCCCGCACGCCGCTGCGGTAGCGGGCCAGCGCGTCGTCGATCGACGGGTCGTCGAACGAGAGCGGCAACCGCACGGTGCGGCTCGGCACGACCAGGTCGTGCGTCGCCGGGAGCTGGCCCTCGAGTTCCTGCAGCAGCCCAAGGAGGCGGTACTGCGGCAGCACGTCCGGGTCGAAGTGCAGGTGCAACGACCGCACGCCCGGGGTGATGTCGATCAGCCCCGAGACCTGCAGTCGCGAAAGTTCCTCCGACAGCGCGTGCACCCGCATCCGCAGCCCGAGATCCAGGGCGATCGGACCGTACTCGACGAGGATGTTGTCGTCTCCGCCGCGCAGGTACACCACCTCGGGCCGGTCGTCGCCGGCCTCGGCCCGGCCGAGCACGCCGCCGTCTCCGCGGGAGATCCGCACGGCCGGCACGTCCTTCGCCCGCATCCGGTCTGAGCGGCGCAGCGCGTCGGCGTCGGCGTCGGGCACGGGGACGAAGCGCACGGCGTCGCCCGGGCGGATCTGCCCCATCTTCCAGCGGTGCGCGCTCACCACCGTGAGCGGGCACGCGAACCCGCCGAGGCTCGGACCGTCCGGGCCCAGCAGGATCGGGGTGTCGCCCGAGACGTTCAGTGCGCCCACGCTGTACGGGTTGTCGTGCAGGTTCGACGGGTGCAGTCCCGCGTCGCCGCCGTCGGTGCGCGACCACGTCGGCTTGGGTCCGTCGAGCCGGATGCCGGTGCGGTTCGCGTGACTCGCGGTGGTCCAGGTGGTCTCGTAGAACTGCGTCATGTCGGCGTCGGTGAAGTACGACGGCGACGGCTGCGGACCCTCGGTGACCGCGAGGTGCCAGGTGTGGGTCAGTTCGGGGCGCACGTCGGCCGGGACGCTCGCCGGTTCGGCGAGCGCGTCGGTCTCGGGGAGCATGCCCAGCACGTCGCCGGTCGCGACGGCACTGCCGGTGACACCGCCGAAGCCGCCGAGCGTGAACGTCGAGGCGCTGCCGTGAAAGAGCGGGGCGTCCAGCCCGCCGCGCACCGCGAGGTAGGTGCGCAGCCCGGTGTCGGCGGGGGTGCCGATGTCGAGCACCGAGCCGGCGGCGATCGCGATCGGTTCCCACATCGGCACCGCGAGCCCGTCGACGGTGACCGGGGCGTCGGCGCCGGTGACACAAATGATCGTCGGCGCGGAGAACTCCAGCCGCGGCCCCTGCAGCGTGCACTCGAGCCCGGGCGCCCCGACGGGATTGCCGACGGCGGTGTTGGCGAGCCGGAACGACAGGTCGTCCATCGGGCCCGACGGCGGAATCCCGACCTCCCACAGACCGATCCGGCCGGGCAGGTCCTGCACCGTCGTCATGGTGCCGGCCCGCAGGACGTCGATCCGCGGTCCGGTGGCGGGGATGTCGGCGAGCGCGGACGTCGTGTGCTCGGTGAGAGGCTGGGCGCAGATGTGCCGCAGCTGGGGGAGATTGGTCTGCACGCCGTAGAGATGCGTCTCGGCCAGCGCGTCGCCCAGCCTGGCCAGCGCCTCCTCGCGGGTGCCGCCGCGGGTGACGATCTTCGCGATCATCGGGTCGTAGTGGGCGCTCACCTCGGTGCCGGTGTCCACCCACGTCTCGACCCGCGCGGTGGTGGGGAACTGCACCGACGTGAGGGTACCGGCGCTGGGCCGGTAGTCCTGCCCGGGATCCTCGGCGTACACCCGGGCCTCGACGGCGTGCCCGGTCAGTGCCGGGCCGGAGTCGGGCAGCCCGTCGAGCATCGACGCGTCGCCGCCGGCCAGACGCAGCATCCACGCCACCAGATCGACACCGGTCACCTCCTCGGTGACCGGATGTTCCACCTGCAGGCGGGTGTTCATCTCGAGGAACGACGCCTCGCCGCGGTCCACGTCGTACACGAACTCGACGGTGCCGGCCGAACGATAGTTCACCGACGACGCGAGATCGCGCGAGGAGCGCAGCAGTTGCTCCACCACGTGGTCGGGCAGTCCCGGCGCGGGCGCCTCCTCCACCACCTTCTGATTGCGGCGCTGCAGCGAGCAGTCGCGGGTGCCCAGGCTCAGTGTGCGGCCCGCGCCGTCGCCGAAGACCTGCACCTCGATGTGCCGGGCGCGGGCGACGAAACGTTCCAGGAAGACCCCCGACGACGAGAAGTTCGCCGCCGCCATCCGCTGCACCGTGTCGTACGCGGCGCGCAGGGCCTCCGGGGTGAAGCACGCCTGCATGCCGATGCCGCCGCCACCACCGACCGCCTTGAGCATCACCGGGTAGCCGATCCGCTCGGCCTCGGCGACCGCGTCCTCCACCGATTCGAGTAGACCGCTGCCCGGCACCAGCGGGACACCCACGGCGCGCGCCGCCTCGCGGGCGGTGTGCTTGTTGCCGAACACCCGGAGCTGATCGGGGGTGGGGCCGACGAACGCGATGCCGGCCCACTCCGCGGCCGCGGCGAATTCCTCGTTCTCCGAGAGGAATCCGTAGCCGGGGTGGATCGCCCCGGCACCGGTCGCGAGGGCCGCCTCGATGACCTTGTCGGTGCGCAGGTACGACTCCGCAGCGGGGGCGGGGCCCAACCGGACGGCGGCGTCGGCCATCTCGACGTGCGCGGCGCACGCGTCGGCGTCGGAGTACACGGAAACCGTCTTGAGACCGAGTTCGCGCGCGGATCGGATGATGCGGCAGGCGATCTCGCCGCGATTGGCGATCAGAAGGGTGTCGAAAGCGGGAAACACGAAGTGGTCTCCTTCGGTGGGAGGAAGCGTCAGATGGCCATGGCGGAGCGCACGACGGACTCGGCGTCCGCGCCTCCGGCGCCACTCGACGTGACGCGGCCGGACTCGAGAATGTAGTAGCGCTGCGCGGACTGCAGGGCGAACCCGATGTGCTGCTCCACAAGGAGGACACCGAGGTTGCCGCGCCGGGTGAGTTCGACGATCGCGGACTCGATCTCGGCGACGACGGACGGCTGGATGCCCTCGGTCGGCTCGTCGAGGACCAGTACGCGTGGTTCGGTGATGAGGGCCCGCGCGATCGCCAGCTGCTGCCGCTGACCGCCCGACAGCAGGCCCGCGCGCCGGTCGAGCAGTGACTCGAGCGCCGGGAACAGCGCCAGCTGCTCGTCGATGAGCGCCCTGCCGCGCTTGCGGCCGTCGGCGACCACCTGCATGTTCTCGAGGCACGTCAGCTGGCCGAACGACTGCTGACCCTGCGGGACGTACGCGAGTCCGCGGGCCACGCGGGCGCTCGGCCGCAGCTTGGTGACGTCCTGGCCGTCCAGCAGGACCCTGCCCGACGTCGCCTTCGCCAGCCCGACGGCGGCCCGCAGCAGCGTCGTCTTGCCGGCGCCGTTGTGCCCCATGACCGCGGCGACGCCGTCTGCGGGGACGGTGACGGTGGCGCCGTGGATGATCTCGGTGCGGCTGTAGCCGGTCCGGATGTCGATCAGTTCCAGCATGATTCAGGCCTCCTCGAGGACGTCGGCGGCGGCCGCGGTGCCGAGGTACACCTGCTGCACCATCGGATCGGCCTGGATCTCTTCGACACTGCCGTCGGCGATGACCTTGCCGCGGGCCAGGACCGTCACGGAGGTCGCGAAGGCCCGCATGAAGTCCATGTCGTGCTCGACGACCACGACGGTGCGCTCGGCGCCGATGCGCCGCAGCAGGTTTCCGGTGTCCTCGCGTTCCTCGTGGCTCATGCCCGCCACCGGTTCGTCGAGCAGCAGCACGTCGGCGTCCTGCACCAGCAGCATGCCGATCTCGAGCCACTGCTTCTGGCCGTGTGGCAGGATGCCGGCCTTGCAGTCCCGCAGGTCGGTCAGACCGATCGTCTCGAGGGCCTCCTCGATCTGCGGCAGGACGTTCTTGCGGCGTCGGAGCAGGGTCAGCGGGGACCGGCCGGCACCGGCCGCGATGTCGAGGTTCTGCAGCACCGTGAGGTCCTCGAACACCGACGCGGTCTGGAACGTGCGGCCTACGCCCATCCGGGCGATCTTGTGGACCTTCTGCCCCAGGAGTTCGACACCGGACTTGGTGACCGAACCGGTGGCCGGCACCAGGCCGGTGATCGCGTCGACCAGCGTGGTCTTCCCGGCGCCGTTGGGTCCGATGAGGAACCGCAGGTCGCCCTGGAAGAGCGTCAGGTCCACGCCGTCGACGGCGGTGAAGCCGTCGAACGTGACACGCAGGTCGCGGATTTCGAGGTACTCGCTGGACATCCCGGCGTTGCCGCCGAGGGTGGGCTGGGGTTCGGTCATCGGGCGACCTCCAGTTCGCGGGCGGATTCCGGTTCGGGCTCGGTCGGGGTGGTCCGGCGGCGACGCTTGACCACCTTGGCGAGGCCCGCGATGCCGGCCGGGAAGAATCCGATGACGACGATGAACAGCAGGCCCTGCGCGTAGGTCCAGGCCGACGGGAAGTTCTCCGAGAGGGTGGTCTGCGCCCACGCGACACCGATCGCGCCGAGCACCGGACCGAGCAGTGTGGTGCGGCCACCGATCGCCACGCCGATGAGGAACGCGATCGACGGGACGAGGCCGACATCGGCGGGAGAGATGATGCCGACGATGGGGACGAACAGTGCGCCCGCGATGCCGGCGAAGAAGGCGGCGACGGTGTAGGCGACGACCTTGATGTTCGCGGGGTCGTAGCCCAGGAACCGGACCCGCTCCTCCTGGTCGCGGACCGCGACGAGGAGCTCGCCGTAGCGCGAGTTCATCAACTGGCGGGTCGCGGCGACGACGAGGAGCAGCACCGCCCCGGCGATGAAGAAGAGCATCCGCTTGTTCGCCGGGTCGGACAGGTTGAAACCGAAGAACGTGCGGAACCGGTTGAGGCCGTTGGAGCCTCCGATCGACTGCTGGCCGATGAGCAGGATCGCGAATGCCGCGGCGAGGGCCTGCGACAGGATCGCGAAGTACGCGCCCTTGACCCGGCGCTTGAACACACCGAGCCCGAGCAGGAACGCGACGAACCCGGGGACGAGGAGGATCGCGGCGATGGTCGTGAACGGGTCGGAGAACGGGGTCCAGTAGGAGGGGAGTTCGCGGATGCCGGCGATCTGCATGAAGTCCGGCACCGCGTCCCCGCGCAGCTCCGCGTCGGCGATCTTGAGGTGCATCGCCATGATGTAGGCGCCGAGGCCGAAGAACACGCCCTGGCCGAGGGTGAGCATTCCGCCACGGCCCCAGGCCAATCCGATGCCGACCGCGACGATCGCGAAGCACAGGAACTTGGCCAGCAGGTTGAGCCGGAAGTCCGACAGCAGGGCCGGTGCGACGCCGAAGAGGACGATCGCGGCGACGGCGAATCCCGCCCACGCCCGGTAGCGACTGAGCACGGTCATGCCAGGCTCCTTGTCTTGGCGACGAACAGTCCCTGCGGGCGGACCTGCAGGAAGATGACGATGAGCACGAACACGATCACTTTCGCGATCGACGCCGTGGTCGAGTACTCGATGAACGAGTTCAGGATGCCGAGCGCGAAGGCCGCGACCACCGCACCCGACAGCCGGCCCAGTCCGCCGATCACGACCACGAGGAACGCGTCGATCAGGTACGACTGGCCGATGGTCGGGCTCGTCGACCCGATCAGCGTCAGAGCGACACCGGCCACGCCGGCCAGGCCCGAGCCGATGAAGAACGTCGTCACATCGGTTCGCCGCGAGGAGATTCCGCTGGTCTCCGCGAGGTCACGGTTCTGCACGACGGCGCGGATGCGGCGCCCCATCGACGTCTTCGCCAGGGCGAAGGACACAGCCGCGACCGCGACGATCGCGAGCACCAGGATGAAGATGCGCGTCTTCGGCACGACGGCGCCGAGAATCTCGACGCCGCCGGTGAGCCAGGACGGCGCGACGACGTTGACGGCGGGGGCACCGAAGATGTCGCGGGCCAGCTGTTGGAGTACCAGTCCCACACCGAAAGTCACCAGCAGGGTATCCAGCGGGCGGTGGTACATCCGGCGGATCAGGGTGGCCTCGAGCAGCACGCCCATCAGGCCGCCCACCACGAAGCCCACCACCAGGGAGATCAGCAGTGACGCCCCGGCGCTCGAAATGACCTGCTGCACCACGTATGCGGTGTACGAGCCGGCCATGATGAATTCGCCGTGGGCCATGTTGATCACGCCCATCTGGCCGAACGTCAGCGACAGGCCCAGTGCCGCCAACAATAGGATCGACCCGATACTCAGGCCGGTGAACAGCTGCCCGATAACGACATCCATCGGTGCCCGCCCTTCTACGTCGTCGTTGATGCGAGCTAGCTACCGGAGCCGGAGAGGCCCTTCGCCCAGTCGTAGCTCTCGAGGTAGGGATCCGGCTGGATCGGGCCGTCGGACTCCCACACGGTGTAGATCAGGCCGTCGCCGCGGATCTCGCCGATGCGTGCGGTCTTGGTGATGTGGTGGTTGTCGCCGTCGATGGTCACGAGACCCTCGGGCGCCTGGAAGGTGACGCCGTCAGCGGCCGCCTGGACGTCGGCCACGGCGAACGAATCCGCCTTCTCAACAGTGTTCTTCCACAGGTACACCGACGTGTAGGCGGCTTCCATCGGGTCCGACGTAGGCTTGTTCGCGCCGTACTTGGCCTTGTACGCGTCGACGAACTTCTTGTTCTCCGGGGAATCGACGGTCTGGTAGTAGTTCCATGCGGTGAGCTGGCCGGCGACGTTCTGCGCACCGATGCCGCCCACCTCCTCCTCGGCGATCGACACCGAGACAACAGGCATTTCAGCGGCTTTCAGGCCGACGTTCGAGTACTCGCGGAAGAATGCGACGTTGGAATCGCCGTTGAGGGTGTTGAAGACGGCGTCGGCGTCGGCGGTGCGGACCTTGTTGACGATGGTCGAGAAGTCGGTGGAGCCGAGCGGCGTGTAGTCCTCGCCCTTGATCTCGATCCCGTTGGCGGCCGCGTACGCCTTGATGATCCGGTTCGCGGTCTGCGGGAAGACGTAGTCGCTGCCCACCAGGTACAGCGACTTGACGCCCTTCTCCTTCAGGTAGTCCAGCGCCGGGGCGATCTGTTGGTTCGTGGTCGCGCCGGTGTAGAAGATGTTGGGGGAGTCCTCGAGGCCCTCGTACTGCACGGGGTAGTACAGCAGCGCGTTGTTGTCCTCGAACACCGGCAGCATGGCCTTGCGGCTGGACGACGTCCAACCACCGAAAACGGCTGCGACACAGTCGCTGCTGATGAGCTTCTCGGCCTTCTCGGCGAACACCGTCGGCTCCGAGGCGCCGTCCTCGGCGACGATCTGGATCTTCTTGCCGAGCACACCGCCGGCGTTGTTGATCTCCTCGACCGCGAGGGCGATGGAGTCGTGGACGGTGACCTCGCTGATCGCCATCGTGCCGGACAGCGAGTTGAGCGAACCGACCTTGACGGTCTCGCCCGAGGTGTCGACACAGGATGCGGCGGACGTCGTACCGGCGGCCGAGGTGTCCGACGCCTTGCTGCCGCAGGCGGTGAGGACCAGGCCGAGCGCCGCGAGTGCGGCCGGGGCGGTGAGAGCACGCTTCGAGAACGTGGGCATGGACGAGCCTTTCCGTCGAGAGGAATGACGCTGAGCTGCGGAGAGGTACGTATACGACGCTGTATCCGTGATTCGAGACAGTAGGCGGAAGTTGTTGCGCCGGAATGTCTGTGGATCACGAGTTCGTGTCGCGTATTACGCACACATGAACAGGAGCTCACGCGGCCTCGACGGACGAGACCCGACTAGCGGGAAAGGTGCTGGTGGATCAGAGAATCGTGTAGGGCGACACCGAACTGCGGTGCTCGTTGATGTCGAGTTCTTTGCCCAGCGGAGGGAATGCCCGCTGCGGACAGTTCATCCGCTCGCACACCCGGCAGCCGGCGCCGATCGGGGTGGCGGTGCTGCCGCCGAGATCCAGGCCGTCGGCGTAGACGACCCGCGGTGCATGCCGCAGTTCGCATCCCAAGCCGATCGCGAAGGTCTTGCCGGGCTGCCCGTAGCGCTGCGCGCGCCGCTCCACGGTGCGCGCCACCCACAGGTAGTTGCGGCCGTCGGGCATCTGCGCGATCTGCGTCATGATCTTGCCGGGGTACGCGAACGTCTCGTACACGTTCCACAGCGGACACGTGCCGCCGCTGGACGAGAAGTGGAAACCGGTGGCGGACTGGCGCTTCGACATGTTGCCCGCGCGGTCGACGCGGACGAACGACCACGGCACGCCGCGCTGCTTGGGGCGCTGCAGCGTCGACAGGCGGTGGCAGATCGTCTCGTAGCTGATCGCGTAGAACGCCGACAGCCGCTCGATGTCGTACCGGAAGTCCTCGGCGATCTCGTGGAACTGGCCGTACGGCAGCACTGTCGCCGCCGCGAAGTAGTTGGCCAGGCCGAGCATGGCCAGCGAACGGGCCTCGTCGGACGTGAAGTTGCCCTCGTCCACGAGCCGGCGGAGCAGATCGCCGCACTCGAGGTACGCCAGCTCGGTCGCGAACTTGAACACCTGCTGTCCGCCGGACAGCGCCGGCGAGATCTCCAGCACCCGGGTCTCCGGGTCGTAGCGGTGCAGCACGTTCTCGCCCAGGTCGATGCGGCGGACGATCTGCACGTCGTGCAGGCTCTCCATCCGGCGCGCGATCCCCTCGGCGATGTCGCCGCGATGGAAGCGCAGACGCGCGGTGAGCTCCTCGGCCGCGGTGTCCAGGTCGTGGATGTAGTTCTGCCGCTGATAGAAGTAGTCGCGCACTTCCTCGTGCGGCATCGTGATCGAGCCGCTGCCGCTGCCGTCACTGAACCGGTCCTCGGTGGCCGCGGCCAGCTGCGCCGACGTGTTCCGGAAGCGGCTGTGCATGTTGACCATCGCCTTCGCCAGCCCCGGATGCGACGACACCATCTCCGCGATCTCCTGCGCGTCCGCGTCGATGCCCATGTCCTTGTCGAGGGCCACCTCGCGCAACTCGGCGATCAACCGGGTGTCGTCCTGCGACGAGAAGAACGTGGTGTCGACCCCGAACACCTCACTGATCCGCAGCAGCACCGGCACCGTCAACGGGCGGACGTCGTGCTCGATCTGGTTGAGGTAGCTGGCGGAGATGTCCAGCGTCTTGGCGAGCGCGGCCTGGCTCAGGCCACGCTCGGTACGGAGCTGCCGCAGCCGGGCGCCGACGAAGGTCTTGGACATGCCAGCCAGCGTACGAGCGCCCTGCTAACCGTGCAAAGGAATGGGTTAGCAGCCGGGCGTCCGGGGTGGATCCCGACTAACCGAACATCAGACCGATCATGACGTTTCAGAGACAAGTCTTGACATCTCGGTGACAGTGACAAAAGCTGGGCGACAGTCATTGATCGATTGTGTAAAGCATTGGTTGCTAGGCAGTTTGGGACGTGGGGCGGAGGCTCGCGCGTCCCGAGCGCACGGACGCGGGCGCCCTCCGCCGGGTGGGGTCCCCGGTTCACGCTCGCCCTCCGAACTGGGCGTGAGCCGTTCTCTGCTTCAGAGTCGCCGGTCGGCCCTCGTCGGCCCGGCATTCGACCAGGAACCGCCAGAGGTCACGATGATCTTCACCTCCAAGCGCCGCGCACGCGTCGGAGTCCCAGCTCCGGCGCTCGTCCCGTCCACTGATTCCGCCGAGCCCTCGGGCAGCGCGCTCGGTCCGGTCGACGTGGCGGCCGCGACGAACGAGGAATCGACGGAAGCCGACGCGGTGGCCGTGGCGGCCCGGTGGCTGGTTCTCACTACCGATATCGCCCCCGGCTACGCCCGGGCGCTCCTGCCGGAACCGTTCGCGGTCGCGGACCGGCCGCAATTGGCGGTGTGGATCGTCGAACCGCTGTCCGCCGACTCCGACACGGTGGGCGTCCCGGTCGGTCGGTTGTTCGCAGGGATGTCGTGCAATTGTTTGTTGCCGGGTGAGCAGGACGAGAGCGCGTACACATCCGACTTCCTCGTGGGTGCACCGATCGAGGACGGAGACCGCGACCCCTTCTCGCTGCCCGACCTGCCGCAGACGGCGCTGAGCCTGGTGAACGGCGTCGGCGGCATGGGGTTCTCGATTCCTCCCGTCGACGGCGTGGGTAGAGGAGTGGTGGGCCGGGTCGAGCTGTCCGAGTGTGACGGCGGGCAAGTCCAGCTGACGCCCGACTGGCTCGCCTGCCAGTCCTGGCGCGCCGACCTCGTGGGCGGCTCCGGCGACGGCGGCGCCGGGCGTCCCGACCTCGTCCACACCCAGTGGGAGGTGACCCGGCTGTCGCCGATCGTCACGGGTTCCGCCGTCATCGAGTGCGCCGAGTTCGGATCGCACGCGTACGACCTGTCGGGGCCGGCGGCCGCCCTGGACGCGCGGTACGGCTTCGCGCGAGTGGCGATTCTCGGCCGGCAGTAGCCGCCCACGGAGCCTCCGTGGAGCCTCCGTGGAGCCTTCCATGGGCGTCCGGAGTATCTGTGACGCGGATTCCCGCGTGTTCCGGTGTACGGAACGATGTCCGATTCCTGTGATTGCCCTCACATGCCCGTGTGCGGCCCGGTGAGGGGGCCTCCCGGATCGGGTGTCCGACGTGTCCAACTTCACCTCGCGGCACCCTGTCCGGTTTTCGCGCTAACCCCGAGGTGAAGGCCTACTTGCGGGTAACTTTCCTTGCTACTCGCGGGTAACCCAAGCAACTGCTTGGCTGTGCAGAAATTAGCAAGCTTTGCAGATTGAATTGAAAAGCTAGCGAAGATTGGCATTAGCAACAGGTAGACGGCGGTTTTCGGCTGTGCCATTCTCGGTTTGTACATCCGAACGGCCTGGCAACGATGTGAAGCAGTACATCCGTACCGGTCGCAGCAGCAGAGAAGAAGTGGAGCTTTCGATGTCGACCACCGGCACCCCGAGGACCGCAGAGCAGATCCAGCAGGATTGGGACACCAACCCCCGCTGGAAGGGCGTCACGCGCAACTACACGGCCGAGCAGGTCGTCAAGCTGCAGGGCACCGTCGTCGAGGAGGCCACCCTCGCTCGCCGCGGTTCGGAGATCCTCTGGGATCTCGTCAACAACGAGGACTACATCAACTCGCTCGGTGCGCTCACCGGCAACCAGGCCGTCCAGCAGGTCCGCGCGGGCCTCAAGGCCATCTACCTCTCCGGCTGGCAGGTCGCCGGTGACGCCAACCTCTCCGGCCACACCTACCCGGACCAGTCGCTGTACCCGGCCAACTCGGTTCCGCAGGTCGTCCGCCGCATCAACAACGCGCTGCTGCGCGCCGACGAGATCGCCAAGGTCGAGGGCGACACCTCGGTCGACAACTGGCTCGCCCCGATCGTCGCCGACGGTGAGGCCGGCTTCGGTGGCGCCCTCAACGTCTACGAGCTGCAGAAGGCCATGATCGCGGCCGGCGTCGCCGGTTCGCACTGGGAGGACCAGCTCGCGTCGGAGAAGAAGTGCGGCCACCTCGGTGGCAAGGTGCTCATCCCCACCCAGCAGCACATCCGCACCCTGACCTCGGCTCGCCTCGCGGCCGACGTCGCCGACGTCCCGACGGTCGTCATCGCCCGCACCGACGCCGAGGCCGCCACGCTGCTGACCTCCGACGTCGACGAGCGTGACCGCGAGTTCCTCGACGGCACCCGCACCGCCGAGGGCTTCTACGGCGTCAAGAACGGCATCGAGCCCTGCATCGCCCGCGCCAAGGCCTACGCCCCGTACTCCGACCTCATCTGGATGGAGACCGGTGTGCCGGACCTCGAGGTCGCGAAGAAGTTCGCCGAGGCCGTCCGCAGCGAGTTCCCGGACCAGCTCCTGGCCTACAACTGCTCGCCGTCCTTCAACTGGAAGGCGCACCTGGACGACGCGACCATCGCGAAGTTCCAGAAGGAGCTCGGCGCGATGGGCTTCAAGTTCCAGTTCATCACCCTGGCCGGCTTCCACTCGCTCAACTACGGCATGTTCGACCTGGCTCACGGCTACGCCCGCGAGGGCATGACCGCCTTCGTCGACCTGCAGGAGCGCGAGTTCAAGGCTGCCGAGGAGCGCGGCTTCACCGCCATCAAGCACCAGCGTGAGGTCGGCGCCGGCTACTTCGACAGCATCGCCACCACCGTCGACCCCAACACCTCGACGGCGGCCCTCAAGGGCTCCACCGAAGAGGGCCAGTTCCACTAGGCCTCTCGACCACTCGGGAGGGATCGGCGGGGTGTCCTCCGCGCTGATCCCTCCCGGGTAACCCGACCTCCACTTCGAAAAGGAGCTGACGTGACCAGCGAAAAGATTCAGCGCGTCGGCGTGATCGGCGCCGGCATCATGGGTTCCGGAATCGCCGAGGTGTGCGCCCGCGCGCACGTCGACGTGCTGGTGTTCGAGCAGACCCGCGAACTTGCGGCGGCGGGGCGTTCGCGCATCCTCCGCTCGCTCGATCGCGGCGTGAGCAGTGGCAAGATCACCGAACGCGAGCGGGAGCAGGCAGCCTGGCGGTTGCGCTTCACCTCCGATCTCGGCGACTTCGCCGACCGGCAGCTCGTAGTGGAGGCCGTCGTCGAGGACGAGAAGATCAAGAGCGAGATCTTCACCGAACTCGATTCGATCGTGACGGATCCGGACGCGGTGCTCGCATCGAACACGTCCTCGATCCCGATCATGAAGCTGGGCATTGCGACCAAGGCGCCGGAGCGCGTGATCGGCATGCACTTCTTCAACCCGGTGCCCGTCCTCCCGCTCGTGGAACTGGTCACCACGCTCAAGACCAGCCCCGCGGTGTCGGCGCGAGCGGAGGCCTTCGCGAGTGAAGTGCTGGGCAAGCAGGTCGTGCGGTCGGCGGACCGGTCCGGTTTCGTCGTCAATGCCCTGCTCGTGCCGTACCTGCTCTCCGCGATCCGCATGGTGGAGTCGGGTTTCGCCACCAAGGAAGACGTCGACAAGGCGATGGTGCTCGGATGTGCGCACCCGATGGGTCCGCTCGCGCTGACCGATCTGGTGGGACTTGACACCGTCAAGTCGATCGCCGACTCGATGTACGAGGAGTTCAAGGAGCCGCTGTACTCGGCCCCGCCACTGCTGCTGCGGATGGTCGAGGCAGGGCTCGTCGGCAAGAAGTCGGGAGCCGGCTTCTACGAATACGCCGACAACGGCCGTGCTACCAAGAAGGCTAGCTAGACAGCACTTTACGGCAACACCAGCCAGCTCCTCGGCGCCCGTGTGTCTTCTCCGCACCCTCGGCAGCGGACAAGGCGCACGGGCGCGAGGCGCTTGAAGGGAAAGGTCGATCCGCATGTCCGCCGCAAACACCGCCGGGTACGGATCCAGCGTCCTCGGATACCCCCGCATCGGGCCCCGTCGTGAACTCAAGCGGGCACTCGAGGCCTACTGGCACGGCACCGGCTCCAAGTCCGAACTCGTCTCCGTCGCACACGAACTGCAGGAGCAGACGTGGAACGAGTTGGCCGCCACCGGGTTGACCCAGGTTCCCGGCAACACCTTCTCGTACTACGACCACGTGCTCGACAACGCACTGTTGTTCGGCGCTGTCCCCGAACGGTTCACGCCGCTCGAGAGCGAACTCGATCCGCTCGACTTCTACTTCACGATGGCTCGCGGCCGGCCCGACTTCCCGCCGCTCGAGCTGGTGCGCTTCTTCGGCACCAACTACTACTACCGTCAGCCCGAGCTGTCGGAGACCACGACGTTCGAACTGCATTCGGAGACACTGCTCGACGAGTTCGAACGCGCCAAGGCCCGCGGCATCGAACTGCGTCCGGTGGTCCTCGGTCCGCTGTCGCTGCTGTTGCTGTCGAAGATCGCGCCGGGGTCCACGCAGGAGGGTTTCGCGACACTCGATCTGCTCGACCGGCTGCTGCCCGAGTACGAGAAGCTGTTCGCGCAGCTCGCCAAGGCCGGCGCCACCTGTATCCAGCTGGACGAGCCGTGCTTCACCGAGGACCGCACCCCGGAGGAACTCGCGGCCCTCGGCCGCGCGTACGAGGACCTCGCGCACGCACCGCTGCGCCCACGCATCCTCGTCACCGGACCGTACGGGTCGCTCGGGGAGGCGCTGCCGATCCTGGCCGCGACCCCCGTCGAGGCGCTCGGCCTGGACCTGGTCAACGGGCGCATCACCGCCGAGGAACTGGCCAAGGTGCCCGGTATCCGCCGCAAGCGGATCTACGCCGGCATCGTCGACGGCCGCAACGTGTGGCGCGTCGACCGGTTCAACACCCTCACCTATCTCAACAAGATCAAGGACGTCACCCCCGACCTGGTCGTCTCGACGACGTGCTCGCTGCTGCACGTCCCGTACGACGTGCTCATGGAGTACGACATGCCGGGCGACGTCGCGGACCGGCTCGCCTTCGCGAAACAGAAGGTGGGCGAGGTGGTCTCGCTCGCCAAAGCCCTCACCGAGGGGCCGTCGGAGCGGTGGCGCAAGAAGCCGACGTCGGTGCACTTCAAGCAGAAGCACGACGTCCGCGCGCGGGTCAACGCGATCACGCCCGAGGACCGCGTGCGCGCACCGTACGAGGAGCGCCGGATCGCGCAGCAGGCGCGGCTGAACCTGCCGCCCGTGCCGGCGACGACGCTCGGATCCTTCCCGCAGACGAACGAGATCCGCCAGGCCCGATACGAACTGGGGCAGGGGCGACTCGACTGGGACGAGTACTGCAAGCGGATCCAGGACGAGATCGCGAAGACGATCGCGTTGCAGGAGGACATCGGCCTGGACGTGTTCGTCCACGGCGAGCACGAGCGCAACGACATGGTGCAGTACTTCGCGGAACTGCTCGAGGGCTACGCGTTCACCCACAACGGCTGGGTGCAGGCGTACGGCTCGCGGTGCACCCGCCCGCCGGTGCTCTACGGCGACATTCGTCGTCCCAAGCCGATGACGGTCGAGTGGATCACGTACGCGCAGTCGCTCACCGACAAGCCGGTCAAGGGCATGCTCACCGGCCCGGTCACGATGCTGGCACGCTCGTTCGTGCGTCAGGATCAGCCGCTGCACGAGACCGCCGACCAGTTGGCGCTCGCCATCCGCGACGAGATCGCGGACCTCGAGGCCGCCGGCATCGCGATCATCCAGGTCGACGAGCCGTCGGTCCGGGAACTGTTGCCGCTGAGGGAGACCGGTCGCAAGGAGTATCTGGACTGGGCGGTCGACGCGTTCCGTCTCGCGACGGGTGGGGCCAAGCCGGCGACCCAGATCCATACGCACCTGACCTACTCGGGTCAGCGATCGGTCGTGGAGGCGATCGAGCGACTCGACGCCGACGTCACCGCGATCGTCGCGACCCGGTCGATCAGCTGGGTGCTCGAGGCCCTCAAGGAGAAGACGCTCACGCACGGCGTCGGACCCGGTGTGTACGAGAGCCGTTCGGCACGGATCCCGGACATCGACGAACTCGACGCCCTGCTCACCGAGGCCGCCGAGTCCGTGGATCTCGACCGGCTGTGGGCCAACCCCGACGGCGGGCTCAAGACCCGCCACTACTGGCAGCTCGAGCCGTCGCTGCGCAACCTCGTTGCAGCGGCTCGGCGTTTGCGGCGGCGTGCCGCGCAGGGGTAGGCACGCCGACCCTTGCGGCACACCGGGAGCGGATCGTCTGCGGATCCGCTCCCGGTGTGCTGTGTTTCAGGGAGTGTTAGGACCCCGAGCTGCTCAGCGATCCGCTGCTGCCGAGTGATCCGGAGCTGCCCGAACTTCCGGAGCTACCCGAGCTACCCGACGAACTTGTCTCGATCGGTCCGTCCGGCACCTCGGCGCCCGCCGAGCCCGGACGGTTGATCTTCACGGTGACCGGGCCGCTGCCGTCGGCGACGACGGTGACGATCCGGGCGCCCGCCGCCGACGTGACCTGGCCGCCGTCGACCTGCGCGGTGTAGCCGTCCGGGTAGTGCAGATCCGACACGAAGATCTCGGTGGGCTTCGTCGACGCCCGCGGCGTGTAGCGGTAGGCGAAGTCGCCGTTCTCGGCGTCGAAGATCATGCGTCCGGGCTCGCCGGCCGTGGCCTGCGGATACGTGCGCACGAGCTGGCGTCCCACGTCGCCGAGGAAGGGATCGGTGGTGTTGCCGGCGCCGAAATGCCAGTACTGCCAGCCGATGAACCGTTCGTCGGCGCGCGCGAGCGTGTTCCTCAGCACCGTCGGATCGCCGTCGCCGAACTCGGTGACCACGGTCGGGATGTTCGCGCGCTCGGTGAGTGCATCGATGTTGGACCACGTCAGGTCCTGCTGCGGAACACACAGCGAGCGCAGCGCCTGCGGCAGCCCGAGATAGATCGCGAGCTGGCTGGGGATGCAGTAGTCGTGCGGCGCGAAGACGACGTCAGAGGTGGTGAGCGAGGGTGTCTTCGGAGGATTGAACAGGTTCGACGGCATCATCTGGTTCCACGTGACGTTGGGCTCCCAGTACACCGGGACCGTCGGGTTCTGCGCGCGGACCGCGTCTGCCAGCTTCTGCATCGCGGCCTGGTACGTGCGGTCGAAGTCCGGGCAGCCGTTCGGGAAGCAGGACAGGAACCGCGACCCGGGCCACGGCTCGTTCAGGAGCTCGATGCCCATCACACCAGGCTTGCCCTCGACCCGCGCCGCGAGTGCCCCGAGCGCGGTGCCGAGGTAGTCGAGTGCGCCGTGCGTGTTGTTCCACACCTCGTCCCAGCCCGCGTTCAGGCTGGGCATCAGGTAGTAGAGCGGGAAGCCGGGGTTCGGCTCCCACGCCCGCGGCCGGGACTCGATAGACCACGCGGGGAAGCCGTTGCCGCCCCAAGGTTTCGAGAGCCCGTCCTGGTGGTTGTCGAGTAGGACGTGGATACCGCGGGCGGTCAGGGCGTCGACCACGCCGGTGAGCCGGTCGAGGTACGCCTCGTCGATCTGTCCACGCTCGGGCATCAAGGCGTCGAACGACGTGCCGAGTCGGACGGTGTTGAAGCCGTGCCCGACGAGGATGTCGATGTCCTGTGGCGTGAGGGTCTGGCCCGCGGGCAGGTACGGCGCATCCTTGTCGACGTTGTTGACGCCGTGCAGCAGCACGGTGCGGCCGTAGCCGTCGATCAGCTCGGTGCCGTCGGCGCGCAGCGCCGTGATCGGGGTGGGCGGTGGCGCCGCTGCTGCCGTGGTGGGCAGCGCGACGAGCGAGAAGGCGGCGATCGCGGCGGCGAGCGCGACACGGTGTTTACCCATTCGATCCCTCGGTTCGCGTCGGGTGAGCAAGATCCGGGCGGAGATGTGGACATGTGTTCAGTTGCGGCGATGCTAGGCGGACGAATGGCGCGTGCGGGCGATTTCGGGTGGATCGGTCCGATTCGTCCGTGCAGGTTGCAGGGGGTGCGTTGCGTGTGTTCCCGGGTACCGGGTAGGCATGGGGGATGCTCAACGCCTCCGCCTCCGCCTACGCGGCGCCCTCCGCCGACGCACCCCTCGAGAAGACCACCATCGAACGCCGTGACGTCGGCCCGCGCGACGTCCTCATCGAGATCAAGTACGCCGGCATCTGCCACTCCGACATCCACACCGCGCGCAACGAGTGGGGTGGTACCTCGTACCCCGTGGTTCCGGGCCACGAGATCGCCGGCATCGTCGCGCAGGTCGGTTCCGACGTCTCGAAGCACGCGGTCGGCGATCGTGTGGGCGTCGGGTGCTTCGTCGACTCGTGCCGCACGTGCGCCAGCTGCGAGGCCGGTGAGGAGCAGTACTGCGAGAACGGTGTCGTCGACACCTACAACACCGTGGGTCGCGACGGAAAGATCACGGCCGGTGGGTATTCCACGCACATCGTGGTCGACGAGGACTTCGTGCTGTCCATCCCGGACGGACTCGCGCTGGACGTCGCGGCGCCGCTGCTGTGCGCGGGCATCACGCTGTACTCGCCGCTCGCGCACTGGGGCGCCGGCCCCGGCAAGAAGGTCGCGATCGTCGGCATGGGCGGACTCGGCCACGTCGGCGTCAAGATCGCACACGCGATGGGCGCCGAGGTGACCGTGCTCAGCCAGACGCTGAGCAAGAAGGACGACGGCCTGCGCTTCGGTGCCGACCACTACTACGCGACCGCCGAGAAGGAGACCTTCAAGGCGCTGCGCGGGCAGTTCGACCTGATCCTCAACACCGTCTCGGTGAACCTCGACATGGACCGCTACCTGTCGCTGCTCGCGGTCAACGGCACCCTCGTCGAACTGGGCCTGCCCGAGAACCCGATCAGCGTCCGCGGCTTCTCGCTGCTCAAGAACCGTCGCAGCCTCGCCGGATCGCTGGTCGGTGGCATCCCGCAGACCCAGGAGATGCTGAACTTCTGCGCCGAGCACGGCATCGGCGCGGAGATCGAGGTGATCCCCGCCGACCGGATCAACGACGCGTACGACCGCGTGGTCGCCAGCGACGTGCGCTACCGCTTCGTGATCGACGCGTCCACCTTCTGACGGACGACCCCGCTCCCGAACCGGCCTCCCGCGGACGCGATCGCGCGGGTGGTGGGTCGGTTCGGGAGCGCCGTCGACCGGTCGGTTTCTCGCGCACCACGTCGGTGCGGCGTAGCGTCGAAGCACGGACCTCTACGCCGACACGGAGGAGGGACAGCGAATGACTCTCAACGACTTCGCTGGTTGGGCCGGGTACGGACTGGCCCTGACGGGTATCGCCACACTCGGACTGTTCCTGGTCGCCGCGGGCGGCGGCTTCGCCGGATGGGCCGTGATCGCCGGACTGGTGTCACTGGCCGCACTCTCGGGTTCGGCCGCGATATTCGGTGGCGTCACCCATCACGATCACAAGGTGCACCACAGCACGCCGCACATGCTCTGACGTCGGCCGCGCGACTCAGGACCGCGCGAGTCGCTCCTTCTCGACCTCGATGTCGAACTCGGCCGGGGGCCAGTCCAGGTCGAGTCGGCGGAGCGCGTCGATCAACAGCTCGGTGACGGCAATTCGGCTGTACCACTTGCGATCACACGGGACCACGTACCACGGCGCGTGGTCCGTCGACGTCTTGTCGAGCATCGCCTGGTAGGCCTCCTGGTACTGCGGCCACAGCTTCCGCTCGGTGACGTCCCCCGGGTTGTATTTCCAGAACTTGTCGCGTCGCTCGAGGCGCTCGGCCAGACGCGCCTTCTGCTCGTCCAGCGACACGAACATCGCGACCTTCACGATGGTGGTGCCGTTGTGGACGAGTTCGCGCTCGAACTGGTTGATCTCCTCGTAGCGTCCGCCCCACACCTCGGGCGGGACGAGGTTGTGGACCCGGACGACGAGTACGTCCTCGTAGTGCGAGCGGTCGAACACCCCCAGCTGGCCACCGCGGGGGAGCGCCTTGTTGATCCGCCACAGATAGTGGTGACGCTTCTCCTCGGGAGTGGGCACCCCGAACGCGGCGTGGTCGACACCCTGCGGGTCGACGTGTCCGATGACGTGCCGGACCATCCCGCCCTTCCCCGCGGTGTCCATGCCCTGCAGGATCAGCAGTACCGAACGCTTGTCGCCCGAACGCCCGTTGGCGTACATCATCTCCTGCAACGACGACAGCACCGCGCCGCGTTCCTCGAGCAGTCGCTCGCCGTCGGCCTTGTTTCCGGTGAAACCCGGTGTCGCCTTGGGGTCGATCTTCGCGACCTTCGTGTGCGGCCCCGCGCGCAGCGCTTCGACGGCGGGGGTGGTCCACAGGTCGCTCGCGTCCGCAGGCATGGACTGAACTGTGCCACAACAGTTGCCGCCGAGGGGTGATTCAGCGGTCCGAACGCCAGCGGTCCTCGGCCACTCCGAGTTCCGTCGTCGGGGCGTCGCCGTACACCCACTCGCGGCCGATGCGGTGCCAGTTGGCGCTCGCGTCGAGCTGCCCCAGGACGCCGAAGGTGAGGAAGTCGGCCCGACGCGAGAACAGGTGCTCGGGCGGCAGGTTCTGACTCTTCATGCCCGAGAACTCCGACGCCCGCGGGTCGATCGCCAGCAGGAAGCCGGTGCTCGCCATCTCCGGGGTGATCGCGATCTCCTCGTCCACCAGGTTCCACTCGGCCGCGGCGTACACGTACTCGAGGCATTCGTCGGGCGTGACGTCGGCGTCGGCCGCGATGACGCCGCGGCGCACCAGCAGCGCGTACAGGTCGTCCTTGCGGCCCTCGGTTGCGGCGCGCAGGCACATCTTCTCGAACTCGACGTGCTCGGCGTCCATGCTGTTGAAGAGACCGAAGTCGACGAACGCGACCCGGCCGTCGGCGCCGAGCAGCACGTTGCCGGGATGCGGGTCGCCGCAGAACTCGTGATACCGGTACAGCGACCCGATGTAGAAGCGGAAGATGATCTCGCCGATGCGGTTTCGCTCGTCCTGGGGCAGCGCGCAGATGCTGGTGAACGGGGTGCCCTCGAAGAACTCGCTCACCAGCACCCGGCGGGTGCTCAGCTCCGGGATGCTGTCCGGAACCGCGATGAACGGATGGCCCGCGTACAGCCCGGCGATCTGATGCTGGGTGCGCGCCTCGCGCTCGTAGTCCAGCTCGCCCTCGAAGTTGAGCCGCAACTCGTTGAGCAGCCCGGGCGTCGACAGCGTCGGGACCGTCGACTTCCACACCTTGAGGAACATCGTCAGGTTCTTCATGTCGGCGCGGATCGCGGCATCGATCCCCGGGTACTGCACCTTGACCGCGACGTCCCGGCCGTCGTGCAGCCGGGCGCGGTACACCTGACCGATGGACGCCGCCGCGACGGGCTCGGAACCGAACTCTGCGAACACCTCGGAGATCGGACGGCCGTAGTCGGCCTCGATCACGCGGCGCATGGTCTCGAACGACGCCGTGGGCGCCTGGTCCCGCAGCGCGGCGAGCTTGCGCTGGAACTCCTCGCGATGAGCCTCCGGCACCAGGTCGAGATCGAGGATCGAGAGCATCTGGCCGAGCTTCATCGCGACGCCCTTCATGCTGCCCAGCACGGTCACGAGCTGGTCGGCGGCCGCGAGCACCGAGTTCTCCGCGATCCGGGCGCGCACCTCCTCGGAGCGCCCGATCATCGACACACGGGTGCCGGCGTTGCGGATCACGCGACCCGCCGCGACCTGCCCGAGCTTCGATCCGCGGACGAGGCGGGACGTGGGAACCTTGTCGGCCAACTAGACCTCCGGATGCGAGAAGCGACGAGGAAGTGCTGCAAGGTGTGCTCTGTGGCGAGGTGCCACACGTCACACTAGAGCAGTCCCTCGGTGTCCTCCATGACAGGAAACGGCGGCCGGGTGAGTCCGTCGACCATGTGGCTGCCCCACAGATCCAGCCCGCCGACGCGGGCGGTGCCGCTGCCGTCGGGCGTGGTGATGGTCAGTTCCGTGCCCGCGGGCGCGGCGTCCTCGCCGAGGGCCTGCGTCAACTCGCGGACACGGCCGCGCCACACGAACCGGCCGCTGATCGGCTCGAAGTTGCCCGACAGTTCGACGTCGACGATCACCGCGGGTTGCTGCCCGACGACCACGTGGGCCGGCCCGCGGTAGCCGTCGGGCTCGTCGTGTTCGTGCCCGTCGGCGTCGTCGGTGAAGTGAGTCACACCGCCACGATACCTGTTACCGCCGGTAACACAAGAGGGGTCAGGCGTCTGCGGTCGGCTCGTCGGACTCGGTGGCCTTCTCCAGCAACGGGTGCGGAACCGACTTGAACCGCGCCGGCGAACCGCTCGACGCCGCGATCCCGGAGATGCCGCCCCACGTCATCATCACGAGGTAGTCGATCAGGTCGTCCGTCGACATCGACTTGTTCGAGATCCACCAGTGCGTTGCGAGCTGCACCGCGCCGACGACGCCGTACGCCCACGGCACCGAACCGCCCGAGTCCATCCCCATGCCCCGCAGCCGCTCGCCGAGCACGGTCGCGAGCAACTCCGCGATCATCCGCTCCGAATCGGCCACGACGTCCCGGTTCGGCCCCGCGCTGTTGGCCATCACGTAGAGGTACACGTCCGGATCGGCCGCGACCGTCTCGACGTACGCAGAGATCGCGACCCGCGTCAGGTCGTATTCGTCGAGGTCCTCGCCGATCACGGCGTACATCCGGGGCGCCAGGATCGTCTCGACGTAGCGCATCATCGTCGCGCTCGTGAGGTCGTTCTTGTCGGTGAAGTAGCGGTACAGCACCGTCTTGGAGACGCCGATCTCCGACGCAATGTCGTCCATGCCGATGTCGCGACCCCGCGCACGGATGGCCGCGATCGTGCCGTCGACGAGTTCCTCGCGGCGCGCGATCTTGTGCTCGCGCCAGCGCCGCTTGCGCCCGTCGGGCTTCCCGGTCTCGGGACGGCTTTCTTCGGTTGTCTGCTCAAGATCTGCGCTTTGCTTCGGCACTACGTTTCGCCACATCCGTTCGAGGTTGAACCAGAAGGCCAGCTTAATGGGCCGGTGCCCTCGAGGTGATCTCTATCTCGGCAGTCGGGCCCGGTATTTGGGCACAATGTCGATGTGCAGCCTGTCCAGTCAGCTCAGTCGCCCGACCGCCCCCGGCCGCGACCGGCGCAACCGCCGTCGCCGTCGTCGTTCGCGGGCGTCTTCGACGATCCGGAGAAGCGTCGCGACCTGCGGAAGATGAAGATGATCGCGACCGGGTTCCTGGTGTTCGCGACCGTCGTCTACCTGTTCTGCCGCTGGCAGGAGTCCCGCGGCGCCGGTGCGTGGGTCGGCTACGTGCGGGCCGCGTCGGAGGCGGGCATGGTGGGCGCGCTGGCCGACTGGTTCGCGGTGACGGCGCTGTTCCGGCACCCCCTCGGCCTGAAGATTCCGCACACCGCGATCATCAAGCGGAAGAAGGACCAGCTCGGCGAGAGCCTCTCGAGCTTCGTCGGCGACAACTTCCTCGCCCCCGACGTCGTGTCCGCGAAGGTCGAGAACGCACAGATCCCACTGCGCGTCGGGACGTGGATGGCCGAGCCCGCCCACGCGCAGCGGGTGGCCGCGGAGACCGCGACGCTGCTGCGCGGCGTAGTCGAGGTCCTCAACGACGACGACGTCACCGCGATCATCGACAACACCATCGTCCGGCGGATCGCCGAACCGGATTGGGGCCCGCCGATCGGCAAGGTGCTGGCCGAACTGCTGCGCGAGAACCGGCAGATGCCGCTGCTGGACCTGCTCGCCGAGCGGGCGCACCAGTGGGCCCTGAACTCCCAGGAGACCATCGACCGGATCATCAGCCGGGACTCGCCGTCGTGGTCGCCCAAGTTCGTCGACTCGATGCTCGGCGAGAAGATCTACCGCGAACTCGTCGAGTTCACGTGGAAGGTGCGCTCGAACCCCGAGCACGAGGTGCGCCTCGCCGCCAACCGCTTCCTGATCGACTTCGCCGACGACCTGCAGAACGATCCCGCGACCATCGCGAAGGCCGAGTCGATCAAGGCCGAGATCATGGGCCGCGAGGAGATCACCGGCCTCGCCTCCGCCACGTGGCGCGTCGCCAAGCGCCTCATCATGGAGTCGGTCGACGACCCCGACAGCACGCTGCGCCGCAAGGTCGCCGAGAACGTCGTGGCGTTCGGTGAGCGGCTGCGCGACGACGACCAGATGCGCGCCAAGGTGGACGGCTGGCTGCTCTCCGGCACCCGATACGTCGCGGAGAACTACACCGACGAGATCACCGCCGTCATCACCGAGACCGTCCAGCGCTGGGACGCCGAGGAGGCGAGCCGCAAGATCGAACTCCAGGTGGGCCGGGATCTGCAGTTCATCCGGATCAACGGCACCGTCGTCGGCGCCCTCGCGGGCCTCGCGATCTACACGATTTCGCAGCTCATGTTCGGCTGATCTGCGTGGTTTCCGTTCGTGCTAGCAACTGCTAGCAAAGTGCTTGCAATTGTTAGCACCCTGTTCTACCGTGGGTTTCGCGTACAGAACAGGGAGTACTGATGGTCGACGAGCCCGACGACATGAGCAGTGCCGCCCGGGCGGTCAGTAACGCCGCCCAGGACATCGGCAGCTTCATCCGTTCACAGCGTGAGGCCGCGCAGGTTTCGATGCGGCAGCTCGCACAACTCGCCGGCGTCAGCAATCCCTATCTGAGTCAGATCGAACGTGGGCTGCGCAAGCCGTCCGCCGACGTCCTCGCTCAGATCGCGAAGGGTCTGCGGGTGTCGTCCGAGGTCCTGTACGTGCAGGCCGGGATTCTCGAACAACGCCCGCACAGCCCGGTCCGGGACGCTCTGCTGGCCGACGGTGCCATCACCGAACGGCAGAAGCAGGTGCTTCTCGAGATCTACGAGTCGTTCTGTCGTGAGAACGACCCGCACCAGTCCGAATCCGCCGATCAGGCCGACTCCTCGGACGAAGAAGAGCACGAGATCGCAGATCCACCTCGACAGGAGATCCGAGAATGACTGATCCGAAGATCGTCGACAACATCAAGACCCCGTTCTTTGCCGCCGTCGGCACCGGTGACCTGGTGGTCCAGGCCGTCGCGGACGTCGTGTCCCAGGTGCGCGCCCGCGCCGAGAACACCAACACCGACATGTCCGACCGCCTCGACGAGGCCCGCGAGCGCTGGGCCAACCTGCCCACCGAGGTGTCGGAGGGCGTCGAGCAGCTCCGCGAGCGTCTCGCCGCGCTGCCGTCCGAGCTGCCCGAGGAGCTCGCCGAGCTGCGCGAGCGCTTCACCGCGGAAGAGCTGCGCAAGGTTGCCGAGGCGTACCTGAAGGTCGCGTCCGACCTGTACGTCGCTCTCGCCGAGCGCGGCGAGGAGGCCGTCGAGCGCATCCGCAAGCAGCCGGCCGTCGAGGAGCAGCTGGGTCGCGCCGAGGCCGCCTTCGGCGATGCCGTGGAGCTCACCGAGGAGGCTCTGGGCACCGTGGCGCGTCAGACGCGTGAGCTCGGCGAGCAGGCCGCCAAGCTCGCGGGCCGCGCCGCCGGACGCATCAGCGACGTCGCCGACGAGGCCGCCGTGGTGCTGTCCGAGACCAGTGACAACGTCGCCAACCGTCTGTCGGAGACCGGCGACTCGGTTGCCAGCCGTGTCGTCGACGCCGGCGAGCGGGCGGAGGCCACCTCCGAGGCGGCCGCCGAGCGCGTCGAGGCCGCCGCCCCGAAGGCTCCCGCCGCGAAGCCGGCGACGCCCGCCAAGAAGGCCGCCCCCGCCAAGGCTCCCGCGGCAAAGGCCACTCCGGCCTCGGCTGCCAAGAAGGCCCCGGCCAAGAAGGCGCCCGCCAAGAAGGCCACCAACTGATCGGAAACGATCGCGTATCACCATCGGGGATCGGCCCCCGCGCAATTCGTTGCGCGGGGGCCTGCGCGCATCTCCGCCGGATTCGTAGGATGGAAACGTGTTCAACATTCACGGCGTCACCGGACTGATCCTCTTCGCGCTGCAATTGCTTGCACTGGCCGGCGCGGTCTTCGCGATCTTCCACGCGGCGCGGCAGCGCAAGGACGCGTTCACGGCCGTGGACAAGCTGAGCAAGCCGATCTGGCTCGGCATCCTCATCGCCTCGCTGCTGGTGGTGTTCCTCTTCGGCGCGGTGCACATGCTCGGCATCATCGCGGTGGTGGCGATCTGCGTGTACCTCGTCGACGTTCGTCCGCGCGTCGACGACATTCAGCGCGGTCCGCGCTGGTAACCGACCGCCGCTAGGCGCCCCGGCCCAACTGTTTACGAACAGTTACAGATAAACCTTGACAATGCTCATTGTGACGATGTTATCGTCGACATAGGCCCGAAATTGGGCATGACCTGCGTGAACACCAGTCGAGCAGGAGTTGACGATGTCGATCACTCATCGCGAGGCCGTCGAGGTTTCCCCCTCCCGTCACATGCGGGTGGGGGATCGGCAGGACACCGCCGCGCGTCTGCTCGCCTCCGCCGCCCGCAAGTCGTACGACCCGCTGGTCGAGGTCGACTGGGCGGCGCCCATCCCGTCCGATCGCTACGGCATGACCCCGGAATGGTGCAGCCTGTACGGCACCGAACTGTGGGAGCGGATGACCGAGGAACAGCGGATCACGCTCACCAAGCACGAGGCCGCGAGTGTCGCCGGCACCGGCATCTGGTTCGAGATGATCCTCATGCAGATGCTCCTGCGCGACATCTACGCACAGGACCCGGCCTCGCCACACGTCCAGTTCGCGCTCACCGAGATCGCCGACGAATGCCGGCACTCCACGATGTTCGCCCGCTCGGCGCAGCGCTTCGGCATTCCGTCGTACCGGCCCAAGCGGTGGATCCTCAACGCGGCCCGGCTGTTCAAGTCGACCGCGTCAGGGTCGCTCGCGTACGGCGGCACGCTGTTCGCCGAGGAGATCCTCGACATGATGCAGCGCGACTTCATGAAGGACGCGCGCGTCCAGCCCATCACCCGCACGGTGAGCAAGATCCACGTGCTCGAGGAGGCCCGGCACATCAAGTTCGCGCGCGAGGAGACGGTGCGACGGGTCAAGTCCCTGTCGCGCCCCAAGCTGGCGTACCAGCGTCTGGTGCTCGGGGCGACGGCGTACTTCATCGTCACGTGCCTGGTGAACGAGCAGGTGTACTCCGCCGCCGGACTCGACGTCGAGGAAGCCAAGAGGGCCGCGCGCAGCAACGTCCACTACCACGAGATGATCCGTGAAGGATCCCGCAAGACCGTCGAGTTCCTCGCCGAATGCGGGCTGATCGGAGGCCCGTCGAAGGTGCTCCTGCGCCGGGCGCACGTCATCTAGTGCCCACACTCACCGCGATAGAATTTCCCCCACCGTCGACCTCGCCGGAACCGCCGACGTCGTCGCGGTTCCTACGGGGAAGGCGGAACATGACGGAGTACCGCATCGACGACCTCGCGCGCGAGGCCGGCATGAGCGTGCGGAACGTTCGGGTCTACCAGGATCGGGGCCTGCTGCCGCCGCCGCGCAAGGAAGGCCGCGCGGGCTGGTACAACGAATCGCACCTGGCGCGCCTCAACCTCATCGGCCGGATGCTCGACCGCGGCTACACCTTCGCCACCATCAGCGAGCTGCTCACTGCCGCCCAGTACGGACTGCAGGTGCGCGACGTCCTCGAGACGGATGATCCGGGCGGACGGTGGAAGAAGTACCGCCGCGCGGCCAAGCTCACGCTGTCGGAGCTGCGCCGCATGTTCGGCGACCAGACCACCGAGGAGAACATCGCGCTGGGCACCCAGCTGGGGGTGCTCGCCAAGGCCGGCCAGGAGTACTCGGTCGCCAACCCCCGCCTGATGGAGGCCGCGCAGGTTCTCGTCGACGCCGGAATCCCGTTGGCGGACATCCTGGAACAGACCGAGGCGGTGCGGCGCGATCTCGGTGACGTCGCCGGACGCTTCGTCGAACTGGTGTCGGCACGCTATCTCGCCCCCGAGGGCGGCACGCTCGACCTCGACGAGGCGAAGGTCTCGGAAGTGGCGGCCCTGGTGAACCAGGTGCGCCCGCTCGCGTACGACGCGGTGCACGCGTTGTTCGCCGAGGCGATGGAGGAACAGATCTCGAAGGCGCTCGCGAAGGCCGCGAGCCAGCTCGAACAGATTGCGCCCGAGACGGACTCGCGCGCAGGCTAGCGAACTGCAAGCTGGAACAAAAGGGGAGTGGAAGTGGCTGTACGGAAGTCGCACAGGAAGCTGTGGACGGTGCTCGGGGTCGCGGGACTCGGTGCGCTGGCGGGTGTCGCTGTCGCGGCCCGATCGCGCAGCACCGAATCCGGTGACGGCGGCCGCGTCGGGCCGGACACCGAGGCCGAACTGTTCGCGACCCCGCGCCTCGAGCCCGAGATCATCCCCGTCGTCAGCGCCGACGGCGCCGAACTGCACGTGCGCGCCTACGGGTCGCCCGACGCCGATCCGATCGTGTTCAGCCACGGCTGGACCTGCTCGGCCGACTTCTGGAACCCGCAGGTCAACGCGCTCGCCGAGAAGTACCGCGTCATCACCTACGACCAGCGCGGGCACGGCCGCAGCGGCATCGGGGCCACCCCGCTGAGCCCCGACGTCCTGGCCGACGACCTGTCCGCCGTCCTCGCCGCGACGGTGCGGGACGGGAAGAAGGCGGAGATCGTCGGGCACAGCATGGGCGGCATGAGCATCGTCGCGTGGGCGGGCAAGTATCCCGAGGAGGTGGAGCGGTACGCGGATTCGGTGCTGCTGGCGAGCACCGGCACCGACAGCCTCGTCGCCGAGACCACGGTCATCCCGCTGCCGCAACGGTCCCCGCGGGTGCCCGTGCCGGTCGCCCGGGCCGTCCTCGGGTCGGCGATGCCGATGCCGTCGTCGCCGATGACCGCCCGGGCCATCAAGTACGTGGCCCTGGCACCCGGTTCGACGCCGGCCGAGGTGGCGTTCTGCGAGCGCATCGTCAGCGAGTGCCATCCCCGCACCCGCGGCGGGTGGGGCGCCGCGCTGAGCACCCTCGACATCAAGGACGGACTGCAGAACCTGACGGTGCCGACCACCGTCATGGTGGGCACCGCGGACCGGCTCACCCCGCCGTCGCACGCCCGCCGGGTCGCGCAGATCCTCGACGACGCCGAGCACCTCGAGCGGTTGGTCGTGCTCCGCGGGATCGGTCACATGACGTCGGTCGAGGCCGTCGCCGACTTCAACGCCGAGGTCGACCGGCTGCGCAGCCGGAACTGAGGCCCGTCAGCTGAAGACGACGGTCTTGCGGCCGTGCACCTGGACGCGATCCTCCAGGTGCCACCGCAGGCCGCGGGCCAGCACCAGCTTCTCGATGTCCCGTCCCTGCCGGACCATGTCCGACACCTGATCGGTGTGGTCGACTCGTATGACGTCCTGCTCGATGATCGGGCCCGCGTCGAGTTCGGCGGTCACGTAGTGGCACGTGGCGCCGATCAGCTTCACGCCGCGCGTGAATGCCTGGTGGTAGGGGCGGGCGCCGACGAACGACGGCAGGAAGCTGTGGTGGATGTTGATCGCGCGTCCGGCCCAGTGATCGCACAGCTCGGCCGGCAGTACCTGCATGAACCGGGCCAGCACCACGGCGTGCGGGTCGTGCACGTCGACGAGCTTGCGGACCTGCTCGAACGCCGGGCCGCGCTCGGCCGGGTCCTTGGGGAACGACACGTAGTGGAAGTCGACGCCGTGCCGCTTGGTGACGCGCTCGAGGTCCGGATGGTTGCCGATCACGGCGGCGATCTCGCACTGCAACTCGCCCGCGGCGACGCGGCCGAGGATGTCGTGCAGGCAGTGGCCTTCCTTGCTGACCAGCAGCACGACGCGCTTGCGCTCGCCGGTGTCGGTGAGCGTCCACTCGGTCTCGGGGCCGAGTTCCTCGGCGACGGCCGCGAACTTCTCGCGCATCTCGTCGAGGCTCAGGCTGATCGACGACGCCCGCACCGCCTGCCGGGTGAAGAACCAGCCGGTGTCGGCGTCGGCGTGGTACGCGGCCTCGACGATCCAGCCGCCGATCTCGGCGAGGAACGCGGAAATGCGGGCCACGATGCCGGTGCGGTCGGGGCAACCCAGAGACAGGACGTAACGACGGTCGTCGGTCGAGGCAGTCGAACTCATGCGCCCCAGTCTGTCAGGTCACGGAAAGCCGACAACCTTCGCCGTGCCGACGAGGGTCGTCGCGTCGACGGTGTGCAGCCCGCGGTCGGTGATCTGCGTCAGGAAATCGCGGCGCACCTGCGCGACCATGTCGGGGGACAGACCGGTCAGTGTGCCCCGCAGGCCGCTGCCGATAACAAAGCTCCAGCAGAACTCCTCGGTCGCCGGGATCAGGTTCGACAGCTCGTGCACCTCGACGTGCTCGGTCCCGGCGTCGGCGAGCCACCCGCGCAGCTTCTCGGGGGAGTCGAGCCGCTGCGCCGGCGCCATCTCGTGCGTTCGGTCGGGCAGCGGTTCGGGCTTGTGCGGCCCGAGCGCGGCGAGGAAGGCGGCGGCGAACTCACGCAGCGCGGTGTCGCGCCACGACGTGACCCCGACGGTGCCGCCGCGTCGCACCAGGCGGACCAGGCGGGTGAACGCCGCGTCCATCTCGGGCAGGAAGAACACGGCGTACGAACTGAGCAGCGCGTCGTACCCGGCGTCGGGGACCGTGCTCGGCGGCTCCCACGTGGTGGCGTCGGCGCACACGAACTCGATGTTGAGCAGCGCCCGGTCCGACGCCTTCACCCGGCCCCGCTCGAGCATCTCGTCGGACAGGTCGATCGCGTGCACCAGCCCGGTCGGCCCCACCGCCGCCGCGGCCGGCAGCGCCGACGCCCCGGTGCCGCTACCGACGTCGAGGACGGCGTCGCCCGGCCGCAGATCCGCCTGGAACGCGAGCGCCTGACCGGCCGGATTCCACACCTCCGGCGCGACCCGATCGAAGTCGACGGCGGCCGCGTCGAACGTCGCGGCGACCTCCTCGGCGTGTGGGCCTGCCATGGCACCGATGCTAGCGAGCTGTGCCAAGCTTCGAGGCATGTCCGAGACAGCGCGCAACCGCACCCGCGTCGCCGGGATGGTCGACCACACCCTGCTCAAACCGGAGGCGTCGGACGCCGACGCGCGAGCGCTCGTCGCGGAGGCCCGCGACCTGGGTGTCCTCGCGGTGTGCGTGTCGCCGTCGATGCTGCCGATGCGCGCGGCGGACCTCGGCGACCTGGTGCTCGCGACGGTCGTCGGCTTCCCGTCGGGCAAGCATCACTCGGTCGTGAAGGCGGCCGAGGCGCGGCTGGCCGTCGAACAGGGCGCGACCGAGATCGACATGGTGATCGACGTGGGCGCCGCCGTGGCCGGCGAATACAACGCGGTGCTCGCGGACGTCCTCGCGGTCCGTGAGGCGATCGGCCCGGACCCGGTGCTCAAGGTGATCATCGAGTCGGCCGCGCTGAGCGACGACGCGATCGTCGAGACGTGCCGGGCCGCCGAACAGGCGGGCGCGAACTTCGTCAAGACCTCCACCGGTTTCCATCCGGCGGGCGGCGCGAGTGCCCACGCGGTGCGGCTCATGGCGGAAACCGTCGGCGGACGGCTCGGCGTCAAGGCGAGCGGCGGCATCCGGACCGCGGACGCCGCGCTCGCGATGATCGATGCCGGCGCCACCAGGCTGGGACTGTCGGGCACCCGCACCGTGCTCGACGGGCTGCCCGACCAGTCCTGACCCAGCGTCAGATCAGGCTGCAGCCACTCTGCGCGTTGGGGTCGGCCGCCGGCATCACGTACTGACCGCCCTGCAGGTTCGCGTCGATGCCGCTGTCCGTCACGGTCAGCGACGTCGGCTCCATGCCGAGCGGGTACTGCTGCAAGCCGTCGGTGAGGGTCTGGACGATGCCGTCGACCAGCGCGGTCGGCAGCCCCAGCCCGAGGATCGCGGCGCTCACGGTCTGGACGTCGATCTTGCCGTCCTGCACCGTCGGGTGCACCGTCATGTCCGCGAAGCCGCCCACCGAGATCTTCAGGGTGCCGGCCGCGGGGTCGGCGGTCACCGCGCTGATCATCCCGCCCAGTGGCTGTGCCTGCAGCGTCGCGAGGATGCCGTCGGTGGACCAGCTGACGTCGGCGGACGAGCTGCCGATGGTGCCGCTGCTGTCGGCGGAGTCGGTGACGCGGATGTCGTTGGCGCGGGCGTGCACCTCCATGCCCTGCGCGGGACCGAACGCCGAGCCCTTGCTGTCGATCTCCACGTACGGAACGTTCTTGCCGGTCATCTGGAGCAGCACCGGCTTCCAGCTGAGGCTGACGTCGACGGGGGAGCCGAGCTGGCTCTCGAACTGCGACTCCATGCAGCTGGTCGCGCGCTGACGGAGGAACAGCTCGCCGCCGATCAACGCGACCACGAGGGCCGCGACCACGATGAGCGAGATCGTGACCGCCTTGCGCCGCTTGGGTTTCGGGGGCGTGGGCATCTGGGGTGCGTTCACTGGTGCCGACATGACAGTGATTCTTCCGGAAGACTCTGAACGGTTTCTGTGAAAGGGCCACGGCTTCGGACTCGGTATGGACACGAGCGATCCGAAAAGCTGTGATCCGGCCCACAGTGGCGCAGTAGGGTAACTGCATGGCGGGCTGGACAGATCCGCGACGTGAACCCGCTCCCGACACGGGAGAGGATCTCCGTCGTCTTGCGCTCCGGCAAGCGGGGTATTTCACGACCGGGCAGGCGCTGCGCCTCGGCTGCACTGCGGAGGACATCGGCGGCCGCCTGGCCGAGGGGTCCTGGTTGCGTATCGAACGGGATCTGTTCCGCCTGGCCTCGTTCCCGCGCAGCGACCTCGAGGAGTTCGCCAAGTGGTGCGCGTGGTTCGAGGGTGCCGCCGTCGTCTCCCACCAGAGCGCGGCCGAACTGCACGGCCTCGGCCACCTGCACCCCAGCTTCGTGCACCTGTCGACGCAGGCCAGCGCGCCCGCGCCCACCCGCCGCCTCGCGCTGCACCGCCGCGAGCTGCGCGCCCAGGACTACGAGGTGGTCGGTACGTTCGGAATCACCACGCCGCTGTGCACCGCCCTCGACCTCGCGACCGGCGGCATCGCGCAGGACCTGTTCGACGAGGTGGTGTGCGACGGCGTCGCGATCGGACGCATCGACCCGGAGAAGCTGCGGGCCGAGTGCATCGGGCGGCCGCAGCAGGTCGCCGAGCGCATCGAGCACGCGCTGGGGGCGTGCCAGTAGACGTCCGTCACCCGGCAGGCGCGACGTACTCCCACGGCACGGTGACGACGCAGTCCCGGATCCGCCGCCGCTGCGGGGTGACGGGCACCCCCAGGTCGGACAGCAGGCTCAGGGTTGCCCGCCACCGGACGCGCGGGCCGAACGGTGCCAGCCCGGCGGCGGTGGCCCACGCCCGGTCGGCGGTGGCGAGCAGGTCGTGGATCCGCTCGCCGGCGACGTTGCGGTGGATCAGGGCCTTGGGCAGGCGCTCGGCGATGTCGCTGGGGCGGTCGACGTCGAACGGATCCCAGGCCAGGGTCAGCGAGCGCGGGCCGTCCCGGTCGAGGAGCACCCACGCGCAGCGCCGGCCGAGTTCGTCGCACGTGCCGTCGACGATCAGTCCGCCCGGCGCGAGCCCGCTGCGGAGCCGTCCCCACGCGTCGTCGACGGCGTCCTCGGGGTACTGCCGCAGCACGTTGAACGCCCGGATCAGGGTCGGGCGCAGCCCGGCGAGTTCGAAGCCGCCGCGCGCGAAGGTGACCCCGTCGCGGCCCTCGACCACCCGCGCCGGATCGATCTCGAGCCCGACGACGCGGATGTCGGCGCGCACGGTCCGCAGTCGCGCGGCCATCTCCAGCGTGGTGACCGGCATCGCGCCGTAACCGAGGTCCACGACCAGCGGATCCGGGGCGTCACGCAGCATGCGGGTGACGACCGGACTGTGGACGAGCCAGCGGTCGCTGCGACGCAACCGATTGATTCCTGTGGTGCCGCGGGTGATGACGCCGACGGGTTTTCCTTCGCGCACGCCGGCTACTGCTGCGCGAGCCAGGACGCGGTGACCTCGGCCTCCGTGCGGAACAGGTCGACCAGATTCACCAGCATGAGCTGCTCGATCTTGCCGCCGACGAACGGGATGAACACCTTCGCCTCCGACGTCGTGCGCAGCGTGCACCCGGTGTCGGTGGTGAACAGTTCCATCGTCCCGGTCAGGCTGCCCGGGCCGCCCGGAATCGAGGCCTCGTACGTGCCGGTCACCGGCTCGCCGAACGCGGTGTACCGCTCCTTGCGGGTGATGATCAGGTCCTTCTTCATCACGGTCTGCGCGATGTCGGGCAGATCCTTGCGCGGCAGCACGTGGTGCAACACCAAATCGATCCCGTCGGCGGTCACCTCGAGCGATTCGACGTGGTTCTCGCTGTACTTGCGCATCTCTTCCATCCGGGCTTCCCAGTAGTCGGCGTCGCGCAGGGCGGCGTACACACGCTCGGCGGGATGCTCGAATCTGGCGGAGTAGTCGATGCGACGGGCCATGACCGGCAGATTACCGGCTGGTGGCCCGTCGGTTGGAGAAAGCGACTACCCGGCCTGCGCCACCCACTGCCCGGTGAAGTCCTCCTCGGCGTCGAGCAGTTCCAGCACCTGGCCGGCGATGACGGACTCGATCTTGCCGCCGATCAGCGGGATCTTCACCTCGACGTCACCGTTCATGACCAGCTCGGATCCGGTGCCGTCGGCGCTGAGCGTCATGGTGCCGCGCAGCTGGCCGGGGGCGCCCTCGACCTCCGCCGAGAACGCGCCCTGCGCGCGATCGCCCTGTAGCGGACCCCACGATTCGGTGCGCCGGATGATCAGGTCACCCGGCCGGATCGAGGTCACCACGGACGGCAGGTGCTCCGCCGGCACCGACTGCTTCAGCACGACGTCGATGGTGCCGTCGCCGACGGTCAGGCTCTCGAACGTCGCGCCGGGGCCTCCGACCTCCTTCAACCGGGCCTGCCAGTAGCCCTCGTCGGTGAGCGCGGCGTGCAGCGTCGCGACGGGACGGGGGTATTGCGCGGAATGCTCGATGTGTCGGGCCATGCCGGGCACGCTACCGTTTCCACGTGTTGGATCCACTCATCCGGGGGCGCCTCGAGCAGGCCGGTGCGCAGTTGTCCGAGCAGACGTCGTTGGCGACGCTGACGACCCTCCGCCTCGGCGGTCCCGCCGCCGTGCTCGCCGACTGCCCGACCACCGCGACCCTCGTCGACGTCGTCCGTGTCCTCGACGACGCGCGGGTCCCGACGCTGATCCTCGGCGGCGGCTCCAACCTGGTGATCTCCGACGACGGCTTCGACGGTGTCGTGGTCCGGGTCGCCGACGCCGGTGTCGAGCTCGGTGACGACACGGTGCTGGCGCAGGCGGGCGCGGTGTGGGACGACGTCGTCGCCAAGACCGTCGCCGCCGGACTCGGCGGCCTCGAGTGCCTGTCCGGAATCCCCGGGTCGGCCGGGGCGACGCCCGTGCAGAACGTCGGCGCGTACGGCGTCGAGGTGGGCTCGCTGCTGCGCCGCGTGCAGTTGCTCGACCGCACGACCGGCGAGGTGCGTTGGGTGGAGCCGTCCGAGCTCGGGCTCGGCTACCGCACCAGCGTCCTCAAGCACCGCGACGACGCGCTGGTCCTGGCCGTGGAGATGACCGTCCGACCCGACGGCTCGAGCGCGCCCCTCGGCTACCGCGAACTCGCGGCGGCGCTCGGCGCGCAGGAGGGCGAGCGCCGGCCCACCGGCGAGGTGCGCGACGTCGTGCTCGGCCTGCGCCGCGGCAAGGGCATGGTGCTCGACGCCGACGACCACGACACGTGGAGCGCGGGGTCGTTCTTCACCAATCCGGTGATTCCCGACACAAAGCTGCCCGCGGTGCTGGACGCGATCCGGGCGAAGGTCGGTGCGGACGTGCGGATCCCGCAGTTCCCCGGCGACGCCGGAACCAAGCTGTCGGCGGGCTGGCTCATCGAACGCGCCGGGTTCGGCAAGGGCTACCCGGGTGAGAATGCGCGGGTCCGCCTGTCCACCAAGCACACTCTGGCCCTGACGAACCGTGGGCAGGCCCGCACGAGTGACCTGGTCGACCTGGCCCGCACGGTCCGCGACGGCGTCGAGCGCGAGTTCGGGGTCCGTCTCGAACCGGAACCCGTCACCGTCGGCTGCACGATCTGACACGGTTCCGATCGTTCCCGGATCGTGGCCTGATCGCCGCTGTGTGACGAAAGCCACTGTCGCGCTGCGAGTACCGTGGTTTTCGTGCGTGAACAGGGGATTCGGGTAAATCGGACGCGGCTGCTGATGGTGGTGGCCGCGCTGCTGGGGCTGTCCCTGTTGGCCGGGTGCACCATCCCCACCGGGGACGCCGCCGACGGCAACCCGGCGGCCGCCGGGCCCGTCGCGCAGGTGGTCCAGACCCCCCTCCCGGACGCCCGGAACGTCAACCCCGTCGAACCGGTGTCGGTCCGGGTCGACCGGGGCACGCTCGAGAACGTCGTGCTCGCCAACGCGGCCGGCACGCCGGTCCAGGGTGTGCTCAGCCCCGACCGGACGTCGTTCACGGTCACCGAACCTCTCGGCTACGACGCGAAGTACACGTGGTCCGGCACCGCGCTCGGCGCCGACGGCAAGACGGTCCCCGTCGCCGGCAGTTTCACCACGATCGACCCTGACACCCAGACCTCGGTGCGCACCAACATCGGTGACGGCCAGGTCGTCGGGATCGGCGCCCCGATCATCCTGCAGTTCGACGGACCGATCGCCGACAAGGCAGCCGTCGAGAAGGCCCTGCACATCACCACCGTCCCGCCGACGATCGGGTCGTGGGCGTGGCTGCCCGACGACAACGGCGCCCGGGTGCACTGGCGACCGCAGAACTACTGGGCGCCCGGCACCACGGTGCACGTCGACGCCAAGCTGTACGGACTCGACTTCGGCGGCGGCGCCTACGGAGCCGGCGACGTGTCGCTGGACTTCGCGATCGGACGTAGCCAGATCGTCAAGGCCGTCGCCCCCAGCCACCGCATGCAGGTGGTCCGCGACGGCGTCACCGTCATGGACATCCCCGTCAGCTACGGCGAGGGCAACGAGAACCGCAACGTCACGCGCAGCGGCATCCACGTGGTGTCCGAGATGCACGAGGACTTCATGATGTCGAATCCGCCGTACTACGAGAACGTGCGCGAGCGGTGGGCGGTCCGCATCTCCAACAACGGCGAGTTCATCCACGCCAACCCGCTGACGGTCGGCGTGCAGGGCGCGTCGAACGTGACGAACGGGTGCATCAACCTGTCGCTGTCGGACGCCCAGGAGTACTTCGGCACCGCGATGTACGGCGATCCGGTGGAGGTCAGCGGCACCCGCATCGACCTGTCGGCCGCGGACGGCGACATCTACGACTGGGCCATCGACTGGCCGACGTGGACGTCGATGTCGGCGCTGGTGTGAGTCTCGACTGAGGCACAGCTGAGTCTCGGCCGCCCCGAACGGAACTGACGGGTCCGGCCTGCGTGGGAATATCCGGGGACTTCCCACACGAGGAGATCCGCCATGAGAATGAGCAGGATTCGGACCTTGACGGCGATGTGCGTACTCGCGCTCGCGGCGGTGCTGTCGGTGGGGGTTTCCCCGGCCGCCGCCAACCCGATGCCCACGATCGTGCTGGTGCACGGCGCGTTCGCCGACACCACCAGCTGGGATCCTGTCGCCGCCGAACTGCGCGGCCGCGGTCACGACGTCGTGGTGCCGTCGAACCCGCTGCGCGGGCCCGGCTACGACTCGGCCGCGGTCGAGAAGGCCCTCGCCGACATCCAGGGTCCGGTGCTGCTGGTCGGGCACTCGTACGGCGGTGTAGTCATCACCAACACGCACGCCCCCAACGTGGTCGGCATGGTGTACGTCGCCGCGTTCGCCCCGGACCAGGGTGAGCCGGCGCAGGCGGCGCTCAACCCGATCACGTTCCCCGGCAGCCAACTGCTGCCGCCGGTCCTGCAGGTGAAGGTGGTCGACGACCCGACCACCCCGATCGGCAAGAACCTCGACGGCTACATCGCCGAGGACAGCTTCCACGAGGCGTTCTGCCAGGACGTCTCGGACGCCACGGCCGCCGACATGTTCGCCCATCAGCGGTCCATCGCGTTGGCCGCGAACCTCGAACCGACGCAGGACCCGTCGTGGCGGAACCTGCCGACGTGGGCCGTCATCCCCGACCAGGACCGGGTCATCCCGCCGGCCTCCGAGCGGTTCATGGCCGAGCGCGCGGGCGCGAAGATCACCGAGATTCCGGGCGCCTCGCACGCGGTGCTGGTGTCGCGGCCGGGACAGGTGTCGGACGAGATCGAGCGGGCCGCCGCGGCCGTCGCGGGCTGACGTCGATGCGCACCCTGATCGTGGTGGAGTCGGTGTGGGGCAACACGCAACAGATCGGCGCCGCCATCGCCGCCCGGCTGGCGTCGGCCGGCGACGTCGACCTCGTCGCCGCCGCGGACGCGCCGCACGAGGTCGACTCGGATCTGCTCGTGGTGGGGTCGCCGACGCACGCCTTCGGGCTGCCGTCGGCGACCACCAGGACCGGCGCCGTCGAACAGCAGGGAGCACCACCGCAGCCCGATCGCGGCCTTCGTGAGTGGATCGCCGCGCTGCCTCGCCCATCGCGGCCGATCGCGGTCGCCACCTTCGACACGAAGGTCGACAAGCCGCGGCTGCCGGGGTCGGCCGCGAAGAAGGCGATGAAACGCCTCATCGCTCTCGGGTACGTGCCGGTCGAACGCCCGGAGACGTTCCGCGTGCACGGGTACACGGGTCCGCTGGTCGACGGGGAAACCGATCGGGCCGGCGAGTGGGCGGAGCAGTTGGTGCGTGCGGTCGCCACCTGAGGGAACCGAACGACGCCGGGGTGCGTCTACCCCTTCGTGGCTGTGTATTCGAATCGATCCGCGGTGTCCGGCGACGAGTGGCGGTTCACCGGGCTCGAGTTCCAGATCCTGTGGCGGCGACTGGGGCTCGACCGGCTGCCGTACCCGCTGCGCTTTCGTCCGATCGCCGAGACCCAGGACGACCTGGACCGGCAGCGGCGGGACGCGTCGGCGGCGTTGCTTCCCCGGGTGACCGAGACGCTCCACCGGCACCTGGTGACGCTCGCCGAGCCGACGGTACGGATCGAGGTCTTCGGCTTCGCCGGCCGTTCCGACACCACTCCGGTGCGCCTGCACGCCGGGATCCGAGGTGACACGGGCACGCTCGCGATCCAGTTGCCCGGTCCCGATCCCGACACCGGCGGCGACGTCCTGGTCCGTGGCGTCGCGCCGACGCGGGTCCCGGACGCGATCGCGTCGGCGCTGCCCACCGCTCCCGCGGGAGCACGATCGGCCGTCCGGTTCCGCAGGACCGACCTGCAGCCCGCACAGGGCGCGGTGCTCACGTCGGCGGGATCCGCCGGGCTGCGGGACGAGGTGCGCGCGTTGCTCGGTCGGCCGCGCAGCGGCACGGGGGAGATCACCGCGTTCGCGGGCTCCGCCTACGACAGCCGCCCCACCGACGACGGCGCTGCGATGCACTGGCTCGACTTCGGCGACGACGGCCGCTACGTCCTGCGGGGCGACCCCGACATCGTGGTCCGGCCCGCGGGCGCGGCCGACATCGCCGCCGAGGTGCGGGCGCTGCTCGACGCCGTTCGGGCCGCGGCCCGCTGACCGACTTCGGACTCCGGGGAACCGATCGGCCGGCGCCCGCGTCCAACGATGCAGAAGGGCTCGAAGGGGTTCGAAGGGGTTCGAAGGGGTTCGAACGGAGGGGGATCGATGAGCGACAACGGCGCGAGCGAACGACGGGAGTCGCGGCAGCGGCTGCGGGAGAGCAACACCGTCCTGCGTGATCGGGTGGACACGATGCTCGAGCGGTTGCACGAGCAGACCGCGGCGCTCGCGGCGGCGCAGGGGGCCGTCGCGAGCCTGACCGCGGAGGGTACGTCGCCGGACGGGCTGGTCCGGGTGACCGTGGACGCGTCCGGCACGGTGGTGTCGAGCCGGCTCGACCCCGCGGCGTTCTCGCGCTCCACACCGGAGCGTCTCGCGGAATCGTTCAGCGCCGCAGCGCAGCTCGCGTCACACGAGGTACGTGCCCGGGCAACGGAACTGATGTCCCCGGTGGCGGCGATGGCCGCGGAGTTCCCGGATCTGACCGACCTCGTCCCCGGGGCTCCGAGTATTCGGAACCTGGTGCCCACGGTGGCGACCGAGTTTGCGGCCGACGCTCCGCAGGCAGATGACGCCACCGATTCCGACGACCAGCACGACTGGCGGGCGCCGATCCTGCGGGAGGCGCATCGTGGCTGACGGCATGTGGATCGATGCGGATCAGGTGCGCTCGGCCGCGCCGCGATTCGACCGCGTCACCGACAATCTGGTGGACACGCAACGGCAACTCGCGCTCGCCCTCGACGCGGAGGGTGCGAGCTGGGGATCCGACTCCACCGGTGCCGCGTTCGCGGCCGAGTACGTGCCCGGCGCGGACGGCGCCCTCGCCGCGCTGCGCAACCTCACCGACGTGCTGAACGGCATCGCGGGCGGCCTGCGGGACACGGCCGCGGCGTTCGAGACCACCGATACCGGGTTCTCCCGCACGCTGGGCGGTGACTGCTGATGGGCATCGAGATTCCGGGTCCGCTGCGGACGGTCGCGTCCCTCGCCTCGGGGCAGGACTGGCCCGAGGCCGACGAGACGTCGCTGCGCCGGCTGTCGGATGCGTGGGAGTCCGTCGCGGGCGACGTCGAGCGGATCGGCGCGGGCGGCGACGCCGCGATGCAGGCGGCGCTGGCGGGGGTGGCCGGTGCGGTCAACCAGGCGATGTCCGCGCACTGGTCGACGGTCGGCGGGAGCGACGGTGCGATCGACCAGATCGTCGCGGTGTGCCGGGAACTCGCCGACGCCTGCGAGTCGACGGCGGCCGACGTCGAGGAGGCCAAGCTCACCATCATCGCCGCGCTCGTGGCGCTCGCCGCGCAGATCGCCGCTCTCACCGCCTCGGCGGTCGCGACGTTCGGCGCCAGCACCGCCGCGATCCCTGCGGCCCAGCTCGCCACCCAGCTCACGATCCGCACGGTCATCACCGAACTGCTGCGCCGCGTCGCGCAGGAGGTGGCGGTGAGCGTCGTCCGGGAGGTGGCGATCGCCGGTGGCATCCAGGTGTACCAACTCGCGCAGGGCCAGCGGGACGGACTCGACTTCGGGGCGCTCGGGAAGGACGCGCTCGGGGCCGCGGCCGAGGGCGTGGTCACCGGCCTGCTCGGCCGGGACGGCGCCGGCGGGATGGTGCTCGACGGCGTCGAGAACGCCGGCCGCCGCGTCGCGACCGGGGTGGCCGTGGACCTCACCACCGGCGGCGTCGGCGCGGCCGCCGGCGATGTCGTCAAGGGCGAGGACGTGAGTGTGGAGAGCGTGCTGAAGGGCGCGGTCCTCGAGGCGTCCGACGGCCTGCGCGGCGGTGAACGCCCTCAGGAGACCCCGGCCCCGCCGTCGAGCTCGTTGAACATGAATTAGAGGGAGCACCAGATGATTCCGGCAGTTCTGCTCGTCTGCGTGCCGCTGTTCGTCGCGCTCGTCGGGCACTCCGCGTACCGGGTGCGCAAGGCGAACCGGGAACACCAGGCGAAGATCGACGGCGCCCCGGTGCCGGTCGAGGATCCCTCGCCGACCGCGACCTACACCGAGTTGTAGGGGCGCCCGCTCACCAGCGGTTGCGGACCTCCTCGGCGAACCCGAGGAGGTCCGTCACCTCGACGCGGTTGCCGTCGTCGAGGACGACGTGCCCGGTGAACCGTCCGAACACCTGATGCTGGATCGACCGCAGCACCTTGAAATCCACCGCGGCGGCACGGTCCAGGATCGGTTCGAACACCATCTCGAAGCGGCCGTCGTTGCCCCTGAACTTCCACGGCGCACCGTCGTACGTGCCCTCGGGCAGATGGAACGTCACCTGATCCAGCTTGTGTGCGACGCCGTCGACGAACACCATGTTCTCGCTCGCCGCGGACGTGTCACCGAAGCCGTAGCCGATGTTGAAGCCGAACGGACGGCCGTCGACGACGCCCGACGCCGACCCCCAGTACCACGTGTTGTCGTACGTCCACACTCCCCGGCCCCAGTCGAAAACCCCCGCGGCGGTGGTCGGTTCGAACGCGAACGCCTCGCCCCCGACGACGATCTCGCCAGTCGTGGCCAGGCAGTTGATCTTCTGGTTGTAGTAGAAAGCCTTGGGCGCCTTCGGGAACGGCGTCGCGATCACCATTCGGGCAGGAGCGGAGCCTGCGGGGCGACCCGAAGACGCCATGTCGGGCTGTGCGAGGCGCAGTTCTCCGCGCAGGCCACGACCGCCGTCGAATCCGGCGTAGTCGATGCTCAGCACGCGGCCACCGTCGACGTGCCGGAACGCGATCCGCATCTTCTTGTGGTCGATCACGACGTCGCCGGTGTCGGCGCTCGCGGGCAGGCTCATCCGTCCCATCGGGAACGGCAGCATCACGTTCTCGGTGCATTCGCGCCGGCCCCGGAAGTCCAGCCACGAGACGCCCAGCAGTCCCATGTAGCCGTTGTCGGCGACCGTGAGCGCCACACCGTAATCCGGGGTGAGGACGCAGTAGTAGTCCCACTCCTTGATCCGCCACGACGGCGCGGCCACCGCGGCGCGGTCGTAGCGTCGGACCTCGGCGTCGGCCCATCCGGCCTCGGCGAGGTGCCCGTGATCGTTCAGGAGTGGACCCGGCTGCAATCGGTGCTGCATGCCGCGAGACTAGCCGGTGGTGCGGTGGAATCGTCCGGTATCGGCCTGGTCGCGCGGCTTGACGATGATCTGGTCCAGGTTGACGTGCGGCGGTCGCGACGCGACGAATCCGATGATCTCCGCGATGTCCTCAGCGATCAGCGGAGTGATGCCCTCGTACACCTTCGCGGCTCGCTCGGCGTCGCCGTCGAACCGAACCAGGGAGAACTCGGTCTCCACGGCGCCCGGCGCTATCTCCGTGAGCCGCACAGGCTTGCCGAGCAGTTCGCCGCGCAGCGTGCGGTGCAGCACGGCCTGCGCGTGCTTGGCGGACGTGTAGCCCGAGCCGTTGTCGTACGCGGTGAACGCGGCCACCGACGTGACGGTCACGATCAGCCCGTCCCCGGAGGCGATCAGCTTCGGCAGCAGTGCCTTGGTCACCCGCAGCGTCCCGAGGACGTTGGTCTCCCACATCCACCGCCAGTCGTCGAGATCCGCCTCGATGACCGGGGCCATGCCCTTCGCGCCGCCGGCGTTGTTGACGAGCATGTCGACGCGGGGGAGGACAGCGCAGAACGCGTCGACGGAGTCTTCGTCGGTGACGTCCAACTCGAGCGCGGTGCCGCCGATCTCCGCCGCGATCGCCTCGATCCGGTCGATCCGGCGCGCGCCGAGCACGACGTGGAATCCCTGGCCGGCGAGGGTACGGGCGGTGGCTTCGCCGATTCCGGAGCTGGCTCCGGTGACGACTGCGACGCGGGTGTCCAGTGGCAGGCTCATGACCCGATCGTAGTGCCGACATCTGGGCGTCGTCGGGGACGGGGGAGGCCCCGACGGCCCGCGGGATGCTAGCTTGATCGTCATGTCGTCCGGCGCCACCTCCGCACCGCGGGTCACCTATGTGACCGCCGCGCTGGGTTCTCGGCTGCCGCACCCGCGGGAACTCTGTTGTCCCTGCCGTACCTCTCGCCGCTAGTTCCGCGCTGCTCACCCCGTAGTTCCGTGCCGGTCCGCCGACGTTCCCGTCGGTAGCGATCGACGTCGGCAGCGCGTCTCCCAGACCGCGTCGACTTCCGTCCCCTCGGGGACGAGGCAAGGACATGCCATGCTCACCGCAGCACCTCCCGTCACCGGAAGATCTGTGACCGCCCGTACCGCCAGCTCCCGTACCGTCCGCAGCACCCCACCCCGGCCCGCGACCCGGTCGCGAATCGTGTCACCGACCCTCGGTATCGCCGACGGACCCGCCGCCGCGGTGTTCCGGGTGGCCGCCGCCGGTGGTCCCATCTCTCGCGACGAGGCAACGCGCGCAACGGGATCGAGCATCGCTACCGTCAACCGGCACGTGTCCGCGATGATCGCTGCCGGGCTGCTGCGGGAACGCCCGGATCTCGTCGCGGCCGGCGCGGTGGGACGGCCCCGCGTCCCGTTCGAGGTGGATCACGAATCGCACCTGACCGTCGGCATTCATATCGGCGCCGTCGTCACCAGCATCATCACCGCGGACCTGCGCGGCCGGATCCTCGGCGCCGTCGAGATCCCTACCCCGCGTGGGGCGTCCGACGCCGCACTCGCCACGATCACGGCCAGTGCCCGCGGTTTCGCAGCCCGCTGGCACCGCCGCCGGCCGCTGTGGGTGGGCGTCGCGATCGGTGGCCGCGTCGAACCCGACACGGGACTGGTCGACCACCCGCGGCTCGGCTGGACGGGTGCCCGCGTCGGGGACGTCGTCGGGGCCGGTTTCGGTCTGCCGGTCTCGGTGGCCGCGCACGTCGAGGCGATGGCCGCGTCCGAGCTGCTGCTCACCCCGCAGCGGGCCGAGAACGCCGACGCGCGCGGCAGCGGCCTGTACTTCTATGCCCGCGAAACCGTCGGTCTGGCACTCACGCTCGACGGGAAGGTGCACACGCCCACGGCCGGGCCGGGATCGATCGCGCACCTGCCGACGTCGTCGGACGTCCAGTGCGACTGCGGTGCGACGGGCTGCCTCGAGGCGACCGTGAGCGACCGTGGGGTGCTGCTCGCGGCCCGCCGTGCCGGGGTGCTCCCGGCCGACGGTCCGCTGCCTCCGGTGGCGACGGTTTTCCGGGCGGCGCGATCGGGATCGGCTGCGGCGCAGCAGATCCTCGCGAATCGGGCGCAGGCGCTGGGCCGGGCCGTGGCGATGGTGCGGGACCTGTTCAACCCCGACCGGGTGATCCTGGGTGGGCAGGCGTTCACCGACTACCCGGAGGCCGCACCGCATGTCGCGCGGGCGCTGTCGGAGGCGTCCCGCGTCGCCGGCGCCGACGTGCGCATCACGGGGTTCGGCAACCGGGTGCAGGAGCACGCGGCCGGTGTCGTCTCGCTGAGTTCGCTGTACTCGAATCCGCTGGCGGCGATGCGGAAGGCCACCGTTCGGGTGTGACCCTCCGCATCGCGCGGTCAGAAGTAGAGCGCCTGCGTGGTCCGGGCCATGGACAGCAGCATCTGCGGCAGTCGCGCCAGCGCGCGCTGCTCGCCGATCTGCTGCTCCATCGGCTTGGACAACGTGGCCCGCCACAGGTCGGGCTGAGTCTCCTTCAGCGCCCGGTACTTCGGCAGCATCTGCTCGGTGATGTACGTCCACCGCGCGTCGCGGTCCGACCAGTTGAACGCCGGCAACGGGGTCTGCAGGCGCCACTGCGGCGCGTCGGTGGCGGCACCGGTGACGTCACCGGCGGTGAGCACCAGCGGATCGGCCTCGCGCGGCGGGACGACGCCGGGGATCGCGGGATCGGCCGCGACCGTGCTCAGGTAGGTCAGCGCCCGGCCCACCGGGCCCTTGTAGTTGCGGGCGGTGTCCCACTGCGCGCCGATCGACTGGTACTGCTCGCGGTAGAGCAGTTCCTTGTTGCCCTCGACGACCAGGTCCGGGTTGCCGGTGTCGACCTTTCGCCAGGCGCCGTAGGCGTTGTCGTCGATCAGACCCGCGTCGCGGTACTCGTCGATCGCCGTCATGCCGCCGGCCAGGTAGGCCTCGTGCTGCGGGATCAGGTCCATGAAGATGTGCTTGCTCATCGCGATGACCTGCGTCTGGAAGTGCGCGATGTCGTCGGCGGTGATCACCGCACCGACCTCGAGCACGGCCTGCACGTCCTCCGGGAGGTTCGCGGTGGCCGGGGCTGCGGCGGTGTCGAGGGTGCCGACGATCGTGGCGATCGCGTCGCGCACCGCCCGCACGTCGAGCACGACGCGGCCGAGGTCGACGTCCATGATGCCCGCCGCGAACGACGGCCCGGCCATCCCGCCCTGCCCGGTCCACAGGAAGTTCGGGTTCTCGAGCTGTAGCCGCTCGTAGTACCGGAAGGTGTTGGCGAGGTTCTGTTCGTTCGCCGCCAGGCCCCGGTTCGCGTCCCAGTTGTTCAGGTCCAGCCCGGCCTTGCGGGTGGCCGTGGCGAGCCAGAACTGTTGCAGCAGAGCCTTGTACCGCGTCGGCTCGACGCCCTGCGCTCGCGCGCGGTCGAGCAGCGCGCCCAGTTCCTCGGGGTCGGTCGAGAACGACGGATTGACGCCGCCGTTGCCCTCGGCGTTCTCGTTCGACAGCGGGGCGTCGAGGTAGGCGTCGAGCGTCGCGTCCAGTGCGGGATCGGCGGTGGCGACGGCCGTCGGGACCAACAGGAGTGCGGCGGCGAGTGCGCCGGTGAGCAGTTTTCTCATCGTGAGGTCTCCTCGAACTTGCCGACGAACCAGTCGACGTTCTGCATGCCGAGCAGTTCGGTGCCCACTCGGTAGGGGTTGGTCAGGATGTCGGTGACGCCGCAGTGACTCGGCTTCACCGTGACGTCGGTGCCGCCCGCGCGGTAGGCCGCGATCAGGTTCTCGACGTCGGAGTAGGGGACCAGGAAGTCGTCCCGGCACGACGTCATCAGCACCGGCGCCTTCGGGGCCTGCTGACCCATGCGGTTCTCGGCGTACGCGCGCGCGAAGACGGGATTGTCGGCGGGGCGGCCGTGTGTGTACAGCGCGCTCAGCGGCATGAAGGGCATCATCAGGTAGGTCTGCTGACACGTGCGGTTGAAGACGTCCGCGATCTGCTTGCCGAGCGGGGTGAGTTCCTTGTCGAGGTCGATCTCGGGGTAGCGGGCGGCGTAACCGAGCGAGTTCGCGAACACGAAGCCCGCGCCGATCCCGCCGTCCGCCTTGCGCTCGAACGTGGCGCTGTCGATCACCATCGCCTGCAGCACCGTGCCGACGACGTTGAGTTCGGGCGCGTACGACGCCTGCTTCTCCGCGGCGAACCCGGCCGCGACGCCGCCGCCGGCGATGCCGTAGATCCCGATCGGGATATCGCGCTCGAACTCGGCCTCGGGCAGCGCGATCGCGGCGCGCAGGCCGTCGAGCGTTGCGGCACCGGAGAACTGGCCGATCGAGAACCCGTTGGGGGCGGGATCGCCGTCGTTGGCGGTGTCACTCATCATCACGGCCCAGCCGTTGCCGAACATCTGGGCGACCGGTCCGAGCGCCGAGAACAGCGACGGGTCGTCCTGGTCGGTGCCGGTCCACTGCGCGCTCGGCATGCAGCCCGGACCGAGGCTGTCGTTGGCCTCGGAGTAGCCGATGAGCTTGCGGCCGCGCGGCGCGGTCCCGTCCTCGGGAATCATCAGGATGCCGGTGCTCACCACCCGGGATCCGTCGAAATCGGTTGTGACGTACATCAGTTGGTAGGCGCGCACGTTCGCCGGCTGGACGCCGTACACCTGGACGGTCGCGGGGCGGGCCTTGAGCAGGGTGCCGGCGGCGAGGTCGGCGACCGGTGGGGCCTGGAACCACGGATCGGTGACGGGGTGGCGGGGCTGCCACTGCTCGGGCGGCGCGATCCGGCCGTCCCGGAACGTGTCGAGCACGAACGGCCCGAACACGTCGGTCATGTCGACCGGAGTCGGTGCCGCCGCCGCGGTCGGCGCACCGACCAGCAGGGCCGCCGTGGCGACGGCGGTCGCCACGAGTGTCGATCGAAGCCTGCGCAAGATCCCCCCTCGAATTCTTCAGTTCTGTTTGTCCCCGCCCGCGCCCTCGCGCCGCCGGAGTTCGTCGTGCGCCCGAGAGATCCCACCCCACTCGAGCCCCGCCAGGTGTGATCCACCCGACAGACAACATCGGCCATTGTTACTCACCGTTACAGACAACTTGCCGCCGAGGTGCTCCAGCGCGCCCGGGACGTTGCGGCGTTCCGCGGGCAGCGGCACCGGCAGCACGTGCGCGTCGCCGCGCCGGGCCTCGCCCCGGATCTCCACCGACCAGCGGTGGTTACCGCCGCTGAACTGCCACGATTCGTCGTCCACCCGCGCCCGGACCGGCGAGATGACCGGGTTCCCCACCCGGATCACGGTGCCGTCGGGCAGCGCCACGACGACCGCCGTCATCTCGGTGCGCAGCGGCCCGGCCGTGACGATGCCGCCGGCGAACGCGACGCACACCCGCGGGTCGTCGAAGCCCTGCGCCTGGCCCCACCACCATGCGTCGGGGAATCCGCCGCGGCCCCAGTTCTTCTCGCCGTACACCTGGGCGCCGTCGAGGTCCCACCGCTCGCCGTCGACGTCGGCCCACCCTTCGGCGCGGCCGCCGAGCAACCACGGGTGCCAGTACTGGTTGAGCGCGGGCACGGTGTGGAAGATGCTCGAACCGCCGAGTCGTCGGCGTGGCCACTCGAACCGGTCGGTGATCCGCACGTCGATCCGCGCGTCCGGCCCGAGATCGACGCGCAGGCGGTCGCGGGTGCCGTGGAAGGCGCGGCCCGCGAACGCGCCGAGACCGTGCGGGTCGGCGGCCGCGACGGGATGCGCTGCGGTGCTGAGGAACCCGCCCGGGTGCGCGCCCAGTCCGAGGGTGGCCCAGTGGCCGTCGTCGGCGCGGTTGATGCCGGCGAGGGCGATCAGCACCCGGCCCGTGTCGCGCTGGGTGAACCGCCAGAAGTAGCCCTCCATCGCGACGTCGTGCGCCGCGAGCGGGTTGCCGAACGGCACGTCGGCGCCGGTCCGTCGGTAGCGCGCGAGGAGACCGGGCATGTGGCGATGCTAGGTCCGCGCGCGGTGAATCCGCAGGCAGTTAGCGGTATTACAGGGGGAGTGCGGTCTCGGCCAGTCCGGTCGGCGCCCCGCGGCGGCGGAACCATTCCTGGCCGAACGCGGCGTGCAGCTGCTCCTCCGGCATCTGCAGGAACGGGCCGAAGTCGCCGATCTGCGTCTCGTGCGCGAGCATCGCCGCGCGCTTCGCGGCCAACGCGGCCGTGACGTCGACGACGGTCGTGATCTCGTCGTCGGAGAGGCCGAAGGTGTCGAAGTCGGGAGGGGTCGCCTCCTCGCTCCACTCCGGGTTCGCCGCCATCATGCGCCGGATGTGGTCGCGGCTGACCGCGGCTTCGTACACGTGCGGGACGTCCGCCAGCTCGGCCGCGCGGACGCCGACGTGGTGGACCTGCACGTGATCGGGATGGCCGTACCCGCCGTTGGGGTCGTAGATCGTGAGTACGTCCGCGTCCTCCTCGCGCAGGATCTCCGCGAGGCGGGCCGCGGCGGTCTCGACGTCGACGTTGCAGAAGGCGTCGGGGTTCGCGTTCTCCGGCGTGCCGGCCATGCCCGAGTCGGCGTAGTGCAGCATCACCACCCGATGCGCGCCCAGCACGCTCGTCGACGCCTCGAGTTCGCGACGGCGCCGCTGCGCCAGGGTCTCGCCGTCGGCGAGCACGCCGTCCGGCACCTCGCCGAGCGCCCCGTCGGTCGCGGTGACCACCACGACCCGGTGCCCGGCATCGGCGGCCTGGCGCATCACCCCGCCGGTCACGAAGACCTCGTCGTCGGGATGTGCGTGGAAGCAGACCAGAACGCTCATGCGGAGAATGCTTACACGCCGATCGAGCCCCGGGGCAAGGGTGCGAGACTTCTCTCGACAACTGGTTACCGGCCGGCGCGGGCGCGCCTCGTCGCGGATGCGTCAGGAGAGAGACCGGCAATGATCGGCACCTACCGGGAGATCTTCTCCGCCCGCGGGTCCGCCGCGTTCTCCGCCGCGGGGTTCGTCGCCCGGTTGCCGATCGCGATGGTCGGCATCGGCATCGTGACGATGCTGTCGCAGCTGCGCGGCGACTACGGCGTGGCCGGAGCGCTCTCGGCGGTGTTCGCCCTCTCCTACGCCGCGATCACGCCGCTGGTGTCGCGGGCCGTGGACCGGTACGGGCAGCGGCGGGTGCTGCCGGCCGCCTCCGCGGTGAGCGCGTGCGCGCTCGCCGCGATGCTGCTGTGCGTGCGCCTCGAGACGCCCGACTTCGTGTTGTTCCTGCTCGCGATCCCGGCCGGCTGCATGCCGACGATCGGCGCGATGGTCCGCGCCCGATGGACGGCGCTGTACCGCGGGCAACCGCAGTTGCGCACCGCGTTCGCGTTCGAGTCGGTGCTCGACGAGGTCTGTTTCATCGCCGGTCCGGTGATCTCGGTCGGGCTGTCGGTGTCGGTGTTCCCCGAGGCCGGTCCGCTGCTGGCGCTGATCCTGCTGGTGGTCGGCACGTTCGCGCTCGTCGCGCAGCGCGGCACCGAACCTGCGGTCGCCGAGCACGATACGTCCGGCGGCGCCTCGGTGGTCCGGAACCCGGCGATCTGGGCGCTGGTCGCGGTGATGCTCGGGATGGGCACGATCTTCGGGTCCGTCGACGTCACGAGCATCGCGTTCGCGACCGATCGGGGAGCCCCTGCGGCCGCGACGATCGCGCTCGCCCTGTTCGCGGGTGGGTCCGCGGTGGCGGGCATCGTGTTCGGCGCGCTGCGACCCGGTGCGGCGCTGCGCCGCCAACTGGTGTTCGCCACGGTCGTCGTCGCGGTGCTGGTGTGGCCGCTGCTGCTCGTCGACTCGATCCCGACGCTCACCGCGGCCCTCGCGCTCGCCGGCATCTCGGTCGCCCCGACGCTGATCATCGCGACGACGCTCGTCGAGACGGTCGTCCCGCATCACAAGCTCACCGAGGGCATCACGTGGACGGTGACGGGCCTCGGCGTCGGTGTCGCGGTCGGTTCGGCGCTCGCCGGCCAGATGATCGACCGCTTCGGCACCCGGGCCGGCTTCGCGGTCACGGTGGGCGCGGGTGCGGTGGCCCTGGTCGTCGCGCTGGCCGCGTACCTCCTGCACCGCGCGCGCAGCAGTCGCTGACCGCTGCCCCTTAGGGTGGCCGCATGGCCATCCGCGAAACCGTCAGTGCCGACGGCACCACCATCGTCTATCGAACGTTCGGTAACTCGGAGGCCCGACCGCTCGTCCTGCTCCACGGGTGGGCCCAGTCGTCGCGCTGCTGGGGCGACGACGTCCTCGGTGCGCTGTCGGAGCGGTACCGGGTGATCGCCGTCGACCTGCGCGGGCACGGCTACTCCGACGCCCCTGCCGCCGGCTACGACGACTCCGCGAACTGGGCCGCCGACGTCGACGCGGTGCTCTCGGCGGAGCGGATCACGTCGGGCGCGGCCCTGCTGGGCTGGTCGTACGGCGGGCTGGTGATCTGCGACTACCTGGCCGCGCACGGGACGGGCGCCGTCGACGCGGTGGTCTTCGTCGGCGCGATCACGAGCATCGGACGCGGCGAGGCCGGCGGCGCGGTGGGATCGGCGATGAAGGCCGCGATCCCCGCCGCCATGGCCGAGGACCCCGACGTCGCGACCCGGGCACTGGGCAGCTTCGGGACCGCCCTGACCGGTCCGATCGGCGACGACGCCGGCAAGGGCGCATGGTCGCAGGCGCTGTTCGGGGCGAGCCTGTCCACGCCGCCGCGGGTGCGGTCGGCGCTGTTCCGGCGGGCCGCCGGCCACGACGACCTGCTGCGCGCGCTCGACGTTCCGGCGCTGGTGCTGCACGGCACCACCGACGCCGTCGTCGACGTCTCCGCCGGTGAGCATGCCGCCGCGCTGATCCCGCACGCGACCGCGTCGTACTGGGAGGGCTGCGGGCACGGCCCGTTCGTCGAGGATCCGGAGCGGTTCGTCGGCGAGGTCGACGCGTTCCTGTCGGCCGCCGTCGAGGGTGTCCCGGTCGGCGAGAACACCGCGGCCGCAATTACCTCCTGACAGAGCGACAGGGCAGTATGGACGCGTGACACCCAAGCACAATGCGACGCCGAGGCGGGTCGCGGTTCTGTCCGTACACACGTCGCCGCTGGCCCAGCCGGGAACCGGTGACGCGGGTGGAATGAACGTGTACGTGCTGCAGACTGCGATCCAGCTTGCGCGCCGCGGTGTCGAGGTCGACATCTTCACCCGTGCGACGTCGTCGGCCGACCCGGTGGTGCAGGACGCCGCGCCGGGCGTGAGGGTCCGAAACGTCGCGGCCGGTCCGTACGAGGGTCTCGACAAGCACGAACTGCCGACGCAGCTGTGCGCGTTCGCGGCCGGCGTGCTGCGGGAGGAAGTCCGGCACGAGCCCGGCCACTACGACCTCGTGCACTCGCACTACTGGCTGTCCGGGCAGGTGGGCTGGCTGGCCCGTGACCGGTGGGGCGTGCCGCTGGTACACACCGCGCACACGTTGGCGGCCGTCAAGAACGCGGCGCTCGCAGAGGGTGACACGCCGGAGCCCGCGGCCCGGCAGATCGGCGAACAGCAGGTGGTCGCGGAGGCCGACCGGCTGACCGCCAACACCGTCGACGAGGCGGCGCAGCTCACCGCCACCTACGGGGCGTCCGCGGACAAGATCGACATCGTCGCGCCCGGCGCCGACCTGACGCGCTACCGGCCCGGTGACCGCCTCGCCGCCCGTGCGGCGCTCGGTCTCGATCCGTCCGAGACGGTCGTGACGTTCGTCGGCCGGATCCAGCCACTCAAGGCACCCGATGTCCTGCTGCGCGCCGCGGCCGAGGTGGCCGCCCGCCGCCCGGACCTGCCGCTGCGCGTGCTGGTGGTCGGCGGACCCTCCGGCACCGGGCTCGAGCGGCCGGATTCGCTGATCGAGTTGGCCGCCGCACTGGGTATCACCGCGCGCGTGACGTTCCTGCCGCCGCAGCCGCCCGACCAGCTTGCCGACGTCTACCGGGCATCGGATCTCGTTGCGGTGCCGAGCTATTCGGAGTCGTTCGGACTCGTCGCGATCGAGGCGCAGGCGTGCGGCACGCCGGTGATCGCGGCCGACGTCGGCGGGCTGGGCGTGGCCGTGCGGGACGGGCAGACCGGTCTGCTGGTCCAGGGGCACCGCATCGACGACTGGGCGGCGGCGCTCGAGTCTCTCGTGGCGGCGCCGGATCGCCTCGACGAACTGGCCGCGCGCGCGCCGCGGCACGCCGAGAACTTCTCGTGGGAGCACACGGCGGACGCGCTGCTGGCGAGCTACCGGGCCGCGACCGCGATGTATCACCGAGCCGACGGCGGGGAACTCTGGCAGCGTAGGTCGCGCGGGTTGTGGAAGTTGCGTCGGACGAGCGGAGTGCGGGCGTGAGCGAACAGGAACCGACGGCGGACGTCGTCATCGACGTCATCGACGCGGCGCTGAAGGAGCGCGAACTCGAGTTCAGCCGCCAGGGCGAGAACCAGTTCGTCGTGGAACTGCCCGGCGAGCACAAGCTCAAGACGACGACGCTGCTCACCGTCGGCAACCACGGCATCCGGGTCGAGGCGTTCGTGTGCCGCAAGCCCGACGAGAACTTCGAGGGCGTCTACAAGTACCTGTTGCGCCGTAACCGCAGGCTGTACGGGGCGTACTACACGATCGACAAGATCGGCGACATCTATCTGGTGGGCCGCATCTCCGCGCACGCGGTGACCGGGGCGGAACTGGATCGCGTGCTCGGCTCGATCCTCGAGGCGGCGGACGGCGACTTCAACACGCTGCTCGAACTGGGCTTCGCGTCGTCGATCAAGCGTGAGTGGGCCTGGCGGGTGTCGCGGGGCGAGTCGCTCGCGAACCTCGAGCCGTTCAAGCATCTCGTCGAGGATGCGCAGGACGCGCCGAGCGGGGCCGGCTGGGGCCCCGATCCCCGGTCTCGGTAGCGCTCCGCGGCTCGTCCCAGGGGCATCCGAGCCGTTATACGGCCGAGATTTCGTGACCCCGTTCACTCATTTCATGTGACCTGAGTCACATAACGACTATGCAACGACGCCGGTGTCCCGGTGCGCTTCTTGATGCCTGAGCTGCGACTTTTACCAGATCATGGCCTATTTCACGTACGGCCGTCTCACAAAATCGACCCGTGACCTATCCGTGATCGGCGCCTACGGTTGTAACCAGCTCGAGACGAACGAACTCGAGAAGCAACAACCGCAAGAGAGCAAGACCCCGACCCGCCGCCGCCGGCTCTGCCCCGCGGGATCGGACAGAGCAAGACCTTCGAGGGGCAGAAGCGAGGCCCAACCCAGAGCCCGGATCGATGTCATTTCGTCCGCAGGCCGCCTCGCCCGCAATACGGAGAGGATCCACCCCCCATGGCTAAGTTCAACATCAAGCGCACCATCGGTACCGTCGCCGCCACCACCGCCCTCGTCGCCGCCCCGTTCGCCCTGAGCGCCGGCACCGCCAACGCCGCCTCGGGCAACTGGGACGCCGTCGCGCAGTGCGAGAGCAGCGGCGACTGGGCCGCGAACACCGGCAACGGCTTCTATGGCGGCCTGCAGTTCACCGCAAGCACGTGGCAGTCCTTCGGTGGCTCGGGCATGGCCCACAACAACTCGCGCGAGGAGCAGATCCGCGTCGCCGAGAACGTGCTGGCCGGTCAGGGCCGCGGTGCATGGCCGGTGTGCGGTCAGTACCTCTGATCGATCACTGAGTTCGACAGCCGGGCTGGGCTGAGCCCCGTCGGACGAGCTGAAGGGTCCCTTCGCGCGCTACGAGCGCACGAAGGGACCCTTCGGCCGTGTCGGGGGCGCGGACCTCGACCGCCCGTCATCGGACCTCGCCCCGCGCGGTGGGTCAGCTGCGGGGGAGCAACGTCCGGTCGAGGTGCCGGGTCAGATCGCCGAACGTCGGTGAATCGCCGCGGTACCCGAGACAGCCGTCCGGGCGAACCGCGACAGCCGCGGGCACGGCGCCGACGCCGTAGGCCTTCGCGAAGCGGGTCTCGGCGTCGTGCAGGACCGTGCCCGCTGCGGTCGCCGAGGCATCGGGCGTGATCACGTACGACCGCACCAGCGGGCCGTACCTGTCGGTGACCGACCTGGCAGTCACGTGGTGGGAGTCGATGTCCGACGCACTCGGCGCCCACAACAGCAGGGTGTGACCGGGATGGCGGAGTAGGTCGTGCACGCGGACCGGGGCCGCGACGGTGTCCTGCCGTAGGCCCGACGCGTCCGGGGCGCGATCGCCGGGAGCCGGTTCGCCCGGCCCGCCGTCGACGAGCGGGCTGTCGCGATACCCGACCAGGAGTTGCGCCTCACGAAGCAGTATTCGCTGCGGATCCGTCGCGCCCGCACCGATTCCCGCGCGCGCATGGCGCACCGTGCGGCCGACGACCTCCTCGCCGATCGGCCGTCGTTCGGCGTCGTAGCTGTCGAGCAGACCGTCGGCGGCGTGGCCCCGCACGGCCAGCGCGATCTTCCAGCCGAGGTTGTAGGCGTCCTGGATGCCGGTGTTCATCCCCTGCGCGCCGGTGGGCGGATGGATGTGGGCGGCGTCACCCGCGAGGAAGACCCGGCCCGCCGAATAGCTGCCCGCGAGGCGGTGACTGATCCGGAACACCGACGACCACCGCAGGTTCCGAGCCCGCGTCGGCTCGGGGGAGAGCCGGTCGAGCACCGCCTGGATGTGATCGAGCGTGGGCCTGCGTCCGGCCTCGAAGCCGTGGGCCACCGCTCCGGAATCCTTCGGCGCGGTGGCGAGGTCGGGGGAGACCAGCGACGAGATCCGGTAGCGCCCGGTGCCCGGCAGCGGGATGCACACCATGATGTCGGCGGTCTGCCCGTCCTGGGTGCGCATCGCTCGGACGCCGTAGCCTTCCGGCATCGACCAGTCCACCTCGACGTCGGCGAGCATGTACTCCTCGGGAAACGCATCGCCCTCGAAGGAGACGCCGAGCCCCTTCCGGACGGTGCTGTGCGCGCCGTCGCAGCCCACCAGATACTCGGCGGTGACGGTGAATTCGAGGTCGCCGTGGCGCAGCGTCGCCGTCACGCCGTCGGCAGCCTGCGTGAAGCCGGCCAGTTCGACGCCCCGGCGGATCGGGGTGCCCCGATCGGTCAGCGCCTCGGTCAGCACCCGCTCCGTCGCGTACTGAGGCATCGCGACGAAGCCGTACGGGACGTCGTCGGGCAGCGTGAGATCGAGCCTGGTCGAGAGTGCGCCGTCGACGTAGACGACCTGGCCGCGCATCGGGGTCGACGCGTCGAGCGCGGGGCGGAGCACTCCCATCGCGTCCCACACCTCGAGGGTTCGGGGCTGGATGCCGACGGCCTTCGCATACTGCGGAGGCTCGGTCAGACCGTCCACGATCGCGACGTCGATGCCGCGGCGGCGCAGTTCGAGGGCGGCCGTCAGACCCACCGGGCCCGCGCCCACCACCAGGACTTCCGTCTCGAAGCGCATAGCGCCTTTCCCTTCCGTCGGGTCGGCATCATTGTGGGCTCCGTGGCGGCGAAGACGCGGCGGATTCGCGAGATCCCGGCACCTCCCGTTCCGCGGGAGGGGTCCTGCCGCCATTTGTGTTGCGCCTCTTACGGTGTGGCGACATGTTCGATCGGCGAGAGGACACATCCGACGTGCACACCGCATTCATCCGGGTCACGGTCCGGCCCGACCACGCAGACCGCGCGGCGCGAGCGATGCTCGACCTGGTGGAGCCGACGCTCGCCGAACCGGGCTGCCTGACCTACGAGTTCTATCGGGACCTCGACGACCCGGCGCTGTTCCACTGTTTCGAGCACTGGGACAGCCGTCAGGCGCTCGACGATCACGGCACGACGGCGCACGTCCGGGCGTTCCTCGACGAGTTCGGGCCGGTGATCGAGAAGTGGGAGTCGCACCACACCGTCGGCCTGTCGTGACGAAGCCGCGGGGTGCGCACCGACGGCTGTCGCAGACGCCGGAACGGGTCATGCCAGGATTGGGGGCATGAGTACCGGAACACTTGTGCTGCTCCGCCACGGCGAGAGCGAATGGAACGCGCTGAACCTCTTCACCGGCTGGGTGGACGTGCACCTCACCGACAAGGGCATGGCCGAGGGCAAGCGTGCCGGTGAACTGCTCGCCGAGCACAACCTGCTCCCGGATGTGCTCTACACGTCGCTGCTGCGTCGCGCGATCAGCACCGCGAACCTCGCGCTCGACGCGTGCGACCGCCACTGGATCCCCGTCGTGCGCGACTGGCGTCTCAACGAGCGCCACTACGGCGCACTGCAGGGCAAGAACAAGGCCCAGACCAAGGCCGAGTTCGGCGAGGACCAGTTCATGCTGTGGCGTCGCAGCTACGACACCCCGCCGCCCGCCATCGAGGCCGGCAGCGAGTACAGCCAGGACCAGGACGCGCGCTACGCCGACCTGCCCGAGGTCCCGCTGACCGAGTGCCTGCTCGACGTCGTCAAGCGCCTCATCCCGTACTGGGACGAGACCATCGCCGCCGACCTCAAGGCGGGCAAGACCGTCCTGGTCACCGCGCACGGCAACTCGCTGCGCGCGCTGGTCAAGCACCTCGACGGCATCTCCGACGAGGACATCGCGGGCCTGAACATCCCGACCGGCATCCCGCTGCGCTACGACCTCGACGAGAACCTGAAGCCGCTCAACCCGGGTGGCACCTACCTGGATCCGGCTGCCGCCGCGGCCGGCGCCGCCGCCGTCGCGAACCAGGGCGCCAAGTAGCTTCCCCAGGTTCCGCGCCTGATCTCAGCCCCGCGTTTCGCGCACTTGTCGCGACAACGGCCCCTCCGGGCCCGCGTCAAGTGCGCGAAACGCGGGGTTTTCTGCGTCCGGAGCGCGATAAGTGCGCGAAACGCGAGGGGGCCGGGAAACAAACGGTGAACAGGCGGAAAACGCCAGCTCTCGGGCCTGTGACGTGCGAGAAAACGGTCACACCCGCCTTCGTGCACCGTCCGTGCGAACGTACGATTCACGTGTGACTGTTGTTCAGGCCGTAATCTTGGCCGTCGCGACCGCAATCGTCGGTTGCATCGTCGGCGGGGTCGTCGTTCCCCGACTGAGCGCGCGTCACGCCGAGCGCCAGCAGGCCCAGGCGGGCCTGACCATGTCCCAGGTGCTCGACCTGATCGTCCTCACCTCGGAGAGCGGCATCGCCGTCGTCGACAAGTTCAACGACGTGGTGCTGGTCAATCCGCGGGCCGAGGAACTCGGGCTGGTCCGCAACCGGATGCTCGACGACCGTGCGTGGGTCGCCGCCACCGACGTGCTCGCGACGGGGGAGCCGGTCGAGATCGACCTGACAGCGCGCACACCGCAGCGCGGCCGCGACAAGATCGCCGTGCGCGGCGTCGCGCGGCTGCTGAGCGAGGAGGACCGCCGCTTCGTCGTGGTGTTCGCCGACGACGACTCCGAGCAGGTTCGGATGGAGGCCACCCGCCGCGACTTCGTCGCGAACGTGAGTCACGAACTCAAGACCCCGGTCGGCGCGATGGGGCTGCTCGCGGAGGCGCTGCTCGAATCGGCCGACGACCCCGACTCGGTCCGCTACTTCGGTCAGCGGGTGCTGAGCGAGTCCGGCCGCCTGGGCAACATGGTCACCGAACTGATCGCGCTGTCGCGCCTGCAGGGGGCGGAGAAGCTGCCCGACCTCGAGGTGGTCGACGTCGACGACGTCATCGCCGAGGCGCTGCGCCGGTCCAGCGTGGCCGCCGAGGCCGCGGACATCACCGTCCACGCCGACGCCCCGAGCGGGCTCGAGGTGATGGGCGACCGCACGCTGCTCGTGACGGCCCTGTCGAACCTCGTCGAGAACGCCATCGCGTACTCCCCGAAGGGCACCCCGGTGTCGGTGAGCCGCACCGTCCGCGGCGACGACGTCGCGATCGCCGTCACCGACCGCGGCATCGGTATCGCCAAGGAAGACCAGGAACGCGTCTTCGAGCGGTTCTTCCGCGTCGACAAGGCCCGCTCCCGGGCGACCGGCGGCACCGGGCTGGGCCTGGCGATCGTCAAGCACGTCGCCGCCAACCACAACGGATCCATCGACCTGTGGAGCCGGCCCGGCACCGGGTCCACGTTCACACTGCGGATCCCCGCGCATTTCGAGACCGTTCCACCCGAGTCCGCCGCCGCGGCGGGCGAGAGCCGTGATTCCCCGATGAACGACAAGAAGGCCGCGGCGCGAGGCGCCGCCGCCACGAGCCTGGAGGCCAACCGTTGACGAGTGTGCTGATCGTGGAGGACGAGGAATCGCTGGCCGATCCGCTGGCGTTCCTGCTCCGCAAGGAGGGCTTCGAGACGACCGTCGTGGGTGACGGTCCGTCCGCGCTGGCCGAGTTCGAGCGCTCCGGCGCCGACATCGTCCTGCTCGACGTCATGCTGCCCGGCATGAGCGGAACCGACGTCTGCAAGCAGTTGCGCGCCAAGTCGTCGGTGCCGGTCATCATGGTCACCGCGCGCGACAGCGAGATCGACAAGGTGGTCGGCCTCGAACTCGGCGCCGACGACTACGTCACCAAGCCGTACTCGGCCCGGGAACTGATCGCCCGCATCCGGGCGGTGCTGCGCCGCGGCGTCGACAACGAGGCCGCCACCGACGTGGACGACGGCGTCCTCGCGGCCGGTCCGGTCCGGATGGACGTCGAGCGCCACCTGGTGCACGTGAACGGCGACCCGGTCACGTTGCCGCTCAAGGAGTTCGACCTGCTCGAGTACCTGCTGCGCAACTCCGGCCGGGTGCTCACCCGCGGCCAGTTGATCGACCGGGTGTGGGGCGCCGACTACGTGGGCGACACCAAGACGCTCGACGTCCACGTCAAGCGGTTGCGCGCCAAGATCGAGGGCGATCCCGGCAAGCCGAAGCACCTGGTGACGGTTCGCGGCCTCGGGTACAAGCTCGAGGAGTGAGTCCTCTGTGGCCGGATGTCACACACGTTCGGTTGGACTGAACGCGTGTGACATTCGGCCACAAGGGTGTCAGTCCTGCTGCGCCTTCGCCTGCGCGGCGGTGGTCGCGGGATGCACGGCGATCAGGCCCAGGCCCGCCCGCCGGCGGCACAGCGACGCCAGTTCGTCGTACACGGCCTTGCCGAGCAGTTCGGTGAGTTCCGGGGCGTACGACTGCCACACCGGCCGGGTGCCGACGTGCGCGTCGGGGGAGCCCGAGCAGTACCACTCCAGGTCCTCGCCGCCCTCGCCCCAGCCGCGGCGGTCGTACTCGGTGATCGTGGTCTCGAGGATCTGCTCGCCGTCGGGGCGGTCCACCCACTCCTGCGTCCGACGGATCGGCAGCTGCCAGCACACCTCGGGCTTCACCTCGAGCGGCTCGATGCCCTTGCGCAGCGCCATCTGGTGCAGTGCGCACCCGATGCCGCCGGGGTGTCCGGGCCGGTTGAGGAAGATGCATGCGCCCTTGTACTTGCGGGTGCGCAGCGCGGGCTCGTCCTCGAGATCGTCCTCCTCGAGGTACCCCTTCTTCCCGAGGCCCTTCTCCATGAGCTGCCAGTCGTCCGGTGTGAGCATTTTCACCGCGTTGTCGAGCTTCTCGCGGTCCTCCTCGTCGGACAGGAAAGCGCCGTGCGAGCAGCAGCCGTCGTCGGGCCGGTCGGGGACCGTGCCCTGGCATGCGGGGGTGCCGAACACGCAGGTCCAGCGGGAAAGAAGCCACGTCATGTCGGCTTTGATGGTGTGCTCGGCGTTCTCCGGATCGACGAACTGCACCCACTCGCGGGGGAAATCGAGATCTACTTCCGGCGCGGGAGCCAACTTGTGGGACCTGTCGGTGCTGCCTGCTGTCACAGTGCCCGACGGTAGACCCAGTACCGTAACCGTGTGCGCCTTGGGGTACTCGACGTCGGAAGCAACACCGTCCACCTGCTCGTGGTGGACGCACATCGTGGTGGGCACCCCACCCCGATGAGTTCAACGAAAGCCGCTCTACGGCTTGCCGAGAACACGGACGACCGCGGGGACATCACCTCGTTCGGGGCCGACCGGTTGGTCGAGACGGTGAACGACTTCGCGGGTATCGCCAGGTCGTCGGGCTGTGGCGAGCTGATGGCCTTCGCGACGTCCGCCGTCCGGGACGCCAACAACTCCGACGCCGTCCTCGCCCGCGTGCGCACCGAGACCGGCGTGAACCTCGAGGTCCTCTCGGGCGTCGACGAGGCCCGGCTGACCTTCCTCGCGGTGCGCCGCTGGTACGGCTGGAGCGCCGGACGCATCCTCAACCTCGACATCGGCGGCGGCTCGCTCGAGCTGACCTGCGGCGGCGACGAGGACCCCGACGTCGCCTTCTCGCTGCAACTCGGCGCCGGCCGCCTCACCCGGGACTGGCTGCAGGAGGACCCGCCCGGCAAGCGCCGCGTCGCCGTCCTGCGGGACTGGCTCGACGCCGAACTGGCCGCCCCCGCCAAGCAACTGCGCGCCTCGGGCGGCGCGGACCTGTGCGTCGGCACCTCCAAGACCTTCCGATCCCTCGCCCGGCTCACCGGCGCCGCACCCTCCGGTGCAGGTCCGCGCGTCAAGCGCACCCTCACCGCGAGCGGGCTGCGACAGCTGATCGCGTTCATTTCGCGGATGACGGCGGCGGACCGTGCAGAATTGGAGGGCGTGAGCTCCGACCGTTCCCAGCAGATCGTGGCCGGGGCTCTCGTTGCGGAGGCCAGCATGCGCGCGCTGGGGATCGACACTCTCGAGATTTGCCCGTGGGCACTGCGTGAGGGTCTGATTCTTCGCAAGCTCGATACGGATATGGGTGGAGAACTGGTGGTGAGCGCTCGATGACTGAGCCCGAAGGCGACAGCCAAGCAATCTCGGTTGCAGAACTGCTGGCCCGTAACGGCCAGCGCGTCGGTGCCGGTGGCGGCGGCCGACGTCGTCGCGGTGTCAAGGGCGGCATCTCCGTCGCCGAACTGACCGGCGAGTTCCAGGCCGTCCGCGCCGCGACATCGGAGACGCCCGAGAGCGAAAGCGAGACCGAGGCCGAGGCGCCGGTCTCCGAGGCTCCCGCTGAGGCTCCTGCCGTCGAGGCGCCCGCCGCCGAAGCAAAGCCCGCCCCGACGCCGGACGTCGATGCCACGGCCGCGTTCTCGCTCGCCGACGCCGATGCTGCCGACAAGGCGGACGCGGAAGAGGTCACCGCCCCGAAGCCGGTCGACGCGAAGCCGGCCGCCCCGAAGCCGGTCGACGCGAAGCCTGCCGCCGAGAAGCCGGCGCCGAAGGCCGACGTGAAGCCGGTCGACGCGAAGCCGGTTGACGCGAAGCCGGTTGACGCGAAGCCGGTCGACGACGCCCCGACCCTGATCACCCGAGCCGTCGAGGCCGACGACCGCAAGGCCGCCGACCGCACGTTCGACTCCGGCTGGCGGTCGGCGGCGACCACGGTTCTCGAGCCGGTCCCGGCCAAGTCCCTCGCGCACAGCGTGGAGCCGGAGCCGCGGCTGCTGTCGGGCCAGAGCGTCGCAGGCGATCTGCTCCGACGGGACGGCGATGCGGCGCCGGCTCAGGACGACTTCGTCGCGGCGGACGCCGATCTCGACGACGAGAGCCCCGCGGACCCCGAGGACCTGCCCGACGAGCCGAGCGCCGCGAAGCAGTGGGCGGTACTGCTGGGACAGGGTGCGGTCGCGGTCGTCGCGGGTGCGTTGATGTTCAAGGGCTTCGAGAAGCTGTGGGACATGCTGCCGATGGTGGCCCTGATCCTCGCGGTCCTGGTGATCGTCGGGCTGGTGGCGATGGTTCGGATCCTGCGCCGTACCGACGACATCACGAGCCTGGTCATCGCCGTCGTCGCGGGTGTGTTCGTCACACTCGGGCCCCTGGCCTTCCTGCTCAGCACGAGCTGACCGGACCGGGCGGAGCGGATCGTGGGGAGGGCGCGCATGTCGGATCGGAAGGTCCTCGTCGGGCTGTCCACGGCCTCCGTCTACCCGGAGAACACCGAGGCGGCGTTTCGCTATGCCGCCGAGGTCGGCTACGACGGCGTCGAGCTGATGGTGTGGGCCGAGTCCGTCAGTCAGGACATCTCCGCCGTCAAGCGTCTGGTCCGCAAGTACGCGGTGCCCGTGCAGGCCGTCCACGTGCCGTGCCTGCTGATCTCCCAGCGGGTGTGGGGAGCCGACCCCGTCGCGAAGCTGGATCGGTCGGTGGAGGCCGCGGAGGCGCTGGGCGCGTCGAATGTCGTGGTGCATCCGCCGTTCCGCTGGCAGCGCCGGTACGCCGACGGGTTCGCCGAGCAGGTCGAGCGGCTCGAGGATAAGACCGGCGCGATCGTGGCGGTGGAGAACATGTTCCCGATGCGTGCGGACAGCTTCTTCGGCGGCAAGGAGAAGAGCGCGGAGCGCCTGCGCAAGCGCGGCGGCCCGGGGGCGGCGCTGTCCGCCTTCAGCCCGTCGTACGACCCCACCGACTCCGGCTACCGGCACTACACGCTCGACCTCTCGCACACCGCGACCGCCGGCATGGACGCCCTCGAACTGGCCGACCGGATGGGCAGCGGTCTCTCGCACCTGCACCTCGCCGACGGTCGCGGCGCCTCGGTCGACGAACACCTCATCCCCGGTCACGGCAGCCAGCCGTGCGTCGAGGTGTTCCGCCATCTGCGCGACAGCGGATTCGCCGGTCAGGTCGTCGTCGAGATCAACACGCAGAACGCCCGGACCCGGCCGGAGCGGGCATCGATGCTCGGCCAGGCCCTCAGCTTCGCGCGCGAGAATCTGCGCTGACGGTCGCCGGCCGGTCTACAGCGCGGACACGCCCGCGCTGATCACCGCGATCCCCGAGATCACCAGGCCCGCCACCAGGCAGGCCGCGCCGAGCCAGATCGAGGCGACCATCGGACCGGGCTTCTCCGGATCCGTGCCGAGCACCGACAGGAAGAACCCGGCCGGGATGAGGATCGCGGCGACGAGCACCGCGATCGCGCCGGCCGCGGCCCAGCCGGGACTCGCGTCGACGACCGCGGTGAGGGTGGCCAGCAGGATGCCGAGTGTGACCAGCACGCCCGCGTGGGCGTGACCGGCGCGGAAGAAACTCTTCTGCAGGGCGTTGGCGCCCTGGTGCCCGGTGAGGATGCGGAGCAGGAACGCGCCGCCGGACGCGATGCCCACCACCGTGAGCACGGTGACGCCGACGACGATCGTGAGAACGGGATCCATCATGGGGAGCTCCTCGGGGTGCGGTAGGCTCGATCCCAGATTGGATAGTTCAACTATCCAATCTGGTTTCATGGTCGACCCGGTGTGGCCGGGTGTCAAGCAGGAGAGGTTCGACGTGCGGGTGTCCGAACTGGTCGCGGTCAGCGGCGTGCCCCTCGCGACCGTCAAGTACTACCTGCGTGAGGGGCTGCTCATGCCCGGCGCGGCGAGCAGTGCGACGCAGGCCGAATACGGCGAGCAGCACGTGCGGCGTCTCGCGCTCGTCAAGGCGCTCGCCGGCGTCGGACTGCCGCTCGGCAAGATCCGCGCGATCGTCGGACTCGTCGACAACCCCGCCGACACCGTGTTCGAGACCATCGGCCGGGCGCTCGCCGCGCTGCCGCCGTATGCCGCTGAAGCAGAGGATCGGGCCGGTGACTATCCGCGTGCCCGCGCCGTGCTCGAACGACTGGGGCAGGTGTACCAACCAGCGTACCCCGTTGTCGCGCAACTGGAACGGGCGCTCGCCGCGGCCGAGGATGTCGGCATCCCGATGACCGACGAGCGGCTCGACGCGTACGCGCGCCACGTCCGCGGCATCGCCGAGATCGACCTGGATCTCATGCCCACCGACTCCGCCGAGTCCGCGATCGAGTACGCGGTCCTCGGAACCGCGATCTACGAACCCGTGCTGGCCGCGTTGCGCAGGCTCGCCCACCAGGACATCGGTGCCGCGCGCTTCGCGGGCCGCACCTTCGACGATTTCGACACACCCGACAGACAGGACCAGCCGTGACCACTCACCCGTTCCGGGACCTCACCACTGTCACCCCGAGCGGCAGCGGCCGGTACTCGGCCCACATCGACCCGATCTGGACCATCGGGCCCAAGGTGCACGGCGGCTGCATGATGGCCGTCTGCGCGGCCGCGGCCCGGGCCGAGCTGAGCGGGACGGCGCCATCGGACATGCCCGTCGATCCGGCCGTCCAGTCGCTCGCCGTGAGCGCCAACTATCTCGCCGCGCCCGATCCCGGCGACGTCGACATCGTCGCGACCGTCCGCAAGCGGGGCCGTCAGGTCTCGCTCGTCGACGTCGAGCTGTCCCAGAACGGCCGCCCGGCCGTGCACGCCGCGGTCACGCTCGGCGTCCCCGACGCGGGGGAACCGCACTACGCCCAGGAGCAGGCGCTCGCGCAGCTGCCCGTCGAACCGCCCGCGGAGGCGCACGCACTCGTCGCCGACCATCCGATGGCGCAGATCGTGCACGTCTCGCAGGGCTGCGATCTCCGGGTCGACGGCACGTCGGCGCACTTCCTGAGCGGCAAGCAGGGCGAACCCCAGGTGCGGATGTGGGCGCGGCCGTGGGCCGCCGACGAGGAGGACGCGGCCACCGCAGCGCTGTTCGCGATCATGACCGGCGACATCTGCGCGCCCGTCACGATGAACCGCGGCATCTTCGGCTGGGCGCCCACCGTCCAGCTGACGACGTATCTGCGGCGCCGTCCCGCGCCGGGCTGGCTCCGCGTCATGGCGAGCTCGACGGTGCTGGGGGACACGTGGTTCGAGGAGGACCACACCGTGCTCGACTCGACCGGCGCGGTCGTCGTGCAGAGCCGCCAGCTCGCGATGATTCCCCGGTAGGCGCCCCGGCTCCCGTGCGCCTTTTCGGTAGTTCCGACTGCCGAAAATGTGCACGGGCACGCAGTGCCTAAGCTGTCGGCATGACGAGAATTGCGGTGATCGGTGGCGGCAAGATCGGCGAGGCGCTGGTCTCTGGGCTGTTGCAGGGTGGTCACGCGACGCGGGACCTGGTTGTCGCCGAGCAGTACGAGGCGCGGGCCGAGGAACTGGCTGCGACCTACTCGATCCGGGTGACGACCCCCGCGGACGCGGCCGAGGGCGCCGACGTCATCGTCGTCGCGGTCAAGCCCACCGACGTCGACTCGGTCCTCGCCGCGCTGTCCAAGGTCGACCTGGACGGCGAGCGGGAGCAGATCATCGTCTCCCTGGCCGCGGGAATCCCGACGGCCCGCTACGAGTCGAAGCTTCCGGCCGGCTTCCCGGTGGTGCGGGTCATGCCGAACACCCCGATGCTCGTCGGGCAGGGCGCGAGCGTCATCGCTCCCGGACGGCACGTCAAGGCCGAGCACCTCGACCTGGTTCGTGGAATCCTCGCGACCGTCGGCACCGTCACCACGGTGCCGGAGTCGCAGATCGACGCGGTGACCGCGGTGTCCGGTTCCGGACCGGCGTACTTCTTCCTCGTCGCCGAGGCCATGATCGACGCCGGCGTCTCGCTCGGGCTGACCCGCGCGACGGCCAGCGAGCTGGCGGTGCAGACGATGGTCGGCTCGGCGGCGATGCTCGCCGAGTCGGGGGAGAGCGCGACCGATCTGCGGGCCGCGGTCACGTCCCCGGGCGGCACCACTGCCGCCGCGGTGCGCGCCCTGGAACGCTGCGGGATCCGGACCGCGTTCTACGAGGGCCTCGCCGCGGCCCGCGACCGGTCGGCCGAACTGGGCGTCGCACCCGAGTAGTTCTCGGTCGGGCCGGCGCGACGAGCGTCGGCCCGACACGGGCGGGAGTTCGCCCATATCGCGCGAAATGGCCTGCGCGAGTTCTACCGTTGCGCCGTGGACACTCAGAAGCACGAGGCGTCGCCTCGTATCACCGGACGCAGCCTCTCCTATGTGGCCTTCGCGGTGGTGGTGGTCGCCTACCTGGCGATCATCCAGTTCGGCGGCCGCCTGATCTCCGGTCTGGCCGACGAGAGCGACGCCTTGACCACCCGCGGGGTGGTCTTCACGATGGTGATTCCACTCGGGATCGCCCTCGCCTTCACATACGGCGTCGTCGCGGCCCTCGGCTGGTGGCGTCCGGTCATGAAGGACGATCGGCCGGTCAACCGTTGGGTGTGGGCCGTGCCCGTGATCCTTCTGATCGCGATCCTGCTGGGGATCAACTACAGCGCACTGTCCGAGAAGGGGTGGCTGTTCGTCCTCGCCCTGCTCGTCGCCACCCAGTTCGTCGGGTGGGGCGAGGAGTGCATGTTCCGCGGCATCGGCGTGACGGTCCTGCGGAACCACGGCCTCCGCGAAGGTCAGGTCGCGCTGTGGTCCAGCCTCATCTTCGGGCTGGTCCACCTGTCCAACGTCTTCGGGCACGGCGGAGTGTCGGCGATCCCGCAGGCCGTCATCGTCAGCCTCGCGGGCTACTTCTTCTACCTCACGCGCCGCGTCTCGGGTAGCAATGCGCTCAACTCCGTGATGCACGGACTCTTCGACTTCGCCCTGCTGAGCGGCGTCGCCGTCCTCGTCGACCAGACGTTCTACCTCGGCACCATGGCGCCCATCCTGGCCTACCCGATCCTCGCGATCATCCTGCTGGTCAGACGGCACCACATCGAGCCGTCCGGGCGCGCGGACGGCGCCCCGGTCGCCGCACGTGGCTAGGCGGCAGCGCTCGGCTTCCCCGTAATTGTCGATCTTGTTTGCAACACCCGTCGCATCAATCCCTCTGGTCCCGCTAAGCTCGTGTCAGCACGTGCGTGTCTGGTCCGCCGGAGGGGAAGCCGGCGGCGCGACACGTGCCGGAGGTAATTGAAGAGATGGGATCCATCGACAAACCTGACAGGTCCCCCAAGGGACAACAGGAAGGGCAGCCCGGTCTGGTCGGGACGCAGTTCCTCACGGTCGCCGAGGTCGCGGCTTTGATGAGGGTCTCGAAGATGACCGTGTACCGCCTGGTGCACAGCGGCGAACTGCCCGCGGTCCGCGTGGGACGGTCGTTCCGCGTCCACGCGAAAGCCGTGCACGAATATCTGCAGACCTCGTATTTCGACGCCGGCTGACCCGTCGGAGTCGAAAAGGATGGGCCTCGGTTTTCGCCGAGCCGATCCGCCCCGGTACGATCGTTAGTCGTCGTACCAGCCAGCCGGTGTCGTCAGGCGCTGGGGTCGTGAAAGCGGCCATGGCAACGAGGCCTCAGCGCCAGAGGCAGACACAGGCGTACGTGACCGGCGTGCGCTGAACGCTAGAGAAGACTGTGAGGGACACCCACCATGGGTTCAGTGATCAAGAAGCGCCGCAAGCGTATGTCCAAGAAGAAGCACCGCAAGCTGCTCCGTCGCACGCGCGTCCAGCGTCGGAAGCTCGGTAAGTAAGAACTTGCTCACGGATGCCCGTCACCTCGCGGTGGCGGGCATCCGTGCGTTCGGGGCCGCGTATCCGGCCGGGCCGGGAGCCGTGTTGCCAGGGTGTAAAGGCTCGCGCGGAACCCTTGCCTCGCCCCCCGGATTCGTTAGGCTCCCCGGTGGGGCGAATGGACGGGGGTAGCGGTGAGTCCTGACGAGCGGGGTGTGCAGCCGCCACGGGTGGTCCTGGTGACCGGTGCGAGCCGGTTCCCGGGCGGGTTCCTGGTGTCGCGGCTGGTCCAGGACCCGGGAATCGAGCGCGTCGTCGCAGTCGACGCCGTCTCGCCCAGCAAGGACATGATGCGCCGGATGGGCCGCGCCGAGTTCGTCCGCGCCGACATTCGGAACCCCTTGATCGGCAAGGTGATCCGGGGCGCCGAGGTCGACACCGTGGTGCACGCGGCCACCGTCGCGCAGGCCCCCCGGTCGGGCAGTCGCGCGGCGATGAAGGACATGAACGTCATCGGCGCGATGCAGTTGTTCGCGATGTGCCAGAAATCGCCCAGCGTGCGCAAGGTGGTGCTGCGGTCCGCGTCGGCCGTGTACGGCGGTAGCCCCGCCGATCCCGCCAAGTTCACCGAGGAAATGGGCGCGCGGCGCCCACCGCGCGGCGCCTGGGCCCGGGACTGCATCGACATCGAGGGCTACGCGCGGGCGATGGGCCGACGCCGCCCCGACATCGCCGTGTCCATCCTGCGGCTCGCGCCCCTGATGGGCCCGCACCGGCACGGGTGGGTCGCGCGGTACCTGTCGTCCCCGATCGTGCCGAGCATCCTCGGTCGTGACGCCCGCATGCAGTTGCTCCACGAGGAGGACGCGCTCACGGCGCTGCATCGCGCCACGGTCGCCGGGCCCACCGGCACCTTCAACGTGGCCGGCGACGGGATCGTGATGATGTCGCAGGCCGTGCGCCGGGCCGGACGCGTCGAGGTTCCGATGCCGTTCTCACTGTTCCGCAGCGCCGGCCGGGCCCTGATGGGGTCGCAGATGCGCTCCTTCACGCACGAGCAGCTCGACTACTTCCACTTCGGGTGCGGGCTCGACACCACCCGGATGCGCGCCGAACTGGGATTCGAGCCGCGCTGGACGACCGTCGAGGCCCTCGACGACTTCGTGCGGGGCACGGGGCTGACCCCGGTGATCCGGCCTGAGTGGGTCGATCGCGTCGAGGCGACCGCGCTCGGCCTCGTCGGAGCGGATGGCCGCCGCGGGTGACGGCTCGGTGCAGCGGGAGAGCAGTGGGGTCGGATCGAAGGGGGTTGTGGTGAACGAGGTGGCGAAGGTGATCCCGTTGCATGCGGACGCGCGCGCTCGGTCGACGCGTGACCGGGCGACGGACCGACGCACGTCCCGACCCGCGGCCGATACCAGCACGCTCCACGACCCGCACGGGACGGACGGGGCCGGGAACGGATCGCCGGCGGACGACGCGTCCGGCAGCGGACTGCGGGCCCGGGTCGCCGGTCAGGTGGCCGGCGCCGCCGGGTTCGTGCGACGAAGGCTGTCCGGCGACTACGAGGTGGACGAGTTCGGGTACGACCCGCACTTCGCCGACGGCGTCTTCCTGCCCGCACTGCGTCCGCTGTTCGAGAAGTGGTTCCGGGTCGAGGTCCGCGGCGTGGAGAACATCCCCGCCGACGGGGGCGCGCTCGTCGTCGCCAACCACGCCGGGGTGGTGCCGATCGACGCGCTCATGACCTCGGTCGCGGTGCACGACCACCACCCGCAGCAGCGCGCGCTGCGGATGCTCGCGGCCGACCTGGCGTTCGAGATGCCGGTCGTCGGCAACATCGCACGCAAGGCCGGGCACACGCTCGCGTGCCATCCCGACGCCGAGCGGCTACTCCGCGGCGGTGAGGTGGCCGCGGTGTTCCCCGAGGGTTTCAAGGGCATCGGCAAGCCCTTCTCCGAGCGGTACAAGCTGCAACGGTTCGGCCGGGGCGGATTCGTCTCCGCCGCGATGCGGGCCGGCGCGCCGATCATCCCGTGCTCGATCGTCGGATCCGAGGAGATCTACCCGAAGATCGGCGACATCGCCCCGCTGGCCCGACTGCTGAACATGCCGTACTTCCCGGTGACCCCGCTGTTCCCGCACCTGGGTCCGCTCGGTCTCGTGCCGCTGCCGTCCAAGTGGTACATCGAGTTCGGGACGCCGATCCCCACCGACACCTACGACGCCGCCGAGGCCGACGATCCGATGGTGCTGTTCGAGGTCACCGACCACGTCCGCGAGATCATCCAGCAGACGCTCTACCGGCTGCTGGCGCAGCGCCGCAACGTCTTCATGGGCTGACGGCCGGACCCGGAAGCGGCCCGATCGGCGGCCAGTTGCGCCAGCAGGGCGCGGTCGCGGCGTCGGCTGAGGATGGCCCCCACGGCGCCGCCGACGGCGCCGAGCAGCAGCGCGGTGGGCACGCCGATCTTGGCGGCCTTGCGCCCGGTACGGAAGTCGCGGACGTCCCAGCCCCGGGTCTTGGCGAGTTCCCGTAGATCGGCGTCGGGGTTGACGGCGACTGCGGTCCCGACCAGCGACAGCATCGGGACGTCGTTGTAGCTGTCCGAGTACGCGGTGCAGCGCTTGAGGTTGAGGCCCTCGCGCACCGCGAGCGTGCGGACCGCGTGGGCCTTGCCGAGCCCGTGCAGGATGTCGCCGACGAGTCGGCCGGTGAAGACGCCGTCCTCGCTCTCGGCGACCGTGCCCAGCGCGCCGGTCAGGCCGAGGCGCTTGGCGATCACCTGCGCCAGTTCGACGGGGGTGGCGGTCACGAGCCACACCTGCTGGCCCGCGTCGAGGTGCATCTGCGCGAGGGCCCGGGTGCCGGCCCAGATCTTGTCGGCGATGACCTCGTCGTAGATCTCCTCGCCGAGGCGGGCGAGTTCGGCGGTGGACCGGCCGGCGACGAACGACAGCGCCTTCTCCCGGCCCTCCGCGACGTCGTCGCTGTTCTCCTTGCCGGTGATGCGGAACTTGACCTGCTTCCACGCGAAGTCGACCAGGTCGGAGGTCTTGAGGTACTTGCGGGCGGCGAGACCGCGCGCGAAGTGGATGATCGACGCGCCCTGCACCATCGTGTTGTCGACGTCGAAGAACGCGGCGGCGGTCAGATCCCGTGGGACGGCGGGCTCGGCCGGGGGTTCGACGATCTCGGGGACTTCGAGGCCCGGTTCGGTGTCGGGCTCGGCGGCCTCCAGTGCGGCCGCCGCCTCGGCTGCCTCGGCCTCCTGGATCGCGAGTGCGGCGTCGGCGCTCGCCTCGCCGGCAAGGTTCGCCCGCAACTCGGCCTCGCTCGGCCCCAGCAGGTTACGGATCCTGCGGCGGCCCGGGCGCAGAATCCCGGACAGACCCACACCGAATTTCGCGCCGTTCGGCAGTGATCGTCCAGGCACTCGCACCTCCCGTGTCGAAGACAGCTCCGGCTCACCTCTGGCTCACCCTAGCCCGCGCGTCGGCGCCGATCCCGCTGGATGGTCCAGCGGTCCACGGCGTGTGATGTTCGTCTCGAAACGGAACGGTCCGGAACCCCCGGGGGTGGGGCGCTCCCGAACCCCGCCGCGAGCCTCGAGGAACACTGGGGCGCATGGATCAGTCGCGACACCGGATCACTCTGCTCACTCGCGCCGGTTGCGGCGCCTGTCTCCCGGCGCGCGAGCTTCTCGATGCGATCTGCAGCGAGTTCGAATTGGAACTGACCTGCGTGGACGTCGACGAGGTCGCGGCCGAGAACCCCGATCTGCGTGCCGAGTACGGGGACCGCTTGCCGGTCGTCCTCCTCGACGGCAAGGAGCACAGCTACTGGGAGGTCGACGAGGACCGGTTGCGCGCGGACCTCACGGCGGGCTGATTCCGGGCCTCGGGCACCGCTCGCATCGTCGAGTGGGAAGGGTCACGCCGGACCATCGGGTTCGGTCGCTTTGCAGGTGAGAGCACGTGTGAGGGCGGTCGAGCAACTTTGTGCATGGCTTCACAAGCGGTTACCGTGGTGTGAACAAACGCCCCGGACCTTCGTGTGAAGGCCGGGGTACACGGCCGACCGGACGAGGAACCATCGACGTGAGTGAACAGCACCAGACGCAGGGGACAGTGGCCCGCGGCGTCTCCGGGGCTGCTCCGTCCGCTTCTCGGCGTGGAACGCCTCCCGCTGCGCAGCACCGGGACATTCCCCAGGCTACGGTGACGCGTCTCGCGACGTACCTGCGGGTCCTCGGACTACTCGCGGACGAGGGCGCCATCATCGTCTCCAGCGAGGAACTCGCCACCGCGTCCGGCGTCGGATCGGCCAAGCTGCGCAAGGACCTCTCGTTCCTGGGCCCCAACGGTGTTCGCGGTGTCGGCTACGACGTCACCCGGCTGCGGGCCCGCATCGAATCCGCACTCGGGCTCGACCGGGGCCACCGCGTGGTGCTCGTGGGTGTCGGCAACCTGGGGCGGGCCCTGGCCGGCTACGGCGGGTTCGACCGCCGCGGATTCTCGATGGTGGGCCTGTTCGACCGCGACCCCGCACTGGTCGGCGCCGACATCGGCGGCCTCACGGTTCGCGACGTCGCCGAACTGGCCGACGCGTGCCGCGAACTCGACGCCACGATCGGCGTCATCGCGACCCCGGACACCGCCGCGCAGGACGTCTGCGATCAGCTCGTCGGCGCCGGACTGCGCTGCATTCTCAGCTTCTCCCCGCTCACGCTGGAGATCCCCGACCACGTCGAGATGCGCCGGGTGGACCTCGCGATGGAGATGCAGGTGCTCTCCTTCAACCTGGCGCGCAACGAGGAACAGTCTCCCCAGCAGGCCTCCGCCGCATCCGTGGCGGTTGGCGCTTCGACCAGAAACGGATCGGTGATCAGGCCGTGAGTGTGCTTCTCGTCGGGATCTCGCACCGCAGTGCTCCCGTCTCGGTCCTCGAGCGGATCGCGGTGACCGATACCGACCGCCCGAAGCTGACGGACAAGATGCTCGCCTCGGCGCACATCTCCGAGGCGATGATCGTCTCGACGTGCAACCGCATCGAGATCTACGCCGTCGTCGACGCGTTCCACGGCGCACTCACCGAGATCGGCGAACTGCTCTCCGCGCATTCCGGGCTCGACCTCACCGAACTGCACAAGCACGCGTACGTCCGGTACAGCGAGGCCGCCGCCGAGCACCTGTTCGCGGTCGCCAGCGGCCTCGACTCGATGGTCATCGGCGAGCAGCAGATCCTCGGCCAGATCCGCGCCGCGTACGCGGCCTCCGACTCGCAGCAGGCGGCCGGCCGCGCGCTGCACGAACTGGCGCAGCAGGCACTGCGGGTCGGCAAGCGAGTCCACTCCGAGACCGGCATCGACGCCGCCGGTGCCTCCGTGGTGTCCGTCGCCCTCGACCGCGCCGCCGGGATCCTCGGTGACGGCGGACTGGTCGGCCGCACCGCCGTCGTCGTCGGCGCCGGCGCGATGGGCAGCCTGTCGGTCGCGCACCTCACCCGCGCCGGGATCGGCCGCATCCTCGTCGTCAACCGCACCCGCGAACGCGCCGAGCACCTCGCGGCCACCGCGGTGGGCAACGGCGTCGACGCGGCCGCCATGAGCTTCGACGACCTGTCCGACGCGATGGCGCAGTCCGACGTCCTCGTCACCTGTACCGGCGCGGTCGGTTCCGTCGTCACGCTCGCCGACACGCACCGGGCCCTGGCAACCCCGGGACGCGAGCCGAACCGTCCGCTGGTGATCTGCGACCTGGGTCTGCCCCGCGACGTGGAGCCGGCCGTCGCCGGACTGCCCGAGGTGGTCGTCCTCGACATGGCTGCGCTGCAACGGGATCCGTCTGCCGGTGCCGCCGCGTCCGACGCCGAAGCCGCCCGCGCGATCGTCGCCTCCGAACTCTCCCAGTACCTGGCCTCGCAGCGTCTCGCCGAGGTCACCCCGACCGTCACCGCGCTGCGTCAGCGCGCGGCCGAGGTCGTCGAGGCCGAACTGCTGCGCTTGGACTCGCGCCTGCCCGGGCTCGAGGACCCACAGCGCGACGAGGTGGCGCGCACCGTCCGCCGCGTCGTCGACAAGCTGCTGCACGCGCCGACGGTGCGGGTCAAACAGCTCGCGTCCACTCCGGGCGGCGACACGTACGCCGCGGCGCTGCGGGAGCTGTTCGAACTGCGCCCCGGATCGGCGGAGGCGGTTGCCGCGCCGATCGATCTGGACGATTTCACCACCGGACCCGACATCACAGGAAAGGATGCGCAGGCATGAGCACCGATGCGGCCGCGTCGCCGGCCACCGACCTGAACGTCGGCCCGGACACCCGCACCCTGCGGATCGGCACGCGAGGCAGTCTGCTCGCGACGACCCAGGCCGGCCATGTGCGCGACGCGCTGATCGCCGCCGGGCACCCCGCCGAGCTGGTGATCATCAAGACCAAGGGTGACGTCACCCCCGGACCGGTGCAGCGCATCGGCGTCGGCGTGTTCGTCGCCGAGCTGCGCGAGGCACTGGTCGCCGGCGAGGTGGACGTCGCGGTCCACTCCTACAAGGACCTGCCCACCGAGCAGCCCCACGACCTGACGATCGCCGCGGTCCCGCCGCGCGAGGATCCGCGCGACGCGCTCGTCGCCCGGGACGGCCTCGTGCTCGGCGAACTGCCGCCGGGATCGCGGATCGGCACGTCGGCGCCCCGTCGGCGCGCTCAGCTGCGGGCGCTCGGGCTGGGTCTCGAGATCGAGCCGCTGCGCGGCAACGTCGACACGCGGCTCGGCAAGGTCGCGTCCGGTGAGCTCGACGCGATCGTGATCGCGCGCGCCGGCCTGTCCCGCATCGGTCGCGCCGGCGAGATCACCGAGACGCTCGACCCCGTCCAGATGCTGCCCGCGCCGTCGCAGGGTGCCCTGGCCGTCGAGTGCCGCTCCGACAACCCGGAGCTCATCGCGGTCCTCGGTGAGCTCGAAGATCACGCGACCCGCGCCGCGGTGGTGGCCGAGCGCGCCCTGCTCGCCGAGCTCGAGGCGGGCTGCACCGCCCCGGTGGGCGCGATCGCCGAGGTCGTCGAGTCGCTCGACGACGACGGCAGAGTTTTCGAGGAACTGTCGGTCCGCGGCTGTGCCGCCGCGATCGACGGCTCCGATGTGATTCGGGCGTCCGCTGTGGGGTCGCCCGAGCGTGCCGACGAGTTGGGGCGTGCGGTTGCACGGGAACTCCTCGACCTGGGTGCACGCGATCTGATGACGATTGCCGAGGACGGTGATGCCGATGCTTGACCTGCTCGGCCGTCCGAGGCCTGATTTCACGCTTTCTACTACCTATCGACATGAGACCGCACTGGAGAACTACCGATGAGCCGAGTCCGTAAGAACAGCCCCGGACGGATCCTCTTTGTGGGATCGGGACCCGGTGATCCGGCGCTGCTCACCGTCCGCGCCCACGACGTGCTCGCGTCGGCCGCGCTGGCGTTCACCGACCCCGATGTGGACAAGGGCGTGACGGCCCTCGTCGGCACCGCACTCGGCCGCGACCCGGAGACCGATCTGCCGATCGCCGAGGTCCGTCCCGCGCTGGGCGAGCCCGCCGAGGTCGCCAAGACCCTCGTCGCCGAGGCCAAGAACGGCCACGACGTGGTCCGTCTCGTCTCGGGCGACCCGCTGACCACCGACTCGGTGATCGCGGAGGTCTCGGCCGTCGCCCGCACCCAGGTGGTGTTCGAGGTGCTGCCGGGCCTGCCGTCCGGATCCGCGGTCCCCAGCTACGCCGGTATGGCGCTGGGCTCGGGTCACACCGAGGCCGACGTCCGCAGCGAGGTGGACTGGGCCGCGCTGGCCGCCGCACCGGGTCCGCTGGTGCTGCACGCCACGTCCGCGCACCTGGCCGAGACGGCGAGCGCGCTCGTCGAACACGGCCTGGCACCGCAGACCCCGGCCGCGATCACCGTCCGCGGCACCACCCGTCAGCAGCGCACCGTCGAGGCCACCCTCGCGACGCTCAACGACGCCGGTTCCGAGCTGGTCGGCCCGCTGATCATCACGGTCGGCAAGGTCGTCTCGCAGCGCAACAAGATGTCGTGGTGGGAGTCGCGCGCCCTGTACGGCTGGACCGTCCTGGTGCCGCGCACCAAGGAGCAGGCCGCCGACATGAGCGACCGTCTCGTCACGCACGGCGCCATCCCGATCGAGGTGCCGACCATCGCGGTCGAGCCGCCGCGCAGCCCCGCGCAGATGGAGCGTTCGGTCAAGGGTCTGGTCGACGGCCGCTACCAGTGGGTGGTGTTCACCTCGACCAACGCGGTGCGCGCGGTGTGGGAGAAGTTCGAGGCGTTCGGTCTGGACGCCCGCGCCTTCTCCGGCGTCAAGATCGCGTGCGTCGGTGAGGCCACCGCCGAGAAGGTGCGTTCGTTCGGCATCACCCCCGAGCTGGTGCCGTCGGGCGAGCAGTCCAGCGAGGGCCTGCTGGCCGACTTCCCGCCGTACGACGAGGTGTTCGACCCGGTCAACCGCGTCCTGCTGCCTCGCGCCGACATCGCCACCGAGACCCTCGCCGAGGGCCTGCGCGAGCGCGGCTGGGAGATCGACGACGTCACCGCGTACCGCACCGTCCGGGCGGCGCCGCCGCCGGCCGAGACCCGCGAGATGATCAAGACGGGTGGCTTCGACGCCGTGTGCTTCACGTCGTCGTCGACCGTGCGCAACCTGGTCGGCATCGCCGGCAAGCCGCACGCCCGCACGATCGTCGCGTGCATCGGTCCGAAGACGGCGGAGACCGCGATCGAGTTCGGTCTGCGCGTCGACGTCCAGCCGGAGACGGCGCAGATGGGACCGCTGGTGGAGGCGCTCGCCGAGCACGCGGCCCGACTGCGCGCCGAGGGTGCGCTGCCGCCTCCGCGTAAGAAGTCCCGCGCCCGCCGCTGACCCCACCCTCGGGAGAACCGTGTTTCCAGTTCACCGTCCCCGTCGTCTGCGCGGTACTCCCGCGCTGCGCCGTTTGGTAGCCGAGACGTCGCTCGAACCGCGTCATCTCGTGCTACCGATGTTCGTCGCCGACGGCATCGACGAGCCGCGTCCGATCTCGTCGATGCCCGGCGTCGTCCAGCACACGCTGGACTCGCTGCGGAAGGCGGCGACCGACGCGGTCGCGGCCGGCGTGGGCGGGCTCATGCTGTTCGGCGTGCCGCGCGAGGAGGACAAGGACCCGGACGGATCGGGTGCCACCGATCCGGACGGCGTCCTCAACCGCGGCCTGGCCGCGCTGAGGGCCGAACTGGGTGACGCGACAGTCCTGATGGCGGACACGTGCCTCGACGAGTTCACCTCGCACGGGCACTGCGGTGTGCTGACCGCCGACGGCCGGGTCGACAACGACGCGACCCTGGCCCGCTACGTGGACATGGCGGTCGCGCAGGCCGACGCCGGCGCTCACCTGCTCGGACCGAGCGGGATGATGGACGGCCAGGTCGCCGCGATCCGCAAGGGTCTCGACGCCGCCGGCCACACCGACGTCGGGCAGTTGGCGTACTCGGCGAAGTACGCGTCGGCGTTCTACGGACCGTTCCGCGAGGCCGTCGGCTCGTCACTCGAGGGCGACCGCCGCACCTACCAGCAGGATCCGGCGAACCGCCGCGAGTCGCTGCTCGAGGTGGATCTGGATCTCGCCGAGGGTGCCGACCTGGTGATGGTCAAGCCCGCGATGTCGTACCTGGACGTGTTGCGTGAGGTCGCCGACCGGTCGACGGTGCCGGTGGCCGCGTACCAGATCTCGGGTGAGTACGCGATGATCACCGCGGCTGCACAGAACGGCTGGATCGACCGTGACGCGGCCGTCCTCGAGTCTCTGCTGAGCATCCGCCGTGCCGGTGCCGACATCGTGCTGACCTACTGGGCCGCCGAGGCCGCGGGGTGGCTGGCATGACCGGACAGTGGCCGCCGCCGCAGCAGCCGGGTCAGCCCGACCAGTGGCCTGGTACCCCGCAATACCCGTCGGGTCCGCCCCAGTACCCGGGGCAGCCGCAGGGTCAGTACCCGATGCCGCCGGTCCAGCCGGAGAAGCGTCCGGTGCCGGCCGACGTCCTGACTGCATTCCAGCTGTGGTTCGTCGTCGCGGCGTTGGGTGTCGTGTATCTCGTCGCGGCGCTGCTGTTCGTCCACAGCGACCGGGCGTCGTTCGTCGACCAGCTGATGGACGAGTTCACCAAACAGCAGATCGATCCGCTGCCCACACGGGCGGAGGTCGACCAGCTCCTGACGCTCGGCCTCGTCGCCACCGGCGTGATCCTCACCCTCGTGCTCGGCGGGTTGACGATCCTGTTCGCCTTCAAGATGCGCAAGGGCAAGAACTGGGCGCGCATCCTGCTCACCATGGCCGGCGTGTTCACGGTGTTCTCCGCCCTGCCGACGGTGTTCGGGGCGGGGCCGGGAAGCGGCACCGCCGCACTGCTGATGGGCGGTGCGGGCATCCTGCAGGCGGTCGCCGCGATCGGTGCAATCGTGCTGATGCACCGCAAGGAATCGAACGCGTACTTCCTGAACCTGCCGCCGGCGCCTCCCAGCCGCTGACCGGTTCTTCCGATTCGGCCTTCCCGACCGCGCGCTGTAGTGTGAATCGAGTCACATGAACAGCGTGTTCGGTCAGGCTCAGGGGGTTGGCATGCGCGTCGAACATCGGACCGGTGGGCGACGAGAACTGGTGTGGATCGGGTTGATCGCACTGTTCGGGATCGCCACGCTGCTGCTGTTGATCCTGCCGGGCATCCTCGCTGCGTGACGTCCGCAACCGCGCTCGAGACCTCTGTGATGCGCCCGCAGACGCGGTGCCGCAGGATGTGGTCGTGAGCGAACGTTCCCCGCGTCCGGTGTCGGTCGCCTACTGGATCTGGGTGCTGTGCGCCGCCGTCATGGTGCTGTTCGGTCTGCTCGCGGCGACGACGTCCGCCGACGCGATCCGCGGCAATCTCGGTTCCGATGCCGACGCCTTCGTGTGGTTGCTGCGCGTGATCGGCGTCGTGTCCGTCGTGTTCGGGGTCGTGATCGGATTCCTGGCCGCGCCGGTGCGCGCAGGGGACCGGCGGCTGAGGGCGGTCGTCGCGGTTCTGTGCGGCGTGTTCGCGCTGGCCGTCGTCGCGATGGTGGTGATCGGCGTCCTCGCACCGGTGCTGCTGGCGCTCCCGGTGCTACTGACGGTGGCGAGTGTGCTGGTCTATCGGGAGGGCGCGCGTGACTGGTTCGAGCAGAATGCCTGAATCGGACGGAGTGCCAGAGTCGGACGGGGTGCCTGAGTCGGACGGCGGCGACGGGCAGGCGCCGCTGTTCCTCGAGGAGGGTGCTCGCTGGCGGACGGTCGCGTACGGCCCCGTCTTCTGCGTGATCGCGCTCGTGATCGAACTGGTGACCGGACCGGTGGTGCACTGGTTCGCCCTGACACTGTTCGCGGCGATCCTGGCCGGCATCGTCTCGGTGCAGGTGGCCGCGGCGCGGCGGCACGTGAGCGTGCTGTTGACCGCCTCGTTGCTGCGCCAGGGGGCCGAGGAGGTGCCGCTCGGCGAGATCGACGAGGTGCTGCCGGAGGCCGATCCGTACGCGGACGAACCACAACCGTGGGAGAGCGCGCGCACTCTCGGTGAACTGTCCGGGGTGCCGCGTCGGCGGACGGGCATCGGCCTGCGCCTGCGGGACGGCAGCCTCGCGCAGGCGTGGGCGCGTGACGACGAGGGCCTGCGGGACGCGCTGACCGCGGCGGTCGCGGATGCGAAGGGTGTGGCGTCGTGAACCGGTCGGTGCTGGTGCCGGTCGGCGAGGTGGTCGCCGCCGTCGCACTGCTGGCCGCCGCGGTGTGGTGCTGGACGCGCGGTGTGACCGACGACGAGTTCGCGCCGATCGTGCCGGGTGCGCCGTCCTTCGTGTCCGCCGACTATTCGGGTCCGTGGATCGCGGCGGCGTTCGCCGCGGTGCTCGTGTCCGGTCTGTTGGCGCTCGACGCCAACCGTCGACGCCGCCGCTCCAGTACCCGTAGGGGGTATCATGAATGACATGAACGGATACAGCCCGCAGCAGGAAGACCTGCTCAAGCGCCTGCGGCGCATCGAGGGCCAGGTGCAGGGTATTTCGCGGATGATCGCGGACGACCGCTACTGCATCGACGTCCTCACCCAGGTGTCGGCGGCCACGTCGGCACTGCAGTCGGTGTCACTCAAGCTGCTCGAGGCGCACCTCGCGGGTTGCGTGGTCGAGGCCGCGAAGAAGGGTGGCCCGGAGGCGGACGCCAAGGTCAAGGAAGCGTCCGACGCGATCGCGCGCCTGGTGCGATCCTGAGTCCGGTGCGATCCTGAACGGAAGGAGGCCCACGATGGAGCACACCTACCTCGTCAAGGGCATGACCTGCCAGCACTGCGCGGCCGCGGTCACCGAGGAGATCAGCGAGCTGTCCGGTGTCACGGGGGTCGACGTGGACGTCGAGTCCGGCCGGGTCGTCGTGCACAGCGATGCCCTGCTGGACACCATCGCCGTCGCTGCCGCGGTCACCGAGGCGGGATACGAACTGGTCCCGTAGTGACCACCACCGCGCCGCGCACCGTCGAACTCGATGTCGGCGGCATGACATGTGCGTCGTGCGCGGCCCGGATCGAGCGCAAACTCGGCAAACTCGACGGCGTCACCGCCACGGTCAACTACGCCACAGAGCAGGCGCACGTCGAATACCCCGACGCCATGCCGGTGCAGGACCTCATCGACGTAGTCGAGAAGACCGGCTACACGGCCGTCGTCGCGGCGCCGGAGGAACCCGCCGAGGCGGAGGGGACGCGGGACCGGCTCGGGGCCAGGCTCGCGGTGGCGACCGTCGCGTCGGTCCCGGTGGTGCTGGTGTCGATGATCCCGCCGCTGCAGTTCGACTACTGGCAGTGGATCGCTTTCGCCCTCACCACGATCGTCGTGTTCTGGTGCGGCTACCCGTTCCACCGCGCCGCGGCCGTCACCGCCCGGCACGGGATGGCGACGATGGACACCCTCGTCTCGCTCGGCACGCTCGCCGCGTACGGGTGGTCGCTGTGGGCGCTGGTGTTCGGTACCGCCGGCCACATCGGGATGACGCACGAGTTCACGTTCCGGCCGGGCGCGCACGATCCGTCCGGGCAGATCTATCTCGAGGTCGCCGCCGGTGTCACCACGTTCCTGCTCGCCGGTAGGTACGCGGAGTCGCGGGCCAAACGCCGATCCGGCGCCGCGCTGCGGGCGCTGCTCGAGGTGGGCGCCAAGGACGTCTCGGTGCTGCGGGACGGCACCGAACAGCGGATCCCGGTGTCGGCGTTGCGGGTCGGCGACGAGTTCGTGGTGCGTCCCGGCGAGAAGATCGCGACCGACGGGACGGTCGTCCGGGGCAGCTCGGCCGTCGACACGTCGATGCTCACGGGCGAGTCCGTGCCGGTCGAGATGGGCGAGGACGACGCCGTCGTCGGCGGCACGCTCAACACCGACGGCCTGCTCACCGTGCGGGCTCGACGCGTCGGATCCGACACCCAACTGGCGCACATCGCGAAACTCGTGACCGAGGCGCAGAGCGGCAAGGCCCACGCCCAGCGCCTCGCGGACCGGGTGTCGGCGGTGTTCGTGCCGGTGGTCCTGGTGATCGCCGCGGTGACCCTCGCGGTGTGGCTGCTGCTGGGGCACGAGGCGACGGAGGCGTTCACGGCCGCGGTCGCCGTCCTGATCGTCGCGTGCCCGTGCGCCCTGGGGCTCGCGACACCGACGGCGCTGCTGGTCGGGACCGGGCGCGGCGCCCAGCTGGGCATCCTCATCAAGGGGCCCGAGGTGCTCGAGCAGACCCGCCGGATCGAGACGGTGGTGCTCGACAAGACCGGCACCGTCACCACCGGCCGGATGGAGTTCGAGGACGTCGTCGCGGCGCCGGGGGAGGACCGCGACCGGGTGCTGGCGCTGGCCGCGGCCGTCGAATCCGGGTCGGAGCACCCGGTGGCGCAGGCGATCGCGCGTGCCGTCCCGCAGCCGCTGCCGGTGACCGGGTTCGTGAACCGGCCCGGCATCGGCGTCGAGGGCGTCGTGGACGGACACGAGGTCCGTGTCGGCCGTGCGCAGGGCGAGGTCCCGTCCGAGGTGCGGGGCCTGCTCCCGGACGGCAGGACGTCGGTGATCGTGTCGTGGGACGGCCGGGTGCGGGGTGCACTGGTCGTCGCCGACGCCGTGAAGCCCAGCAGCGCCGAGGCGATCCGCGAGATCCGCGACCTCGGCATGACCCCGGTTCTGCTCACCGGCGATTCCGAGGCCGTCGCCACCGCGGTCGCGCGTGACGTCGGCATCGACCGGGTGATCGCGGAGGTGCTGCCCGACCAGAAGGCCGCGACGATCGCGCGGCTGCGCGAGGACGGTGCCGTCGCGATGGTCGGCGACGGCGTCAACGACGCCGCAGCGCTCGCCACCGCCGACGTCGGCATCGCGATGGGCACGGGCACGGATGCGGCGATCGAGGCGAGCGACCTGACGCTCGTGCGCGGCGACCTGCGATCGGTGCCCGACGCGATCCGGTTGTCGCGGCGCACCCTCGCCACCATCGAGGGCAACCTGTTCTGGGCGTTCGCCTACAACGTCGCGGCGATCCCGCTGGCCGCGACCGGTCTGCTCAATCCGATGATCGCGGGTCTGGCGATGGCGCTGTCGTCGCTGTTCGTCGTCGGGAACAGCCTGCGACTGCGTCGCTTCCACTGATCGAGGGCAGGGGCGCCGACGTCACAGGTATGGATCTCGGTGATCGTGGGTAAGTACGGCGTGCAGGGTTCCGTGTCGTTGCACTCGGCCGGGACCGCAGTCGTCGTCCGTTCGGGAGGTTGCCGCCGATGAGCTCGGCAAGAACACGGGTCGTTGCCGGAAGCCGCGAGTTCGCGTGGTCCGAGGGTTCGAGGGAGGGCGAGGATCAGGTGTCCTCGCCGGGATGGGTACTGGGCGTGGCCGCCTCGATGGTGCCCGGAGCGGTGACGATGCTGCTGGGGCGCTCCGTGCTCGAAGCCGTCACCGTCGTCGCGCTCACCGCCCTCGTCGTGGCGGCCTCGGCGTTGTTGCTTCCGTCCCGCTGATCTTCCTTCGTCGTGGATCAGTCTGTTGTGCAACGTATTACATGGACCCAGGTGGTGTGGAACAGTTGCCCGGCGGAACTTCCCGAGCGGTGCAAGACTCGTAGTCATGAACAGGAACAGGATCGCCTCCGCAATCATGATCGCCGCTGCCACAGTCGCTTTCGCGACGGCGTGCAGCAGTGACGACAACGACTCGACCGATGCGTCGGTCACGGCGTCCGCCACGACGACGGCTTCGTCGGCGTCAGACGACCTCGGAGACAAGGCTTCCGAGATGGCGTCCTCGGCGTCGAGTGCTGCGTCCAGCGTGGCAGCCGCGGCCGGCGACGCCGTGGACAGCGCCAAGCAGGCCGCGTTCGTCGCGGCCTTCCGCGCCTCGTACTCGGATCTGGCGACCGACCGCGACGACGATTCGATCGAGGCCATCACCGAGGACACGTGCGCGCTGCGTGAAAAGGGCGCGAGCGACGACGAATTGAAGGTGGCCGTCCAGGGCCTCGCCGCCAACGGCACGACGGTGCCGTCCGACGAGCAGGCGTCGCGAATCCTCGACATGGCGGTGGCCGCCTGTTCCTGACCGGCCACGGCTCGTCTGTCGGCTTCGGCACAACTCGTCGGTGGGTCCGCGTAGGGTGAGCGGCACATCACAAGCTGACAGGGGAGGGGTCGTTCGTGCGCCGGTCGACGCTCGGAGGAGGGGCTGCCGTAGTGGCAGCGATCATCGGAATCGGGACGGCGCCGACGGCGTGCGCGGAACCCGTCGCGCCCGCGCCGCCCCTTCAGGTCACCACGGTGATCGACGGCCTCGCGAAGCCGTGGGATGTCGTGGTCGCCCCCGACGGCGCGATCCTCACCGGTGAACGCGCCGGCCGTTTCGTCGTCAAGCGTCCCGGCGGCGGTGTCGGCGAGGTGACCGCGGACCTGTCGGATCTGTACGCCGAGGGCGAGACCGGGCTCATGGGCATCGCGCTCGCCTCGGATTTCGAGACCAGTCGCACGGTCTACACGTGCCAGGGGCACCGCGGATCGGGCAACGGTTCGCTCGGCTCGCTCGGAACAGGATCACTCGGGACCGGTTCGCTCGGTAGCGCGGCCGACGGCAACGACATCCGCGTCGTCTCGTGGACGGTGGACCCCGACTGGACGACGTTGACCCGCACCGGTGACGTCCTCACCGGGATCCCCACCGGCCAAGGCGGGCGCCACGGCGGTTGCCGGATCCTCGCGCACCCGGACGGCACCCTCTATGTCGGGACGGGTGACACGGCGAGCCCGAAGGTTCCTCAGGACCGGAACTCGCTGGGCGGCAAGGTGTTGCACGTCAACCGGGACGGTTCGCCCGCGGCGGGTAACCCGTTCCCGAACAGCCCGGTCTTCACGCTCGGGCACCGCAACGTGCAGGGCCTGGCGTTGCAGCCGGGCAGCGGTCGGCTCTACGGCATCGAGCAGGGCACTCGCCGGGACGACGAGGTGAACCTGCTCGCGGCCGGCAACAACTACGGGTACCGCCCTGATCGTGCCCCGCTCGTCTATGACGAGAGCGTTCCGATGACCGACCCGGATCGTGTCCCCGGTGCGGTTGCGGCGGTGTGGAGTTCGGGTGCGCCGACCATCGCGACCCCGGGTGGCACGTTCGTCTCCGGGCCCGCGTGGGGTGAGTGGGACGGCGCGCTCGCGGTCACCGCCCAGCAGGGGCGCAAGATGTTGCTGCTGAAACTGTCCGACGACGGTACCGCCGTGACCGAGACGGAGTCGGTGCTCACCGATCAGGGACGCCTGCGCTCGGCCACCCGGATGCCCGACGGCAGCCTGCTGGTCACCACCGACAACGGATCGGGTGACAAGGTGCTCCGCGTCGCCCCCGCGGCATCGTAGGAGCAAGTCGTGTGTGCACCCGAGGTGATGACGCATGTCCACCGCACGATCGGTGAGACCGGGCCGAGGATGACCCGACGAGGGCTGCTCGGTGCCGCCGGCCTGGCGGCACTCGGCGGGGTGCTCGCTCCCAGGGTTGCTGCCGCCACTCCCGCGGCCCCGGCGATCTCGATCCAGGCCCGCTCGATCGTCGATCTCACCCACACGCTCACCGCCGATTTCCCGGTGTGGCCGGGCAGCGAGGCGTTTGCGATGGAGCCCGTCGTCGTGATCGACCCGAGTCCACTCGGGTCGATCACAGGATCACTGGGTGGATCCTCCGGACCGGCGCACGGCGAGTTCCTCGTCAATCGCGTCTCGTACTGCGAGCACGTCGGGACTCACGTCGACGCGCCGGCCCACAAGATCGCCGACGGCTGCACGGTCGAGGAGTTGCCGATCGAGGACTTCGTCGCACCCATCGTCGTCGTGGACATCTCGGACAGGGCCCGCGCCGATGCGGACGCTGTGCTCACGGTTGCCGATCTCGAGGCTTGGGAACGTGCGCACGGGCGACTACCCGCGCGGTCGGTGGTCGCGATGAACTCCGGGTGGGACGCGCACGTCGCGAACCCGAGTAAGTACGTGGGGTTGGACCTGACGGGGACTCCACACTCCCCGGGATTCGACCCCGACGCGGTCACGTTCCTCGTCGAGGAGCGCGACATCGTGGCGATCGGGGTGGACACACTGAGCCTGGACGCCGCGCGCAGTCGCACGTACGGCGCGCACGTCGCGGCCCTCGGCGCGGGTAAGTACGGCATCGAATCGCTCGCGAACCTGTCGGCGTTGCCGCCGGTGGGTGCCACCGTCGTGGTCGGGGCGCCCAAGCATCGCGGCGGGTCGGGTGGGCCGTGCCGGGTGTTGGCGTTCGTGGACTGACCCACACCGGCACGTCGAGTCACTCAGTCGGTGATCGCGGTTTCGCCGGGATGCAGTGCGGCCTGCAGTGCCGCGAGGGTATCGGCGTCGAATTCGCTCTGGTACAGAACTGTGGCCCAGTCGAACTCGTCGGTCGACCAGCGCTGAATGTCTCCGTGCCAGCGGAGGTTCCACCGCTGATCGGATCGGGGACGGCGTGCGAGCATGCCATTGACGAACCCGGCGGCGATGGACGCCTGGAATGCACCGGTTCCCTTGTTGAGGGTGTGAATGCTCTCGACCCGCAGCGGGAGCGGTATCCGGACGACGGGCAGACTGTCGGCGACGTTGGTGTGGAACCACTCGAGCCTGTTCGCGTCGTCGGCTCGGGCCAGTTCTGTGCGTGCGCGATGCTCTTCGTCGAAGTCGCGAGACGGCCCGGTCCAGGTGAACAGTTCACGGCCGACGGGTTCCCCGACCGTGATCTCGGTGTAGGCGACTTCCACCTCGGCGGTGTCGTTTCGCTGCTCGAGCACAGCGCCGCTCTCGCGATCGACGATGATCCGCAGGAGACCTGCCTTACGCGGTCCGGGCGCCAGGTCCACTGCCCAGCAGTCTCTTCCGAGGAACGTGACGTCCTCGATCGGCCCGGCCGGTCGGGTGTAGTCGTCGCCGAGCCAGTCGTGTGCGGGCCGGTTGGACAGCAGTTCGCTCCCGGTGCCGAGGTAGCGGACGTGGCGGGCGTCGCTGCGGATCGGTGGCTCGTCGGTCGGTCCGAACTGCCACGCGCTGACGCCGTCGGTGATGAACACCGGCCGCCCGTCGGGGGTTTCGATCCGCATCCTGGATCGGTCGCGCCAGACGCGGATATCGCCGCCGCCGACCCCGACGACGACCGGTTCACGGTCCGCGGCAAACGCGAAGTTGATTCGCTCGGGTGCGTCCGGCGTCTTCCGGATTACACCCCTCGTCGGCAGGCTCGGTCCGTCGGCCATCGTCACCAGTACCTCGACCCACGCCGTCATCGTTCCCCCTCGAATCGTCCGGTTCGTCCCAAGCTACCGCGCGGGGTGGTGCCGGTACCGTGATCGATCCGCGCCGCCGCGTCGGTGACATACCGGCGGATGGCGCTCATACTGCGGTCATGGCATACCTGAAACCGCCGCTGCTGGTCCGCGAGGTGTTCAACCGTATCGCCCTCGCGACCGGCATCAGCGGCACCGAGAAGATCACCGTCACCGGCCGGCGCAGTCACGAACCGCGCTCGGTGCCCGTCGTCCCCGTCGACGTCGACGGGGTGCGCTACCTGGTCTCCACGCGTGGCGAATCGGAGTGGGTCCGGAACCTGCGCGCCAGCCCCGAGGTGGACGTGAGCCGCCGCGGCCACACCGTGCACTACAACGCCGCCGAGGTCCCTGTCGCGGATCGGGATCCCATCATCGCGGCCTACCGGGCCAAGGCGGGCAGGACGGTGGAGGGGTACTGGGAGAAGCTGCCGGAACCCGTGGACCACCCGGTCTTCGCGCTCACGACCGGCTAGCCGCGGGGCGCGGGACTCGGGGCTCGGCCCCGGTCGCCGCATGACCCGCAGATCGCCGCCGGGAACGCCGCGGCCCGCGTGCCATCCCGCGGTGGCCGGCACCCGGTTCGGGTGCCGGCTGCAGAATCATGCGGCTCGTGGGCCTGCGCGGTTGTGGGCAGGGATGGGTTTCTTGTACGGATCCACCGTCGATGGCGGTGTGAACCTGGGGGCACCCCCTGCACGAAGTGCTTGGGGGAGGATGTCTGTCGGCGCCGACGATCACTTCCCAGTGCGAGTGATGGAGCAGCCTGTGGTGATAGCCGCAGAGGAGCACGAGGTTGTCGAGGTCTGTGGGTCCGCCGTCGGCCCAGTGCATCACGTGGTGGCCTTCGCAGTGGGCGGGAGGTGCACCGCAGCCGGGGAAGGCACAGCCGTGGTCGCGGGCAACCAACGCGCGCCGCTGCTTCTTCGACACGGTCCTGTTGGTGCGCCCCAGGTCGATCGGGACGCCGTCACTCATGACGATGGGGGTGAGGTGGCAGTCGCAGGCGAGCCGTCGGGCGGTCGCGATGGAGAGTGGTCCCATGTGTGGCATACGCGCAACGTCCCTGTCGCCGAACAGGTCCGGATCGCCGTCTGATCCCGCCCACTCGTGGTCGGCGTCGCTGCATGCGAGATCGCTGGCGTTCACATGTAGGGACAGGTGCGGTCGTTCGCCGCCTTCGATGGGTGCGTCGCCGGAGTCGAGGTAGCGGCGCAGTATCTCGGCGAACGCATCGGCTCGCTGCCGTGCCGGGGTGCGGGCGCCGGCGGGGTCGTCCATCGGGTTGCGGGGCTTGGTCAACGCGGACAGCGCGGTCAGGAGCATTTCACCGGTGACGGCGTCGAGATCCCCCTTGACCGCGACCCGCCCGTTCAACGTCTTCGAGGCGTGGAACTCGTTGCGTTCGCTGTCTTCACTGGGTGGGAGTTCGTCGGATTCGAAGATCCGCTCGAGACGGGAGATGCAGGTGCGGACCGTCGTGGTGGTGGCTGTGGGTCCGGTGGCGCTGTCCAGCAGCACTTTCCGGCACGAATCGAGTGCCTCGTTCGGCATGCCGCGGGGCGGTGTCTCGCAGAACTTCCCAATCAACGCGGCATGCTCCGCCGACACCGCACCGGAGTTGAACGCGTCGGCGACCTCGGGCTGCCGGCCGAGCATGCGCCCCAACGCGAGGATCCGTCCCGCGGTCGACACTTCCAGAAGGGTGTTGGCGGCCAGCCACTGCTTGACGCTGCGGAATCCGAGGGTGTCGAACGAAACGGCGCGCTCGTCGATTTCGGCGATGGCAGCAGCACGTAGTGCTTCGAGTTGTTCGAGCGCATGGCAGATGTCCAGGGTGGTCTGCAGCAGCAAGACTTCGGGCAGCGTGTGCACGTCTTCAGGTCGCGGCGCGGCGACTGCGACGAGCGAATTATTGAGTCCCCCCGGATTCATGACTCGATTGTAGTTCGAACATATGTTCTAGTCAATGGCTGTCTGGGGTGTCGTGGGTCATTCCACCTGGCACTGTTTCGGCGATAGAGTGCTCGTTGTCGGCCATGACGGGTGTGACGAGCCCTGAGCCGGTATCGGCTGGTCACCGAGTAAAAGGGACCATCAGAGGCAGCGTTCTTCGCTGCGAAGGTGTGGTGGCACCGCGACGGACCCGATCGCCCACACCTCCCGGGGACAACAACCAGGAGGTGAGCATCGTGCCACGCATCCTCAGTTCAGCACTGTCCACGACATCCACATCGATGCCCGGTGAACCCGTCACTGTCGAAGGCTGGGTCCACCGCCGCAGACAGCTCGCAAACGTGACGTTCGTCGTCGTCCGAGACCGTTCCGGTTTCGCACAGGTCGTCGTGACCGACCCTGCAGTCCGTGGCGAAGTCGCGAACCTGCCGGAGGAAACCGTGGTCCGTGTGACCGGCACACTTGCAGCGAACGAAAAAGCGCCCGGCGGCGTCGAGATCGTCGACCCGACCATCACCGCATTGAGTGAGCCGTCGCAGCCGCAACCAGTCGAGCTTTGGCGGCCGAAGCTCAGCGCCACGCTGCCGACCATGCTCGACCACGCAGCACTGACCTGGCGCCACCCCGCCCGTCAGGCCGTGTGGAAGATCGCAGCGGCCGCCATGGCCGGATTCCGCAAGCACCTCGACGGGGAAGGCTTCACCGAAGTTACGACCCCCAAGATTGTCGACCAGTCCTCGGAGTCCGGGGCCAACGTCTTCACGGTCGACTACTTCGGTTCGGCCGCCTACCTGGCGCAGTCACCCCAGCTCTACAAGCAGATGCTTGTCGGGGTGTTCGAGCGTGTCTACGAGATCGGACCGGTCTTTCGGGCGGAGCCACACGACACAGCCCGGCACCTGGCGGAGTACGTCTCCCTCGACGTCGAGTTCGGCTTCATCGGCGACCACCGCGACGTCCTCTCGCTGCTACGGGACACCCTCGCTGCCGTCATCGGCCACATCGGTGACAGCGCCGGCGAGCAGGTGGATGCTCTGAGCGTCGACCTACCGGTGGTCCCCGAGAAGATGCCGGTCCTGCACTTCACCGAGGCGCTCGAACTTGTCGGAGCCCACCCGGGCGAACCCGACCTGGCGCCGGAGCACGAGCGTGCTCTGGGGAAGTGGGCCAAGAAGGAGTTCGGCTCGGATTTTCTTGCAGTGGAGGGCTACCCGTCCGCGAAGCGGCCTTTCTACACACACCCGCAACCCGATGACGCGCGTTGGACCAACTCGTTCGACCTCCTCTTCCGCGGACTCGAACTCGTCACGGGCGGACAGCGTCTGCACAACCATTCCGATTACGTCACAGCACTCGCCCGCAGCGGCGAGGATTCGGCGAACTACTCCTCCTACCTGGAAGCAATGGCGCACGGAATGCCGCCACACGGCGGCTTCGCCATCGGCCTCGAGCGACTTGTCTCACGACTACTCGAAGCCGACAACATCCGGTACGCCACCCTGTTCCCCCGGGACATCCATCGCATCCAGCCCTGACGGAACCGGCGGTGCGGGCGAGACTCGCCCGCACCGCCTCAGGCTCAAAACCTGGCAGATCCTTGACGCAGAACAGACGTCTCGTACGTCAGGCCTTCTGGCAGGGTCCCACCGCCGGCTAGGAGGCGTCCCTAGCCGACGCGCGTTCGAGATGCTCCGCGGTCTCTGTCACGACGCGGTGCAGCCCGGCGGTGACCGCCCCCGCAGCGAGTCGCAACGGCATCCGCAGCACGGGGCCCGGTTCGATAGCGAACGTCCAGGTGAGTCGCGAACCCGAAGCGCACTGTTCGACGAGGACGTCCTCGACGAACCGTCGCAGACCGGGGGCGGTGAACCGGCTGACGTAGAAGGTGTTCCGGTACCGGACTGGTGGGGTCTCCTCCCAGCGGAAGTACTCCTCGGTGGCCTTCAGGGCAGACGGGCGCATCGACAGTTCACGCCGCGTGCCCACCTCGAAGGGGCGCGGCGTGAGGTATCGGGTGCCGCTGATGGACCCGCACCATGCGAGCGTGTTGTCGCAGGTCAGTCCGGCCCACGCAGATTCCGCGGGAACCGAGAGGTCGACGGAGAATCGCCGGACGAACGGCGCAGTCTCCAGGAGTGTCTCGTCACCGGCAGACAGTTCGAACCACTTCGGCATAGAACAATCGTAGGGAGTAGCGCTCCGGTCCGCGGTAGTCTCGCCGGACGAGCCTCTTCGATATCTCGAAAGGCGTTTCGTGCGAGCTCCTGAACCGGACATTCCGCATCTCGCGCCGGCGACCATCGTTGCGACGCTGCGCGCGGCCGGATGCGTGTTCGCCGAGGACGAGGCGCGCCTGCTCGTCGACACGGCAACGCAGGCCGGTGAACTGGCCCGAATGGTCGAACGCCGCACTTCCGGCGTGCCCCTCGAACACGTCCTCGGGTGGGTCGAGTTCGCCGGTGTGCGAATTGACGTCGACGCCGGAGTGTTCGTGCCACGTCGCCGCAGCGAACTGCTCGTCCACCGCGCCGCGGCGCTGGTACGGCCGGGCGACGTCGTCGTCGATCTGTGTTGTGGATCGGGCGCGATCGGAACCGCCCTGGCGGGGACCGTCGAGGGTCTGGAACTCCATTCCGCCGACGTCGATCCCGTCGCCGTCAGGTGCGCGCGGCGCAACGTGGAACCGATAGGCGGGCGCGTGTACGCGGGCGACCTGTTCGACGCCCTGCCCGGGACGCTGCGGGGACGTGTCGACGTCGTGGTCGCCAACGTCCCGTACGTGCCCAGCGGCGCGATCGCGCTGATGCCGCCCGAGGCACGTGATCACGAGCCGCGCACGGCGCTCGACGGCGGATCCGACGGCCTGGACGTCCAGCGGGCCGTAGCCGCCGCAGCGCCGCGATGGCTCCGTCCGGGCGGCCACCTGCTGGTCGAGACCAGCACTCACCAGGCCGCCACCGCGGCCGACATCTTCACGCGCGCAGGATTACTCGCGCGAATCGTCCACTCCGACGAGCTCGATGCCACCGCGATCGTGGGAACCCGGCCGGTCGACTACTGACCGTCGAGCATCGCCGCCCCCGCGAGGGCGTCCGGCACGCCCAGGCCGTCGACGAGGGTCGCCGCGTGCGGGCGCAGTGTCCGGCAGCGTTCGTTGATGCCGCGGCGCACCGCCTTGGCCCGTTCCACCGAGAGCAGGCGGTGCTCCATGAACCACGCCTTGTCCTCGTCGATCACGGTGAGCGCGAACAGGTCGCACAGCTCGTTCAGCAGGTCGCGCGCGGCCTCGTCGTCGCACTCGCCGATGCCCGCGATGAAGGCCTCGAGCACCACCCGGTCGATATGCGCGCGGGCCGCGTGCAGCACGTGGTCCTGCACGAAGTTGAAGGCCTCGAACGGATCGTCCTCACGCTTGCGTGCGGCCTGCAGGCGCCGGGCCGCGGTCGACAGCAGGTACTCCTCGCGGTCCTCCAACATCGTCAACTGGGTGCCGCGGTTGAAGAGGCTGCCGTCCTCCTCGTTGTCCTGGCGGGTATCGAGGATGGTCTGGATGATCTGCTGCGCCGCCGTGCGCGAACGGACCGCATCACCGAACGCGTTGGCGGCGAACGCCATCCATTCGACCGGGCTCATCCCGCGCACCTCGTCGGAGTACTTGGTGAGCAACTCCTTCGCGACCAACTGGGTGAGCACGGTGTTGTCGCCCTCGAACGTGGTGAACACGTCGGTGTCGGCCTTGAGTGCCGTCAGACGGTTCTCGGCGAGATAACCGGCGCCGCCGCACGCCTCCCGGCACTCCTGGATCGCGCGCGTCGCGTGCCACGTGTTCGCGGCCTTGAGTCCGGCGGCGCGCGATTCGAGTTCGCGCTGCTCCGTTGGATCGACCTCGTCGGCGGTCTGGACGTCGTGCATCTTCGCGACCAGTTCGTTCTGCGCGAAGCCCAGTGCGTAGGCGCGGGCGATGTGCGGCAGCAGACGCTGCTGGTGCACCAGGTAGTCCATGATCGGCACCTCGGGATCCGGCGTCGTCTCGTCGCCGCTCGGTGCGCTGAACTGCTTGCGCTGCAACGCATAGCGCGTCGCGATCGTGAGCGCCACCCGGGCCGCGGCAGCCGCGGATCCGCCCACCGTCACCCGGCCGCGCACCAGCGTGCCGAGCATCGTGAAGAAGCGGCGGTTCTTGTTCTCGATCGGCGACGAGTACACGCCGTCGGCGTCCACCGACCCGTACCGGTTCAGCAGATTCGTGCGCGGCACCCGGACCTGGTCGAACACGATGCGGCCGTTGTCGACGCCGGGCAGGCCGCCCTTGAGGCCGCAGTCCGACGTCGTGACGCCGGGCAGGTCGTTGCCGTCGGCGTCCCGGATCGGCACCAGAAGGCAGTGTACGCCGTGCCCTTCGTCGCCGACGATCAGCTGCGCGAACACCGCCGCAACCCGGGCGTGCTCGGCGGCGCCGCCGATGTAGTCCTTGCGCGACGATGCGGTGGGGGAGTGCACGACGAACTCGTCGGTGGCCGGGTCGTAGGTGGCGGTGGTCTCGAGGCTCTGCACGTCGCTGCCGTGCCCGGTCTCGGTCATCGCGAAGCAGCCCAGCAGATCGAGGTCGATCATCGGGCGCAGGAACTCGGCGTGATGGTCCGCGGTGCCGAGGTTCTCGATCGCGCCGCCGAACAGGCCCCACTGCACGCCGGCCTTCACCATGAGCGACAGATCCGACATCGCCAGCATCTCGATCGCGGTCACCGCCGCGCCGGGGTCGGCGCCGCTGCCGATCTCGACCCCGAAGCCGCGGTCGACGAAGCCGCCGGCCGCGAGGACCCGCATCTGCTCGAGGGTCTTGGCCCGGGCCGCCGCGATGTCGGGCGTGTGGTGCGGCCGGAACTCGTCCGTGGAGAGATCGATCCGGGCCTTCGCGCGCACCTCCGCCCATCGGCCGTCGAGAGTGGTCCGCAGATGGTCAGCCGTGGTCGCCATGAACCGACGGTAATGCGGTCGGACGGGTCCCGCTGGGCAACGGCAGACCACCCGACCAGCACGAACGGACACGCCGAGGCGGTGTGATTCCGGCCACCTCCTACACCCTGTCGTTGGCAAATTCGACAGAACTGGGACACTGGAAACCGTGACTGCTGCCTCCAGCGGGTCCGGCCTGGGACCCGATCTTCGTGACGCCCGTTCCGCCCAACTCTTCGACCGGGCGTCCAAGGTGATCCCCGGAGGCGTCAACTCCCCGGTCCGCGCGTTCGGTTCGGTCGGTGGCGCGCCCCGGTTCATCGAGAAGGCGTCCGGTTACACCCTCACCGATGTCGACGGCAACGACTACGTCGACCTGGTGTGCTCGTGGGGTCCGATGATCCTCGGGCACGCGCACCCCGCCGTCGTCGAGGCGGTGCAGAAGGCCGCGACCACCGGACTGTCGTTCGGCGCCCCCACCGAGGGTGAGATCGCGCTCGCGGAGGAGATCGTCTCCCGCGTCGCGCCCGTCGAGCAGGTCCGCCTGGTGAACTCCGGCACCGAGGCCACCATGAGCGCGGTGCGCCTGGCCCGCGGCTTCACCGGCCGTTCCAAGATCGTCAAGTTCTCCGGCTGCTACCACGGCCACGTCGACGCGCTGCTCGCCGACGCCGGTTCGGGCCTGGCCACGTTCGGTCTGCCGACCTCGCCCGGCGTAACCGGCGCGCAGGCCGAGGACACCATCGTCGTGCCCTACAACGATCTCGAGGCCGTCCGCGCCGCGTTCGCCGCGAACCCCGGCGAGATCGCGTGCGTGATTACCGAGGCGGCCGCCGGCAACATGGGCGCGGTCGCTCCGCTGCCCGGCTTCAACGAGGGCCTGCGCGCGCTCACCACCGAGCACGGTGCGCTGCTGATCATGGACGAGGTCATGACCGGCTTCCGCGTCAGCCGCTCCGGTTGGTTCGGCCGCGACGGCGTCGCCGGTGACCTCTACACGTTCGGCAAGGTCATGAGCGGTGGCCTGCCCGCCGCCGCGTTCGGTGGTCGCGCCGACGTCATGGCCAAGCTGGCTCCGGCCGGCCCCGTCTACCAGGCCGGCACGCTGTCGGGTAACCCCGTCGCCGTCGCGGCGGGCCTGGCGAACCTGCGCGCCGCCGACGACGCCGTCTACGCGGCGCTCGAGCGCAACGCGCAGACCCTGGGCACGCTGCTGGGCGACGCACTCACCGCCGAGGGCGTCCCGCACCGCGTCCAGTACGCCGGCACGCTGGTCAGCGTCTTCTTCACCGAGAACCCCGTCACCAACTACGCCGAGGCCAAGGCCGCCGACACGTGGCGCTTCCCGGACTTCTTCCATGCCCTGCTCTCGCGCGGCATCTACGCGCCGCCGAGCGCGTTCGAGGCATGGTTCGTCTCATCGGCGCTCGACGACGACGCCTTCTCGAAGATCGCCGACGCCGCACCGCACGCGGCCAAGGCCGCCGCCGCAGCCCAGAACTGACCAGACAGGACCGACCGGAGACCATCCGGCCGACCGACCGAAACGCAGGGACCACCACCGTGACCGTCGCCGACAACGCGAGCGCTGCCGACCACCCGCACTCCGACAACTCCGATACGCGGACCATCGTTCACGTGCTCCGGCACGGCGAGGTGCACAACCCGAGCGGCATCCTCTACGGACGCCTCCCGAACTTCCGGCTGTCGGAGAACGGTGAGTCGCAGGCCCGCGCCGTCGCGGCGGCGCTCGCCGACCACGACATCACGCACGTCGTCGCGTCTCCGCTGCAGCGCGCGCAGGAGACGGCCGGTCCGATCGCCGAGAAGCACGGCCTGCAGATCGCGACCGACGCCAACCTCATCGAGGCGGCCAACGACTTCGAGGGCCTCAAGGTGGCCGTCGGGGACGGTGCGCTGCGCCGGCCCCGGCACTGGTGGAAGCTGCGCGACCCGTTCACGCCGTCGTGGGGTGAGCCGTACCTGCAGATCGCGCACCGCATGCTCGCCGCGGTGAACGCCGCGCGCGTCGCCGCGGTCGGCCACGAGGCCGTGTGCGTGAGCCACCAGCTGCCGGTGTGGACGCTGCGCCGCTTCCTGCAGGGCGAGCGCCTGTGGCACGACCCCCGCAATCGTCAGTGCGGCCTCGCGTCGCTCACGTCCCTGGTCTACGAGGGCGACACCCTCGTCGACATCGTCTACTCCGAGCCGGCCGGATCGTCGGACCCGAGGGTGACCGGCGCATGAAGTTCCCGTCCCTCCGCCTGGCGGCCGCGGCGTGTTCGCTGGTTGTCGCGGCCACCGTCGCGGGCTGCGCGACCGGTGACGACGCCGTCGCGCAGGGTGGCACGTTCGTCTTCGTCTCGCCCGGCGGCAAGACCGAACTGTTCTACGATCCGCCGTCCGATCGCGGGGCGGTCGGCAAGGTGTCCGGCGAGGACCTGATGACCGACGGCAAGACGACGTCGCTCACCGACTACGAGGGCCAGGTCGTCGTGCTCAACGTGTGGGGCCAGTGGTGCGGACCGTGCCGCGGTGAGGCCGACGACCTCGAGAAGGTCTACGAGAACACCAAGGACATGGGCGTCCAGTTCCTCGGGATCAACGTCCGCGACCACACCAAGGACAAGGCGCAGGACTTCGTCGTCAACAACAAGGTGGGCTACCCGTCCATCTACGACCCCGAGATGCGCACGCTGCTCACCCTCGGTAAGAACTACCCGACCAGCGTCATCCCGACGACGATCGTGCTCGATCGTCAGCACCGGGTGGCGGCGGTGTTCCTCAAGGAACTGCTGGTCGAGGATCTCCAGCCGGTCGTGGAACGGATCGCACAGGAACCGCAGGACCAGGGATGACGGCCGACACCGTCCTCCTCGCGAGTGTCGGCGACAGCTTCCAGTCGGCGGCCGCGAGCGGACCGCTCCTGCTCGCGCTCGGCGCGTGCCTGCTCGCGGGTCTCGTGTCGTTCGCGTCGCCGTGCGTCGTGCCGCTCGTCCCCGGCTACCTGTCGTACCTGGCGGGTGTCGTCGGAGCCGACGCCCCCGCGGTCACCGCGTCCGAGGCCACCACGCGCACGACGACGCTGCGCGACGGGCGCCTGCGGGTCGCGGGCGCTGCGGGGCTGTTCGTCGCGGGCTTCACGGTCGTGTTCGTGCTGGCCACGGTCTCGGTCTTCGGGGCCATCGAGGCACTCGCCCTCAACCGCGACGTGCTCCAGCGCGTCGGCGGCGTCGTGACCATCGTGATGGGCCTGGTGTTCATCGGTCTCGTCCCGGCGTTGCAGAAGGACACGCGGATGGCTCCGCGCCGCATCTCGAGCCTGGCGGGTGCCCCGCTGCTCGGTGCGGTGTTCGCGCTCGGCTGGACGCCGTGCCTGGGGCCGACGCTCGCGGGCGTCATCTCGGTCGCGTCCGGTACCGAGGGGGCGACCGCGGCCCGTGGCGTGGCGCTGATCGTTGCGTACTGCCTCGGTCTCGGGCTCCCGTTCGTGATCGTCGCGCTCGGTTCGGCGCGCGCCCTGCGCGGCGTCGGCTGGCTGCGCCGCAACACCCGAACCATTCAGATCATCGGTGGAATCATGTTGGTGGCTGTCGGCATCGCGCTGGTCACCGGCGCGTGGGACCAGTTCGTCGGCTGGGTCCGTGACGCATTTATCTCGGAGGTGACCCTGCCGATATGACGGTTCGAGACACAGTGAGCGACGGCGGCACACCCGCCGACGCCCCGAAGAACCCGCCTCCTCCGCCGAAGCAGTCGCCGGCCGGGCGTGCCGTCGCCCTCGCCCGGAACACGTGGCGCGGTCTGACGTCGATGCGGACCGCCCTGGTGCTGCTGTTCCTGGTGGCGCTGGCGGCCATCCCGGGCGCACTGCTGCCGCAGCGCAGCCTCAACGAGGGCAAGGTCAACGACTACATCGCGGCCCGGCCCACGCTGGGTCCGATCATGGACAAGCTCGAACTGTTCGACGTGTTCGGCAGTTTCTGGTTCACCGCGATCTACGTGCTGCTGTTCATCTCGCTGGTCGGCTGCATCCTGCCGCGGTGCGTCGAGTACGCCAAGGCGTTGCGCGCGCAGCCCGTGGCGGCGCCGCGCAACCTGGGCCGGCTGCCGCACCACCGCAGCGAGACCGTCGACGAGGATCCCGAGGCGGTCGCCGCACGGGTCCGCAAGCAGCTGCGCGGCTGGCGCGTGGTCCAGCGCGTCGGTGGAGATCGAGCCAAGCATCCGGAGGAGATCACCCTCTCCGCCGAGAAGGGCTTCCTGCGCGAGGCCGGCAACCTGGTCTTCCACCTGTCGCTCGTGGCGCTGCTCGTCTCGCTCGCCGTCGGCAAGCTGAACAGCTACGAGGGCAACGTCATCGTCATCGCCAACGACGGCGCCGGACTGTGCACGACGTCGCCCGCGGTGTTCGACTCCTTCCGGGCCGGCAACGAGCGTGACGGCACCGGCATGACCCCGCTGTGCGTGAAGGTCAAGGACTTCACCGCGGACTACCTCGACAACGGCCAGGCCGAGATGTTCACCTCGAACATCTCGTACCAGTCGGGCGAAGACCTCGAGACGAACACGTGGCGCGAGACCCAGCTCAGGGTCAACCACCCGCTGCGCGTCGCCGGTGACCGCGTCTACCTGCAGGGGCACGGCTACGCGCCGACCTTCACGGTGACCTTCCCGAACGGCGAGACCCGCACCGAGACGCTGCAGTGGCGCCCGGACGACGCCACGACGTTCCTGTCGAGCGGCGCGATGCGATTCGATCCGCCCGGCGGCATGTACGCCGACGAGGACGAGCGCCGCAAGAACCAGGTCGCGATCGAGGGCCTGTTCGCGCCGACCGCGGTGTTCCACGGGAATCTGCTGTCGTCGGGCTATCCGGCGATGAACGATCCGGCCGTCGCGATCGACATCTACAAGGGCGACACCGGTCTCGACACCGGTAACCCGCAGAGCCTGTTCTCACTGAACAAGGAACTGATCAACCAGGGCCGGCTGGTCAAGCAGGAGCGCGTGAACCTGTTCCCCGGTGAGTCCAAGACCCTCGCCGACGGCACCCAGGTGCGGTTCGACGGCGCTGTGGACTTCGTGAACCTGCAGGTCTCGCACGACCCGGCACAACAGTGGGTGCTGGTGTCGTCGATCGTGATGATGGCGGGACTGCTGGTCTCGCTGGTGATCAAGCGGCGTCGTGTGTGGGTCCGGATCTACCCCGTGAACGGCCCCGGCAAGGATGCCGACACCATGTCGGCTACATTGGCCGAGGGTGAACGACGCACCGTAGTAGAGCTCGGTGGTCTCGCCAGGACCGATCAGGCCGGTTGGGGCGACGAGTTCGATCGGCTGTGCACCCGATTGCTGGACGACGAGCGCGCGACGCGCAGGAGATGAATATGACGATCAACGAGACACTCGCTCGCTACAGCGACTGGTCGTTCGAGTCGGCCTTCGCGATCTACGCGCTCGCGACGGTGCTGCTCATCGCCCGGTACGCGTCGATGCGTGCCAAGGCGGTCCAGGACCGCGAACTCGTCGTGGCGGGCGCCTCCGGTGGCTCCGCGGACGCGCCGGAGCTCGTGCCGGGCCGGGTGGCCGAAACGCCCGGTAAGACGTGGTCCGAGAAGCTCGGCGGCATGGGCTACGCCCTGCTGGTGGTCGGTGCGGTGCTGCACGTCGCGTCGATCGTGCTGCGCGGTTTCGCCACCGAGCGGTTCCCGCTCGGCAACATGTACGAGTTCGTGACGATGGCGTGCGCGGCGGCCGTCGTCGCCGGGCTCGTCGCACTGCGCAAGACGGCCGACCTCTGGGCCTTCCTGCTGGTGCCGATCCTGATCCTGATGTTCCTCGCGGCGACCGTGCTCTACGCCGACGCGGCACCGGTGGTCCCGGCGCTGCGCTCGTTCTGGCTGCCGATCCACGTCACGATCATCAGCGTGAGCAGCGGCATCTTCATGGTCTCCGGTGTCGCGAGCATCCTGTTCCTCTACCGCATGAAGCACCCGGCAGGTGAGGAGGGCAACGGACCGTTCGGCAAGATCGCGGCGCGGCTGCCCAACGCCGAGACGCTCGATCGCCTCGCCTACAAGTCGACGATCGTCGCGTTCCCGCTGTTCGGTGCCGGAATCATCCTCGGCGCGATCTGGGCCGAGGCGGCCTGGGGACGTTTCTGGGGCTGGGACCCCAAGGAGACGGTTTCGTTCATCGCGTGGGTCATCTACGCCGCGTACCTGCACGCGCGCGCCACGTCGGGTTGGCGCGACACCAAGGCTGCCTGGATCAACGTCGCCGGCTTCGTGGCGATGCTGTTCAACCTGTTCATCATCAACATGGTGGTCTCGGGTCTGCACTCCTATGCGGGTCTCACCTGATCGTTCCCGCGTAACGCGAAAACCCGGTACAACGCGAAAAGGAATCGGCCGCTGTGGATACAGCGGCCGATTCCTTTCGTTGCGTTCTCGCGTGGCCTAGGCGTCCGGGTCGGTAGGGGTATCGCTACCGGGTCGGTCCGAGTGCCGGCGGTGGTTCTCGCGATCCACGCGCCACAGGAACTCGGGGTCGTCGTCGGGGCCGACAGCCCCGCCGCCCTTCCCTGTACCACGACCACCCCCGCGTGCCGCGGTGGTGGGAGTGGGCCCGAACGCCTTCCAGAACAGGACCGCAAGCGTCACCAGGCCGATGAGCGCCAGTAGGTAGATCACGGTGCACCTCCTGGTTACGAGGGTAGCCGCGTCCGGGTCTTCCCGGCATCCACCTGGAGTCCGATGTTCCGGACCCCGGGACTAGCTGTGATGTGCCTCGGTGGTCAAGGACGAGAGGAGTGCCATCACCTCGGCCTCTCGGAACCTCCGGTGGCCTCCGGGGGTACGCAGCGATCCGAGCCGGCCGGCGTGCGCCCAACGGGTGACCGTCTTGGGGTCGACATGGAACAGTGCGGCGACCTGGCCCGGGGTCAGCAGGGCTTCCTTGGCGCCGTTGTAGGTGGGTGCGCTCATCGATCCTCCAAGGTTCGGGGCCCACCAGGACGGTCGGCCGGGAGATTCGGGACCGGTTCGTTTGTCGACCGGCTTCGACATAGTGGCACTCAACCCCCCAGGTACTCGAACGATCTAAAGTTGGTAAAGCGGAGGTAATAGACAAATCGGACTACCCGGGCCGGTGTGTATCAACCGGGTCTCCGGAATCGGCAATCGCGGTACGAACCCCACGGACGGCCCCTATGGTGGCCCGTGTCTGCCTCGACGCGAAAGCGTCCGACCGGACATCCGGCAGGACACCGGAGCCGGGACGAGGTCGACCTTCGGGGGTGGAAGCGCGGGACGTCGGTGCCGGGCATCGCGTCTCACGGAACCGTCTGCAGCGGCTCGATGTCCGTACGAGCCGGGAGGGGGATGTGCATGATCGCGGAGAACCTCGGTCCGCTCCTCGGTACGAACATCATCGACAGCGTCTACTGGGCCTTCCAACAGGGAGCGACGTTCGGGAACGCGATCATGACGGGGCTCACCAGCGGACTCGTCAACGTCGTCACGACGATCGGAACGCTCGAACTCGGCTCGACCTTCACCAACACAGTCCCGGTGGTGCCCCCGCCCGTGTGACGGACGTGAAGCGGTACCACTCGTGAGGAACGACGGAGGTACGTATGATCACCGGATTCATCGGCCCCAACGCCGGCGCGACCGTCATCCAGGCCATCTACTCGGCCTTCCAGCAGGGTGCGACCATCGGCAACGCCGTGGTGACGGGAAACTGGGGCAACCTGATGGCGACCTTCGGCGTCTGGGAGTGGGGTTCGACGTTCAACAACCTCGGTCCGGGCGTCCTGCCGCTGGTCTTCTGAGTGCGCCACTGTGTCGCGACCTGCGGATCGGTACCCTGGTCGTGTGAGTGAAGCAGCGCAGAACCGTCCTGATCAGGCCCGAGGCGACAGTGCACCGGCCGCCGGCACCGTGACGACCGGGACTCTGGTCCGCGACGTCGCCCTCTACTCGGTGGCCCGACTCGCCCTCGTCGTCCTCCTGGCGGTCGTGATCCTCTTCGGCGGCAAGGCGTTCGGCGTGGACGTGCCGCTGATCGTGGCCGCGCTCTTCGCGGTCCTCATCGCGCTGCCGCTGTCGCTGGTCCTGTTCGCGAAGCTCCGCAAGAAGGTGAACTTGGACATTGCGTCGGTGGACGCGCAGCGACGGGCCGACAAGGCCGACCTGCACGCCAAGCTCCGGGGTGAGGATCGGCGGTGACGGCGGTCCTGGACCGTCGGGGTTCGCGGGCCTGGGTCGACAACGCCGTCCGTCTCATCGAGGCCGACGCGCAGCGCAGCGCCGACACCCACCTGCTGCGCTATCCGCTGCCGCCTGAGTGGAACGTCCAGCTGTATCTGAAGGACGAGTCCACCCACATCACCGGCAGCCTCAAGCACCGCTTGGCGCGGTCGCTGTTCCTGTACTCGATCTGCAACGGCTGGGTCGGTGAGGACACCACGGTGATCGAGGCCTCGTCCGGGTCGACGGCGGTCAGCGAGGCGTATTTCGCGAAGCTGCTCGGGCTGGATTTCGTCGCGGTTATGCCCGCGAGCACCAGCCCCGCCAAGATCGCCCTCATCGAGGCGCAGGGCGGACGCTGCCACTTCGTCGACGATCCGTCGACTATCTACGCGGAATCCCAGCGCCTGGCCGCCGAGACCGGCGGCCACTACATGGACCAGTTCACTCACGCGGAACGTGCGACCGACTGGCGCGGGAACAACAACATCGCCGAGAGCATCTTCACGCAGCTCCAGCAGGAGGACCATCCGATTCCGGAGTGGATCGTGGTCGGCGCCGGCACCGGGGGCACCGGAGCGACGATCGGGCGCTTCCTGCGGTATCGCAAGCTCGACACGGGGTTGTGTGTCGTGGACCCGGAGAATTCGGTGTTCTTCGACGCCTGGCGCAGCGGCGACTGCGCGACCGCCCCGACGTTCGAACGGGGCTCCCGGATCGAGGGGATCGGCCGGCCGCGGGTCGAGCCGTCGTTCATCGGCCAGGTGATCGACCGGATGGTGAAGGTGCCCGACGCCGGGTCCATCGCCGCGATGCGGCACGCCAGCGACGTGCTGGGGCGCAAGGTGGGAGGCTCGACCGGCACCAACCTGTGGGGAGCGTTCGGGCTCGTCGCCGAAATGCTCGGGCAGGGTCGTAGCGGCAGCGTCGTGACGCTGCTGTGCGACGGCGGTGAGCGGTACGCCGGAACCTACTTCGACGACGACTGGGTCGCGTCGGAGGGCATCGACCTGGCCGGCCCGGCCGCGGTGCTCGCCGAGTTCACCGCGACCGGGCGCTGGACGGCCTAGTCGTCCTCGCCGTCCGTGAGGTCGGGCGCCTCGATCGGCACGTGGCGGGTCATCACGACCCGCGGCCAGCGGTCGAGGCCGCGTTCGGCTTCGTGTTCGCGGATCGCCCGCAGTCCCGGCCCGAGATCCTCGTCGGCGACCACCGTGAACCCGAGGCGCGCGTAGTACGGCGCGTTCCACGGCACGTCCCGAAAGGTCGTGAGTGTCACCTCGGGAAGGCCGCGGTCCCGCGCCCACTGGTCGAGGTGGTCGATCAGGGCCGCGCCGATGCCGCGTCGGGCATGGTCGGGGCGGACCGAGATCTGTTCGATGTGGGCGGTGCCGTCCACCACCTCGACGAGACAGAAGGCGGCCGGAGGCTGCTTGCGCTGCCCCCACACCCACACGCGGCCCTCGGCGAGATGCGCCTCGAACAGCTCGAGCGGAGGCGCGTCGTCGTCGGCGACGGCCTCCATGCCGACGTCGCGGAAGGCTGCACCCGCGGCGACGTCGATCTCGGGGAGATACGCCAGGTCGGCGGGCTCGGCGAGTCGGATCACTCTCAGCCCTTGGAGACGACCTGCGAGGCGATCGCGGTGCCGGCCGCGACGACGCCGACGGACGGCCACGCGCCGATCTTCTTGGCGAGCGGGTGCGAGCCACCGAAGGCGCCGACGTAGGTGCCGAGCAGAGCCGCGGCCCGACCCGGTCCGGAGCTCTTGGCCCAGCTGTAGGTGCAGACGCCGCCGACCGCCGCGAGCACCACGCCACCGAGCTGGCGGTTTCCGGTCTGCCGTGCGACGGCGTAGCCGCCGACGAGTCCGGCTGCGGCGAGGGCGGAGGTGGCGGTCTTGTTCAGCATCGTGAGGTACTCCCGTTCCGGTGTCGTGATCGTTCGATTCGAGGCTACGACAGCCCGCCGTCCGCGCCGTCGGCAGAACCCCGCGGGCGCTGTTTCTCGATAGCCGGGAAACGGTCTGCACACGCCGTCACCTGCGGTCGATCATTGGCCGAATGTCACACGCGTTCAGTTCAACCGAACGCGTGTGACATCGGGCCAGGCGCCCACCCGCGAATCGAGGAGGAACCGTGTCTTCAGAAGCCACCCAGCAAGCGAAGTCGCCCCGGCCGGCGTTCAACCCCGGCCCGCTGCTCGCGGGCAAGAAGGCGATCGTCACCGGTGGCGCGCACGGTATCGGCGCCGCGATCGCCCGGTCGTTCGCCGCCCACGGAGCCCAGGTCCTCGTCGCCGACATCGACGCCGACGCGGCGCGGGCGCTCGAGTTCGATTCGGCGGCCGGGGGAGCGATCGAGGTGCTCGCGTACGACGTCCTCGACGCCACGGTGCCCGCGCGGATCGTCGAATTCGCCCCGGACGTCCTGGTGAACAACGCCGGTCACTTCCTGCGCCCGCCGCGTCCGTTCGCGGAGACCGAGCCCGAGTTCTGGTCGGAGATCGGCGGCATCAACCTCGACCACGTCCTGCGGCTCACGCACGCGGTGCTGCCGGGGATGGCCGAGCGCGGCCGTGGCGGCTCGATCATCAACCTCACGACCGTCGAGGCGCATCGGGCGATCCCGGGTCACTCGGTGTACGCGGCGTACAAGGCGGCCGTCACGCAGTTCAGCCGCAGCCTCGCGGTCGAGGTGGGGCGCATCGGTGTCCGGGTGAACGCGATCGCTCCCGACCTCATCGAGTCGGTGCAGGTGCCGTACACCGAGTGGCTCTCGGAGGAGGAGTGGGCCAAGTGGCCGACGTGGGCTCCGCTCGGCGGTCCGGGTCAGCCGGACGACGTCGCCGGCTCCGCGCTGTTCCTGGCGTCGGATCTGGGCCGCTACACGACCGGCACCACGGTGCACGTCGACGGCGGCACGTTCGCAGCCGGCGGCTGGTTCCCGAAGCCCGAGGGCGGCTGGACCAACCGGCCCCGCAACCCGTGATCGAAAACATGTCCCACTTTGCCGAAAGGTCGATCGTGTCCATCGACAAGCCCACGCTGAGTATCAACGTCCCCAACTTCGGCCCGCTGCTCGCGCAGGACGACTACGGCCGCTTCGTGCAGTTCTGTGTCGCCGCGGACCGCGCCGGCATCGACCGCATCATGGTCACCGATCACGTGGTGATGGGCTCGGACACTTCGGGTTACACGTGGTCGGCATTCCCCACCGAGCCCGACGCCGTGTGGCTCGAGCCGCTGACCATGCTGGCGCTGCTGGCCGGCAAGACCGAACGGGTGCGGCTGGGTACCGGCATCGTGATCGCGGCCCTGCGCGGTGGTGCGGTGCTCGCGAAGACGGCCGCGACGCTCGACCTTATCTCGGGCGGCCGTCTCGATCTGGGGGTCGGAACTGGTTGGCAGGCAAAGGAATACGAGGTCGCGGGGTTGGACTTCGCGAAGCGCGGTCCGCTGCTCGACGACGCCCTCGCAACCTGCCGGGCGCTGTGGTCGGGTGCCCCGGCGGCGGTGTCGACGCCGAGCCTGTCGTTCGACGACGCCTACTGCTCGCCCCGTCCGGCGCCGGGCCGCAGCATCCCGATCTGGGTGTCGGGTTCGCTGTCGAAGCCCGTCGTGCGCCGGGTGACGACGTGGGGCGACGGCTGGATCCCGATCATGGGCGCCACCGACGAGGACCTCGCGGCGGGTACGGCGCTGCTCCGCCGCAGTTTCGAGGACGCCGGGCGTGATCCGCAGTCGCTGCAGGTCCGCGGTCGGCTCGTCGTGGAGCGCGCCGCGGACGGTTCGATCGACGTCTCCCGGACGATGGACGGCGCCGAGGCGCTGGTCGCGAGCGGCGCGACGGATCTGATGATGGCGGTCGCGGGGATCGACGCCGATCCGGACGTGACCGAGGCCGTCCTGCCGGAGCTGGTCGCGGCATTCCGGGCGCGTCTGCACTGATCGCGTTCACCGGCGGTACACAACCTACGCAACCGTAGGTTGTGTACCGTGGTGGGTCAGGTGGGGGGCATCCGAACGAGAGGCGTGCCATGATCCGGCCAGAAGTGACGCTCGAGAACTACGAGGACGTCTACCGCTTCTACCTGGATCACCAGCAGAACCGGTTCCTCGCTCGGGCCGCGTATGCCGCGCTGGGCGCGCGCTTCCGGCCGCGGATCAGCTACGCCGACGGCGCCCGCTCCCAACTGCAGGAGTTGCTGCGCAGCGGAACCCGGCTGATCGTCGTCGCCAACCACCTCACCGATCGGGACCAGTACACGCTCGCGGCGACGGCTTGGCGCACGCCGCTGCGGCCGGTGATCGGACGAACCCGGGTGCTTGCGAAGGACGAACTGTTCGCCGGCCCGAGGATGCGCCGCGCGATCGACATGATGGGCTCGATCCCGGTGTTCCGCGGCAAGGACCACGGGCTGCGGGCCGTCGCCGACGCCGGCCGCGCGATGATGGACGTCTCGGCCGAACGCCTGCACCGCGGAGACGTTCTCGCGATCTTCCCCGAGGGCACGTGCAACGACGGGGACCCGGCGCGTATCCAGCAGATCAACAGCGGCGTCGGGCACATCGCGGTGAAGGCGCGCAAGCTCGGATCCGAACCCGCGCTCCTCGCTCTGGGAATCAGCTACCACCCGGACCGCCCCGCCGACGTCTTCGTCTCGTGCCCGGTCGTGGATCTCCCGACGACGCCCATGAACATCACCCGCACGGTTGCGGCCGAAATGCAGGCCGCGGTGGACGGGGCGATCGCCGCCGACGCGAGCGGTCAGCGGACGCCGTCGCGGTAGGTCTCGACACAGCCGTCCGCGAAGCGCTTCCGGTCGAGTTCGCCCACCTGGATGACGCCGCCGCGGTACCAGATCTGCGTCGTCGCAGACAGTTCCGCGCCCTGGGTGCACCACTGGGCCAGATCGTGATCGCTGGGGTCGGCATGGTTGATCTGCTTGTACATGACGGCCTGGCTGGAGCCGTATTCTCGGCCTGCTCGCACGGAGGCGTCGTCCCCGACTGCCGTTCGGCCGGCCACCACGCCGACCACCAGCAGCAACACTCCCGCGCAGACGGCCATGAGCCAATTGGCGCGGCGCGCGGTCATTGGGTGGATGTTAGTCGGGAATGGGTGGGATCTACGTGATTTCCCGTTCCCGGCATTGGTCACGTTTCGATGACGGTGCGTTCGGGGACGGCCGACGCGTTCGGCCGTCGCCCCGCCGTGGCCGTGGCAGGCTGTGGGAATGGAGCAGACGATGCACGCCTTCTTCTCGGCACTCGACCGCCTCGTCGGCGGGGCGTCGCTGCACATCGACCGGCCCCGCGGCGGTGCGCATCCGCGGTTTCCCGAAGTGATCTATCCGGTCGACTACGGCTACCTCGAAGGCACGAGCGGGGGCGACGGTGAGGGCGTCGACGTGTTCCGGGGAACCGCGTCCGGTGCCGGCATCGTCGGGATCGTCCTCACCGCCGACCTGACCAAACGTGATGTCGAGGTGAAGATCCTGCTCGACTGTTCGCCCGACGAGGTCGAGGCGATCGAGCATCTGCTGCACGAACGTCTCCGCCTGAACGCCAGCCTCGTCCGCCGGGAGTGACGGCGACTCCGCCGGTTCTCCGCGGCACGCGATCCGTGCCAGCATGAGGGAATGACATTCCTGATACGCCTGGTGATCAACGCGGTCGCCATCTGGCTCGCGTCGCAGTGGGTGAGCGGCATCTCCATTGCGGATTCCGGCGAGGGCACCGGCACGGACATCCTGATCATCCTCGGCATCGCGCTGGTGTTCACCGTCGTGAACGCGTTCGTGAAGCCGTTCGTCCAGTTGCTGTCGTTGCCGCTGCTCATCCTCACCCTGGGCCTGTTCACCCTCGTGATCAACGCGCTGATGCTGCTGCTCACGTCGTGGATCAGTTCGCAGACCGAATGGGGCCTGAGCGTCGACGGCTTCTGGACCGCGGTGTGGGGCGCGATCATCATCTCGGTGGTGAACTTCGTGCTCAGCGCCCTCGTCCCGGACAAGAAGTGACATGACGATCAGACGGGTCGTCCCGGACATCCGAGCGGCATCGATGGATGCCAGCCGAGACTTCTACGGTGCGCTCGGGTTCGCCGAGGTGATGAACCAGGGGTGGGTGATGACGATGGCATCGCCGTCGAATCCCACCGCTCAGGTGACGTTCCTGCGCGAGGACGCGACCGCGCCGGTGCACCCCGACCTGAGCATCGAGGTGGACGACGTGGACGCCGTGCACGACGCGATGGTCGCTCGCGGCGCGACCATCGTCCACCCACTGCAGGACGAGGAGTGGGGCGTGCGACGGTTCTTCGTCCGCGATCCGGACGGCAAGATCGTCAACGTGCTCGGGCACCGCGCCGAGCACGGCTGACGAACGGCTGCGAACGACTCAGCCGAGGCCCAGCGCCAGACCGGTGGCCGTGGCCCACACCAGCATCGACTGTCCCGTGACTGCGAGGGCGGGGATCAGTGCGGGGCCGCGGCCACCGCTGCGCACGGGCGCATTGGCCTTGATCGCCAACGGAAGCGCCAGGAGTCCGACGAGGGCCCACGGCGTCCGCGCCACCAGCGCGAGGGTCACCACGAACGGCACCACCAGCAGCGCCAGGTGCAGGGCTCGGGTCCGGGTGTCTCCGAGTTTGACTGCGAGCGTGATCTTCCCGGACTCGGTGTCGGTGGGGATGTCGCGCAGGTTGTTCGCCACCAGCACCGCGCTCGAGTACGAGCCGACGGCGATCGCCGCGAGCAGGCCCGCCCAGTCGACGCGGCCGGCCTGCACGAATTCGGTGCCGAGCACCGCCACCAGGCCGAAGAACACGAACACCGCGATCTCACCGAAACCGCTGTAGCCGTAGGGCTTCTTGCCGCCCGTGTAGTACCAGGCGCCCAGGATGCACACCGCGCCGACGAGGATCAGCCACCACGCCGACACGAGGGCGAGCGCGATACCGGTGACTGCGGCCACCGCGAAACATCCCATTGCGGCGGCCTTCACCGACGCCGGTGACGCCAGTCCCGATCCCACCAGGCGCAGCGGGCCGACCCGCTCGTCGTCCGTGCCGCGGATGCCGTCCGAGTAGTCGTTGGCGAAGTTGACGCCGATGATCAACGCCAGCGAGACGACCAGCGCGAGCAGCGCCTTCCACCACACCGCGCCGTCGAGGGACGCCGCCGCGCCGGTACCGGCGAACACCGGTGCGATCGCGTTCGGGAGGGTGCGCGGCCGGGCGCCCTCGATCCACTGCGAGACAGAAGCCATGTGGCGATCCTTTCACCTCCGCCGAATCGGGTGGCCGCACGGTCGGGTGCTCCCATAGGCTGAGCGCCGGTGCAACCAGTGACGAGGGATTCCGAGACTCCGGCACCCACAGGACCGCCGGTAGAAGTGGCCCTGCTGGGTGACGTCGCCACACGCCGGAACGGCGTCCTGGTGTCGCTGCCCGGCCCGCGGGCCCGCAGCCTGCTGGTCGCGCTCGCCCGGCGTCCGGGACACAGTCGCAGCGCGTCCGCCCTCGTCGAGGACGTGTGGGGTGACGCCCCGCCCAAGTCGCCGGCCAATGCCCTGCACACCCAGATCTCCCGGTTGCGCTCGGCGCTGCCCGACGGCGCCGTCGAGGCCGGCCCGGCGGGCTACCGGTTGACGCTCGCACCGGAGCAGGTCGACCTGACCAGAGCGCGGCTGCTGGCGCGGCAGGCGGGCCGGCAGCACGCGGACGGAGACCAGTCGGGCGCGCTCGAGGCCGTGCGGGAGGCGCGAGGGCTGTGGCGCGGCGAACCCGGCGCCGACCTGCCCGACGGCGACCTCGCCGACGATCTGGCGACGGAGGCTGCGGCACACCGGAACGCCCTCGACGCCGTCGAACTCGCGGCCCTCGTCGCCTCCGGGCGGTACGACGACGCGTTGCCGATCGCGCGGGCCGCGGCCGGGTCGTCTCCCCTGGACGAGGGGGCGCACGCGCTGCTCATGGAGTGCCTGCACGGCTCGGGACGGCCGAACGAGGCGCTCGAGGTGTTCGCAGGACTGCGCGGCAGGCTCACGGACCGTCTGGGCGTCGACCCGTCGGCCCGCCTGATCGATCTCAACGCGACGATCCTGCGCGGTGGACGCGGGGCGGCGGCGGCGGCGGTCGACGACGAACCGGCCGGCGCAGCGGAGCGGACGACGCGTCTGCTGCCCAACAGAATCGGGCTCCGGGCCGCCCCCAATCCGCTGCTGGGGCGCACGACCGATCTGGCTGCCCTCGAGCTGCTCGTGGCGTCGTCGCGCGTCGTGACGGTCCTCGGACCCGGTGGCACCGGCAAGACCCGGGTGGCGCACGCTCTCGGCGACGAGGTCGCGAGGCGGATGCCGGTGGCCCTCGTCGAACTCGCCCCGCTGCGCAGCGGCGAGGACCTGATCGCGGCCATCAGTGGCACCCTCGGCCTGAGCGAGAACGATCTCACCCCGGGCGGACTCACCCGCACCCGCATCCACGACGCACGGCAGCGCCTGCGGGACGCGCTGTCCGCCAGGCCGATGCTGCTGATCGTCGACAACTGTGAGCATCTGATCGACGACGTAGCGGACGTGGTGTCGGATCTCATCTCTGCGAGCCCGCACCTGACGGTCCTCGCCACCAGCCGGGCTCCGATGGCGATCACCGCCGAATCGGTGTACCCGTTGCCGCCGTTGGCGATCGGCGACGACGGATCTCCTGCGATCGAGCTGTTCCGGGCGCGGGCGCTCGCGGTGCGACCCTCGGTGCGCCTGGACCGCGCCGAGGTGGAGCGACTGTGCCGCACGCTCGACGGCCTGCCGCTCGCGATCGAACTCGCCGCCGCCCGGGTGCGCACGATGAGCGTCGAGGAGATCAACGCCCGCCTCGTCGACAGGTTCGCGCTGCTGCGCTCCGGGGACCGGACGTCCCCCGCACGGCACCGCACCCTGCACGCGGTGATCGAGTGGAGCTGGAACCTGCTCGAGGATCCGGAACGGGCTGCGCTGCGCCGATTGTGCCGGTTCCCGGGCGGTTTCACCGCGGACGCCGCGGAGGCGGTCGCGCAGTGGGGCGAGATCGTCGATGTCGCCGATGCCCTCGAGGGGCTGGTGAACCAGTCGATGCTGTCGGTGACGGAGAACTCCGAGACGGTGGGTCTGCGCTACCACATGCTCGAGACCGTGCGGGAGTTCGGTGAGGAGCAGTCGGACGGCAACGAGGCGGCCGAGGTACTTGCCCGGACGGTCGACTGGGCGGAGCGGTTCTCGCGAGAGGCGTTCGGCGACTTCATGTCCGGTCGGCAGATTGCCGCCGCGCACCGGGTCGAGGCCGAGCACGACAACCTGCTCGCGGTGCTGCGCTACGCGTACTCGGAGCAGCTCGTGCGCGCCGTCTTCACGATCTTCCCGGTGATCGGCGGCATGTGGTCGATGCGGGGCGCGCACTCCGAGGTGTTCACGTGGGTGCCGAGGCTTCTCGAATTCGACACCCCCGAGGACGTTCCGGGTGACCTCCTGGCGGCGGTGTACGTGCTCGCCGCCTCCCACATGGCGATGGGTGGCAACCAGCGGGCGGTCGCGATCGCCCGTACCCGACTGCGCCGACTGCTCGCCACTCGGACCGACATCAGTGAGTCGTCGCGGATGTACGCGAGGCTGCTGCTGGTCCCCGGCTCGGGCCGTGGCCTGGCGCGGATGCTTGCGAATGCAGTTCGTTCACCCGATCCCGGGGCGCGCAGTTCCGCGTTGGTCGCGCGGGCCAATCTCCGGGAGAACAACGGGGATCTCTTCGGCTCCGAGTCCGACGCCCGACGGGCACTCGTCCTCGCGGAGGAGTCGAACGACAGTTGGGGCTTGGCGATGGTGTGCCAGCACCTGGGCAGCCTGTACGCCCAGTCCGCGAGCTACGGCGAGGCGATCGGGTACTACCGGCGTTCGGCCGAGATCCTGTGGGAGATGCACCTGTACGACGAGAGCCTGCAGGTGCGGGGTTTCCTGGTGGCGGCTCTGATCGGTGCGGGCCGGATCGCCGACGCGCGTGCCGAACTCGCGTCGCTCGCCCCGGCACAGGCCGGAGCATCGAGCGGTGGCCCCAGCAGCGATCACGACGTGCACAACCAGGCCGCGTTGGCCGCGAGCACCGCGGAGGCCGACCTCGCCGCCGGTGCCGTCGATGCGGGGCTGGCCGAGTATCGCCGGGCGGCCGGGTACGCCGGTGACCTCGACGGCGACCTCCCGGCCGATCCGTTCGAGATGATGGTGGTGTCCGGTGTCGTGGACGCACACGTGCTCGCGGGACGCCTGGAGCCGATCTCCGAGCTGGCACTGCGGCTCGAGGCGGTCGCGACGGCGCGCCTCGGTTCCCGGGGCTACCCGGACCTGCCGCAGACCGGGGCGGTGGCCTGCGCCGTCGGCAGCTTCCACATCGCCACCGGCCGCGGCGCCGTCGAACGCGGAATTCGGTTGCTCGCCCTGGCGACGAGAGTGCGTGCACGGCAGGACTATCCGTCGATGCGACTCGATCGTCACCTCGACGCGGCTCGCGCGGTCCTCGGGGACGACGCCGTCGCGGCGGCGCTGGAGTCCTCGCGGAGGACGTCCCGCGCCGCCGCGCGCCGGGAGATCCTCGATCTCCTGGTGTCGGGCAGTTCGTGACCGGTCAGGCCTTGCGCATGTAGATTCGCACGGTCAACGGAGCCATGACCGCGACGATCACCGCGGCGCCCAACAACGCGTACACCGCGTGGATGCCGAAGTGGCCGTCGTTCGCGAGATCGCGGACGGCCGTGACCAGATGCGAGACGGGGTTGACGTTCACGAACGCCTGCATCCAGCCCGGCATCGTGTCCGAGGGCACGAAGGCGTTGGACATGAAGGTGAGCGGGAACAGGATCATCATCGAGGTGCCCTGCACGGAAGCGGCCTTGCTCATCAGCACGCCCATCAGCGCGAAGATCCAGCTGATCGCGAACGCGCACACCATGATCAGTAGCGCCGCACACACGACGCCGACGACGCCGCCACCCGGGCGGTAGCCCATTGCGAGGCCGACGACGAGCGTGATGGTCGTCGCGATCAGGTACCGGCCGATGTCGGCGATCAGTGCGCCCGACAGCGGTGCGATCCGGGCGATCGGTAGCGACTTGAACCGGTCGAACACGCCCTTGTCCATGTCCTCGCGCAACTGGGTGCCCGTCACGATCGACGCCGTGATGACGGTCTGCACCAGGATGCCCGGGATGATGATCGGCAGGTACGACTTCACGTCGCCGGAGATCGCACCGCCGAAGATGTACGTGAACATGAACGTGAAGATGATCGGCTGGATCACCACGTCGAACAGTTGCTCGGGGTTGTGCTTGACCTTCAGCAGACCGCGGTAGGCCAGCGTGAAGCTGTGCGCGATCGCTTCGCGCAGGCCGATGCGCTCGGTGGCCTCGATGGTGCGGGTGTTCGCCTGCCGCGCAGGCGAAGTGAGGGTGGTCGTCATGCGGCGCTCCCTTCGGTCTCGGCGGTCTCGTGACCGGTGATGGTGAGGAAGACCTCGTCGAGGCTGGGCTTGGAGACGGTGATCTCGTCGACGGCGATCGAATGGTCGCGCAGCCGTACGAGGAGGTCTGCGGTGATCGACGGGTCCGCGAGCGGTGCCGTGATGCGTCCCGACTCGGGGGTCACGGTCGCGTCGAGGCCCAGCGCCGCGGAGATGAGCGTCCGAGCCTCGTCGATCCGGTCGCGGTCCGCGACCGTCAGTTGCAGCGCCGAGGTTCCCACGGACGCCTTGAGTTCGTCCGCGGTGCCGTCGGCGATGACCTTGCCGCGGTCGATCACGGCGATCCGGTCGGCCAGCTGATCGGCCTCGTCGAGGTACTGGGTCGTCAGCAGCACGGTCGAACCTTCGGCGACGAGCCGGCGGATCGTGTCCCACATCTGGGCGCGGGTCCGCGGATCGAGACCGGTGGTGGGCTCGTCGAGGAACAGCAGCGGGGGACGGGCGATGAGGCTGGCGGCGAGATCGAGACGTCGGCGCATGCCGCCGGAGAAGTTCTTCAGCGGCTTGGAGGCGGCCTCGGTGAGCCCGAACTCCTCGAGGAGTCCGGTTGCCTTGCGCTTGGCGTCGCCGCGGCTCAGACCCAGCAGCCGGGAGAAGATCACGAGATTCTCTGTCGCGGTGAGGTCCTCGTCGACCGAGGCGTACTGACCGGTGACGCCGACGAGGGACCGGACGGCCGTCGATTCGCGGACGACGTCGCGGCCGAAGATCCGGGCCTCGCCGCCGTCGGGCCGCAGGAGGGTCGCGAGCATGCGGACGGTGGTGGTCTTGCCGGCGCCGTTGGGTCCCAGCACGCCGTACACCGCGCCGGTCGGCACGGTGAGGCTCACGCCGTCGACCGCGCGCTGCTGCCCGAAGGTCTTGACGAGCCCGACGGCCTCGATGGCCGGGGGTGAGGTGTCGAAGTTCATGAACTCACAGTGGCGGCACCCGCTTGCAGCGGCCTTGCGCCCGGCTTGCACGCTGGTCACACGGAAGAAGCCGGGGCCGCGGTGTACGACACCACGGCCCCGGCTCCCGGGGAAGTGCAGGTTACTTCAGCAGGCCACCGAGCAGACCGCCCAGGTCGAAGTCGCCGAGGCTCCCGGTGAGGCCACCGAGATCGCCGAGGCTGCCGAGCGGGTTGCCGATCGTGACGAGCGACGGATCCCCGAGTGCGGGCTGGGTGGGATCGCCGGCAGAGACGCAGCCGCCGATGAACGCGTAGATTCCGTCGTTCAGTGCCGGCGTGGTGTACGTCTTGGTCTGTCCGGCGGTCACGCCGTCGACGCCGCTGGTCCAGGACACGAATCCGGGCTCGAGGAACTTGGTGGGATCGTCCATCAGCGCCGGCACCTTGGAAGAGTCGATCGCGACGGCGGTGCAACCACTGTACGGGTCGAGGTTCGGGTTGGTGAGCGTGACGGACACGACGTTGCCGTCGACCGCGGTCTCCAGCGTCGGCGGCACGAGCGGCGTGGGCTCGGCGGATGCGAGTGCGGGAGCGGCCAGGGCGGCGGCCGCGGCGACGGCGAGGCCGGCGGCGGCACGGGTGAGGACAGCGGTGGCGTTGGTACGCATGGTCGTGGCCTTTCGGGGTGGTAGGGGAGCGGCGCCTTGATCAACGGTTCGTTCGAACCGGGGCCTCGATCAAGATCGCCTGCGGCACAGCATCGACGGTGAACCCGGATTTGGCAAGCGAATCGGAAGAATCGAATCCGGTACGAACGTACCGTTCTGCAGATGAAACAATGCGCGGCGGCTCGGACATCCCCGACTGGTGTCCGAACCGCCGCGCACGACTGGGTGATCCCCTACTGCGCCGGCTGTGAGGAGCCGGCGGAGATCGCGTCGATCAGGCTGTCGAACGCGCCCGTCGTGACGAAGTCGATGATGTTCTGGAACGCGCCGTTCTGGAGGCTGCCGAACATGGCGTTGTCCGGAACGGAGACGATCGGCGCCTTGCTGACCTTCGGATTGGACGGATCGGCGCTCGAAGCGCACTCGCCGAAGGCTGCATACGCGCCGTTGTTCAGGTCCGGCGTGGTGAACGTCTTGGTGCTCGACGCGGCCACCCGCTCCGCCGGGGCCGTGCGGTAGGCCGCGAACCCGGGCTGGAAGAGCTTGGAGGGATCGGCTTCGAGCTCGGTGATCTTCGTGGCCATCACGACCACCGCACCGCACGTCACGGTGGCGTCGGTGTTGGTGTTCTGCACGGAGACCGAGACGGTGTTGCCCGCCACGGACGTGTTCACGATCGGTGCCTTGACGACGGGCGTCGCGCCGGCCAGGGCCGGTGCGACGATTCCGGCGGCGGCAATAGCGGCAACACCGATAGCGCTGCGGCCGAGCAGGTTTCGTGCTCGTAGGTTCATTCACTACCCCTTGTTGGAAAAGTCCATGCGAAGAGTGACCGCGGCGCCTTGTCCCCGACATCCAAGATCACTTGCGAAAGCATCTGGCCTGCGGCAGGTTTCTGCAACAGATAGCCAGTGTGAAAGTAAGGAATTTCCCAGGTCGGAGTGCGCTAAGAATAGTTCTTACCGGTCGGTAACGACAGGTGATCAGCGGAAATCTGTGTCGTTTCAGCCCTTTCGGGCATTCGTAACGATTTCATCTCGGTCTGTCGAGGGTCTGGACTTTTCAATTGCTTGTTCAACTACCTGTGCGGAGCACGTCAAGCGGTGTGCGCTGAGCGAGAATTCGGCCCTGCGTGGCTCGGGAGGGTCGCTGACTCCGATGCTTCGACGCCTACCTGTTCCAGGCTGATCGCAGCGCCTCGCGATCCACCTTCCCCGGACCCCGCAACGGCAACGTGTCGATCAGTCGAACCTCCCGTGGCGCCGCCGTGGGATCGAGTGCGGCGCTCACGTGGGCGCGCAACTCTGCGGCGGTCGGCACGTACCCGTTCTCCGGAACGACCGCCGCCACGACCCGTTGTCCGAGACGGTCGTCGGGCACTCCCAGGACGGCGCATTCCCGCACCGCCGGGTGCTCGACGAGCACCGACTCCACCACCTGGGGGACGACGGTGAGCCCACCGGTCGAGATCGCCTCGTCGAGCCGGCCGCGGATCGCGAGAACTCCGTCGGCGAGGGTTCCGGCGTCGTCCGTCCGGAACCAGCCCGGCTCCGCGAACGCGGGGTGGCCGGGCAGGCCGCGGTAACCCGAGGCGATCATGGTTCCGCCGAGCAGCACCCGGCCGTCGTCGCCGATCCGGACCTCCGCGCCGTCGAGCGGCACGCCGTCGTACACGCAACCGCCGCAGGTCTCGCTCATGCCGTACGTCCGCACGACCCGGATACCCGCATCCAGGGCTCTGCGGAGCAGTGGCGCGGGTGTCGCGGCGCCACCGAGCATGACCGCGTCGAGGTCGGCCAGTGCGGCGGCGGCCTCCGGGTGGTCGAGGGCCTTGACCAACTGTGTGGGCACGAGGGACGTGTAGCGGCGCGGCCCGGTCATCGACGCGATCGCCACGGGCAGCGCGGACGGATCGAAGCCTCCCGTCACGTCGATGATCACCGGGGCGGTGCCCGCGAGGACGCCGCGGAGCAGAACCTGCATCCCGGCGATGTGGTGAGCGGGCAGTGCCAGCAGCCACGCGCCGGGGCCGCCGAGGCGCCGATGCGTCGCCTCACCGCTGGCCCGCAATGCGCGCGAGGTGAGGAGCGCGCCCTTCGGCACCCCGGTGGTGCCCGACGTCGCCATCACGAGTGCCACGTCGTCGGCGTCGGGAACGTCGTCGATGGATTCGCCGGGGCGCAGGGCGTCCGTCAGCCGGGCGCTCTCGCGGGCATCGCCCTCCGGCATCGGGAGCAGCGGCGGGCCGTCACCGCGCAGCGCGCGCTCGAGTCGCGGCAGGATCGACTCGAGCACGGAGCCGGTAGGGATCGGGAGCGGATGCAGCAGCGAACTCACCCGTCGATCGTTTCACGGAGGACCGGGGCCCGCCCGAGAGGTCAGGCGGGTGGGGGACCGGCGAGCGGCCAGCCCCCGGCCGCGAGGTGGGAGCGCACACGATCGACGTCGGACTCGAGCGGCATCTCGTTCGTGATCTTGGTGATCAGGACCTGGATGTCGGTCTTCGAGATCGGAAGGTCGCCGTTCTCGACGAGAGCCGCGGTCACCAGATCGACCTCATCTTCCGAGAGTCGGCGGGTGAGGAGTGCGAACAGCGGGACGTAGTCCTGCTCGGGCACGCCGTTGGGGTATCCGGCGCGCAGCCAGTCGATGATCGAGGAGAGAAACGGAGGCAGGCTCAATGGTGCTCCTGAACTCGGTCCGTCAGCTCCGGGTATCCGGTGCTTCCTTGTCTGCTTCGCTCTTGTCTGCTTCTTCGTCGCCGACGACGGGCCAGCCCCCCGCGACGAGGCGTTCGGTGACGCGGCAGATGTCTTCCTCGGTGGGTTCCTCGTGGATGACACCCGCGATGATGCTCTTCAGTGCGTCGTAGTCGACGTGTCGATCGGGATGCTCGTGGGCCGTCGCGATGGACAGTTCGACGATCTGCCCGATCTCTTCGTCGGTGAGTCGCCGTCCCAGCACGGCGAGTAGAGCGAAGTGATCCTTCGCCGGAATGCCCTCCGGATAGCCGGCGCGGAGCCAGTCGAGTACCGAGCGGAGCGAATACTTGCTGTTCACGGGTGCGATCACTTTCACGAAGGAGCGGGGGTGGGGTGGGTTGGGGCCCCGCTCAGAAGACGTGGATGCCGAAGCTGCTTGCCAGGAAGCCCTGCATCAGCATCAGTATCCCAGCGATGATCGCGATCAGCACGACGGCGAAGCACGCCACCGCACCGACCTTGCCGGCGGTCGTCGCCGTCGACGTCCCGTCCGGGTTCGTCCGCGCACCCGCGGACAGGGACTTGAGCCCCAGTGCGAAGACGGCCGGCAGGCCCGCACCGAGGAGCAGCCCCACGAGGACGACCTGCCACAGCGAGTTGGCGGTCTGCGTCAGTAGATCCATTGGTCGTCTCCTCTCAGGTGTTGCTGTGGGTGGCGGTGTCGGTGTCGGCCTTCAGCCCCGATCCGGCGTCCACGTCCTCGGCTCCGGGCGCCAGCCCGTCCTCCCACTCCGCGTTGACGTTGGTGGGATCGATCGGCTGGCGGCGCGAGCGCAGGTACATGAAGACCGACAGGGCCACGAGGAGAGCGAAGACGACGAGCACGCCCGGGAGTCCGCCGATCAAGTGGGCCAATGCCCAGCAGATCGCGCCGACGATACCGGCGGACGGGAGGGTGATCAGCCACGCGACGGCCATCCGTCCGGCCACGCCCCAGCGGACCTCCGCGCCCCGGCGTCCCAGCCCGGTGCCGAGGATCGACCCGGTCGCGACGTGGGTGGTGGACAGCGGCAGCCCGAGATGGCTCGACGTGAGGATGATCGCGGCCGACGACGACTCGGCGGCCATGCCCTGCGGCGCGGCGATCTCGACGAGGCCCTTGCCCAGGGTGCGGATGATGCGCCAGCCGCCGAGGTAGGTGCCGAGTGCGATCGCGACGGCGCAGCTGAGCTTGACCCAGAACGGCATCTCGGCGTCCGCGGAGATGGAACCGTGCGCGACGAGCGCCAGGAAGATCACGCCCATCGTCTTCTGGGCGTCGTTGGTGCCGTGTGCCAGGGAGACGAGTGATGCGGTGCCGACCTGGCCGATGCGGAAGCCTTTGCCCTTCGTGTCGTCCGGGACGTCACGGGTGATGCGGTAGATCAGCTTGGTGCCTACCGCGGCGACGAGCGCCGCGACGACGGGGGCCAGCAGCGCGGGCAGGATGACCTTGCCCATCACACCGTTCCACTCCACGCCGCTCATACCGATCGAGGCGATGGCGGCGCCGATGAGGCCGCCGAAGAGCGCGTGCGACGAACTGGACGGCATGCCGAACAGCCATGTCGCGAGGTTCCAGAGAATGCCGCCCACGAGGCCGGCGAAGACGATCAGCAGTAGATCCTCACCGCCGACGGTCCCGAGGTTGACCACGCCTTTCGCGACGGTGGCCGCGACCTCGACGGAGAGGAAAGCGCCGATCAGGTTGAGGGTTGCAGAGAGTGCCACTGCGACCTTCGGTCGAAGTGCGCCGGTGGCGATGGAGGTGGCCATCGCGTTTCCGGTGTCGTGGAAGCCGTTCGTGAAATCGAAAGCGAGGGCAGTGACGACCACTACCAAGAGAACGACGAGCTCTGCGGTCACAACCGAATTGTGCGTATCGAAGGCGCAAAAGTACAGCGAGCAACCGGCGAACAGACGGTGCGCATCACCACATTCTGCTATCACCTCGCACGACGGTCGCCGGAGTGTGTCGACACTCACGTTCCGGAATCGGTGTGTCGGGCCTCACTGGATGGTCCCACTCACCGGGATCGGCCCCCGGTCGACAATGTGACGCTCGTTACGGTCCTCGCCACCGGGAGCTCATCGTCCCGGTGACCGAAGTTTCGCGGAGGTCGGTGGTGGGATGACGGCGGCGGTCGGGGCGCGCCGTTCCCTTCCTTCTTTACCTAAGCAAAGTATTTGCCTTACCTAGTTTTTGCGAAAGGCCCGGGTGGGTTCGCATGCGGTGTCATCGCCGCAGCTCCGACCGGATTTCGCTCTGTTGGTTCGACCCCGGCCCGGTCGCACGGGCACTGAGAAGGAGAAACACCGACCGTGAAGAGAAACAAGACAGCCAAGCTGGTCGTGGCGCTCGCCGCGACCGCGGCCCTGGTCTCGGCCTGTTCCGGCGACCGCGGCGGCGACGCCGTCGTTCCGGGCAGCGGCGACTCGGGCAACAGCAAGTCCACGTCCTCCGCGGACGTCGAGTTCGGCACGCTGGCCTCCCCGTGCGGCGAGGGCGACGCGAAGGGCGCGACCGAACAGGGCGTCTCCGACACCGAGATCAAGATCGGTTACGGCGACGACCGCGGCTACGCCAAGAGCCCGGGCCTCAACAAGGAGATGTCCGACGCCGTCAGCGCGATGATCAAGTGGTGCAACGAGCAGGGCGGCATCAACGGCCGCAAGATCGTCGGCACCAATTACGACGCCGCGATGACGCAGGCCAACGCCGTGATGCAGGACTCGTGCCGCTCCGACTTCATGATGGTCGGCCAGGGCTTCGCGATGGACGCCACCTCGGAGCAGACGCGCGTGGCCTGCAACATGGCCACCGTGCCGGGCTTCACCGTGTCCCCGGACGCCGCCAACGGCCCGATGTCCTACCAGGGCGTGCCGTTCCCGGTCGACATCGCCAACGCCTCCGCCTGGTTCCAGATGGGCGAGATGCACCCCGACATGAAGAACGACTTCACGCTCATCGGCTCGACGATGCCCGCGATCATCACGTCGCTGGCCAAGACGTCGTCCATGGCGAAGGCCGCCGGCTTCAATCTCAAGGACTGCGGTGTCGTCCTCAACTACGAGGGTGAGGCGAGCTACGTCCCGTTCGCCGAGAAGATCAAGCAGTGCGGCGCCAAGGGCATGTGGACCTCGCGTTCGCCGGTCCCGAACGAGTTCAACTTCTTCAAGGCCGTCGACCAGGCCGGTCTCGATCCGATCATCTTCGGTGAGGCCACCTGGTACGCCAACTCCGCGCAGGCGTTCAACAAGGACAGCGGTCTGCTCGACAACCTGAACGCCGGCATGGTGTTCCAGATGCTCGAGAACGGCAACGATCCCGCCGTCAAGCAGTACAAGGACCTCGTCACCGCGGGCGGCGGCAAGACCGCGCTGCTCGGCATGCAGGCCACGTCGTCGTTCCTGCTGTGGGCCAGCGCGGCCAACGAGTGTGGATCGGACCTGACCCGTCAGTGCGTCATCAACGAGCTGTCGCAGATCCACGACTGGGACGGTGGCGGTCTGCACGCGTCGACCGACCCGGGCGCCAACATCCCCGCCCAGTGCGGCCTCATGGTCTCGCTGAAGGGGGCCGAGTACACGCAGGCCTTCCCCGCCGACAAGGGCGAGTTCAAGTGCGACCCGCAGTACCTGGTCAAGACCGACAAGGGCACGTGGGGCACCGAGCTCAATGCGGACCGCGTCGCCACCAAGTACCTGAACCCCAACGTGATCACGCCCAAGGCCTGATCCAGCCCCGCCGTCCGGCCGACACCCACAGGTGATCGACCGCCGGCACCAACGATCCCACCGATGAACGCGGCGCCCCGGGCTACCGCCCCGGGGCGCCGCGTCCATCCTTACTGGAACTCAGAGGGTTTCCAGATGGACACATTCGTGACGTTCACGATCCTGGGTCTCGTCCTGGGCTCGGTGTACGCAATCGCCGCCTCCGGGCTGGTACTCACCTACAACACGTCCGGCATCTTCAACTTCGCGCACGGCGCGCAGGCGATGCTCGGTGCTTTCCTCTACTGGCAGTTCCGCTACGGCTGGGGCATGCCGACGCCGTTGGCGCTGCTCCTGACGATCGGTGTCGCCGGCCCGCTGATGGGGCTTCTGCTGTACGCGCTGATCATGCGCGGCCTGCGTGACACCGCCGAGGTCACCAAGATCGTCGTCACGGTGTCGATCCTTCTCGGTGGCGTGTCGCTCTCGCACTGGTTCTGGCACCCCGAGGACCCGCGGACCGTCAAGATGTTCTTCGGCGACGACAGCCGTTTCTCGTTCTTCGGCGCCACCGTGCACATGCACGAACTGATCTGCCTGATCGCCGCCGTGCTGATCGCCGTCGGCCTGCGCTTCCTGTTCACCCGCACCCGCCTGGGCGTCTCGATGCGCGGCGTCGTCGACGATCCGGACCTGCTGCGCCTCAACGGTCACAACCCCGAGCGCATCGCCGCCTTCTCGTGGGCCCTCGGCTCCACGCTCGCGGTCGTCGCCGGCATCCTGATCACCCCGATCAGCGGTGGCACGCTCGAGGCGAACCTGCTGACCCTGCTCGTGATCGATGCGTTCGCCGCCGCGATGTTCGGCCGACTGCGCAGCATCCCGCGCACGTTCGTCGGTGCGATCGTCCTCGGCCTCGCCGGCACCTACGTGCTGGGCTACTTCCCGTCCGAGTGGACGTGGACCTCCAACCTGCGTGTCTCGCTGCCGATGATCGCGCTGTTCGTCGTCCTCATCGTGCTGCCGCAGGACCGCCTGCGCGGCGCCGCCGTCCGTACCCGAGAGCGGTACACGGTTCCGAGCGTGCGCAAGGCCGTCGCGTGGGGCGCCGCGCTCCTGGTGATCGTCTACATGGTCCGACTGCTCATGGTCGAGTCTGCGATCACCACGCTCACCCTGGGCATGTCGTTCGCGATCATCGCGCTGTCGCTGACCCTGCTCACCGGCTATGCGGGCGAGATGAATCTCGCGGTGGTCTCGTTCGGCGCCATCTCGACGATCGTCGCCTACCACTTCGGTACGTCGGGCAGCGGCCTGGCGACCCGGTTGACGCTGTGGGGCCTGATCATCGGCACCCTGGTCGCGGCGGTCATCGGTGGCCTCGTCGCGCTGCCGGCCCTGCGCCTGCGCGGGCTGTACCTGGCCCTCGCGACGATGGCGTTCGGTGTGTTCCTCAGCAACATGGTGCTGCGCGACACCACCGAGCACGAACTGTTCGGCGTCAAGTTCTCGCTGTTCACCGGCGGCAGCCTGTCGATCCCGCCGCTGAAGGTCGGGCCGCTCGACCTGAGTAACCAGACGGCGTTCCTCATGACGGTCACCGCCATCTTCACGGTCCTGGCGATCGGTGTCGTCGCGCTCCGCAACAGCGGATACGGACGCCGCCTCGCCGCCATGAAGGACAGCCCGGCCGCGGCCGCGATGCTCGGCCAGAACCTGGTCAAGCTCAAGCTGAGCGTCTTCATGATCTCGGCTGGCATCGCCGGACTGGGCGGCATCCTGATGTCGAGCGCGATCGGCGCGGTCTCGAACGAGAACTTCTCGATCATGATCAGCCTCACGATCCTGATGCTCACCGTCGTCGCCGGTATCGGCTACGTGACGGGCGCGCTGTTCGGCGGACTCATGGCCGGCGTCGGCTTCGCCGTGATCATGGTGTCGTTCAACAACCTCGGCGCGGCACAGCCCGAACTCGAAGGGCTGTGGACGTTCATGGGCCACCTGGCCGCCGTCAGCCCCGCGCTGATCGGTCTCGGCGTCGGCAAGAACCCGTCCGGCACGGTCCACGACGTCCTCGAGGGCTACCGCCATCTGCGCAACGCCAAGCCGGTTCTCGTAGGTGGCGCGGCCGTCGTGGCGATCGCCTACGTGCTCTCCCTGACCGGTGTTCTCGGCAACTGGTGGTTCGCGACGATCACGATCGTCACGGTGTTCATGCTCCCGGTCGTCGGCCCGATGTTCATGCCGGAGGCCGTGCTGGGTCCCGAGGCGGCCGCGGCCAAGCGGGGCACCCCGCCCGAGGAGATCGGCATCGACGAGGCCTACGCCGAGGATCGTCTGGCCGAACTCGACCGCGAACTGGGCCTGCCGGCCGTCGTCACCGAGCACACCGCGGTGGCACAGTTCGGCGAGCCGTCGTCCGCCGCGAAGCCGAAGGAGGCGATCGTCCATGCCTGACACCCCCATCCTCGAAACGCGTGGGATCACCGTCAAGTTCGGCGGCAACGTCGCCGTCAACGACGTCAGCATCACCGTCGAGAGCGGCGCCATCACGGGCCTGATCGGTCCGAACGGCGCCGGCAAGACGACGCTGTTCAACACCATCACCGGTCTGCAGAAGCCGGCGTCGGGCAAGATCCTGCTCGACGGGCACGACGTCACGCGGCTGTCGCCCGCCAAGCGGGCGAACCGCGGTCTGGCCCGCACCTTCCAGCGACTCGAGTTGTTCCTGTCGCTGTCGGTGCGGGACAACATCCGGGTGGCCGGCGACATCCACCGGTCGAACACCCGCAACCGCATCGACGTCGACGCGGAGACCGACCGCATCCTCGAGCTCACCAAGCTCACCGATGTCGCCGACAAGGACGTCTCCGACATCCCGACCGGACGGGCTCGCGTCGTCGAGGCGGCGCGCGCGCTGATGACGTCGCCGCGCCTGCTGCTGCTCGACGAGCCGGCCTCCGGTCAGACCGAGCAGGAGACCGAGGACTTCGCGGAACTGCTGCAGCAACTCGCGGCGGACGGCCTCGCGATCTGCCTGGTCGAGCACGACATCCCGCTGGTGATGAAGCTGTGCAAGCACATTCACGTGCTCGACTACGGCGCCGTGCTGGCGTCGGGCAGCGCGGAACAGGTTCGCGACGATCCGGCCGTGATCGCCGCGTACATCGGCACGGCAGAGGAGGCGGTGTGATGTCGACGATGACGACGAACGCGGCGGAAGCGCCGGGCGGCCGCCACGAGGAGCCCACGCCGCTACTCGAATTGTCCGGTGTCCGAGCCGGATACGGGCCGATCGAGGTCCTGCACGGCGTGGACCTGGTGGTCGCGCCGGGCACCGTGATGGCACTGCTCGGACCCAACGGTGGCGGCAAGACCTCGACGCTCAAGATCTGCTCGGGGATCCTGCCGATCACTCAGGGCGAGCTTCGGATGGCCGGCCGGTGCGTCAACGGCGCCGAGGCGTCCGACCTCGCCAAGCTCGGCGTGTGCTCGATCCCGGAGGGTCGCGGCATCTTCGCGAACCTCACGGTTCGCGAAAACCTCTGGATCGCAACGGGAACCGGATCGGGTCTGGCGAAGCTCGAGGAGATCGCCTACAACCGGTTCCCGATCCTGGGCAAGCGCAAGAACCAGCTGGCCGGATCGATGTCCGGCGGTGAGCAGCAGATGCTGGCGCTGTCCCGGGCACTCGGCACCGATCCCACCGTGCTGCTGCTCGACGAACTGTCGATGGGTCTGGCCCCGCGGATCGTCTCGCAGATGTACGACATCGTCGGCCAACTGGTCGACGAGGGTCTGACGATCCTCGTGGCCGAGCAGTTCGCCCGCGCCGTGCTGCCGATCGCCGATCGGGCAGCGCTCATGCTCCACGGACGAGTGGTCCGCGTCGGGGCACCCGACGAAATCGAGAACGAACTTTCCAACAGCTACCTAGGAGGATGACGATGACCACTCTCGCAGACGAGCGTCGCGCCCAGTTCAAGTCCGACGTCGACGATCTCAAGCTCAAGACCGGCCAGTCCCGCGGCGACGGTGCCGCCCGGGTCGCCGGCCTCGCGCTCATGGTCGTCGGTGTCGTCGCCGCATTCGTCGTCTACATCTCGTCGCTCACGCAGAACGACCTGCGCGACATCGCGTCGTACCAGATCCTGGCCACCGCGTTCCTCGCGCTGACCGTGATCGGCGGTGCCCTCTACCTGGCGGGCGCGATCGCCCGGGTCCTGCGTCTGTGGCTGCTGCGTCAGCTGCACGAGGGCCAGGCGCAGGCCGATCAGATCGCGGCGGCGCTGTCGAAGTAGTCGACACCCGAGACTGCCGGGTCCGACGCCTCTCGGGGGAGAGGGTGTCGGGCCCGGCTTCTTTCGTCTGTCCGGTCTCGGCTTTGCTGTCTCAGCGCAGGTCGCGGCGGATCGGATGGTCCTCGGGGATCTGCACCAGCACGATCGGGATGTCGTCGGGGTCGGCGATCCACATCTCGTGCAGACCCCACGGCTCCTGCCGCGCCTCACGCACGATCGGCACCTCGGCGCGGACCAGTTCCTCCTGGACCTCGGCCAGGTTCCGCACCTGCAGCCACAGCGCGCCCGAGAAGCGGTTGTCCAGCCCGGTCCCGCCGTGCGCGCTCACCTCGATCAGGCCCTGACCCGCGAAGAACACCGTGCCGCCCGGGTACTCGCGGGCGATCGCCAGCCCCAGCACGTCCCGATAGAACGCCAGCGTCACCTCGTAGTCCCGGGGGCGCAGAATCGTTCTGCTGCTGAGTATCTCCACGGTTGTTCCTCTCTCTCGATCCCGGCGTCACTGTTCGGGCCGAACCCGTTGTCACTGCTCCGGCGCCGGGCGCGACTCGTGCCCGGCCCGGCCCTTCGTGCGCCGCGCTTCCTTCATCTCGGCCTCGAACAGGTGCCGTCGGCCGTCGAGCAGCACACCGCGCACGGCCTTCTCGTGCTCGCGCAACTCGGACCAGTAGCCGTCGTCGAACTCCTCGACGATCTGGAAGGTCCACCGTCCCTCGAGGACGTTGCGCCCCACCATCGCCGTCCGTAGACGATCCGCCGCCGCGGGATGCCCGGACGCGATCAGCTTCTCCACCGCCTCGCCGAGCTGCCGGTCGGCGCGCCCCATCAGCTGGTGGAACGCGTACAGGTGACCGCGGGCCTGCTCGACGGTCTCGAGGGCCTCCGACAGCTTGCCGACGGCCTCGACGGTGGCGTCGGTGACGCCGTCCGGGCGGCGGTGCTCCGGTTCGGGTTGCTCGCGGTCGACGGTCATGTGGTCCAGTGTGCCTGGCGGACTGCGGATCGCGCGTACCTCTCGCGGCCGTGATCCTGAACGATTTCCGTCGGCACGCGAGAGGAATCCTTCAGGATCGGGCCGCGTGCGCGACGAACCACTCGCGGGGACGTTCGGCGACGACGGCGAGGGTGCCGGGTTCTTCGAACAGGTGCGTCGCACCCTCCACGATCTCCACTTCGTGCTCGCACTCGAGCAGCTTCGCGGCCTGCCGGTTGAGGTCGATCACCGCGGTGTCGAGCGAGCCGACCAGCAGCAACGTCGGTGCCCGCACCATCGACAGGCGCGACCCAGCCAGATCGGGGCGGCCACCGCGGGACACGATCGCGGAGATGTCGTTGCCCCTCTCCGCTGCGGCGTGCAGGGCCGCGGCCGCGCCGGTGCTCGCCCCGAAGTACGCGATCGACGCCGCCGTCTCGCGCAGCTGCGCGGTCACCTCGAGCAGCCGGCATGCCAGCAGCGGGATGTCGAACACCAGGCGCCGGTCGCCCTCCTCGTCCGGTGCGAGCAGGTCGAACAGCAGCGTGCCCAGGCCGACGTCCTGCAGCAGCTCGGCGACGAAGCGGTTGCGCGGACTGAACCGCCCGCTACCGCTGCCGTGCGCGAACACCACCACCGGCAGGTCGCCGGCCGGATCGGTCAGCGCGCCGGACAGGTGGACGCCGTCGACGTCGAACGTGACCTCGGTACTCACCTGTCCATTGCACACCCGATCGTGGCGGCACCCAAGCGGAACCGGGCCGATCAGCCGCCGGCGAGGACCCTGCGCGAGTTGGTGATCCAGAGTCTGTCGACGAGATGGTGGAGTTCGGCAGGGTTGCTTACGCGACGAGAGCAGTCGGTGGGCGCCTCGGCGTCGCAAGGTCAGGCTGGCTAGCGTCCTTGTGCGGGTTCAGGGGTTGTCGTCGAGCCACGCCTGCAGGACCTCCTGCAGGACGGTCGTGCGACGCTTCTTGGGAATGCGGTTCACCCGTTGGCGCAGTCGATCGACGAACTCCGCCGGCAACTGCCAGGGCAGCGGCAAGGTCTTCTTCTTCGTGCGCACGGGTGTCTGTGCCAATTCGTCGCGGGGGAACTTATTCAGGAGGCCGAGCATCTGTTCGGCATTGCCGTGGATCGGCTCGCCCTCGGTTGCCCAGTTCAGCAGCATGTTCGTCCCGCTGTTGTTGCAGATCCCGTCGTGGTGGGCGAAGTCCTGACGAATCAGGGCAACCTCAGCGAAGAACAGGGACCGGACGTCGTTCTTCGCCCAAGCGTTGCCGTCGACGTCGTGTCCGTGTGCCTTGGCAAGGCGCCCCCGATATACGTCCTCCCAGGTGGCGTGGATGTATGTGAACCACTGACCGAACAAGATCCGCTGAAGCGCGGGCGGCCGATCAATAACTGACTGGGAGTAGGGGGTCATCATCACCAGGCCGCTATCGATCGCACTGTTGACAACGTGCATGGAAACACGCCCCGGCCCTGGCTCGGTAACAAGCTGCTGGCTGGGGATATGGAGATATCCGGGCGCGTTTCCGCGCGTCGCTGCGTGTTTGCGCTCCCACTCAGCGCTGATGTGAAAAATACCGACCTGACTGGTCAGCGTCGCGAGTAGTGAAACTTGATAGTCACGTTCGAAATCGTCAATTACCGACTGGACCGAGTGAGGACGAGCCGCGTCCGCCAGTTCGAGGCGCGTCATCGCCGTATGGCACGTCATGGCGACTTTCCTGAGTGTTTCGACGAGATCGTCGGTATGAGACGGCTCGGGACCGCTGAACACATCGCGCAGCGCCGCGATAACGGGAGCGACGATCAGCTCCAGTTCGCTCCCGATGGGCGGGGTGTCCGTGGCCGCTGCATCGAAGGCAATGCCGAGTGGACTCTGCCGAAGGTAGGAAAGGAAGTTGCGTATCAGTGGGGCGCCACCGGATCGCCGCATACCGTCGGCCATGCTCGCGGCGATCGCGGATGCATCTTGAATCCTGCCTACCCATCTGCCTTCCTGGTCATTGAGCGCCATTCCGGAAGCATCGCATTCACCATCGACAACCTTGGATATCGTGTGGCTGTCGCCGTGCGAGTATCGGTCAAGCTCCGAGGCGAGCCTCGATACGGCAGAGCAGCCCGCATGTGCGGGTGCGCGTCGGGAGTGATGCCCTCCGCGACGATTTCGAAGGTGTTGGCCCGGGCCAACAGCGTTTCGAGGTCGTCGAGAAGCCAATCCAGGACGTAGGCGACCGATTCGCCGGTGGATTCACGGATGAGCTCGGCGCGTTCGTTCACCGGGTTCTCGGGCTCCGCGCAGAGCTGCAATCGTGCACCGGGTGCGGGGCATGACAGCACGGCACTCGACCCGGCGATATGTCGTGCACCGGATGCGAGGAACCGGCTGATCACCACGCCGTCAGACCTGGTCTCGAGGTCGTCGACCTGGTGGAAGGTATCGGTGTCCCGCGGCCAACCAAGTGCCCGAAGTTGACCGACTCGCGCGCCACGTCTACCAGTCTGGATCGATCTCCCCCACGGCTCCCGCTTCGGCAGTGTCCGATGCATCCTAATCGCCGGTTCGGACTTGAATCCGCAGCGACGTGACTTGTCGGTGGGAGATGGCACACTCCCGGACCAAGCAGGGGCGGGCTTGGGGAGGGGTGCCGTGAAGAAGCGCTATAGCTACCGGGCCTACCCGAATGACGCGCAAGCGTTCATGCTCGCCAAGACCTTTGGATGCGCGCGTGTCGTGTTCAACGATTTCGTGGCCCACTGCCGGGACTCGTACGAGAAGCGGGGCTTCGTCCCTGATCTCAACGAGGTGAAGTCACTCGTCACCGCGCAGGCGAAACGAACGCCAGAGCGTGAGTGGTTGGCAGAAGTGAGTTCTGTGCCGCTCCAAGAAGCTGCGCGAGACGCACAGGCGGGATACCGCGCCTTCTTCGCATCGATTGCACGAACACGACGCGGACCCCGGGTAAACCCGCCGCGGTTCAAACAGAAGTCTGGGCGACAGGTCGCCACCTTCACCAGGAGCGCTTTCTCGGTTCGTGCGGACGGGTGTTCTCGATGGGGATTCGTCCGCCTGGCGAAGATCGGGGAGGTGAGGTTCAGGCTCTCGCGCGAGATGCCTTCCGAGCCCTCCACCGTCAAAGTGATTCGCGAACCGTCGGGGCAGTATCGAGTGAGCTTTGTCGTCGAGGTCTGCGCGGTCACCCGAGTCGAAGTAGCTGCGGCCGCGGGTGTCGATCTGGGTCTGACGCATCTCGCAATCGTCGTGAGAAGCACAGGTGAGCGGTATCGCGTTACGAACAACAAATGTCTGCGTACTGCCGAACTCGATCTTGTCCGTGCCCAACGACGACTGAGTGCCAAGGCGAAAGGGGGAAGGAACCGAGACAAGACACGGCGCGAGGTCGCCCGTCTCCATGCGAAGGTTGCGCGGTCGCGCTTGGACCAGTTACACAAGGTTTCACGCCGGTTGGTTGACGAGAACCAAGTCATTGCCGTCGAGAATCTGGACATCGCGGCCCTCGGAAAGACGCGGCTCGCGAAGTCGGTCACCGACGCGGGCTGGGGAATCCTGTTGGGACTCCTCGCATCGAAGGCTGCGGAGGCCGGCAGAGAGATCGTCATCATCGACCGGTGGTTTCCGAGCACTCAGATGTGTTCGCAATGTGCTGCCGTCGATGGTCCGAAGCCGCTCCGCATCCGCACGTGGACATGCAGGTGCGGAGCGACCCTCGACCGTGATTACAACGCAGCAGTCAACGTATTGCTCGCCGCAGGGCTTGCGGAGAGGCTAAACGCCCATGGAGGGGATGTCAGACGGGTGCTTGCGCTCGCAGACCCCGGTGAAGTGGGAACCCGCCGGGCCGATTCTCGAACTCCGGCGTAGGAACCTTTACTCGATTTACGAGTAAAGGGGAGGTCAATAGTACCAGGGGTAGGGCGCCCAATCCGGGTCGCGCTTCTGCAGGAACGAGTCGCGGCCCTCGACGGCCTCGTCGGTCATGTACGCCAGGCGGGTGGCCTCGCCGGCGAACAGCTGCTGGCCCACCAGGCCGTCGTCCTGCAGGTTGAACGCGTACTTGAGCATGCGCTGCGCCTGCGGCGACTTGCCGTTGATCTTGGTGCCCCACTCGATCGCGACGTTCTCGAGTTCGTCGTGGTCGACGACCCGGTTGACCGCGCCCATCTGGTGCATCTCCTCGGCGGTGTAGGTGTCGCCGAGGAAGAAGATCTCGCGGGCGAACTTCTGGCCCACCATCTTCGCGAGGTACGCGCTGCCGTAGCCGCCGTCGAAGCTGCCCACGTCGGCGTCGGTCTGCTTGAAGCGGGCGTGCTCGCGGGAGGCGAGCGTGAGGTCGCACGTGACGTGCAGGCTGTGCCCGCCGCCGGCGGCCCAGCCGTTGACCAGGGCGATGACGACCTTGGGCATGAAGCGGATCAGGCGCTGCACCTCGAGGATGTGCAGACGTCCGGCACGGGCCGGGTCCACGGTCTCGGCGGTCTCGCCGGACGCGTACTGGTAGCCGCTGCGGCCGCGGATGCGCTGGTCGCCGCCCGAGCAGAACGCCCAGCCGCCGTCCTTCTCGCTGGGGCCGTTGCCGGTGAGCAGCACGCAGCCCACGTCGGACGTCATGCGCGCGTGGTCGAGCGTGCGGTACAGCTCGTCGACGGTGTGCGGGCGGAAGGCATTTCGGACCTCGGGGCGATCGAACGCGATGCGGACGATGCCCTCGGTGACATGACGGTGGTACGTGATGTCGGTGAGATCCTCGAAACCGGGGACGGGACGCCAGAGCTGCGGGTTGAAGGTCACGGACCGAAGGATATGCCCCGGCCGTCGGAGTGTCGGGCAGTGCCTCACGCCCGAACCACCCCTTTCCGGCGATAACGTGCAGGGCATGAGCGAGTCAGTGCAGTCCGGTGTTCGACCCGAGGTCCGATCCGGGGACGACGTCCACGAACACCACGGCGGCTTCCCGGTGTTCACGCCGGTGCAGGCCGGGCCGAACTACGGGGAGTTCGTCGAGTCGCTGCGGCGGCTGCAGGATCTCGCGGTCTCGACGCACATCCCCGACGACGTCGTCGAGGAGGCGACCGCTCGGGTGAACGCGCTCAGCGACCTGCTCGAGCCGTACCGCGTTCCGGAGGGCAAGTCCCCGGCGGGCTTCAACCGGCAGTTGCCGGGTCGGGGCAGCCTGCTGCTCCTGCCCTGGCTGTTCGAGAAGGTCGAGGCCGACGGCATCCGCGCCCGCGGTGTCTTCCGCCAGTTCCACCGGGGCGGCAACAGCGCCGCGCACGGCGGCACCATCGGCCTGCTGTTCGACGACATGCTCGGGATGATCGTCTTCGCGTCGGGGCACCCCATCGCGCGGACGGCCTATCTGCACGTCAACTACCGCCAGGTCACGCCGCTCGACACCGAACTCGTGGTCGAGGGTCGCGTCGACCGCGTCGAGGGTCGCAAGCTCTTCTGCACCGCGGAACTGCGCGACCTGGACGGCACCGTCCTGGCCGACTGCGAGGCGCTCATGATCGAGCTCCTGCCGGGGCAGCCGTGACCTTCCCGCCGCTCGCCGATGTCCTGGCCGGCGCGCTCGTGGTGAGCCTGCCGATGCGGGTTCGCTTCCGCGGCATCATGACTCGTGAGGCGGTGCTGCTCGAGGGGCCGTCCGGATGGGGCGAGTTCGCGCCGTTCCCCGAGTACGACGACGCCGAGGCCGCGCACTGGCTCCGGGCCGGCATCGAGGCCGCGTGGGTCGGCCCGCCGACACCGCTGCGCGAGCGGGTGCCGATCAACGCGACCGTGCCGGCGATCGGACCCGAGCAGGTGCCGGAGATCCTCGCCCGGTTCCCCGGCGCCGCCACCGCGAAGGTCAAGGTCGCCGAGAAGGGGCAGTCGCTCGCCGACGACGTCGCCCGGGTGAACGCGGTCCGTGAGTCGATCCCCAATGTGCGGGTCGACGCCAACGGCGGCTGGAACGTCGACGACGCCGTCGCAGCGCTCACTGCGCTGACCGCCGCCGGCCCGCTCGAGTACGCCGAACAGCCCTGCGCGAGCGTGCCCGAGCTTGTCGAGGTTCGCCGCAGGCTGCCGGGCGTGCCGATCGCGGCCGACGAGAGCATCCGCCGCGCCGAGGACCCGCTGCGCGTGGTGCGTGCGGGCGGCGCCGACGTCGCGGTGGTGAAGGTGCCGCCGCTCGGTGGGATGCGCCGTCTGCTCGCGCTCGCCGACGAACTCGCCGGGTACGGCGTGCCCGTGGTGGTGTCGAGCGCACTCGACACCGCGGTCGGGATGGGTGCGGGGCTGGCCGCGGCCGCGGCGCTGCCGAACCTGAACCACGCGTGCGGACTCGGCACCGGGGGACTGTTCGCCGCCGACGTCGCCGACCCGCGGGAGATGGCCGACGGCACGCTCGACGCGGGTCCCGTCGTCCCCGATCCGGCCCGGCTCACCGACCTCGCGGCCCCGCCGGAACGGGCGCAATGGTGGCTCGCGCGGCTGCGCCGCTGTCACCAAATCCTCGCCACCAGCGGCGACACCGACCTCGTATAGTCTCGTGCCCGGTCAGATACGGACCAGTCGATACGGAGGCAAGAAGTGGTTGCAGCACTGAACGACACCCTGCTGGACGATGCACGGATGCCCGCGGTCCTCGCGGACGTCCAGGCGCTCGTCGACGCGGAGGTCTCGGACAAGAAGGGTGCGTCCGGACTGGCGCTCAAGGGCGGCTACGGCGCCGTCAAGAAGGTCGGACCGTCGATCGTGCCGGACGCCATCGAGGGCCTGCTGCCGGCGTTCGTCGCGCGGCTCGAGCCGTTCTGGCAGGAGTTCGGGGCCAGCGGTGAGGGCAGCTTCTCGGCGTTCCTGACCGCGCGCAGCGATGCCGCGGCGGACGCGCTGCTGGGCGTCACCGACGAGCGCATCGAGGGCACCGACAAGGGCGCGATCAAGAGGGTCTACTCGTCGCTGCGTCCGTCGGCGAAGAAGCACGTGATCGAGGCGCTGCCGCGTCTCGGCGACCTGGTGCAGAAGCACGCCGCCTAGTCGTGAACAACAGCGAGCCCGCCCGGTGATCCGGGCGGGCTCGTTGTCGTTCGGGGCTCAGTACGCGGCGTGGCCGTGGCGCCAGTACCCGGTGAAGGCGATATCGGACTTGGGGACCCGCCGGTCGTTCACCAGGTGGCGGCGCAGACCCGTCGCGAGGTCGCTCTCGCCCGCGACGAACGTGTAGGACGGGCCGTCCGGCAGATCGGCGGCCCGCACCGTCGCGAGGGCGAGTTCGCCGGGCTTCGCCGACGGATCCTCGCGCACCAGCCAGTGCACCTCGGCGTCGGTGCCCACCGGGACGTCCTGCCGATCGTCGGTGTGCGGGATCTCGATGTAGGCGCGCACCGGCAGCCCCGGGTCGACCGACTTCAGGATGCCGACGATCGCGGGCAGTGCGCTCTCGTCGCCGACGAGCAGGTGCCAGCGGGCGTCCGGGGTGGGGTTGTAGATCAGGCCCTCGTCGAGCAGGCCCAGTGGGTCGCCCGGCGCGCACGAGTTGGCCCACGCCGACGCCGGACCGAGGTCGCCGTGCGATGCGAAGTCGATGTCGAGTTCGGGTCCGTCCCCGAAAAGTCCTCCCGCGGGACGGAATTCACGCACGGTGTAGTTGCGGAGCACCGGCCGGACGTCCTTGGGGATCAGCTTGAACTGTGGGTACCAGAGGTGGCCCGCGGACGTGGGTAGCCGGAAGCCGGTCAGCTCCGGGTCGGGAAGGAACATCCGGAACCAGTGGTCGAAGCCCATCGACGTGAACCCGCGCAGGTCGTCGCCGCCGATCGTGACGCGCATGAAGTTCGGGCTGATCTGTTTGCTGCCCAGCACGTGCGCGGAGACGATCTCGCGCTGCTCGGGCTTGACGAACTTGGAGCGTTTGGCCATGACATTCCGTCCCGCGAATCCGGCGACAATTTAGCCAACCCTAACGTGGCCGTGTCGGCGGCGTGACGGTCAGGGCGCGCCGGGGCGCTGGATGCGGCGGACCGCGGGCGTCATGCCCCACTCGTCGCGGCCCAGCCTGCTCAGCGGGGCGATCGCGGCGAACGCGGGCAGGCCGTCGTCGGCCAGCACCTCCGGCCGCACCGCCACCGCCAGCACGTCGCCCATCACGACGAACGACGTGCCCACCTCGACCACCTGCCGCAGCCGGCACTCGATCGCGACGGGGGAGTCCGCGACCCGCGGCGGGCGGACCCGCTCGCTCGGCTCGGCCGCGATGCCGAGCGCGGCGAACTCGTCGGTGCCCGGTTCGTACGGCGCCGAACTGGCGTTGACGGCGTCGAGCATCGCCTCGGTCGCCAGGTTCACCACGAACTCTCCGGTCGCCTCGACGTTCCGGAGGCTGTCCTTGCGGGTGACCGACGTGAACTGCACGACCGGCGGCTCGGCGCTCGACACCGTGAAGAAGCTGTACGGTGCCAGGTTCGGCACCCCGTCGGTCGACAGCGTCGACACCCACGCGATCGGACGCGGCACCACCGACGCGGTCAGCACCGGATAGAAGCGACCCGGACCCATCTCGGTGGGATCGAAGATTGTGCGCACCATCCGACCATCGTGGCACCGCCCCTCCCGGCGCGTCGGCCGCCGCGTCTGCCAATCTGGAAGGCGTGAATCCGTCCACTGCGCAAGCCACCGCCGTCGTCGACGAACTGATCCGCGGCGGGGTCCGTGAGGTCGTGCTCTGCCCGGGTTCGCGCAACGCGCCGCTCGCGTTCGCGCTGCAGGCCGCCGACGCGGCCGGCCGGCTCCGTCTGCACCTGCGGATCGACGAGCGCACCGCCGGATTCCTGGCGATCGGTCTCGCCGTCGCGAGCGGGCAGCCGGTCCCGATCGTCATGACGTCGGGCACGGCGGTCGCCAACCTCGGGCCCGCGGTGCTCGAGGCGAACTATGCGCGCATCCCGCTGATCGTGCTCAGCGCCAACCGGCCCTACGAGATGCTCGGCACCGGCGCCAACCAGACCGTGGAGCAGTTCGGCCTGTTCGGCAGCCAGGTGCGGGCCGCGATCAGCCTCGGCCTCGCCGAGGAGTCCGGCGACGAGTCGATGCGTGGTATCCGCTTCGACGAGCAGAACAGCCAGTGGCGGAGCGCGGTGTGCCGGGTGCTCGCCGCCGCCCGCGGCACCCGGTCCGGCAACGCCGGTCCCGTCCACTTCGACATCCCGCTGCGCGAGCCGCTGGTCCCGGACATGCGCGCGCAGGGCCTGGTCCCGGAGGGGCGCCCCGGCGGTGCCGCGTGGACCACGACCGCCCACGCCACCCTCGACGTCCCGGTGGACCTCGACATCACCGCCGACACGGTCGTCGTCTCGGGGCACGGCTCCGCCTACCGGCCGGAGCTGGCGAACCTGCCGACGGTTGCCGAACCGACCGCGCCGATGCACGGCATCCCGCTGCACCCGCTCGCACTGCCGCAGCTCAAGCCGCGCCAGGCGATCATCACCGGCCGTCCCACGCTGCACCGTCCGGTGTCGAAGCTGCTGGCCGACCCGTCCGTCGCGGTGTACGCGCTCACGACGGGCCCACGCTGGCCCGACGTCTCGGGCAACGTCCTCGCGACCGGCACCCGCGCCGTCGTGACGGGGGAGCCGGATCCCGCGTGGATCGCGCGCTGCCGGCACCTGTCCGAGCACGCCGACAAGGCCGTCCGCTCGCAGCTCGACTCCCACCCGAAGGCCACCGGGCTGCACGTCGCCGCGGCAGTCATGGACGCGCTGTCCGACGGCGACCAGCTGCTGCTCGGCGCGTCGAACCCGGTGCGTGACGCCGCGCTCGTCAGCTACCCGCGGCCGGGGGTGAAGGTGCTCTCCAACCGCGGGGTCGCCGGCATCGACGGCACCGTGTCGACCGCGGTCGGGGCCGCGCTCGCGTACGAATCGGAGGGTCGCACCGTCGCCCTGCTCGGTGACCTGACCTTCCTGCACGACGCGTCCGGCCTGCTCATCGGCACCGGGGAACCGCGGCCGTCCGACCTGACGATCGTCGTCGCCAACGACGACGGCGGCGGCATCTTCGAACTGCTCGAGCAGGGCGATCCGCAGTACGCCGGGGTGTTCGAGCGGGTCTTCGGGACCCCGCACGGCATGGACCTGGCCGCGCTGTGCGCCGCCTACCGGGTGCCGCACCGCCGGGTCGACCTCGCCGAGCTCACCGCGGTGCTCGCGGGCCCCGGTGAGGGCATCCGAGTCCTCGAGGTCACCACCGAGCGTTCGGGCCTGCGGGAGCTGCACGCCGCCGTGCGAGCGCAGCTGTGACCCCGCGCGCCGCACGTCGTGCGGCGGTGTCGGTGATCGTCGTCGCGACCGGGATCTCGGTGCTCGCCGTGCTGCTGGTCCTCGCGGCGTGGCGAAACGACCGGACCATCGAGTCGGACATGGGCACCGCCACCGCGGAGGTGCTGTCCGCCGGCTCGCTGCGGTCGGCCGTCAGCTTCGTCACCCCCGACGGCGTCACCCACAACCCCAAGCTGGGGGTGCTGTATCCGACCAATCTCACGGCGGGCCAGCGCATCGACGTCGAGTACGCGCGCAGCGAACCCGATCTCGTGCGGGTCGCCGGCAGGGACGCGAGCGTCGCGATCGTGCCGGCCGGATCGGTGATCGTCATCACCTGGTTCGTGGCGCTGCCGGTGCTGCTGGTGCTCCGCCGCAGGGCCCGCGCCGGGGGTTCCTGAGAAGTTCACTCAGGAAGGGTTTCTATCCTCGACCGAATGCGGAGAACTTCGGAGCGGGCCGGGATGATGCTCGTCGCCGCGGCGGTCGTCGTGGTGGCCCTGTACCTGCTGCGCGGCGTCAGTGCGGCGATCTATCGTGCGATCGTCCCGCACACGGCGGACCTGCCCGGTATGGGGCTGATCGCGGACGTCGGACTGCTCGCGCTCGTCGCGCTGTTCGCGGTGCTCGCCGCCCAGATGTGGCGCACCCGCTCGCCGTACCTCGGCGACCTGCTGATGGGTGGCTTCGGCGTCGTCGTCGCGTACGCCCTCAGCGAGGTGGTCAAGGTCTTCGTGAGCGAGGACCGGCCGTGCCGCGTCGAACTCACGCTCGCCGACTGCCCGGCGCCCGGGGACTGGTCGTTCCCGAGCAACCACACCGTCATCGCGGTCGGCCTCGCGACGGCAATCGTGCTCGCGACCGAACGGACGCTGTCGTCGCTGCAGCGTGGCCTGGTGATCGGGCTGGCCGCGCTGATCGCCCTCTCGCGGGTCCTGCAGGGCGTGCACTACCCGCACGACGTCCTGGCGGGCGCCGTCGTCGGATCCGCCGTCACGGTCGCCGTCGTCGCGATGCTGCTGCCGTGGGCGCACAACCGGGCGCGCTCGCTCGCCCGCCGACCGGCGCGAACGACCGAGGACAACCCGGCGGCCGATGTCGACGCGTGAGCGGTTGGTAGCGTCTGACGCCGTGGCAGATACACACGGCTTGCGGGCCTCGCTCGACAAGAAGCCGCACGAGGTCGCGTCGATGTTCGACGGGGTCGCGAAGCGATACGACCTGACGAACACGGTGCTCTCGTTCGGTCAGGACCGCAGTTGGCGCAAGGCGACCCGGGCCGCGCTCGACCTGAAGCCGGGGGAGCGGGTCCTGGACCTCGCGGCCGGCACCGGCGTCTCCACGGTCGAACTCGGCCGCTCCGGCGCCTGGGTGGTGGCCACCGACTTCTCGAAGGGCATGCTGCAGGCCGGAATCGGCCGCCAGGTCCCGATGGTCGCCGGCGACGCGATGCACCTGCCGTACGGCGACGCCGTGTTCGACGCCGCCACGATCTCGTTCGGTCTGCGCAACGTCTCCGACTTCGACGCCGGTCTGCGCGAGATCGCCCGCGTCACCAAGCCGGGCGGACGTCTCGTCGTCAGCGAGTTCTCCACTCCGGTGTTCGGGCCGTTCCGCAAGGTCTACATGGAGTACCTGATGAAGGCGCTCCCGCAGGTCGCGCGCGCGGTCAGCAGCAACCCCGACGCCTACGTCTACCTGGCCGAGTCGATCCGGGCGTGGCCGACGCAGGAGCAGCTCGCCGAGCGCATCGAGGCCGCCGGCTGGAAGAACGTGCAGTGGCGCAACCTCACCGGTGGCGTCGTGGCGCTGCACCGCGCGACTCGCTGATACCGCTCACGACAGACTCCGCTCAGGAGAACGGCGGCCGCGCATCCAGACGCAGGGACCCGGCGCCCGAGGTCCGCCACGCGCGGGCCACGGCGTCGGCGTCCGCGTCGGTGACGAGGTTGCCCATCACCCGCACCGCGACGGTCATCATCGCGCGCGAGCGCATCGCCACGGGCCCGGTCGCCGGCAGGAACCGGGCCAGCGTCAGCAGGCCCGCGAGACGACGCGCGATCGAGAACGCGCGGCCGTACCGGTCCCGCAGGATCGCGGGCCACACGTCGGTCAGGTCGGCGTCGTCCAGGATCCGAGCCACCAGGCGCCCGCCCTCGAGCCCGTAGTCGATGCCCTCGCCGTTGAGCGGGTTCACGCACGCGGCGGCGTCGCCGATCAGCGCCCAGTTGCGTCCGGCCACGTTCGAGACGGCGCCACCCATCGGCAGCAGCGCCGACGCCACCGAATGCACGTCGCCGTCCAGCTGCCACTCGGTACGACGCTGCGCGACGTACAGATCGAGCAGCGGGCGCAGCGCGCCGGGCGCCGGACGTTTCGCCGTGGCGAGCGTGCCGACGCCGATGTTCACCTCGCCGGTCGCGAGCGGGAAGACCCAGCCGTAGCCGGGCTGCAGCGCGCCGGCGTCGTCACGCAGTTCCAGGTGCGAGGTGATCCACGGATCGTCGCTGCGCCCCGACGGCGCGTACGCGCGGGCCGCGACGCCGTACGCGGTGTCCCGGTGCCACTGCCGTCCCAGTTGCTTGCCGAGCGTCGAGCGAACGCCGTCGGCGACGATCAGCTTCTCGCAGCCGACGGTGTGCGTGCCGTTCGCGGTCTTCACCGTCACCGCCCGCACCCGGTCGCCGTCCCGTTCGACGCCGACGACCTTCGCGCCCTGCACCATCTGCGCACCGGCCTCCACCGCCGTGCGCCGCAGACGGTCGTCGAGTTCGGTCCGGGGAACCGCGCTCCCCACCGCGGGCAGCTCTCCGCCCGGCCACGGCAACTCCAGTTCGCGCCCCCAGCCGGTGAGCCGCAGCCCGCGGTTGATCGTCCGGCCGCGGACCCACTCGCCGAGACCGAGGTGATCGAGTTCGGCGACCGCGCGGGGCGTCAGCCCGTCACCACAGGTCTTGTCGCGGGGGAACGTGGCTGCATCGAGAAGCAGGACGTCACGTCCGTCGCGCGCCGCCCACGTCGCAGCCGCGGAACCGGCCGGACCTGCGCCGACGACCAGGACTTCCGTGCTCGACGGCAGATGCGGCGAGGAGTTCGGGGCATCGCTGGACCCAGCGGTCGGGAATTGTTCGGCCACCACCCCAGTATCTTCTCAGGCCGACGTTGCGCGACGCGGCCAGGGCAGGTGTGGTGCCGAGCGTTGTTGACGCTAGGTTCACTAGCGTGGTTTCTGCGTTTTCCGGGCGTGCTGGGGCGTCACCGACTACAGGAATGAGTACTGACATCGTGAGCACTGAGGGGTCGACCACTGTCGTCGCCGGAGTCGATCTCGGCGACCAGCAGCTCGCGGACGTCGTGCGCGACGGGCTCGCCCGCGTCGAGGAGCTTCTCGTCAGCGAACTGTCCGACGGTGAGGACTTCCTCACCGAGGCGGCGTTGCACCTCGCGAAGGCCGGTGGCAAGCGGTTCCGTCCGCTGTTCACCGTGCTGACCGCCCAGCTCGGGCCGCAGGGCTCGGATCCGGCCGTGGTCACCGCGGCCACCGTCGTCGAACTCGTGCACCTCGCGACGCTGTACCACGACGACGTGATGGACGAGGCCACGATGCGCCGCGGCGCGCCCAGTGCGAACGCGCGCTGGGGCAACAGCATCGCGATCCTCGCCGGCGACTACCTGTTCGCGCACGCGTCGCGCCTGGTGTCGACGCTCGGCCCGGAGGCCGTCCGGATCATCGCCGAGACGTTCGCCGAACTGGTCACCGGCCAGATGCGCGAGACGATCGGCGCGCGCGAGAAGCAGGACCCGGTCGAGCACTACCTCAAGGTCGTGTGGGAGAAGACCGGCTCGCTCATCGCTGCCAGCGGCCGCTTCGGCGGCACGTTCTCGGGCGCCGACGCCGACCAGATCGCGCGCCTCGAGCGTCTCGGTGACGCCGTCGGCACCGCGTTCCAGATCGCCGACGACATCATCGACATCTCCTCGGCGTCCGAGCAGTCCGGCAAGACCCCCGGCACCGACCTGCGCGAGGGCGTCCACACGCTGCCCGTGCTGTACGCGCTGCGCGAGGAGGGCGCCGACGCCGACCGGCTGCGGGTCCTGCTCGACGGCCCGGTCACCGACGACGACGCCGTTGCCGAGGCCCTCGAACTGCTCGACCGCTCGCCCGGCATGGCCGCCGCCAAGGCGAAGCTCGGCGAGTACGCCGACCGAGCCCGTGCCGAGTTGGCCCAGCTGCCGCAGGGGCCGGCGAACGACGCGCTCGTGCGACTCGTCGACTACACCGTCGAACGCGTCGGCTGATCAACTTCTGAAGTAGCCTGCGAACCAGCCCGGGAACCTTGTTCCCGGGCTGGTTCGTTGTCAGGTCAGCAAGCCACACGGTTGTGAACAGGGAAGAGGCGAGTCGTGCACGGTTACGCAAACGGCGCGAAGACGTTCGGACTGCTGGTCGGAATGTCGGCGCTGATCGTTTTCATCGGCTCGTTGTTCGGGAACCGCAACATTCTGATCTTCTCGATCCTGCTGGCCGTCGGTACCAACGCGTGGGCGTACTTCAACAGCGACAAGCTCGCGCTGCGGGCAATGCACGCCCAACCCATCACCGAGGTCCAGGCCCCGGTCATCTACAAGATCGTCCGCGAACTCGCGACGGCCGCGCACCAGCCCATGCCGCGGCTCTACATCAGCCCCACGGCTGCGCCCAACGCGTTCGCGACCGGACGCAATCCGCGGCACGCCGCGGTGTGCTGCACGAGCGGCATCCTCGACATCCTCGACGAACGCGAACTGCGGGCCGTACTGGGCCACGAGCTGTCGCACGTCTACAACCGCGACATCCTGATCTCGTCTGTGGCCGGCGCGATGGCCGCGGTCATCTCGGGTCTGGCGAACATGGCGATCTTCGCGAACATGTTCGGCGGACGTGACGGGCAGGGGACCAATCCGATTGCGCTGCTTCTCGTCTCGCTCCTGGGCCCGATTGCGGCGACGGTCGTCAAGCTCGCGGTGTCCCGGTCCCGGGAGTACCAGGCCGATCAGTCGGGCGCCGAGCTGACGGGCGACCCGCTGGCGCTCGCGTCGGCGCTGCGGAAGCTCGAGCGCGGCACGCAGGCCGCCCCGCTGCCGCCGGAACCGAAGATCGCGGCGCAGTCGCACATGATGATCGCCAACCCGTTCCGCCCCGGTGACCGGGTCAGCAAGATGTTCTCCACCCATCCGCCGATGGCCGACCGGATCGCGCGCCTGGAGAGGATGGCCGGCGGCGGCCCGTCCGACGGTGGTCTTCCCCCGACCTACCGGGAGCACTGAGCCGCTCGAGACGACACAGGCCGCACACGTTCCCGTATCGACGGGAAGGTGTGCGGCCTGTGTTTCGGCAGCGGGGTGGCGTCAGCGGTAGTTGACGAACTGCAGCGCGATCCCGAAGTCCTCGCCCTTGAGCAGCGAGATGACGGCCTGCAGGTCGTCTCGCTTCTTGCTGCTCACGCGCAGCTCCTCGCCCTGGATCTGGGCCTTGACGCCCTTGGGGCCCTCGTCGCGGATCTTCTTCGAGATCTTCTTCGCGTTCTCGCTGCTGATGCCCTGGACCAGGGATCCGCTCAGCTTGTAGATCTTGCCGGACTGCGCGGGCTCGCCGGCGTCGAACGCCTTGAGCGAGATGTCGCGACGGATCAGCTTCTCCTTGAACACGTCGAGGGCCGCGGTGAGACGCTCCTCGGTGTCGGCGGTCAGCGTGATGGTCTCCTCGCCGGACCATTCGATGCTCGCCCCGGTGTTGCGGAAGTCGAACCGGGTGCCCAGCTCCTTCGCAGCCTGATGCAGAGCGTTGTCCACCTCTTGACGATCAACCTTGCTCACCACATCGAAGGACGAATCAGCCACGGCACACTCCTGAATTCTTGGCGGTAGACCCCACCCGGACAGCGGTGGGTAGCCCTGACGCTATCGGGTCGCTACCCCCCGTATCCACCCGGTTTGCGTATCTGGGGGGACTTCGATGTATTCTTCAATACGCGTCAGAGCGAGCAAGATACTCTGGGCGCAGCCCGGCAGATTGCCCGAGCGGCCAATGGGAGCGGACTGTAAATCCGTCGGCTTATGCCTACGTAGGTTCGAATCCTACATCTGCCACACATTCAGCCCCGACCTTGAAAAGGTCGGGGCTGAACTGTTTTCGGGGCTCGTGTCGCCCCGACTCCGTCCGCTTGAGGTGTGATCCATCCCACTGATCGAGACCGCGGGGTTTCTTCGGGACCGGTGCTGTCTAGCGTCCGATCGTGAGTGGCGTCCGTCACAGGGCGGGTGCGCAGGAACGCGAAGGAGCCGATTCCGCGATGACAGGTCTGATCGACGCGAACGAGACGTCACCGAAGTTGCAGCACCCCGGCAGGCTGTTCATCGGCGGACGCTGGGTGGAGCCGTCCACGTCTGCCACGTTCGACGTCGTCAATCCCGCTACCGAAGAGGTCTTCCTCACCGTCGCGGAAGCCGACGCCCAGGACATGGCCCACGCTGTCGATGCCGCCCGCGACGCCTTCGACCGGGGCCCGTGGCCGCGGATGACCCACGCCGAGCGCGCGACCTACCTGCGGGCGATCGGCGCCGGCATCCGCGAGCGCAGCGGCGAACTCGGTGCGATCTGGACCAGCGAGATGGGCATCCTCGCCGCCGTCTCCTCCTACGCCTCCGCCGGTTCCGGCGACGTCTTCGACTACTACGCGGGCCTGGCCGATACCTACGAGTGGGTCGAGGAGCACCAGCCCAGCTCGGGCCGGGGTGTCGGACTGCTCGTCCGTGAGCCGGTCGGCGTCGTCGCCGCGATCATCCCGTGGAACAGCCCCCTCGGCCTGCTCGCCAACAAGGTCGCCCCGGCGCTCCTCGCGGGCTGCACCGTCGTCGTCAAGGCGTCGCCGGAGGCTCCCGGCGCCGTCTACGCCTTCGCGGAGATCGCCGAGGCGTGTGGGCTGCCCGCCGGCGTCGTCAACGTCGTCACGGCCGATCGGGAAGTGTCGGAGCTGCTCGTGCGCAACCCCGGCGTCGACAAGGTCGCCTTCACCGGCTCCACCGCCGCCGGTCGTCGCATCGCATCGCTGTGCGGCGAGCGCATCGCCCGCTGCACGCTCGAACTCGGCGGCAAGTCCGCGGGCGTCATCCTCGACGACTACGACCTCGCCGCCGCGGCACAGTCCATCGCGACGTCGGCGCGGCTCATGACGGGCCAGGTGTGCGCGTCGCTGACCCGCATCGTCGTCAGCCGCAACCGGCACGACGAGTTCGTCGACGCGCTCGGCGCCGCGATGTCCGCGATCCGCGTCGGCAACCCGTTCGACACCGACACCGAGATGGGACCGCTCGCGATGTCCCGCCAGCTCGATCGGGTCGAGGGGCTCATCGCCAAGGGCTGCGAGGAGGGCGCCACGCTGGTCACCGGCGGGCGCCGGCCCGCGCACCTCGAGCGCGGCTTCTTCATCGAGCCCACCGTCTTCGGAAACGTCGACAACAACTCGACCATCGCGCGTGAGGAGATCTTTGGCCCCGTCGTGAGCGTCATCGCGGCCGACGACGAGAACCACGCCGTCGACATCGCGAACGACACCATCTACGGCCTCAACGCGTCCGTCTTCACGAACGACCTCGAACGCGCGTGGGCCGTCTCTCGGCAGCTGCGTTCCGGCACCGTCGGGCACAACGGCTTCAAGACCGACTTCGGAATCTCGTTCGGCGGGTTCAAGCAGTCCGGAATGGGCCGTGAGGGCGGGCTGGAGGGCCTGCAGCCGTATCTGGAGGCGAAGACCGTCCTGCTCGACGCGATGCCGCCGCGTCTGTCCTGACAGACGAGTGGTGGGGGGGGGGGGGGGGGGGGGGGGG